>NZ_JBXWQD010000004.1:0-387410 GCF_059612205.1 Ruegeria sp. CDSA089 | reverse complement strand
GAGATGGTCATGCCTGGCGACAACGTGTCGTTCGGCGTTGAGCTGATCGCGCCGATCGCGATGGAGCAGGGCCTGCGCTTCGCGATCCGCGAAGGCGGCCGCACCGTCGGCGCCGGCGTTGTGTCGAAAATCACTGAATAATTCGCGCAAGCGAATGATCAGACAGAAAGGGCGTCCCTTGGGGCGCCCTTTTTGTTTGAAATAACGGTGCGGAAACAACACATACTTCTGCCGATGACTTGTTGTTTCTAGTTGTTTGGGACTTCAACAAAATCGCGGATACTGGCGATCATTCTCGTGAAATCTGGTTCGGCCTCAAAGAGCAAGTGGTTCGGGCTGTTCAATTGCACGAATAGTGCATTTGGAATTTTGGACGCCAGCAATTTTCCCTCGGAAAGTGGGGCAACTGCATCTCTATCACTGTGGATGACCAATGCTGGCACGGTGACCTGTGGCAAAAGACCGGACACATTAATATCGTCAAAAAGCGCCCGAAACTGCGCGATGTTTTCCGCAGGGCCACACAGCTTTTGAAACTCGTTGAACCATTGCGTTTCCTCTTTGGTGGCGTCCGGCATGAACATCGTAGTCAGAATCTGTCGTATCGCGGGATTGTCGTTTCCCCAACTGGTACGGATAAGTTGTACGAGGGCCTCGCTTTCTTCAAATTCCATCCTGTTGCCACGTTGTCTTCGCCCACGTGGATATCCACCGCTAAGGATCAGGTGTGAAATTCGCGAAGGGTGGCGGAGTGCGTATGCGACAGACACAGATGCGCCTTGCGACAATCCCAGTATTGCGACTTTTTCAAAGCCGTAAGCGTCGACCACCACTTCCATATCGTCGACCATTCGGTCGAAACTAATGTCAACATTGGCCCATTGCGACAGGCCGTTGCCACGCTGATCATACCGAATTAAAGAAAAATTTTGCGACAGGTGTCGAATATAGTCGCCATACGCTGGATTCTGCCAGTCTTGTTCCAGATGTGTCATCCAACTCCCGGAAATTAGCAATGGGTAACCCTCACCCGATGCCGTGTGTGCGATGGATGTGCCGTCATATGATTGGCAGAACTTTACTGTCGGCAATGTGTCCGGTTGAAGATTTCGGCGTCGGTGAAATGAAGATATGTCTTCGCCAGACTGAACAGAGATCTGACCGATCAAACGGAAACCGCGCCGCCCCACCGCTTCTATGTATTGCGAGTCTTTAGCCTTGTCGCCAAGCGCTTTTCGAATTTCAAAAATATACTCTCGTACCAGATCCGGGCTCACGTGCAGGTCTTTCCAGACTGCGTGAAGTATCTCCTCGCGAGACAACACAACGCCGGGTTTGGCTACCAAAAGAGCTAAAATATCGGTCGCCTTCGGAGACAGCGACGCATTTCCCTGTTCCGATGACAGCTTGCCATCGTTCAGATTCAGCACCCATTGCCCCATGCACGCCTCCAATGCGATCTCTCAAACTCAACGATAAAACAACGATAAGTCAACGGCATCGGTCCTCTGCCAAGTGTAAACTGAATTGCTAGATCAATCAGGATAAAAACGATGCCACATATCTCGACGAACAATTCGAGCCGAAACCTTACAATTAGTGAGAGTACGACGAAAGCTGAGGCGGCAGTATTGGTGCTACAACTTGCAACCCAACTGGAAGAGGAAATTTGTCTGGCGTTGTTGGAAGGTAATGTTGCCTTGGCACAGCGTTTGGCCTTGCCACAAGCTCGCTTGAAACAGCTGGGACAGGTTCTTCAATAGATGCTTCTGTTTCGAAATTTGCTTTCCGCTGGGAATCGCTGATACTGATAGGCATACCTCATGGGCTTGGGTCAATTACCCCTTGCCAAACCACACCAACCCCACTAATACGCGCGAGTTCTCAACAAGAACGTCAAGGCGGGGTGATTCCCGCCTTTTGGGTTCGAAGAGGGTTGGCGATGCGCGTCTGTCCTCCTCTCAACCTCAACGCCTAAAAAAGGCTGTTAATATGCAAAGCCAAAACATCCGTATTCGGCTGAAGGCATTTGACTATCGCGTTCTGGATGCCAGCACGCAAGAGATCGTCAACACTGCCAAGCGGACCGGCGCGAACGTGCGCGGCCCGATCCCGCTGCCGAACAAGATTGAGAAGTTCACGGTTCTCCGTGGCCCTCACGTTGACAAGAAATCCCGCGACCAGTTCGAGATCCGTACGCACAAGCGTCTGCTCGACATCGTTGATCCGACCCCCCAGACCGTTGACGCGCTGATGAAGCTCGACCTCGCTGCTGGTGTGGACGTCGAGATCAAGCTGCAGTCGTAAGATCGGAGGGTATAGATTATGCGCTCTGGTATTATCGCAAAAAAAGTTGGCATGACCCGCCTGTTCATGGAAGACGGCAAGCAGATCCCTGTGACCGTTCTTCACCTGGACAACCTGCAGGTTGTTGCACAGCGTACCGCTGACAAAGACGGCTACACCGCTGTTCAGCTGGGCGCCGGTGCTGCCAAGGCAAAACGCACCTCGAAAGCCATGCGCGGTCACTACGCCGCTGCCAAGGTTGAGCCCAAGCGTAAGCTGGCCGAGTTCCGTGTGTCGGAAGATGGCCTGATCGAAGTGGGTGCCGAGATTTCGGCAGAACACTTCCTGGAAGGTCAGAAAGTTGACGTTTCGGGCACCTCGATCGGTAAAGGCTTTGCCGGTGCGATGAAGCGTTGGAACTTTGGTGGTCTGCGCGCCTCGCACGGTGTTTCGATCAGCCACCGTTCGCACGGTTCGACCGGTCAGTGTCAGGACCCGGGCAAGGTTTTCAAAGGCAAGAAGATGGCCGGTCACATGGGCGCTGCCCGTGTAACCACCCAGAACCTGGAAGTTGTCAAAACTGACGCCGACCGGAACCTGGTCTTCATCAAAGGCGCCGTTCCCGGACCGAAATCGGGCTGGGTCACCGTCAAGGACGCCGTGAAGAAGAAAGCACCGGAAGGCTTGCCTTTCCCGGCTGCTGTGAAATCGGCTGCAACCGAAGCACCTGCGGAAGAAGCTACCGCGGAAGGTGGTGAAGCATGAAACTTGATGTAATCAAACTGGACGGCGGCAAAGCCGGCAACATCGAGCTGGATGCAGACCTGTTCGGCCTGGAGCCGCGCGCGGACATCCTGCACCGTGTGGTCCGTTGGCAGCGCAACAATGCGCAGGCCGGCACCCACAAGGTCAAGACCCGCTCGGAAACCAGCTACTCGACCAAGAAGATCTATCGCCAGAAGGGCACCGGTGGCGCACGGCACGGTGACCGTAACGCGCCGATCTTCCGTGGTGGTGGTATCTACAAAGGCCCCGTCGTTCGTTCGCACGGCCACGACCTACCCAAAAAGTTCCGCAAGCTAGGCCTGCGCCACGCTCTGTCGGCAAAAGCCAAGGCAGGTGAACTGGTTGTGATCGAGAACGCCGAAGCCGAAGGCAAGACTGCCGCTCTGGCCAAGCAGGTTGCAAACCTGGGCTGGAAACGTGCTCTGGTCATCGACGGCGCGACCGTGAACGAAGGGTTCCTGAAAGCGTCCAAGAACATCGAAGGTCTGGATATCCTGCCGTCGATGGGCGCAAACGTCTATGACATCCTCAAGCGTGACACCCTGGTGCTCACCAAAGCGGCTGTCGAAGCACTGGAGGCTCGTCTGAAATGAGCGCGAAGGCAGAACACTACGACGTGATCCGCAAGCCGATCATCACCGAAAAGTCGACCATGGCCTCTGAGAACGGCGCGGTTGTCTTTGAAGTGGCGATCGACAGCAACAAGCCGCAGATCAAAGAGGCCGTTGAGGCGCTGTTTGGTGTGAAGGTCAAAGCGGTGAACACCACCGTGACCAAAGGCAAGGTCAAGCGGTTCCGCGGCCAGCTGGGCCGCCGGAAAGACGTCAAAAAAGCATATGTGACCCTGGAAGAGGGCAACACCATCGACGTGAGCACCGGTCTTTGATCCGACGCTTATTGCGACTATTCACGGCCTCGGCGGATCAACCCGCCGGGGCCGATTTCGTTTCAGACCCTGAAACTGTGCGTGCGCAGTTGCTGGAGCAGATGCGGGCGTTCAGTGCCGAGCCCTATTTCCAGATTGCCGATGAAAAGCTGGGACTGCTGTCGGTGTTCGATGATCTGAAATACGACCGGGCGGATGTGGACATGATTTCTCCGGCGATGCGTCGCCATGTGGTCGGCAAACTTGGTCCGCTGGGGTTCCGCCAGACCTCGGGCACGGTATTGGAGCACGCCGAGGCCGATATGCGCGTGCGCATCCCCAAGTTCCACGCCCTCGGCGCGTCGCCTTTCGATATCGCGCGCTATACCGAGAAACGCCCGCAGGACTACTGCCTGCTGACGCCCACGCAGGTTGCCTGTCAGTACGTGGATCACTATGAGTTGGATGACGCCCTGCAGCAGATCGAGGCGTTGATTGCGAAGCACCCGATCAACCTGCTCAAACTGGCGGATTTTCTGGAAAGTAAACCCAAACACCGCGCCTTTCGCGAGGTGCTGGGGCATATCAAACTCAAGCAGAGGCTCGCGGTGGAGTCCGAGCCGCTGTGCCGCAGGCGGTCTTTGGGGTGAAGCTGGTCCGTCGGAAAGACGCCAAAAAGGCATGTGTGACCCTAGAAGAGGGTGACACCATCGACATGTCCACCGGTCTCTGATCGGTTCACGTTTGTGGAGAGAAAATAGGAGCCCTCGCGAAAGCGGGGGCTTTTCGTTTCTGGAACCTTTCGGTATCCATATTCCAAAGTGATAAAAATCAAGGAATTACTGATGTCTGAAGACACCGAAGCGGATATGCAAACCGATGACAGCGTCGATGCAGGGACAGAAACCTCAACTGTTGAGTTCAATATTGTCGTAACGGCAACAGATTGGAGTTTGGATCAACTGGCGACGATGTTTCGGTCTGAAGACATTGTTATCCCAGATTATCAGCGAAAGTATGTTTGGGATATTCGTCGTGCATCGACGTTAATCGAGTCTTTTGTGATTGGCCTCCCTGTTCCACAGGTATTTTTCTACGAGAACTCAGAAGGACAGTTGGAAGTCATTGATGGTCAACAACGTATTACGTCCATCGCGTATTTCTTTGAGGGTTATTTTGGTCCAGCAAATGCCGCGGGCAACAGGAAGGTCTTCAGGCTTACGGGCTTAGAGCAAAGAAAAGACTTGGAAGGTAAGTCGTTCGACGATTTGGAAGACCGAGTGAAGCGGAAGTTAAAGAACTCGAGCTTGCGTGGCGTGACGGTGAAGCAGCTTACGCCCGATCAAGACCAACCAGAAAGTGTCTATCATATATTTGAGAGGCTAAATACAGGTGGACAAGCCCTAAACTCGCAGGAAATTCGGAACGCTGTATATCGCGGCCCAATAATTGCGGCACTAGAGGATTTGAATGCTGATGCCAATTGGAGAAAGATCTTTGGAAAAGTGGATCCGGACCCAAAGCAACGAGACATTGAGTTGATTTTGCGATTGTTTTCTCTTTTCCAGAACATCGAAGCTTACAGGCCACCAATGAAGGATTTTCTGTCGACACAAATGGCCGAAAACAGATCATTTGACAGCGACCGTGCGAAAAAGTTCGTGACCGCTTTTCGTAGGGCGGCCAAAATTTCTAGCGAGGCTATTGAGAAACCGTTTAGACCGCGTGGCCTGCTGAACGCTGCAACGCTTGAAGCCGTGATGGGCGTACTTCTTGAGGCAGACGACGAGGTTACACTAACAGAAGACGACTATCGGCGACTAATTGAGGATGAGCCCTTCGTCGAAGCTTCTACGTCAAATACTACGAGCCTGGAGCAAGTTCGTTCTCGGCGTGAAATCGCATTGGAAATCTTGAACCCAGATGCGTGACTCAGTTGAGGCGAACTTTAAGCACATTCGCGATCTTGCGCGCAGCTTGGATGGTCTGGCTGGTCAGGCAACTGCTTCTGAAAGGCGAACCAGGAACGAGCTTGCTGGGATGTTCTCTGTAACAATTATTGCTACTTATGAAGGCATAGTTAGAGAGACTCTAGTGGACTACTCAGGGCGTTTCCATCCAAAGTTTCAAGCTCATGTGGAAAACGACCTTGCAAAGACTAATGCGAGAATCCGCTGGGATGACCTGAGAAGCTATGCGACGAAATTTGGGTTGGATGAGTGGAATGACCCTGCTTCGCAAAAAAAGAAAACCACATACGATCGGCTGCTCAAAGACAACCGAGAAGTCGTAGAGCGGAGGTTTCGCAAGGACTTAAAGGGTAGCTATAGTAACTTGTTCAAATGGCGTAATGACTATGCACATGAACGTTTGACTTCGGCAACTTTTAAAGATGTTTATGACGCTCACCGGGTTGCTCAATATGTTATTAGGACGTTCGTAAAAGCGTTTGACGAGGGCTAGACACCCCCCCCCAACCCTGTTACATGCTCCCAATCTTGCGGCCTCGGATTCGTTCCGGGGCCTCTGATATTTGTAACCGGGGACCTTCGGGGCCCTATACCCTTGGCACCTACGGGGGCCTATCACATAGCGGGGAAACTCCCTGCACTTGCTAAACGGAAGACAGAAAGCATGGCACTCAAGTCGTACAAGCCGACGACGCCGGGCCAGCGCGGGCTGGTGCTGATCGACCGTTCGGAGCTTTGGAAAGGACGTCCGGTCAAGTCTCTCACTGAGGGTTTGACCAAGTCGGGCGGCCGGAACAACACCGGACGGATCACTTCACGCCGCCGCGGCGGTGGCGCAAAGCGTCTCTACCGGATCGTTGACTTCAAACGGAACAAATTTGATGTCGCGGCAACCGTCGAGCGGATCGAATATGACCCGAACCGGACCGCATTCATCGCACTGGTAAAATACGAAGACGGCGAGCAGGCATATATCCTGGCTCCGCAGCGTCTGGCTGTTGGTGACAAAGTCGTGGCATCCGCCAAGGCCGACATCAAGCCGGGCAACGCGATGCCGTTCTCGGGTATGCCTATCGGTACCATCGTCCACAACATCGAGATGAAGCCTGGGAAAGGCGGTCAGATCGCACGTGCGGCCGGTACTTACGCTCAGTTCGTTGGTCGCGATGGCGGCTACGCTCAGATCCGTCTGAGCTCGGGCGAGCTTCGCATGGTCCGTCAGGAATGCATGGCCACCGTTGGTGCCGTGTCCAACCCCGACAACTCGAACCAGAACCTCGGTAAAGCCGGTCGTATGCGCCACAAAGGCGTTCGTCCGTCGGTTCGTGGTGTTGCAATGAACCCGATCGATCACCCGCACGGTGGTGGTGAAGGTCGTACCTCGGGTGGCCGTACACCGGTTACGCCGTGGGGTAAGGACACCAAGGGTAAGCGTACCCGCAACAAGAACAAAGCGTCCCAGAAGCTGATCATCCGCTCGCGGCACGCCAAGAAGAAGGGACGTTAATCCATGTCTCGCTCTGTTTGGAAGGGTCCTTTCGTCGATGCTTACGTGCTGAAAAAAGCCGAAGCAGCGCGCGAGTCGGGCCGCAACGAAGTCATCAAAATCTGGTCGCGTCGTTCCACCATTCTGCCCCAGTTCGTGGGTTTGACCTTTGGTGTGTACAACGGCCAGAAGCATATCCCGGTAAACGTCTCGGAAGACATGATCGGTCAGAAGTTCGGTGAATACTCGCCGACCCGTACCTATTATGGCCACGCCGCAGACAAAAAAGCGAAGCGGAAGTAAGTCATGGGCAAGGAAAAGAACCCCCGCCGCGTGGCTGAAAACGAAGCAATGGCGAAAACCCGCATGCTCCGTACCAGCCCGCAGAAACTGAACCTAGTTGCGCAAATGATCCGCGGCAAGAAAGTTGAGAAGGCTCTGACCGACCTGACTTTCAGCAACAAGCGTGTCGCGCAGGACGTCAAGAAGTGCCTGCAGTCCGCAATCGCCAACGCCGAGAACAACCACAACCTGGACGTTGACGAGCTGATCGTTGCCGAAGCCTGGGTTGGCAAGAACCTGGTCATGAAGCGCGGTCGCCCGCGTGCCCGTGGCCGTTTCGGCAAGATCATGAAGCCGTTCTCGGAGATCACCATCAAGGTGCGTCAAGTTGAGGAGCAAGCCTAATGGGTCATAAAGTAAATCCGATCGGCATGCGCCTGCAGGTCAACCGCACCTGGGACAGCCGCTGGTACGCCGACACCAAGGACTACGGTGATCTTCTGCTGGAAGACCTCAAGATCCGTGAGTTCATCAACAAAGAGTGCAAGCAGGCCGGTGTTGCCCGTGTGATCATCGAACGTCCGCACAAGAAGTGCCGCGTTACGATCCACACTGCACGTCCCGGTGTCATCATCGGCAAGAAAGGTGCAGACATCGAAGTTCTGCGCAAAAAGCTTGCTCGCATGACCGACAGCGAACTGCACCTGAACATCGTCGAAGTGCGCAAGCCCGAGCTTGACGCGCAGCTGGTTGCCGAGTCCATCGCTCAGCAGCTGGAACGTCGTGTTTCGTTCCGTCGTGCAATGAAGCGGTCAGTTCAGAATGCCATGCGCATGGGCGCCCTGGGTATCCGGGTGAACGTCGCTGGTCGTCTGGGCGGCGCTGAAATCGCACGGACCGAGTGGTACCGCGAAGGCCGCGTGCCTCTGCACACCCTGCGTGCCGACATCGATTACGCACATGCCGAAGCGATGACCCCCTATGGGATCATCGGGATCAAGGTCTGGATCTTCAAAGGTGAGATCATGGAGCACGATCCGCAGGCACGTGACCGTAAAGCACAGGAACTCCAGGACGGCCCTGCACCTCGTGGTGCTGGTGGCGGTCGTCGCTAAGGAGGGAAAGATATGCTTCAACCAAAGCGTACTAAATTCCGCAAGATGCACAAAGGCCGGATCAAGGGTCTCGCCAAGGGTGGCTCTGATCTGAACTTTGGCACCTACGGCCTCAAAGCTCTTGAGCCTGAGCGTGTAACTGCACGCCAGATCGAAGCTGCACGTCGTGCCATGACGCGTCACATGAAGCGTCAGGGTCGTGTCTGGATCCGCATCTTCCCCGACACTCCGGTCACGGCCAAGCCGATCGAAGTTCGTATGGGTAAAGGTAAAGGTTCGGTCGACCGCTGGGCCTGCAAGGTCAAGCCTGGCCGCGTGATGTTCGAGATCGACGGCGTTAATGACGACATCGCGCGTGAGGCCCTGCGCCTGGCCGCGATGAAGCTGCCGATCAAGACTCGCGTCGTGGTTCGCGAAGACTGGTAAGCGATCAGGGGGCAACCCCGTTCGTGACAAGATTGACCCCCGTCGGGAAGCCGGCGGGGGTTTTCTGTTGCGCTTGTGAAGTTAAGGGCCGCAAAAACCGTCGACCTCTTCCTATCGCGCCCCTAGGCTGCCCGGTAGAAATGGGAGGGCCCTATGGTTCAGCTGCGCAAAAAGATGTTCATCAAGGAAATCATAACCACTGATCAGTTGGGCCAGCCCAGTGATCCGATAAGCCGGGTTGCTGCTCTGGCGGTGTTCATGAACCCTCTGGCTGGACGGTTCTCGGATGACCTTTCAGAGTTGTTTGAGATTGGTGCGCTTCTTGGCCCGGTCCTCGCATCCGAAGCGATATCCCAACTGGACGGTGCGCCGGTATCCTACGGTAAGGCAGCGATCATCGGCGTGAACGGCGATCTTGAACAGGGCGGGGCGGTGATCCACCCCAAACTCGGTGCTCCCATGCGCGCGGCGGCGGGCGGAGGCGAGGCGGTTATCCCCTCGAATGCCAAATTAGGCGCGCCGGGTTGCGCGATTGATCTGCCACTGGGGCATAAAGATAACCCGTGGTCGTTCGACCATTTCGACACTATGACGCTGAACATTCCAGACGCGCCGAAACCGGATGAGATCGTACTGTGCCTCGCCTATGCTGATGGCGGCCGCCCAATTCCCCGCTGTGGCAAAGGACCCGTCAAAAGCTAATCGACTGGCCTTGTAGAAAACACTGCGGTATGCCCGGCCCATGGCACAGATTGAATCACTCTTCGTAACCCGTCTCTACCGCGCGTCTCTTTCCGAGTTCGATCCGAAGATCGACGCTCAGGAATTGGAAAGCTCTTGCCTTGTTATCGCCGAGGATGATGAGGCTGGGCAGGAATGGTGCGAAGAGAACGGCTATCCCGGCTATACCAGTTATGCTTCGCTGACCGACCTGCCGTGGCGGTTCCCGATTTTCGCCGATCTGGTCGCTGCCTTGGATCAGCACGTCGCCGCTTTTGCCAAGGATTTGGAGTTCGATCTGGGTGAGGGCGCGTTGAAGCTGGAAGACCTGTGGATCAACATCCTGCCCGAGGGCGGATTGCATTCCAGCCACCTGCACCCGCACAGCGTAATCTCGGGCACGACCTATGTGGCGATGCCCGAGGGGGCGAGTGCGTTGAAGCTGGAGGATCCCCGCTCGGGTCGCATGATGGCTGCGCCGACGCGCGTTAAAGGCGGGCGGAGGGATTTGCAGCCGTTCATCTATATGAAGCCGCAGGTGGGGGATGTGCTGCTGTGGGAAAGCTGGCTGCGCCACGAGGTGCCGATGAACATGGCCGAGGATGAGCGGATCAGTGTCAGCTTTAACTACAAGTGGGAGTGATGACAGTTACCTCAGGCGCGAGCATTTTTCATTAAACATCCAGATTGTACGTGATCAAGATGAGTTCGAGCACAATACTTCACAAACTCAACAATCTGTATCTTTGGGCCAGGTTCTGGAATCATAGGAGAAAGGTTCGTAGGAATGAGCTTGCCAAGGCTAAAACTCAGAACTCCAACAAGAACCGCCTTTGCGTACTTGGAACAGCAAAAAACGAGGCCTTGAATTTGGCCGAGTGGGTCGAGCACTACGCACAGCAGGGTGCCGACAAAGTATTTCTTATCGATAACGGAAGTACAGACAACTCGATGGAAGTAATTTCGAGCTTCCTAAGTTCTGGTTTCGTAGAAGTTGTCAGTCTCCCCCAAAAACACAAGCAAGTGGCTCATTATTGGGAGGCATTCCAAAAATTTCAGGTTCCGCAGTTGTTTGAGTGGATGTTGGTTGCTGACGTTGATGAGTTTTGGTTCTGCAAAGATGGGGCCAAGCTGGTTGATGCGTTGGAGCAATTTGACGATGTGGACGTTGTTTATGCGAACTGGACGGTCTTTGGTACTTCAGGTCACAAAGAACATCCCAACAGCTTGAGAAAAAATCTGGTCAAACGAAAACCCGGTTTGAGCCCACACAAATGGCGAAAGTACCTTGTGAGGACGTCAGTCCCGAAAAAACTAGGGGATATCGGGGTACACTATGTACGCGGCGCGGATTCATGCCGCACGATCTCTGACAACGAGACCTTCCAGATTAACCATTATCAGTTTCAAAGCCTACATTACTGGCAAAACGTTAAGTTGACTCGGGGAGACGCTGATAAATTCCACCAAGATCACAGTCGAAAACTCCAACATCTCATCGACTTTGATAAACTGTGCACGGAGTTGGACACGCAACTTGCAGATAGACTCCGATCGCTCGAATCGTAAAAGGGCTGGAAGATTGGAGTCTTTCAAACTTCCTCTTGCCACCCAACCCTCAAACCCTTATACGGCGGCATCTTGCGATCTCCCGGCGTTGTCGGGCGATTCGTATGTCTATCATTCATCCACCAGGTCAAAGGTGACCCGTGTACGGGGCCTTCTGGTGTTTTGAGCAAAGGAAAAAGGCGATGAACGCCCAAGAACTGCGTGACAAGACCCCGGACCAGCTCCGCGAGGAACTGGCCAACCTGAAGAAAGAAAGCTTTAACCTGCGCTTTCAACAGGCAACCGGTCAGCTGGAAAACACTGCTGGTATCAAAGCGGCCCGCCGCAACGCTGCCCGCGTCAAAACCATTCTGAACGAAAAGGCCGCTGCTGCGGCATCGGAGGAGTAATCCTATGCCCAAGCGTATCCTGTCCGGCGTGGTAACCAGCGACGCCAACGAGCAAACCGTAACCGTTTCGGTTGAGCGTCGTTTCAAGCACCCGCTGCTGCACAAAACCGTTCGTAAGTCCAAGAAATACCGGGCTCATGACGAAAAGAACGCCTTCAAGGTCGGCGACACCGTACGCATCATCGAATGCGCGCCGAAATCGAAGACGAAACGTTGGGAAGTTCTGGAAGCGTAAGCTTCCGGGATTTTCCCATTTGTCGAAACCCTGGGGGATCTAATCAGACCAGCCCCCACAGGTCGGGAGAAACCACATGATCCAGATGCAGACCAATCTGGATGTCGCTGACAACTCCGGCGCACGCCGAGTTCAGTGCATCAAGGTCCTGGGTGGTTCCAAGCGTAAATACGCCTCCGTCGGCGACATCATTGTCGTCTCGGTGAAGGAAGCCATCCCGCGCGGCCGCGTAAAGAAAGGGGACGTCCGCAAGGCCGTCGTCGTACGCACCGCCAAGGAAGTCCGTCGCGAAGACGGCACAGCGATCCGTTTCGATCGCAACGCCGCCGTCATCCTGAACAACAACAACGAGCCAGTCGGTACCCGTATCTTTGGCCCCGTTGTTCGCGAACTGCGCGGCAAGAACTTCATGAAAATCATCTCGCTGGCTCCGGAGGTGCTGTAATCATGGCTGCTAAACTCCGCAAAGGCGACAAGGTCGTCGTGCTGGCCGGCAAGGACAAGGGCAAAGAGGGAACCATTTCCTCGGTTGACCCCAAAGCCGGTAAAGCTGTTGTCGAAGGCATCAACATTGCCATCCGTCACACCCGTCAGTCGCAAACTTCGCAAGGTGGTCGTCTGCCTCAGGCAAACCCGATCCAACTGTCGAACCTGGCGCTGCTGGACAAAAACGGCAAAGCAACCCGCGTTGGCTTCCGCATGGAAGGTGACAAGAAGGTGCGCTTCGCCAAGACCACAGGGGACGTGATCGATGCTTGATTCCGCAACCTACACCCCGCGTCTGAAAGCTCAGTACGTTGAAACCATCCGTGCCGCTCTGAAAGAAGAGTTCGGCTACAAGAACGACATGCAGCTGCCCAAGCTGGAGAAAATCGTTCTGAACATCGGTTGTGGTGCTGAGGCGGTCAAAGACTCGAAGAAAGCGAAAGCTGCTGTCGAAGATCTGACTGCGATTGCTGGTCAAAAGGCCGTTGCAACCAAGGCGAAGAAGTCGATCGCGGGTTTCCGCGTCCGTGAAGACATGCCGCTGGGCGCGAAAGTGACCCTGCGCGGTGACCGGATGTACGAATTCCTAGATCGTCTGATCACCATCGCGCTGCCGCGCGTTCGTGACTTCCGCGGTGTTAAGCCGTCTTTCGATGGTCAGGGCAACTTTGCCATGGGCATGAAAGAGCACATCGTGTTCCCGGAAATCGACTTCGACAAGGTCGACGAGGTCTGGGGCCTGGATATCGTAATTGCCACCACAGCGAAAACCGACGCTGAAGCAAAGAGCCTGTTGAAAGCTTTCAACATGCCCTTCAACGCTTAAGCGCCGCGAGGATTGAGACATGGCTAAAAAAGCAATGATCGAACGCGAAAAGAAGCGCGAACGCCTGGTGGCCAAATATGCCGCAAAGCGTGCCGAGCTGAAAGAAATCGCTAATGACGAGAGCCGCCCGATGGAAGAGCGTTTCAAAGCGCGTCTGAAACTGGCGAAACTGCCGCGCAACAGCTCGGCTACCCGTCTGCACAACCGTTGTCAGCTGACCGGTCGTCCCCACGCTTACTACCGTAAGCTGAAGGTCAGCCGTATCGCGCTGCGCGAGCTGGGTTCTGCTGGTCAGATCCCCGGCATGGTGAAATCGAGCTGGTAAGGGAGACATAGATATGAATGATCCTATCGGCGATATGCTCACCCGTATCCGCAACGCGCAAATGCGCGGCAAGTCCACCGTTTCCACCCCCGCATCCAAGCTGCGTGGCTGGGTTCTGGACGTGCTGGCGGACGAAGGCTACATCCGTGGTTATGAAAAGACGACCGGTGAAAACGGTCATCCGGCCATCGAAATCAGCCTGAAATACTACGAAGGCACCCCTGTCATTCGCGAACTGAAGCGGGTTTCGAAACCCGGTCGTCGTGTCTACATGGGCGTCAATGACATTCCGCAGGTCCGTCAGGGTCTGGGCGTGTCGATTGTCAGCACTCCGAAAGGTGTGATGTCGGACGCAAACGCTCGCTCCAACAATGTTGGCGGCGAAGTGCTCTGCACCGTCTTCTAAGGAGGTCTGCAATGTCTCGTATTGGTAAAAAACCGGTCGAGCTGCCCAGCGGCGTTACCGCCTCTGTGTCTGGCCAGACCATCGAAGTGAAAGGTCCGAAAGGCACCCGCAGCTTCACCGCCACCGACGACGTTACGCTGTCGGTTGAAGACAACGTGGTCAAGATCGACCCCCGTGGCATGTCCAAGCGTGCCCGCCAGCAGTGGGGCATGAGCCGCACCATGGTTGCCAACCTGGTAACCGGTGTGACGACTGGCTTCAAAAAAGAGCTGGAGATCCAGGGTGTTGGTTACCGGGCTCAGATGCAGGGCAACACCCTGAAGCTGAACCTGGGCTACAGCCACGATGTTGATTTCACTGCCCCGGAAGGTGTCACCATCACCGCCCCGAAGCAGACCGAGATCGTTGTGGAAGGTATCGACCAGCAGCAGGTGGGCGAAGTCGCGGCCAAAATCCGCGAATGGCGTCGTCCCGAGCCGTATAAAGGCAAGGGCATCCGCTACAAGGGCGAGTTCATCTTCCGCAAGGAAGGCAAGAAGAAGTAAGGACGCAGACAATGGCAAACAGCAAAAGAACCCTGTTTCTGAAGCGCCGCCTGCGCGTTCGGAACAAACTTCGCAAAGTCAACGCCGGCCGCGTACGCCTGTCGGTTCACCGTTCGAACAAGAACATCAGCGTTCAGCTGATCGACGACGTTCGTGGCGTGACCCTGGCCGCAGCCTCGACCCTGGAAAAAGATCTGGGTGTTGTTGGCAAGAACAACGTCGAAGCGGCCACCAAAGTGGGCGCGGCCATCGCCGAGCGTGCCAAGAAGGCAGGCGTCGAAGAGGCCTATTTCGATCGTGGTGGCTTCCTGTTCCACGGCAAGGTGAAGGCAGTTGCCGACGCCGCGCGTGAAGGTGGTCTGAAGATCTAAGACCTGCGGGCAGCTTGACGGCTGCCCCGATGATCCGGGGGCCCTGACGTTAGTCGGGGCTCACTTGGATTGAAGAAAACGGCGCCGGATGCGCCACATGAGAAAAGGGATGCCAAATGGCAGAACGTGAAAACCGTCGGGGCCGTGGCCGCGACCGTGAAGAAGCACCGGAATTTGCAGATCGTCTGGTCGCAATCAACCGCGTGTCGAAAACCGTAAAAGGTGGTAAGCGCTTTGGCTTCGCCGCTCTGGTGGTTGTCGGCGATCAGAAAGGCCGCGTCGGCTTTGGCAAAGGTAAAGCGAAAGAAGTACCTGAAGCCATCCGTAAGGCGACTGAGCAAGCCAAGCGTCAGATGATCCGCGTGCAACTGCGCGAAGGTCGTACTCTGCACCACGACATCGAGGGCCGTCACGGCGCTGGTAAAGTGGTTATGCGCACCGCACCTGAAGGTACTGGTATCATCGCCGGTGGTCCGATGCGTGCCGTGTTCGAAATGCTGGGCGTTAAGGACGTTGTGTCCAAGTCGCTGGGCTCGCAGAACCCGTACAACATGATCCGCGCCACCATCAACGGCCTGCAAAAAGAGCAGAGCCCGCGTTCGGTTGCCGCACGTCGTGGCAAAAAAGTTGCTGACATCCTGCCCAAGCGGGACGAAGCACCGGCTGAAGCCGAAGCGTAAGGAGTAGCGTACCATGGCAAAAACCATCGTCGTCAAGCAGATCGGTTCCCCGATCCGCCGCCCCGCCGAACAGCGCGCAACCCTGATCGGTCTGGGCCTGAACAAGATGCACCGCACCCGTGAGCTGGAGGATACGCCTTCGGTCCGCGGCATGGTCAACAAGATCCCGCATCTGGTCGAGATCATCGAAGAGCGCGGCTAAGCGCTGCATCTGTTAAGAATTGAAAGGCCCCCGTTGTTAGCGGGGGCTTTTTTCGTGCTTCAAAGTTAGTTTGTCCGCTTTGTGCCCAAAGCGGACGAAGCCCGGATGCCATTCTGTTAGTTATTGCTTTGGCAGCAACCATCTTATTCTGGCTGTAGGTCAAGATGTCTGGAGGCTAGCAATTGATAAACTAATGAGAGATTGTCTCTACAAAGTAATTGCGAAAATGGGATTTACTCCTTGTTATCTAACAAATCGATGCTCGCGCTTGGTCTGCTTGGCATCTTCTCCCTTCCTGTGCGGGCTGAGTTCATCCTTGAAGAGGAGGCTAACGTCGTTCCATTGGAAGTATTTCAGGAATGCGATGTTTGCCCAGAAATGATCGCATTGCCGCTCGGCAAGTTTCTGATGGGTGGGCCGCCGGGAGAATCTCGTTTGAATGTTCACTTGAACGCGAATCCTATGCGGATGGCTACACCTGAAGACCCCTATATAGCTTATCAAGAAGGACCAATACACACGGTCATGATCGATATCCCTATAGCTATGGGACGAAACGAGATCACTCATGACCAGTGGATGGCCTGTGTGGATGATGGAGGGTGCGGAGGACATATCCCGCAGAGTTGCATTCTCCAGAAAGATGCTCCTTGTGCAGAGGTAACTGGTTCTCATCCTGTTGTGGATGTCTCACACGCGGATGCAGTGGCCTACACGCAATGGCTAAACGAAAAAGTAGGAGTAAACGCATATAGACTGCCGACTGAGGCAGAGTGGGAATACGCTGCTCGATCTGGGACCACGACGGCTTTTGCACAAGGTGACGAGATAACAACCGATCAGGCAAACTTTAATGGAACGGCGACTCAAGTAATGTTGGGGAACCGAACCTAGACCTTGTTCATAGAGGTAAGCCTGTTCTAGTAAATCAGCTTGAAGCGGCGAACTTATGGGGCCTGAGACATATGTCAGGCAATGTTTCTGAGCACACGTTGTCTTGTTGGACAAATACATACAAGGGTTGGGCGAGTTCCAGTACCTATTTGAAAATGTCACGCCTGCCAAATTGTGAGCTTCGAGTGATACGGGGCGGCGCATATTGGATCGCCATGGATTTTTCCCGAGTGGCATTTAGAGGCCGAGGAACCGAAAGCGCGAGGTCTACAGCATTTGGCTTTAGAGTTTTACGAGAATTACTATCGTCAAGAAAGAGAAAATGGATAAGTGTGCGAGCAGTTCGATTGCTAGTGGACCCTATATTTTGTTGCCGTTTTATGGGGTTCTAGAATTGGCCTGCAGAATATGGCGCCGAAGTACATAAAGGTCCGCTCTGTCCCGCAATGTGGACACTCGTCTGATTCAGCGCAACGGGCACAAACTCCTGTATCGCTATTCCCTCAACGCATACCGGATAGACCGAAACATCCGTTGTTAGCGATACCCGGCCTCCTTATCTGAGCCCTGTCCCAAACAGGAACGCAAACAGTCACTCGGGGAATTCGCCTCGGGCTTAGAAAGGAAACGAACCATGGCACATACAGCAACATTTACTCGCGAAGGCTTTGGCCTGACCGCCCGCATCACAGCGCTCGTTGCGCGCATCAAAGAGGGTTTTGCCCTGCGCACCGAGTACAACCGCACCTATGCAGAGCTGCAAAGCCTGTCCGATCGGGAACTGAACGACATCGGTGTGCGTCGCTGCGATATCAAAGACATCGCGCGTGAGCACACATACTGCTCGTAACGCTACCACCACTCACCGATGAAGGGGCGCCAAATTGGCGCCTCTTTTGGTTTTCGGTGGTGCGATACAACAAACCTTGCATCCTGCGGAACAAAGCTGTAGAGCGCTTCGGTGGATTTGTGTCCACGAGAATCAAAACCAAGAAATGCCGCGTTTGGCCCATCACGCTTCGGGGGTCACATCCGGCTAAGGAGAAGCGAAATGAAACTGCACGAATTGCGCGATAATGCTGGCGCCGCCCCGAAACGCACCCGCGTTGGCCGTGGTCCGGGTTCCGGCAAAGGTAAAATGGGTGGCCGTGGTATCAAGGGCCAGAAATCCCGTTCGGGTGTGGCCATCAACGGCTACGAAGGTGGCCAGATGCCGCTGTACCAGCGCCTGCCCAAGCGTGGCTTCAACAAGCCGAACCGCAAGGAATTCGCCGTTATCAACCTGGGCCTGATCCAGAAATTCGTTGACGCGGGCAAGCTGGACGCATCGGCTGCGATCACCGAGGATGCGCTGGTCGCTTCCGGTCTGGTGCGCCGCAAACTGGACGGTATCCGCGTTCTGGCCAAAGGCGAAATCAGCGCCAAAGTGAACCTGGAAGTAACCGGTGCTTCGAAATCTGCTGTTGAGGCAGTTGAGAAAGCGGGCGGTTCACTGACGGTCACAAAAGCCGCTGCGGCAGAGTAAGCGCTTGTGAGCGGGCCAAGACCCGCTTACATAGACTTCAGAGTTTTCCAAGACGCCGCCCGAGCCGGAAAACGGTTCCGGGCGGTGTTTGCATAAGAGAGACCGATTTATGGTATCAGCAGCAGAACAAATGGCAGCCAACACAAGCTGGGCTGCTTTGGGCAAAGCCACCGATCTGCGCAACCGCATCCTGTTCACGCTTGCATTGCTGATCGTCTATCGTCTGGGCACCTTTATTCCGGTTCCGGGCATCGACGGCCAAGCACTGCGCGAGTTCATGGAGCAAGCGGGGCAGGGCATCGGCGGCATGGTTTCGATGTTTACCGGCGGGGCGCTGGGGCGGATGGGTATCTTTGCCCTCGGCATCATGCCCTACATTTCGGCCTCGATCATCGTGCAGCTGCTGACATCTATGGTTCCCGCGCTCGAACAGCTCAAGAAAGAGGGCGAGCAGGGCCGCAAGAAGATCAACCAATATACCCGTTTCGGCACCGTGGCCTTGGCCACCGTTCAGGCTTACGGTCTGGCGGTTTCGTTGGAATCGGGCGATCTGGCAACCGATCCGGGCCTGTTCTTCCGCCTGTCGACCATGATCACCTTGGTTGGTGGCACCATGTTCCTGATGTGGCTGGGTGAGCAGATCACAGCACGCGGCATCGGCAACGGTATCTCTCTGATCATCTTCGTGGGCATCATCGCCGAAGTTCCGGCCGCTTTGGCACAGTTCTTCGCTTCGGGCCGCTCGGGCGCGATCAGCCCTGCTGTGATCATCGGTGTGATCGTGATGGTGATTGCCGTGATTACATTCGTGGTCTTCATGGAACGCGCCTTGCGCAAGATCCATATTCAATACCCGCGTCGTCAGGCCGGTATGAAGATCTATGAGGGCGGCTCGAGCCACCTGCCGGTCAAAGTGAACCCAGCGGGCGTGATCCCGGCGATCTTTGCCAGCTCGCTGCTGCTGCTGCCGGTGACGATCTCAACCTTCTCTTCGGGGGCGACCAACGGGCCGGTCATGTCTTGGCTTCTGGCCAACTTTGGTCCCGGCCAGCCGCTGTATCTGCTGTTCTTCGCTTCGATGATCGTTTTCTTTGCCTATTTCTACACGTTCAACGTGTCGTTCAAACCGGACGATGTGGCGGACAACCTGAAAAAGCAGAACGGTTTTGTGCCGGGCATCCGTCCGGGCAAGAAAACCGCCGAGTATCTAGAATACGTGGTCAACCGCGTACTTGTTCTGGGTTCGGCCTATCTGGCAGCGGTCTGTCTGTTGCCTGAAATTCTTCGGGGCCAGTTTGCCATCCCGTTCTATTTCGGCGGCACCTCGGTTCTGATTATCGTCTCTGTGACCATGGACACGATCCAACAGGTCCAGAGCCACCTGCTGGCGCACCAATACGAAGGGCTGATCGAAAAGTCCCAACTGCGCGGCAAAGGCAAGAAACGTGGCAGGAAGGGACCCGCTCGTCGATGAACATCATTCTTCTCGGCCCCCCGGGGGCAGGCAAAGGAACGCAAGCGCGTCACTTGGTTGAAACCCGCGGCATGGTCCAGCTGAGCACTGGCGACATGCTGCGTGAAGCCAAAGACAGCGGCACCGAAATGGGCAACCGCGTAGCCGAGGTGATGGCTAAGGGCCAGCTTGTGACGGATGAGATCGTGATCGGCCTGATCCGCGAAACGTTGGAACAAGGCGCTGAAGGCGGGTTCATCTTTGACGGTTTCCCGCGCACTCTGGCCCAAGCTGATGCGCTGGGTGAATTGCTGGACAGCACCGGCGAGACGCTGGACGCGGTCATCGCAATGGAAGTGAACGACGACGCTCTGGTCGCACGTATCACGGCTCGGTCAACCTGCGGCGGTTGCGGTGAAGTCTACAACGACATCACTAAACCGATCCCGGCGGACGGCAAATGCTCGAACTGCGGCAAGGAAGGTGACTTCAAACGCCGTGCGGACGACAATGAGGAAAGCCTCAAGACCCGTCTGATGGAGTACTACAAAAAGACCTCAATGCTCATCGGCTATTATCACGCCAAGGGCAACCTGTCCTGGGTTGATGGTCTGGGCGAGATTGATGAGGTTCAGGACGCGATTGCTGGCGTGTTGGACGCCTGATCGATCCACATTTGAATATGGGCTTGACGGCACTGCCAAAAGCCCATATCGACCCCCATCCCTAAAGGGAATCAAGACTGCGTGAGGGATTCGTCCCAACCGCCCCGACCACCTCGAATAATGCTGGGCCCGCTGGCGACACTGCCAAGGTCAAGCGTTGTGAAAAAAGGTTCTGGAGTTACGGAACCGCAACGAAAAGGAAAGTGACACGTGGCACGTATTGCCGGCGTAAACATCCCGACTGCAAAGCGGGTACCTATCGCCCTCACATATATCACCGGTATCGGCAACACCTCGGCCAAAGCGATTTGCGAAGCCGTGGGCATTGAAGCGACCCGTCGCGTCAACGAACTGTCCGACGCCGAAGTTCTGAAAATCCGCGAGTACATCGACGAAAACTACACTGTCGAAGGTGACCTGCGTCGTGAAGTTCAGATGAACGTCAAACGCCTGATGGACCTGGGCTGCTACCGCGGTCTGCGTCACCGCCGCAACCTGCCGGTTCGCGGTCAGCGTACCCACACCAATGCTCGTACCCGCAAAGGCCCCGCGAAGGCCATTGCTGGTAAGAAGAAATAAGGGAGGGTCTGACCGATGGCACGCGATAAGACTCGCATCAAGCGCAAAGAGCGTAAGAACATCGCATCGGGCGTTGCCCATGTGAACTCGACCTTCAACAACACCAAAATCCTGATCTCGGACGTACAGGGCAACGCCATTTCGTGGTCGTCTGCCGGTACCATGGGCTTCAAAGGCTCGCGGAAATCGACACCTTACGCCGCTCAGATGGCTGCAGAAGATGCAGGCAAGAAGGCGCAGGAACATGGCGTCAAAACGCTGGAAGTCGAAGTTCAAGGCCCTGGTTCGGGTCGTGAATCGGCTCTGCGCGCTCTGGCTGCTGTGGGCTTCAACATCACGTCGATCCGCGACGTGACGCCGATTGCGCACAATGGTTGCCGCCCGCCGAAGCGTCGCCGCGTCTAAGCGATTTTGAATTGAGCTGGGGCTGTGTTTTTGCACGGCCCCAGCACGTCATTTTGAACCTCGGGCGTCTGCACCTTGTTGGTCATGGGGCGCGGACAGGAATGGAGGGATTACATGATCCATAAGAATTGGGCAGAATTGATCAAGCCGACTCAGCTGGACGGCAAGCCGGGCAACGACCCTGCGCGTCAGGCAACGCTGGTTGCTGAACCGCTGGAGCGTGGCTTTGGTCTGACTTTGGGTAACGCGCTGCGCCGCGTTCTAATGAGCTCGCTGCAAGGTGCGGCCATCACCAGCGTTCAGATCGACAACGTCCTGCACGAGTTCTCGTCGGTTGCTGGTGTCCGCGAAGACGTCACCGACATCATCCTGAACCTCAAAGGCGTGTCGCTGCGTATGGAAGTCGAAGGTCCCAAGCGCCTGTCGATCAATGCCAAAGGCCCCGCCGTTGTCACCGCTGGTGACATCAGCGAAAGCGCCGGTATCGAGGTTCTCAACCGCGATCACGTCATCTGCCACCTGGATGATGGCGCCGACCTGTTCATGGAACTGACCGTCAACACCGGCAAGGGTTACGTCTCGGCTGAGAAGAACAAGCCCGAAGATGCACCCATCGGCCTGATCCCGATCGACGCGATCTATTCGCCGGTCAAGAAGGTTGCCTATGACGTTCAGCCGACCCGTGAAGGTCAGGTTCTGGACTATGACAAACTGACCCTGAAGATCGAAACCGATGGTTCGATCACTCCCGAAGACGCGTTGGCATTTGCCGCACGCATCCTTCAGGATCAGCTGTCGATCTTTGTCAACTTCGACGAGCCGGAATCGGCCAGCCGCCAAGACGAAGACGATGGTCTGGAGTTCAACCCGCTGCTGCTGAAGAAAGTGGACGAGCTGGAACTGTCGGTCCGTTCGGCAAACTGCCTGAAGAACGACAACATCGTCTATATCGGCGACCTGATTCAGAAGACCGAAGCCGAGATGCTGCGCACCCCGAACTTCGGCCGCAAGTCGCTGAACGAGATCAAGGAAGTGCTGTCCGGCATGGGTCTGCACCTCGGCATGGATGTCGAGGATTGGCCGCCCGACAACATCGAAGATCTGGCGAAGAAATTCGAAGACGCGTTCTAAGCGCGTGTTCACAAATGCCCGGACTTCCGGGGATCATATGGGCACTTCCGCCCCAAGGAGAGCCGGTGACACGCATCGCCGGCCAGACAAAGCACAACGCGAAAGAAGGAACTAGAAAATGCGTCACGCACGTGGTTACCGCCGCCTGAACCGTACTCATGAGCACCGTAAGGCTCTGTTTGCAAACATGGCTGGCTCGCTCATCGAACATGAGCAAATCAAAACGACTCTGCCCAAGGCAAAAGAACTGCGCCCGATCATCGAAAAGCTGGTCACTCTGGGCAAGCGCGGCGACCTGCACGCCCGCCGTCAGGCCGCAGCACAGCTGAAAGAAGACAAAGACGTCGCCAAGCTGTTCGAAGTTCTGGGCCCCCGCTACGCCGAGCGTCAGGGCGGTTATGTCCGCATCCTGAAAGCAGGCTTCCGCTATGGCGACATGGCGCCGATGGCGATCATCGAATTCGTTGATCGTGACGTCGACGCCAAAGGCGCAGCCGACAAGGCCCGCGTTGCCGCCGAAGAAGCCGCTGACGAAGAATAAGATCAGGCCGTCTGGCTGATTAGAAACCTCCGCGCCACGTCGGGCGGAGGTTTTTCTTTTGCGGCATCGCTGACTTGCATTCGGCTGCGCGGGTCCGCATATCTGGGGCGATCCAAATCCCGGAGGTCTCATGATCCGCGTCTTACTGACCCTGATGCTATTGAGTCTTGCATCCCACAGCCACGCTGAAACCAAAGTGCCGACCTCTCAGGCCGAAATCAGTCTCGGCTTTGCGCCGGTGGTGAAGCAAGCGGCACCGGCGGTAGTAAATATCTATGCCAAGATCGTGCGGGAAGGGCGGGGGAACACTCTGTTTTCGGACCCGTTTTTTCAGGACTTTTTCGGCCGCGGTTTTGCCGAGCCGCGCCCAAGGGTTCAGAACTCGCTGGGGTCGGGGGTGATCCTGACCGCAGATGGGTATGTGGTGTCGAACTTCCACGTTGTAGGCAAGGCGACTGAGATCCGGGTGGTCACGACCGATCGTCGCGAGTATTCCGCGCAGGTGGTGCTGGGCGATAAGGAAAGCGACATCGCCATTCTGCGTTTGGATGAGGCCGAGGCGTTGCCCTATCTGCCTCTGCGCGATTCCGATCAGGTTGAGGTTGGTGAACTGGCGCTGGCCATTGGCAACCCGTTTGGCGTCGGACAAACGGTCTCGTCTGGGATTGTCTCGGGGTTGGCGCGTACGGGCACGGCGACGGGTAACGCGCGGGGCTATTTCATCCAGACCGATGCGGCGATCAATCCGGGCAATTCCGGCGGAGCATTGATTGACGTGAACGGTGATCTGATCGGCATCAACACCGCGATCCTGACGCGTTCGGGCGGGTCGAATGGAATCGGCTTTGCAATTCCGGCCAATTTGGTTGCGGAATTCCTGCGTCAGGCGCAGGCTGGAAATAACAGTTTCATAAGCCCATGGGCCGGGATGGCGGGCCAGCACATGAGTGCGGACATCGCCGAGTCTCTGGGTCTTGTAATTCCGCAGGGCGTCGTGGTGTCCGATCTGCATCCGCTCAGTCCTTTGGGCGAAGCCGGGTTGCGGGTTGGCGACGTGGTGACGCATGTGGATGGGGACGAGGTGAACTCACCCGCTGAAATGAAGTTTCGCATGTCTGTCGCGGGTGTGGGCGGCAGCTCGGTCCTGACGCTGTTGCGGGGCGAAGTTCGGGAAGAGGTCGAGATCGCCCTGATCAAAGCGCCCGAGGTTCCGCCCTCGGACGATACGATACTGGACAACCAGACGGTTATGCCTGGGTTGAAAGTAGCGCGGATCAACCCGGCTGTCATTGCACGGATGGGGTTGATCTTGTCGCAGACCGGCGTGGTCGTCACCGATCCGGGGCGCTATGGCGGGCGCTCGGGTCTGCGTGTGGGTGACGTAGTCAACAGCATCAATGGGGTCTCAATTGACCACCCTGATGATGTGGTTCAGGCGCTGACCGATCCGGGGCGCAGATTGCAGCTGGATGTGTTGCGCGGGGGGCGTTCGGTTTCGGTAAGGTTCCGCTTGTGAGTGATCTGTTCGATACCGGCGCGGCGCAACCAGCCCCGTCAGCGCATCGTCCGTTGGCCGACCGTTTGCGTCCCCAAAGCTTGGCGGATGTGATCGGGCAGGAGCAGGTCCTGGGACCGGATGCTCCGTTGGGTGTCATGCTGGCCTCGGGCAGCCTGTCCAGCCTGATCTTTTGGGGGCCGCCGGGCGTGGGCAAAACGACTATTGCACGCCTCTTGGCGCAGGAAACCGACCTTCATTTCGTGCAGATCAGCGCGATTTTCTCTGGTGTTCCCGATTTGCGTAAGGTCTTCGAGGCCGCGAAAATCCGTCACCAGAACGGGCAGGGTACGCTGCTGTTCGTGGATGAGATCCATCGGTTCAACAAGGCCCAGCAGGATGGGTTTTTGCCGTATATGGAAGACGGCACGATCCTGCTGGTGGGGGCGACGACCGAGAACCCCTCGTTCGAGTTGAACGCCGCTGTGCTGAGCCGCGCGCAGGTGTTAGTGCTGGAACGCCTTGATCTGGCCGATCTGGAACGTCTGACCCAGCGTGCCGAAAAGGAACTGGGCACGGCACTGCCCCTGACCGGCCCCGCACGCGAGGCACTACAGGAAATGGCCGATGGCGACGGGCGGGCGTTGTTGAATCTGATCGAACAAATCGCAGCGTGGAAAGTAGACGCGCCGCTGGACCCGGATGCACTATCGACCCGTCTGATGCGGCGGGCGGCGAAATACGACAAGTCGGGGGATGAACACTACAACCTAATCTCGGCCCTGCATAAATCGGTGCGCGGGTCGGACCCAGATGCGGCGCTGTACTGGTTCGCGCGGATGCTGAACGGGGGTGAAGACCCGCGCTATTTGGCGCGACGCATCACGCGCATGGCGGTCGAGGATATCGGGCTGGCCGATCCGCAGGCACAGGCGATCTGTCTGCAATCTTGGCAGACCTATGAACGCCTTGGCAGCCCCGAGGGCGAGCTGGCGCTGGCGCTGGCGCTGGTCTATCTGGCGCTCGCCCCCAAATCGAACGGGGCCTATGTGGGATATAAGGAGGCGATGCGGCTGGCCAAGCAATCCGGCAGTGAACCGCCGCCCAAGCATATCCTGAACGCGCCGACCTCGCTCATGAAGGATCAGGGCTATGGCGCGGGCTATGCCTATGACCATGATGCCGAGGATGGGTTTTCCGGCCAGAACTATTTTCCCGACGGGATGGACAGGCCTGAGCTGTATCAACCGGTCGAACGCGGGTTCGAGCGCGAGTTGAAAAAACGGTTGGACTATTTCGCCAAGCTGCGGGCGCAACGCAACGGTTGACTCTGCCGGTAAGGCACGCCACAGACGCGCATGTTTTCAATGGCACTGAATGGCATGCAATCCGCGCGGACCCGCCGCGTGAAGGGGATATCGGTATGAGTGGCGTACAAATGATCACCGTGGCAGAAGGCGATGGCGACCAGCGGATTGACCGTTGGCTGCGCCGTCTATTTCCGCATGTCAGCCAGGGCCGCATCGAAAAGATGTGCCGTAAGGGTGAATTGCGCGTGGATGGCGGACGGGTGAAAGCCGCGACCCGGCTTGAGGCCGGGCAGGTCGTGCGCGTGCCACCTCTGCCCGACGCAGATCACAAACCGGCCGAGGTTAAGCGGCGGATTTCGGATGCCGATGCCAAGATGATCCAGTCCTGCGTGATTTACCGTGATGACCACGTGCTGGCGCTGAACAAACCGCATGGCCTGCCCGTGCAGGGCGGCAGTGGTCAGACGCGGCATGTGGACAGCCTGTCCGAGGCGCTACGCTTTGGCTATGACGAGAACCCGCGCCTTGTGCATCGGTTGGACAAGGACACATCCGGCGTTCTGCTGCTGGCTCGCACGCGCGAGGCCGCCAAGGGCCTGACCGCAGCCTTTCGCCACCGCGATACGCGCAAGATCTATTGGGCCCTGGTCGCCGGTGTGCCGACCCCCTATCTGGGCGAGATCAAGACCGGCCTGGTCAAGGCCGCCGGTCATGGCAAGCACGGCGAGGGCGAGAAAATGATCCCCGTCCATCTGAACGAGGTCAACGACACCCCCGGCGCGAAGCGGGCGCATACGCATTATGCCACGCTCTACCGTGTGGCCGGGCGCGCAGCTTGGGTCGCGATGGAGCCGATCACCGGCCGCACGCATCAGCTGAGGGCGCATATGGCGGCGATTGGTCATCCGATCATCGGTGACGGCAAATATGGCGGCTCGGGTCAGGAAAACCTTGGCGATGGCTGGGGTGCGCAGTTGGGCGGGATCATCAGCAAAAAGCTGCACCTGCATGCGCGGCAGGCCTCGTTCGAACACCCGGTGACGCGCAAGACGATCACCGTGAAGGCCCCCTTGCCGGATCACATGAAACACAGCTGGGACACCTTCGGCTGGACCGAGGATTTGGCCGCCGACGACCCGTTCGAGGAACTGCAATGAGCGCACCCCTGCGTTTGGTGCTGTTCGACGTGGACGGCACTCTGGTCGACAGTCAGGGCAGTATCGTTGCTGCTATGACCGCCAGTTTCAACGCGCTGTCCCTGCCGGTGCCGGAGCGCACGGCGATCCTGTCCATTGTTGGCCTGTCGCTGCCCAAGGCGCTGGCGCAGCTTGCGCCGCAGCATTCGGATGCGGATCAGGCGCGGCTGGTCGAGGAGTATAAACAGGCCTATCACGCGCATCGGCTGGAACAGGGCATGGCGGGATCGCCGCTCTATCCCGGTGCCCGCGAGGTGATTGAAGCGTTGCACGCCATCCCCGAGGTGCTGCTGGGTGTGGCGACCGGCAAATCTCAACGCGGATTGGATGCGCTGATCGAAGGACACGGGTTGCAAGGCTATTTCGTCACGCGGCAGGTGGCAGATCATCACCCTTCAAAACCGCACCCGTCGATGATTGACACCGCGCGAGCCGAGACAGGGGTTGAGGCAATCGATACCGTGATGATCGGCGACACCCGGTTTGACATGGATATGGCCGCTGCTGCCGGTGTGCGCAGCGTCGGCGTCACATGGGGTTACCACGCGCGTCCCGCGCTAGAGGCTGCGACCACCATCATTGAAACATTCGACCAGTTGCCTGGCGCACTGGAGCAAATCTGGACCTGACACGATGAGCGACTGGAAACCGAAACGATTCTGGACCCAAAGCGCAGTGGTTGAGACCGAAGGCGGCTTTACCGTCGAGCTGGATGGCCGCCGGGTCAAAACACCTGCCAAGGCGGGGCTGGTTGTGCCGACACAGGCCATGGCGCAGGAGATTGCCACCGAGTGGGACGCGCAGGAAAAAGAGGTCGACCCGACCACGATGCCCTTCACGCGCTCGGCCAATGCCGCAATCGACAAGGTCCGGCATCAGCACGCCGAGGTTGCAGACATGCTGGCCGACTACGGCGATTCGGACCTTCTGTGCTACCGCGCCACGCACCCGCAAGAGTTGCAGCAACGACAGGCGGATCAGTGGGACCCCGCCCTTGATTGGGCGGCCGAGACGCTCGCCGCGCGCCTGCTGCCGGTCGCCGGGGTTTTGCATCATCCCCAAGACCCGCAAGCCCTGCTGGGCCTGCGCCAACGTGTCCATGATTTCACGGACTTCCAATTGGCCGCCTTCCACGATCTGGTCAGCCTGTCTGGTTCACTGGTGCTTGGATTCGCTGCTACCGCAGATTGGCGCCCTGCCGAGGAGATCTGGCAAGCCTCTCGATTGGACGAGTTGTGGCAAATCGAACAATGGGGTCACGACGACGAGGCCCACGCCGCGTCCGAGGTCAAAAGGGCCGCTTTCCTACACGCCAAGCGGTTCTTTGACCTCTCGGTTTGAGCCCTTATGCCGGAATTTTTGCCGTTACTGCGGACATCTGGAAGATGATCCATCGTTTTCACTGATCCGACCCTTGACGTTTGTTTATGAATGCGACCAAACTCGGGCGCACTAAAGGGGAGACACCTTTGGGGAAACCTTTCTGGTGCCAAAGGTGCCGGACAGAGCCGTCTCTGGAAAGAGGCGGAAAATCAGGAAGAGGTAAAAATGAAAAAATCCGTAATCTTGGGCGTGGCAACCGTTGCCGGCCTGGCTGCAGGCGCAGCGGCAGCGGGGACTGTCGATGATGTCAAAGCGCGCGGTAAGCTGAACTGCGGTGTGACCACCGGTCTGGTTGGCTTTGCCGCACCCGACGCGAATGGCGAATGGCAAGGCTTTGACGTCTCGCTGTGCCGCGCGGTCGCTGCTGCTGTTCTGGGCGATGCGAGCGCCGTAGAATTCGTTCCGACCACTGGCAAGACCCGTTTCACCGCGCTGGCCTCGGGCGAGATCGACATGCTGGCCCGTAACACCACCTGGACCTTCAGCCGCGACGTCGACCTGAAGTTCGAATTCGTGGGCGTGAACTACTATGACGGTCAGGGCTTTATGGTTCCCAAGGCGCTGGGTGTTAGCTCGGCCAAAGAACTGGACGGCGCAACCGTCTGCATCCAGACCGGCACCACGACAGAGCTGAACCTGGCGGACTTCTTCCGCTCGAACAACATCAGCTACGAGCCGGTTCCGATCGAAACCAACGCCGAAGCGCAGCAGCAGTACCTGGCTGGCGCATGTGACGTCTACACCACCGACGCATCGGGCCTGGCCGCAACCCGCGCCACGTTCGAAGATCCGGCGGCGCATGTCCTTCTGCCCGAAATCATCTCGAAAGAGCCTCTGGGCCCGCTGGTCCGTCACGGCGATCACGAGTGGGGCGACGTTGTCCGCTGGACTCTGAACGCGCTGGTCTCGGCTGAAGAGCTGGGCGTGACCTCGGCAAACATCGACGAGATGGCCGCTGGCACCAACAACCCCGAAGTGAACCGTCTGCTGGGCAGCGAAGGCACTCTGGGTGAGATGCTGGGCCTCGACGCTCAGTGGGCGATGCGCGCGATCAAATCGGGCGGCAACTATGGTGAAGTCTTTGCCAAGAACATCGGCGAAGAAACTCCGATCGGTCTGGCACGCGGCCTGAACGCGCAGTGGACCGATGGCGGCCTGCTGTACTCGCCGCCGTTCCGCTAAATCCTAAGGAAAAGGGCGCGGGGGAACCTGCGCCCTTTTCTCATCAAATTGCTGCGGACAGCTCATGAGCGGGGAGAACCCTGCCGGAAAAGAAGAATCCGCAGACTACGGGGATCCAAAATATGTCGACTATGACCGACCCGCCGAAAGCTGACTTTCGGTTGTCTATGCTCATAAACGATACCCGCTATCGCTCGCTGACATTTCAAGTGATCGCGGCCATCGCTATTGCGCTTTCCATTTGGTATCTGGGCAATAACCTGATCCAGAACCTGCGGGCCGCAGGCCTGAACATTTCCTATACTTTTCTGGGCGATCCGTCCGGATACGACATCAACCAGCGTTTGATCGAATATGACAGCCAGTCCTCGCATGGACGTGCGGCTGTTGTGGGCATTCTGAACACTCTGCTGGTGGCGTTTCTTGCGTGTATCACCGCCACTGTCTTTGGAGTGATCGCTGGGGTCTTGCGTCTGTCGAACAACTGGCTTGTCTCAAAGCTAATGGCGGTCTACGTCGAGATCTTCCGGAATATTCCTGTGCTGATCTGGATCATCATCATCTTTACGATCATGACGGCTGTGCTGCCGGGTCCGCGCGCCTTCCGAGGTGACAACCCGACTTCAAGTATGCTGTTTGACTTGTTCGCCTTTACCAACCGCGGCGTTTATATCCCCGGGCCTCATTTCTCTAGCGGTTTTTTCAGTGCAGCTTTTCTGAATTGGTTGCTGGTGATTGCTGTATTGATTGGTTCGTGGTTCGCCTCGCGCGAGGTTGAGAAGCGTGCAACCCTGCAACAGGAACAGACCGGCCAACGACCCAAAACCGGCCTTGTCAAACTGGGTGTCTGGCTAGTGCCCGTCGCGTTGCTGATGGTGCTGATGGGGCTGACTTGGGATGTGCCTGAGCTGAAGGGTTTTAACTTCTCCGGTGGCATCAAGATCGGTGGACCTCTGATCGCACTTTGGTTCGCCTTGTCGATCTATACTGGCGCCTTCATCGCGGAAAACGTGCGCGCGGGCATTCAGGCGATCAGCAAAGGCCAGACTGAGGCTGCTGCTGCGTTGGGCCTGCGCCCCGGTCGGATCATGAATCTTGTGATCCTGCCTCAGGCATTGCGTGTGATTATCCCGCCGTTGATTTCACAGTACTTGAACATCACCAAGAACTCGTCACTGGCGATTGCCGTGGGGTATGCGGATATCACCGCCACTTTGGGGGGGATCACGCTGAACCAGACTGGCCGCGCGATTGAGTGTGTTCTGCTGCTTATGCTGTTCTATCTGACGGCTTCGCTGCTGATCTCGATGGCGATGAACGTCTACAACGCATCCGTCAAGTTGAAGGAGCGCTGAGCCATGGCTGATCAAACAACAAATCCGATCGCTTTTGTGGCTGAAGGCACCATTCCTCCTTCTCCTCCACCAGCGAACCAGACGGGGATCGTCAAATGGCTGCGCGAGAACCTGTTCTCGGGCGTGACCAACACGATCCTGACGCTTCTGTCTTTGATTCTGATCTATGTTCTGCTCAAAAACACGTTGCCGTGGATTGTGAACGGGGTATGGAATGCCAATTCTCTGGCGGAATGCCGTGAAATTCTGGCTGGTAAGACTGGGGCCTGTTTCGCGGTTCTTACAGAACGCTGGCCGCAACTGATCTACGGTTTCAAATACCCTGACGAGGCCTACTGGCGCCCGAATCTGGCATTCGTATTGATGTTGGTGGCTCTGGCACCGGTCCTGTTCTTTGACCTGCCGCGCAAGCTGCTGGTGTTCACGGCGCTCTACCCCTTTATCGCTTTCTGGCTGATCTGGGGCGGCACTATTTTGGTTCCACTCGTGGCATTGGTTGGCTTTATAGCGGCAGGAGCAGTGTTTCAGAAGCTTGGCCGCAACAGCTTCGCTGCAGGGTTCTTCGGCGCGATCGTGGTGGCTCTGATTGTCTGGAATATCGGCGGGGCTCTGATCCCGGAAGATGCCAACGAAGGGGCTATGCTCACGGCAGTTCCAAGTCGTGATCTGGGCGGCTTCATGCTGAACATGATGCTGGGCCTGACCTGCGTGTCACTGTCGGTTCCGCTTGGGATTGCACTTGCACTGGGTCGTCAATCTTCCATGCCGCTGATCAAGTGGGTCTGTGTCATCTTCATCGAATTCATCCGTGGCGTGCCTCTGATCACGCTGCTGTTCGTGGCTTCGGTGATGCTGGCCTATTTCTTCCCGCCTGACAGCACGGTCGACCTGTTCCTGCGCGTTGTGATCATGATCACCATGTTCTCGGCCGCTTATATCGCGGAGGTTATCCGTGGCGGTCTGGCAGCGCTTCCACGTGGACAGTACGAGGCAGCAGATAGTCTAGGCTTGGATTACCCTCAGGCGATGCGCCTGATCATCCTGCCGCAGGCACTGAAGATCTCGATCCCTGGTATCGTGAACGTGGCCGTTGGCCTGTTCAAGGACACCACACTGGTTTCGGTCATTTCGATGTTCGATCTGGTGGGCATGATCCGGGGCCCCATCCTGGCGTCGACCGAATGGAACGGCGTCTATTGGGAGCTTCTGGGCTTTGCCGCGCTTCTGTTCTTCGTCGTCTGTTACGGCATCTCTCAATATTCCCAGTGGCTCGAGCGTCGCCTTGCCACGGACCATCGTTAAGGAGTTCAACACATGTCTGAACTTGCAGTAGAACGCGAAATCGACCGCTCGAAGATGCAGGTGAGCGACGAGGTCGCCATCGAAATCAACGGCATGAACAAGTGGTACGGGTCTTTCCACGTGCTGCGCGACATCAATCTGACCGTCAATCAGGGCGAGCGGATTGTGATCGCGGGGCCGTCGGGCTCGGGCAAATCCACTCTGATCCGCTGTCTGAATGCTCTGGAAGAACACCAGCAGGGCACGATCGTGGTGGACGGGACCGAGTTGTCGAATGACCTTAAGAACATCGACAAGATCCGGTCCGAGGTTGGCATGGTGTTCCAGCACTTCAACCTGTTCCCACACCTGACCATTCTGGAAAACTGCACGCTGGCCCCGATCTGGGTGCGCAAGACGCCCAAGAAAGAGGCCGAAGAGCGGGCAATGCATTTCCTGGAAAAGGTGAAAATTCCCGATCAGGCGCTGAAGTATCCCGGTCAATTGTCGGGTGGTCAGCAACAGCGTGTGGCGATTGCGCGCTCGCTTTGCATGATGCCGCGGATCATGTTGTTCGATGAACCCACTTCGGCGCTGGACCCCGAGATGATCAAAGAGGTGCTAGACACCATGATCGAACTGGCCGAGGAAGGTATGACCATGCTGTGCGTCACGCACGAGATGGGCTTTGCCCGTCAGGTCGCCAACCGTGTGATCTTTATGGACGCAGGCCAGATCGTGGAACAGAACGAACCCGAAGAGTTCTTCAACAACCCGCAAAGCGAACGGACAAAGCTGTTCCTCAGCCAGATTCTGGGCCACTGATCCATTCGAAATTTGGGAAAGGGCGGGGCTTTGGCCTCGCCTTTTTCTATTCGAGCAGTTCGCGCGGAATGGCGAAGTCCTGAACGCCCCCGCTGTGCCAGTCTATGTCGGCCCAATCGGTGATGCCAAAGCGGATGATCGTTGTGGCGCCTGTGGGATAGTCGTGAAACCGCGCATGATCCGGCGCGCGTCGTACGATACGGCTGGTAAATTCGGCAATACCGGGATTGTGGCCCAGCATCAGCACCGTGGGCTCGGTCGCCCCGGACAATTCGATCAACATCTCTTCGGGCTCCGCCAGATAGAGCGTGCGATGAAAGCAGATTTTTTCCGCTTGCAACCCCATCCGGTCCCAGGTCTCGCGCGTGCGGGCTGAGGTCGAGCTGAGAACCTCGTCCGGGACAAGGTTGTGCTGCTGCAACCATGCACCAACCGCTTGGGCGGACTTCCGGCCTCGTTTGTTCAAAGGACGGTCATGATCGTCAAGCGTTGGATTGCCCCAACTGGATTTTGCATGCCGGGTCAGGATCAGCGTCAGGCTCATGACGGGTGAAAGGCCCGCATATGGTGCGCGGATTGTTCCGGGTCGCGGCCTGCACCGGCGCTCAGAGGGCAGGCCAGCCGCGCCTGACAACCGCCGGACATGCAGGTCTGGCCTTCGACGGTGGACAGGTGGTCATGGCATGCGGCCACGTTGTAGAATTCGCGGCTGTTTAGGGCCTCCACCGGACAGGAAGTCACACAAGGGGCTGGGCAGTTCGTACAGGGAGAGAGATCAGAGACCTCGGGTATGTAAAATTCCTGCTCAAAATGCAGGGCACCCCGATATGAGATCATCATGCCCACGGTATCATGTACCAGCGCGCCGACCGGACTGCTGAACGTGCGGCCCGATTTCAGTGCCCAATCGATGAACGGTGCATAGGGTGGGCCACCAAACGGGAAATGTGCGGTAGCGCCCAAATCCCGCGCCATCTGGCCAATAACACGGGTCGACCATTGGTCCACCGGGTCAGGTTCCTGCCATTCCGGTGCGGCTTTCAGAACGCGCCAGAAGGCTGAGCCTGCGCCCAGTAGAACCAAAGTGCCCCCGTCCAGTCCTTTGGCCTCGCTGATCCGGGGATGCGTTGCGCCCATCACGATCAGGCCTGCCTGATGCGCCACGCGCCCCACCCAGCCATAGCTGATCGCTGTGCGATAGGCTGAGGCTGGTGGAAGTGCGGTCATCTCTTTTTGGCTCTTTGGGTCAGTCAGGGCGGATCAATGACCCGGCGCCATGCTCGGTGAACAGCTCCAGTAGTACCGCGTTTGGCGCGCGCCCGTCCAGAATGACCACCGCTCGCACGCCGCTGTGTAGCGCGTCCAGCGCGGTTTCGGTCTTGGGGATCATGCCGCCCGCAATCGTGCCTTCCAGGGTCATTTCGCGGATCTGGCCGGCTTTCAACTCGGTCACGACCTCTCCGGCGGCATTCTTTACGCCCGAGACATCGGTCAGGAGCAGCAAGCGGTCCGCCTTCAGCGCCGAGGCGATCGCACCGGCGGCGGTGTCGCCATTGACGTTGAATGTCTCACCCCCGCGCCCGGCGCCCAACGGCGCGATCACTGGTATCACGTCATGGGCAAACAAATCATGTAGGATTTTCGGGTCCATCTGCGACGGAGAACCTACGAACCCCAATGAAGGGTCTGTCTGCTCGCAGATGATCAGGTTGGCATCCTTGCCCGACAGGCCCACGGCAGTGCCGCCCTGGCCGTTGATCGCCTGCACGATGCGCTTGTTCACGAGGCCGGACAAAACCATCTCGACCACTTCCACAGTCGGTTTGTCAGTGACACGCTTGCCGCCGACAAATTCAGACTGGATGTCCAGTTTATCCAGCATCGCGTTGATCATCGGACCGCCGCCATGGACGATCACCGGGTTCACCCCAACCTGACGCATCAGCACCACGTCGCGGGCAAAGCTTTCCATCGCTTCATCACTGCCCATGGCGTGCCCGCCCAGCTTGATGACGACAATTGCCCCGTCATAGCGTTGCAGATACGGCAAGGCGCTGTTCAAAGTGGCAGCGGTGGCGATCCAGTCCCGGTTCATATCTCGTGTCTTCATGGCTTAGGTCCCTCTGACGTTCCGTGTTAGGGCCTTTGCACGGTGCTGCCAAGGGGCAAGCTATTCCAGATTGGCGATGATCGAACGCAAGGTCGGAATCCCGTCACCCTTTTCGGACGACGTCAGCACAATCTCAGGGAAGGCGGCAGGGTGTTTTGACAGCGCGCCGCGCACCTGATCTAGCACCTTTTCGCGGTCCTTGGCCTTGACCTTATCGGCCTTGGTCATCACGCATTGAAAGGTCACGGCGCTGGTGTCCAGCAGCTTCATGATCTCGGCATCGACCGGTTTCACGCCGTGGCGCGAGTCTATGAGGACAAAGGCCCGACGCAGGGTTTGACGCCCGCTCAGGTATTGTTTTAGCAGCCGCTGCCATTTCTCGACCACCTTGACCGGCGCGTTGGCATAGCCATAGCCGGGTAGGTCGACCAGATACAGCTCGGGGCCTTGGGTGAAAAAGTTGATCTCTTGCGTGCGGCCCGGCGTGTTCGAGGCACGCGCCAATCCTTTGGTGCCTGTCAAAGCGTTGATCAGGCTAGATTTGCCCACGTTCGAACGACCCGCGAAACACACCTCGAGCCGGTCGGGTGCGGGCAGGCCGTCCATGGCGACCACGCCTTTGACGAACTCGGATTCGCCCGCAAAAAGTTTGCGGCCACGTTCTTGCGCGAACTCATCCGGTGTTTCGGCTAGGGGAAAGGGCAGGGTGTTCATAGCGGTTGAACCTTGTCGCCCGGCTTGACCTCGCCGCCCTGGATCACTTCGGCGTAGACGCCAAAATCCTGATGATCCCATGTGTTCAGGGCCGCCAGCGTGTCAGCGTCGCGCTGCCCGGTATCCGGGTTCGCGGTTGTCGCAAGGCAACGGGTGATCCGTTCACGCACATTCAGAACGGCCTGACCGATCTGAATGTCGCGGCCCAGCCAGTCAAATTCTTCCCACAGGGGCAAGCCGTCGAACCAGATATTGCCGCGCCAGCGAATGGGGGACAGCTCCTGCCCCAGCTTTTGCTCGACCGCGCGATGTGAGGCCATGTTGCACAGGCTGATCGAGGGGAAATCGCTGTCGGTCATGCCGCGCCCGGGCACTCGGACAATCCGGGTCGAGGCCGCGCGGTCTACAGGCATCAACGGTTTGACCCAATCCAGAAAGACATCCTGCTGCGTGTCCGGCTGAAAGCGCAGCTCGGGGCGATCGGGATGGGTGAGGGTGACGATGTCACCGTCGGTCCGGGCCGAGATTGCCATCAGTGACGGTGCCTTGGCCCCGCGACTGAAATTTGGGCACGGCACCCATTCGGACCCATCGGCCTTGGACGCCTCATGCGCGACCGCCCAAACGCGATCCCCGGGCATGGTCTGCCCGGGGTTCAGAGTGACGGTCTGGACGGCCTCGCGGCCATGGCTTTTGATCGGATGCCGCCAGAGGCTGGTTACTTCACCGGTCATTTGTCATCCGCTTTTGGCGTGCGCTTGAAGCCTGATTTGATGTTGCCGAACACATCCGGTGTATAGCCCTGGCTGCGCATGATCAGGTATTGCTGCGTGAAAGTGATCGTGTTGTTTGCAATCCAGTAGACGACCAGACCGCTGGCAAACCCACCCAGCATGAACATGAAGACCCAAGGCATCCAGGCGAAGATCATCGCCTGCGTCGCGTCAGTTGGGGCCGGGTTCAGTTTCTGTTGCAGCCACATCGAGATACCCAGAAGCAATGGCAGGATACCGATGAAGATCAGCGCCATGAAGCTTTCAGGTTGCGGCGCCGCCCAGGGCAACAAGCCAAACAGGTTCATAATCGAGGTCGGGTCCGGCGCGCTCAGGTCTTGGAAAGGGCCGAACCATGGGGCCTGACGCAGTTCGATGGTGACGAAAATCACCTTATACAGCGAGAAGAAGATCGGGATCTGCAACAGGATTGGCAAACAGCCCGCGGCGGGGTTTACCTTTTCCTTCTTGTACAGCTCCATCATGCCTTGCTGCATCTTCTGGCGGTCGTCGCCTGCGGCCTCTTTCAGGGCCTCCATCTGCGGCTGCAGCTCCTTCATCTTCGCCATCGAGACGTAGGATTTGAACGCCAGCGGGAACAAGATGGCTTTAATGATCAACGTCAGGCCGATTATCGACCAGCCCATGTTGCCAATCAGCGCATTGATGTTGTGCAGCAGCCAGAAGATCGGCTTGGTCAGGAAATAGAACCAGCCCCAGTCGATGCTGTCGATGAACTTCTGAACGCCTTCAGCCTGATATTCGCGAATGGTTTCCCATTCCTTGGCGCCCGCGAACAGACGGGTCGTAACCTCTTCAGTCGCGCCGGGGGCTACAGACAATGTCGGAAGAACGGTTTCGGTTTGGTAAATCTTGCGGCGCGCATCGTATTTGGCGGCGGCTTTGAAGGCCGATCCTTCTTCGGGGATCAGGGTGGTCATCCAGTAGTGATCGGTGAAGCCAACCCAGCCGCCTTCCTTGACCTGAAACACCTCGGCCTGCGCACGTTCATTCGGGTCGATGTCAAAGTCGCGGACATCGCCATAGTCGATCTCGTCCAGCACGCCATCGGCCATGACCATGACGCCCTCGTGCAGGATGAAGAAGTTCTTGAGACCGGGCAAATCGCCATCTTCGCCGATCCCGTGACGGGCTAGGATGCCATAGGGGGCCATGCCCACTTCGGCCTGCGTGTTGTTTTCCACCGATTGGGTAACGTCGAACATATAGTTCTCGTCCACCGAGATGGTCCGGCGGAAGGTCAGGCCGTTGCCATTATCCCATTTCAGAGTGACCGGCGTGTCGACGCCCAACGTCTCACCGCTTTCCAGCGTCCACAGCGTATTGGGCCCCGGAACATCGGTGCCTGCAACACCTGCGCCAGGCGCCCAGCCGTACAACGCATAATAGGCCGATTCCGATCCCACCGGGGACAGTAGCTCCACAATCGGTGCGCCTTCTTCGATCGAGACTTTGTAGTCCTTCAGGAATAGCTCATCGATGCGGCCACCTGACAGGGATAGGCTGCCTTCCAGGCGCGGTGTGTCGATCGCAATGCGCGGTGCTTCGGCATCAGGCAGTGTTTCTTCCGCTGCGGCTGTTGCCTCGCCAGTCGTGCCTGCATCCGACGCGCTGGGCGTCTGAACCTCGGTCGCGTCGGTGGCGCTGATCTCGGCCTGATCGGGCAGCGTCGTTTGTTCCGGCGGCGGGAACAGCACGAACCAAACGAGGATCACGAGAAAGCTGAGCGCGGTTGCGAGGATGAGATTCTTGTTCTGATCGTCCATCTGGGACAGCCACCTTAAGCAGTGAAACACACCCGGTGGGTTCAACAGAGTGCAGCCCCAAAGGTCAAGCGGATTCGCCCGTCAAACCGCCGCAGAGTGCGTATTTGTGGTGCAATTTTGCGTTTATGGGCCGGCTTTGCGACCAATCTTGGGCACACCGTTCAGCTTGTTCTGATGGGCCGTGATCCAGTCGAACGTGTTTTCGAAGGGCATTGGCTTGCCAATCCCGAAGCCCTGAACATGGTTGCAGCCCAGCTGAGCCATCAGTGCGTGTTCGCCCGGCGTTTCGACCCCTTCGGCCAGAGTTTCGACGTTCAGCCGCTCGGCCATGGTCAGGATGGCGCTGACCAGCTGCTGCTGGCTGGCATCCCGATCTGCCTTGGCCACAAAAGAGCGGTCGATCTTGATCCGAGAAACATCAAAGCGCTTGATCGACGCGATTGAGGCATGCCCCGTCCCGAAATCATCCAAATCAATGCAGCACCCCAGTTTCGACAGGCTAGTCACGTTGCGGGTAATCACGTCATCGGGTCGGCGCGAGAAGACGGTTTCCAGCACTTCAACGGCCAACCGGTCAGGGGTCAGGTCGTTTTGGTCCAGCTCCCATTTCAGCCGGTCGATCAGCGCTGGGTCGCGCAGCTCATCTGAGGAGAAATTCACGCCGATCCGGGGCACAACGATCCCGGCATTGTCCCATTGACGCATGGCGGCGAAGGCGTGGTGGCGCATGGTTTGGCCAAAACGCTCCATTAGACCCGCCTGTTCGGCAAAAGGCAGAAATACATGCGGGCTCAGCACGCCTTTTTGCGGATGCTCCCAACGTGCCAGCGCCTCGAACCCGGTGACGCGGCCGGTATCCGTCGAAATCTGAGGCTGAAACCAGGGTCGAATCTCGCCACTATCCAACGCGGAATCAAACTCGCGCCGCAGGTTGGCCCGGATGCGTGAGCGGCGCCGCGTTTCGCTTGAATAGGCGCGGATGGTCGAGGGGCCATTTCTTTGCGCCTCATCCAAAGCGGCTGAGGCAGCATCAATCCACGCCTCAAACCCATCATTCCGGATGCTGGACAACAGGCTGAACCCGATCGAGCAAGACAGGTAAATGCCAGTGCCGTTCAGCACCACGGGTTCTTCGATAGTGGCTTGAATGCGCCCCGACATTTGGATGCAAGCTTCAAGATCAAGATGCTTGGACGGGTTTAGCCCGACTACGATTTTGTCCTCATCCAGCCGGGCGGCGATATCATGAGCGCGGATCACCGACAGCATCCGGCTGCGGAACTGATCAACCACATGTGCCGTCGCTGCGTTGCCGTGCAAATCCTCGAATTCAATGTACCCGTCCAGCGCCACAATAAGGCAAGCCGAATCGTCACGCGTGGTGGCAGTGGACCTGAAAAACCCCTCCATCCCTGCGGCAAAGCTGTCGAGCGGGATCAACCCGCTGGGCACGGTTTGGTCGCCGGGTGTTGTGGCCAGCGCGGAAAATGCCGCCAGTAAAAGCGGCAGGGTCAAAGCCACAGTAACCAAAGCCCGCTCTCCCCCCATCCAGAACGCGGCCAGGCTGATCGCAGGGGCAAAGGCCAGCGCGGGCGGGCCGCTGAGGGCGGTGGTCAGAACATTGAGAGCTTTTTCAACCGGGATACGTTTCCACATTGGTGTTCCGGGCCTTTCCCTTGGGCATCGCACGCTTGGGAAAACCGTAGAAAACCATTCTGAGTCAGACGTTAACGCAGACGCGGAATTTCATCCGAATTTTCGTCATTTTTTCCGGGGCGCAACGCAAGGCCTTGAAAATCGAACAATTTCGGGTCCAGCAGATGCGAAGGCCGAGCGTTGGTCAGGGCGCGGAACATCACCTGTCGGCGACCGGGGCTGTTCTTTTCCCACTGATCCAGAATCTGTTTCACTTGCTGGCGCTGTAGCCCGTCCTGACTGCCGCAGAGATCGCAGGGGATGATGGGATAGTTCATTGCGTTGGCAAATTTCTCGCAATCGGCTTCGGCCACATGGGCCAGCGGGCGGTAGACGAACAAGTCGCCTTCTTCATTCACCAGTTTCGGCGGCATCGTGGCCAGACGCCCGCCGTGGAACAGGTTCATGAAGAACGTCTCGAGGATGTCGTCGCGGTGGTGTCCCAAAACGACGGCCGAACAGCCTTCCTCACGCGCAAGTCGATAGAGATTGCCACGGCGCAGACGCGAGCACAGCGCGCAATAGGTGCGCCCCTGCGGAACCTTGTCCATCACGACGGAATAGGTGTCTTGATATTCGATCCTATGGGGCACGCCCATGCGGTCCAGAAACTCGGGCAGTACGGTGGCCGGAAAACCGGGTTGACCCTGATCCAGATTGCAGGCCAGCAGATCGACGGGCAGCAAGCCGCGCCATTTCAACTCGTATAGAACTGCCAGCAGGGTATAGCTGTCCTTGCCGCCGGACAGGCAGACCAACCATCGCGGCGGTTTGCCGTCTTTGTCATGGGCCGACGGGTCCACCATCCCGTATTGCTCGATGGCTTCGCGGGTTTGGCGCACAATGCGCTTACGCAGCTTCTTGAACTCGGTGGTCGAGGGCGCACCGGAAAACAGCGGGTGGATATCGTCAGCTTCGTCAAACATGCGCAGCCCCTACAATAGTTGCTGCAACCGGGCAAGGGCGGCGCTTAGCCGAGGCGGGCCAACAGGGCTTCGGTGTCCAACCCTCGAACCGACCCGGGCACCCGACCGCAGTCGCCGGTCAAGCGCGTCGCGATGAACCCATCGGCCACGGCAGGCGGGGCGTGGCGCAACAGCAGTGAGGCCGTCAGCAGCAGAGCGGTGCGTTCCGCAAACCAGCGGGCCTCAGCCTCGGACGGGAGGTCAGGCCAGCGTTCTCTATGATCCCGCAGGGCCGCATCATATCCTCGATCCACGCCTTTTGCTGCGTCCATTTCGGCGCGCAGCACTTCGGCGGCCAAAGGTTCACGCGCCAAGGTCCGCAGGATATCAAGGCAGATCACATTGCCTGATCCCTCCCAGATGCCATTCAGGGGTGCTTCGCGGTACAGCAGAGGGAGGGGCGTATCCTCGACATACCCCATGCCACCCAGTATCTCCATCGCTTCGACCACGACCACGGGACAGCGTTTGTTGTTGAGAAACTTGGCCAGCGCCACGCCGATACGGGCAAAGGCGCGGTCTTCCGGGGTTTGCCCGTCAAACGCTTGGGCCACGCGCATCCCAAGGGTCACTGCGCCCTCCCAATCCAGCGCCAGATCACTTAGAACGGCCCGCATCAGGGGCTGGTCGATCAGGCGGCGTTGAAAGGCGCTGCGGTGGCTCACCCAATGATGCGCCTCGGACAGGGCTGCGCGCATCAACCCGGCAGGGGCCATCGCGGTGTCCAGCCGCGTGTGATGCACCATCTCAAGGATCGTGCGAATGCCCGCGCCCTCGTCCCCTAACTGATAGGCCAGAGCGTCGAGATATTCGATCTCAGCCGAGGCGTTGGCGCGGTTGCCCAACTTGTCTTTCAGGCGCATGAGGTGGATGGCGTTGCGTTCGCCCTCTAGCCAGCGTGGCACAAGGAAACAGGTCAGCCCGCCCGGTGTCTGTGCCAACGTCAGGAACCCGTCCGACATCGGCGCCGAGCAGAACCATTTATGCCCGCGCAACCGCCAATGATCGCCGTCCCGCGTGGCGGTGGTGGTATTGGCGCGGATATCCGAGCCGCCCTGTTTTTCAGTCATCGCCATACCCAGCGTGGCGCTTGTCTTAACGCCAATCGGCGCAATGGACGGATCGTAGTGTTGCGCGGTCAGTTTGGGGACCCATTGTGCGGCAATCGTTGTATCAGCGCGCAGCGCGGAGATGGCGGCGTAGGTCATCGTCAAAGGACAGCAATGGCCGGGCTCGACCTGACTGGCCAGATAGACCATAGCGGCATGGGTCGCGTGGCCGCCGGGTTCATCATTCCACGGTAGGGCGGCATATCCAGCGCTTTGGCTTAGCTGCATCAACTGGTGATAGGCGGGGTGAAAATGAACTTCGTCCAGACGTCGCCCACCACGGTCGAACAGGCGCAGGTGCGGTGGGCGGGCATTGGCCGCGCGCGCCGCCTCGTGTATTTCGGGCATTCCCAAAGTTTTGCCATATCGGGCAAGCGGCTCGGAACACCCTTTGGCACGGGTCACACACTCTTGCAGCACAGGGTCCGCAGCCCATAGGTTGATTGGATCGCGATCGGGTGGTTGGTTGGTCACTTCATGGGTTGGCAGGGTATCGCGGGCGGGTGTGGTCATGGGCTGAGTGTTCCGCCCGCAACCCGTCTGGTCAAGCCTGACTTAGCGATGGTCGGACTCATCTGGCACTGGGTCATATCCGGTACCGCCCCACGGATGACATCGGCCAATACGGCGCGCGGTCAGCCAGGCGCCTTTGATGGCCCCGTGCTTTTCCAGCGCTTCAAGCGCATAGGCCGAGCAGGTAGGTTGATAGCGGCAATTATGGCCAACCCAAGGGCTGAAGATCTGGCGATAGGCCTTGACCGGCAGGGCAAAGACGCGCGCCAGCGGGGTCATTTCCGGTCACTATGGATTTTGCGCAGCGCATAGCGCAGATCGCCTAACAGCGCGTCATAGGGGCGGTTCGCCGTCACCTCGGCGCGGCCAATCAGGACATAATCCCAACCGTCGTGGCCATGCACCGGCAGAACGGCGCGTGCGGCCTCGCGCAGACGGCGTTTGGCGCGGTTGCGAGCGACGGCATTGCCCACCTTCTTGGAGCAGGTAAAACCCACGCGAATCCCCGATCCTTCGTCCAGGGTGCGCTTGCGGGCCTGTACCATCATCGACGACGTCCCCTGCCGCCGCGCGCGGGCCGCCTTCAGGAAATCGGATCGCTTCTTGAGGATGATCACAGGTGCAGACACGCAAACGGACGCCGCCGGAGGCTTGCTGGGCTGGACTGAACCATCCTCAGGGGCCTCCGGCGGCGTCATGTTCATAACCTGAAAGGTCGAGCGGCTTACGCGCTCAGCGACTTGCGGCCGCGTGCGCGACGTGCGTTCAGGATTTTGCGGCCGGCCTTGGTGGCCATGCGCGCGCGGAAACCGTGGCGGCGTTTGCGAACCAGGTTCGAAGGCTGATAGGTGCGTTTCATCGCTCCGTCTCCAATCTATAGCGGTCGGGTGCGGCGCAGATTCGCCTTGCCCTAGTGTTCGAAGCCCGTCCTCTACTGGGTGGCGGGGGGTAAGTCAAACCCTTAGGTGGGGGTTTTGCCGCCTTTTGCAACAATTCTGGTATCCCACCGGGACAAACGTTTCAAAATGACAGTGTTGCCCTTTTATTCCGTCACATTCCCTGTGGTCAAGATCAACGCCGCGTGAGGGGCCTGTTGCGCAGGCACTGGACAGCGCATGTTGTGTGCAGATGAAACGCACAAAACCGGACACAGACATGAGCGATACAACACAGGTCCCGCGCAGCGGGCTTGCGCGCCATATTCCCTTGCTGGTGATCCTTGCCGTTGCGGTGGCGGGGTTCTTCACCTTGGGCGATTACCTGACCTTTGAGACCCTGCGCGATAACCGCGAATCCCTGCTGGCATGGCGAGATGCAAATTACTGGGCCATGGCAGGTGCATTCGTGGTGATCTATATCGTGATCGTTGCCTTTTCACTGCCGGGCGCCGCCGTAGCCTCGATGACCGGAGGGTTCCTGTTCGGCTTATTTGCAGGCACCGTGTTCAACGTGTTTGCGGCCACCATTGGCGCATCGGCGATCTTTTTGGCGGCGCGATGGGGGTTGGGCGAATCTCTGACCGCCAAGCTGGAGTCATCCGAAGGGACGGTCAAAAAGCTGAAGGACGGGCTGCGCGAGAATGAAATCTCGGTCCTGTTCCTGTTGCGCCTCGTACCGGTGGTGCCGTTCTTTGTGGCCAATCTGGTGCCAGCACTGGTGGGCGTCAAATTCCGAAATTTCCTGTTCACCACCGCGCTGGGCATTATTCCGGGCGGCATCGTTTACACTTGGATCGGTGTTGGTCTGGGTGGCGTGTTTGACCGGGGTGAGACGCCTGACGTGTCCCTGCTGTGGGAGCCGTTTGTAATTGGGCCCATCATCGGTTTGTGTGTGCTGGCGGGATTGCCCATCGTGATCAAAGCTGTGCGCGGCAAAAAGGACACCTGATCTTATGCAAGAATTGAAGACGGATATCCTGGTGATCGGCGCCGGGTCGGGTGGCCTGTCGGTTGCGGCCGGGGCCAGCCAGATGGGCGCAGATGTGATCCTGCTGGAGGGCCACAAGATGGGCGGAGACTGCCTGAACTTTGGCTGCGTGCCCTCGAAGGCGCTGATCGCCAGCGGTAAGGCGGCCTATGGTCAGGCGCATTCATCCGCGCTGGGCGTGGCCGATGTGGCGCCGCAGGTGGACTATGCCGCTGCCAAGGATCACGTGCACGATGTGATCGCTCAGATCGAACCGATGGACAGTCAGGAGCGGTTCGAAGGCTTCGGCGTCAATGTGATCCGGGAATATGGTCAGTTCGTCTCGCCCACGCAGGTGCAGGCGGGCGATCATCTGATCACCGCGCGGCGGGTGGTAATTGCGACCGGTTCCTCGCCGCTGGTGCCACCGATCCCCGGTCTGGATCAGGTGCCGTACTATACCAACGAGACGATCTTTGACCTGCGCGACAAACCCGAGCATCTGCTGATCATCGGCGGCGGCCCCATCGGGATTGAGATGGCGCAGGCACATATCCGGCTGGGCTGCAAAGTTACCGTGATCGAAGGAATGCAGGCGCTGGGCAAGGACGACACCGAGGCGGCCGAGATCGTGTTGGATTCGTTGCGCACTGAGGGTGTCGAGATTCACGAGCAGGCCATGGTCGCACAGATTCGCGGCGCGGACGGCAAGGTCGAGGTTGTGACCGAGACCGGCCAGATTTACTCGGGCTCACACCTGCTGCTGGCCGCTGGGCGCAAAGCAAATACTGACCGGCTGAACCTTGAGGCAGCGGGGATTGAACCCACACGCACCGGTATCAAGGTGGATGACGCGCTGCGCACCACAAACAAAAAGGTCTACGCCATCGGAGACGTGGCAGGCGGCCTGCAATTCACTCATGTAGCGGGCTATCACGCGGGTATCATCATCCGGTCGGCCCTGTTTGGCCTGCCCTCCAAGGCGAAAACTGCGCATATTCCCTGGGCCACCTATACCGACCCCGAATTGGCGCAAGTCGGCCTGACCGAGGCGCAGGCCCGCGCGCAGCATGGCGACAAAGTGGAAATCGCGCGCTTTGACTACCACCACAACGACCGCGCCATTTCCGAGCGTAAGACGAAAGGCTTTATAAAGGTCATGGTCGTAAAAGGCCGACCCGTGGGGGCCACAATCGTAGGGCATCAGGCGGGGGAATTGATCAACTTGTGGTCGCTGGCCTTGGCGAATAACCTGAAGATGGGACAGATCGCCGCGATGGTTTCGCCTTATCCGACGATCGGAGAGCTTAACAAACGCGTGGCGGGTGCCTATTTCTCGCCAAGGCTGTTTGAGAATCAGACAGTTAAACGAGTGGTCGGGTTCGTCCAGCGCTGGCTGCCCTGACTGGGAGGAGAGTACAAAGTGAACTCGCTGTCGGGCCGATTTCTGATCCTGACCACGGTCTTCGTCATGTTGGCCGAGATCCTGATCTTTGTCCCCTCGATAGCGCGGTTCCGAGAAGATTTTTTGTTGAACCGGCTAGAGCGCGCCCAGATCGCGTCGCTGGCGCTGTTGGCCGATGACATGCTGGCCGATGATCTCGAGGCCGAGTTGCTGGCCAATGCGGGCGTCTACAACGTTGTTTTGCGTCGCGATGAAGTGCGGCAGCTGATGCTGTCTTCCCCCATCCCTGAACAGATCACCAAAACTTATGACCTGCGCGACGCAACCCCGTGGATATTGATCCGCGATGCGGTCGCGCGTCTGTTCACTCCGGAAAACGAAGTAATCCGTGTGATTGGTGAGCCGGTCAAGGGCGCCGGTCTGTTGATCGAAGTGACCACCGACAGTATGCCTTTGCGCATGGCGATGACCGATTACGGGCTGCGCATTCTCGGGCTGTCTTTCGTGATCTCAATCATCACCGCCTTTTTCCTGTTCCTTGCCGTGCGCGTAGTTCTGGTGAAGCCGATCAAGGGCGTGGTTGGCTACATGCAGCGCTATGCCGGCGCGCCCGAGGACGCGCGCGGGATCATCTCGCCCAATTCCAAGGTGACCGAACTGCGTGAGGCCGAGGAAGCGTTGCAACAGATGCAGACCGAACTGACCCACGCGCTGAAACAGCGCGAGCGTCTGGCGCAATTGGGCGGGGCGGTGGCCAAGGTCAGCCACGATTTGCGCAATATCCTGACCTCGGCCCAACTTTTCACAGACCGGATTGAATCCAGTGATGATCCTTTGGTCCGTCGCATGGCGCCTAAGCTGGTGAACTCGATCACCCGCGCGGTGTCATTGTGCGAAAGCACGCTGGCCTTTGGCCGGGCCGAGGAACCGGCCCCCACGCTGACGATGGTCCCCATGCGCGCCGTCGCAGACGATGTCGTTGCAAGCGAGCAGTTGGCCGTCGCAGGCGGGTGCGTCGAGATCGTCAACGAAGTACCCGAGGATCTGATCGCTCGTGCAGATCCCGAACAGATTTTCCGGGTGATCATGAACCTTGTGCGCAATGCGCGTCAGGCGCTTGTGGCCGCTGGGAAGCCCGGTAGAATCACGATTGCCGGATGTGAATATGAAACGAACTGGTGCATCGAGATACGGGATAACGGACCGGGATTGCCGCCCAAGGCCCGCGAAAACCTGTTCACGCCCTTTCAGGGTGGCGTGCGCAAAGGCGGCTCGGGCCTGGGTCTGGCAATTTCGCAGGAATTGGTGCGCGGTCACGGCGGCGACCTCGTTCTGGCCGAGACGGGCCCGATGGGGACTACCTTTGAAATCCGCCTGCCGCGGGGCGATGTGACTTTTTAAAATATTTTTGCAGAATCGGCTTGCACGTCCCGAACACGAGGTCTAAACAGCGCCTCACCAACGCGGACCGATAGCTCAGCTGGATAGAGTACTTGACTACGAATCAAGGGGTCGGGGGTTCGAATCCTCCTCGGTCCGCCACTTGGTGATTGTGTCAGGCGACACATAGTTCTGCCACCAGCGACAGAACCTTGCCATTTTCGCCTCACTTCCTTCATCCAGCACCTAGACCGATTTCAATGATCCTGACTTCCCTTTTGGGAAAATCAGGGCTGATTGGCAGATCAGACGCCGAAGGCGCCTGTCCCTGCTGATCTGCCACGTGGCGAACGCGGATGGGGGCGAGGCAATGCTATTCGACAATGGTGGTGCGGCCCGCGGGCGTAGCTGAGGACACGGTGTTGTCTAATAGGGTTGCCCGAGGGGGAAGGCAGCGTCTTACCCCTGACGGCCAGAGGCGTTTGGCTCGTCCAAATCCCTCTGGCCCAGAACAAGAGCGGCTGGACGAGCTACATTGTCACAAGTAGGGTGCAAATCAGCCTAACTATGCCAAAAATAGGCAGAAAACAGAAGTATGCTACGCGTGTGACTTGCTTGGGGTGTAAGCACCCAAGCTGGCTTTAACGAGAGGCTCGGTTGAATTGATCGACGGTGTCCCAATCACTTGGGTCTTCGTCGGTGTTCAAGGACGGTGTTGCCTGAAACTGCAATATCGAAATTGAAATATCTAGAAACTCAGACCGAAGGGTTAGCTCTTGCAGAGTCTCTGAACCCCGGCTGAAAAACCACACACCCTTTGGACGTTCTACGGGTGTGTCAGACAGAAAACCTCGGCTCGAGCTATCGATTTCGCCGATAACTAACTCTGGTAGAGCCATACCGGATCGCACAAATATTCCACTTTTATATGCAGATTTGCTCGCGCGCCCCCAGAGCGCAAATCCGTCTCGTGAAACCACCATTGCAGCTCGAGTATCCGTAAATTCGATCCATTTTAGCGCTGCGGCAGTGAGCGACACACCGTATCTGTCGGTCACATGGTCAAGCATCTCCGCTGACATGTTTTGACCAGAGACCTGCGCGCGGTAGTCATCAATCGGCATCAACAGAAAGGAAGCAAAGGTATCGGCTTCTTCCTCTCTTTGTTGCTCAGATTCCTTCCACGCGTTGCTCTGCATCGGCTTGCATTGGAAAAGCGTATCGTTATCCAGTGCCCCAGACCTGTAGTTTTGTTCCGTAAGAACCGGTCGGTGCAGTTGATAATGTCCTAGCTCGTGGGCCATCGTGAAACGGTTACGTCCATCGTACCTGGGATCGTTGTTGTAAACGATATGCCATGCAGGTCTTTTTGAATGAGGCCGTAGCATTCCTTCAAACCCAGGAAGATCGCCCCCGACCACTTTATCTATTGGGTCGGGATTGTTCTTGGAAATTTCTTTAGCCAACAACGCAACATCGACAGGGAACCTATCCTCACCCAATGTCATCTTTAGCAATGTGGAAAGCCTAATAGCTTCTTTCTGCGGAGCTCTTTTCATCCAGCGTCAGTCAATCTTCATCTAAAGCGTCTAAAAACTTCTGCATCTGGCGTCGTTTTGCGGCATCTTGTTTCATGTACTTCCGGTAAAAGGCTTGGTCGCGTGCATCTTCAGCATCGGTGACGCTTGTGCCTTGCAGTAGGTAGTCAACTGTTGTTTCCAAGGCGGTTGCAATGCGCGCTAGCTTTTCAGCAGATGGCCTCGCGACATCCTTATTTTCAATTTCCCAGACATAGCTCTTACTCGAGTCAATTCTTTTTGCGAGCCCTTCCAAGGTCATAGAGGCTTCTTTGCGAAGCTGACGAATGCGGTCTCCGAGAGGTGTGGGCATCGGAACACTCCACTTATTTGATGGTTCGGTATTACCATACTTTTTGATCTTGACTTACACCACCCCCTAATTTACCGATTGGATGTTCGTTATTGCGAACTATGATTCTTGCTAATGCGTGAATAGAAGGAGGTCGCCATGACCAAAAGGAAAGGACCAGACAGCCATCATGTTGTCCCAAACCCAAAAGGAGGGTGGGACGTCAAACGAGGCGGTAGCAGCCGCGCCACCAGTCACCACGACACCAAACAAGCTGCCGTTGACAGTGGCCGGCAAGTCAGCCGAAATCAGGGAACCGAGTTTCGAATTCACAACAAGGATGGGCGGATCGCTCAAAGCGACAGTCATGGAAATGACCCGCATCCGCCTAAAGGTTAACTTAAGCGGTCTGGAAAGGGAGGAGTCAGACCACACTTCGTTGGGAGGCACCAGATGTCTTTTCGAAAAATACACTTACGCAAATTGCTAGCTGCTTTTGGCTCAACGGAGCCAAAACAAGTCAGTATGTTACGTGCTGATATACGATCTGAGGTAGCCAAGGAGATCGGTAAAAGAAGCGGCGGAGGTGACTTTCACGTTCCATTCTGGTCCGATGCTAAGAGCTACGTGCTTGATGGTACCGACTTAGCGCTGCGCACCGAAACGCGAGTTGCCTCGAACAAGCAACGTAAGCGATTGTACCCAAGTCTTCACGAAGGCTTTATGGACTGGTGGCTTAACAAAAAACGTTTCAACAACGAGGCAATAGTTCCGTATCCGACTGAGATAAAAGCGCAGTTCGCAGTTGAAGGGCTGGACGCCACGGTGAAAGTTGAGAATTTCCTAGGACTTTCTGTCGGCAGCCAAGAAAAGCGATTTATCTACCCCTATTTTGCAGAGAAGCCCGCCCTATCGGAGAAAAATGCACGTTTGGGTCTCTGGTTAATCTCAAAGGCGTTCCCAAATCATCAAATTGATGACTTCAGAATACTCGACGTTCTACGTGGGACATCTTTCTCACCAAAAGACTGCCGATGGCAGGGCAACGAAGACGCAACCTTCGAGTTGCTCTACGGAAAACTGCTAAAGCGGTGGGAAGAGCTAAGAATGGAATATTGAGTTGGTGAGGTTATGGTGAAGGAACTCGTTTAAACAAGCAATCTAAGCATCTTCAGCTTGTTGACTGCTGCTAAGAAGATGAGGCGCGCTTGAACCGACATTTTCTTTAATGGATTTTTGGAAAAGTACTTCGCGTGAAGTGTGGCCTTGATCCAGTTTTTCGATGATGGGCTGCGCGGTATCTGCATCCCACGGCTTTACATGCCCAGACTTGTCTTTCAGCTTCGACTTTGAGAATAGGTTTTTGTACCTTTGAGGCGTTATTCCTACAAACTGTTTAAACATAACCTTGTCAGTATCAGGCTTCTTTTGATCGATATCGATTGAGTCAGGATACAAGTCATCCGCAAAGCTTTTGGCGTAAGGCTCAAGGTAGAAAACCTCATGAACACCAGTTGCCACTATGTGCTTAGCGCAGTTGTGACATGGGAACGTTGTACAATATAGAGTCGAACCGGCCAAGCTGAGCCCCAATCGTGCAGCAGAAGAAATTGCCGCCATCTCAGCGTGCACAGCGCGGCCATATTCTAGAGTATCCAAAACTTGAGCCTTTTTTAGAGGAGCATCTTTTGAATCCAGGAACGCCCCAGCGATCGCCGTGTCATCTTCAAAATTCCTCTTAAGTTCACCAGAACGTGCCAGTCTTTGTACAATATCCACTACCATCTGGCGTTTGCGGATAGTGTTTGGATCTTTCCCAAGTGCAACATCTCGACCATCTTCGCCATCTTCAGGCCAGTAAGTTCCGCCGAGTGGCTTAGGCGCTTCGTTGTATCCGGTCGAAATCACATCGCTATCTCTAGAGATAGCCGCACCAACTTGACGAGCCGTGTCGCAGGAAGTCAACGATGTCTGATACGCAAGGTTCAAGAAAAATTCGCCTTTTGTTGGAGAGATGACAAAGTTTCCGAACAATGCGAAGAAGAACCGCTTTAGAAGTTTTTCGAGCTGTTCCCCATCAGAAGTGTCAACAACTACATCTGCAAGTGGGAACACATCGCTCACGCGCTGACCATGTCGCACTGAAGTTTCATCGTCATCGACGGTTACTAGCTCCATGGCCGCTGCCTGCCACTTGCTTGATTTTGGGGTGTCAGAATGGCCGTCCGCAATTTTCTGAGCCAATGTTTGTTTCAAGTGATCCGCTGGCGAGTGACAAGAAACCAAAATAAACTGTTGTCCATAAATTGATCGCAGTGCCGCGACTTCTTCGGGTCGCTTGATCTGATCAATAATGTATGCAGTGCGTCGAAGTGGTAAATTCGCGTTGCTATCGATGTTTTTTTCTCGCCGGATTGCTCGAATCCGTTCAATTGCGTATGACACAAAAAAATCGTCGCGAGTGCTTTCTTTACGCACTTCGTTGCACGCCTTGATGTACGTCTGATAACGCTTCTCAATAGGTGTTTCGGTGATTTCGAAACGGCGATTGGGATCTTTGACATAGTCCGTAAGTTTGATGTGGTGATGCTGGTAGTGGAGGCTGTGGAGTGTTTCTTCGATGCGTTTTATGACCATAGGCATGTCTGTGCCCAAACGTCCTACAAGACCAACTACAAGTTCCACATCTACGACTTTTTCCATAAACGATACCTCAAATGATCGCGTGACACGCTAGTGTACGTGTGTAACAGTGTCTACTATATCTTGACAGGGAGAGACCATGCAGAACCGAGAACAGGCCCCGCAGTTCGATTTCTCAAGCTCTTTTGAGCAGACCCTAAAGGACTACGAACAGACTTCCGAAGCGACACAAGCCGACTTTGAGCGCGCCCAAGAATGGCGTGAGAGTCAGGAAAAAGAAAACGTTGTAGAGATGAAATGACCTCATAAGTGTTGAGCTAACTAATAGCGACAAGACACAAAGAAACGGTGCTGACCTAGTCAGCACCGTTTTTCTTTTTGCTTAGTTTTGGGTCGCAAATCCACCCGAAATCCCGTGTGCTCGACAATCCATAGTGTGTTGATCCTGCCTTTAACCTTCCGAACAGCAGTTTCGCTTTGTCTTCTCCCAAACTCCTGGGCAGCTGGGCGATGCAAACGTGTTCTCTAGCGAAACTGCTGTACGGCGTAGTTTTTGGCGATAGCGGTTGGCAATGTGCCGCTTGACCTTCTTTGTTCGACAACGGATAGTGTGGATGGCCTAGCGCGTAGGCCGGTGTGCCCGCCATGCGAAGCAAAGCAGCGCGAATTTACTTTTTTGGATACCATGCCGTTGGCAGGGTCCGATAAGCAGCGGGCACCTTTTCGGATCCAGTTCGGATATGGATCATGAAACCGACACATTCACTAAAAAAACTGAAAGAACTGTCAAAGCGCTATGCACGAGCGCAACAGGTTCCTTTACACGAAGCACGTGACTTTGTTGCCAGGCATCTTGGGTTCCCACATTGGAACGACGTCACAAGGGAGCACAGAACAGGTTGGCTTCCAACGCAGGCGCAACTGTCGAGCGTAGAAAGCCTGCTCATAAACTCTCTTCCTGGAGATGAAGCTGGCCGACCCAAACATGGCTCTTATATTCAAACCTCGATTTTCGAAAACGATGTTCAACACGGAAAGATCGACGGGCACGAATACCAAATCTCAGTTTCACTGGGCGATGTTCATTTGTACGGGACAGGATGGCACCTTCACGTACCGGAGGCACCGAACAAGGCACCTCGCCTTGAGATCGCTGCGCAGATCGAACAAGAGGCACCCGTTCACGAACCGCAGTTTCAGAAACAGGCACTTAGTATTGCACTCAAACGTGCGGAACAGGTTCGTGCCGGTATTGCGTCTGACTGGCCGAGACGGTCTACAAAACCTGACAAAGAAGGTGTCGTCCGTCATCCGATCAGTGGCGCTGAATCGAATAAATGGTATTGCCTGCATTGTGACTCGTCGATGACGGGCAATCAGATTGCGAAGAGCCTTTGGCATTGCCCAACTTGTGGCGCTTCTCCACTCGATATCCACGAGAATGCTTGGTGGCCTAAAGACGGAGATGCGCGACCTAAACCAATAGCGGACAACGACATTCCTAAGAGGCCTGATCTAGTTGTTGATGTCAGAGACACGCGGCTGAAATTAGAGCTTGATCCAGAAAAAATTACACTTTTGATCCGAAGCGCGCTTGTAGAAGATGCTTCAAACGCAAGCGAGCGTTTGGGGGCACTGTTTGCAGAAATATCCGTTGATGAAGACAACGATGTCTGGATCACCTTTGATGAAGACCTTTGGCCGGAGTACAAGGAACCAGTTTCTGCTCTGAAGGTAGCGGCTCTTCTCGGAATCAATGTTGAGCAAGAGCTATGCCTGCGGGAGTTGCCTTTTGCTTGGCCGGGGTTGGGCGAGCACACCTCCAGTACCGTTGAGTACACTGAAATGATGCTCAAAGCTTACGCCAGCCAGCGAGCAGATAAATCTACTGAATAGCCAAGATAGACAGACAGAAGGCTGTTGAGAATGCTCCGCAGCCTTCGCCTTATGAAAGCCAATTGCAGAATTGGTCAACTTCGGTTCTTGGGAAGCTGCGCTGCTGCGCAAACGTTAGCGTCGAATGACCGGCATGGGCCGAACCAAGAGTTTTCTAAGTTTGCTGGTATGCCCTTGAGGTGCACACGACAAACCTACGGTGGCCGTGATGATTTTGAGAGTTTTCTCGGTCGACCGTTATAACCCACGATTAGCTTTTCGCCCTCAAGCAGATGCAGTGCCGTTTTCCAATGGATTTTGAATTCTCGCGCCACCCTGTTGATTATCTGGGTCTCTATCCAGATGCGGCGCAGCTTTTGTTTTGGCACTTTTGGTTTACGAACCCCGCGCCGCACTTCGAAGCCGCGTTCCCTAAAGAGCCTGGAAAGCGTTGCTGGCTTCATCCCGTTTGCGTTGGCAATATCTGAGCAGGTATTTCCCTTTTCATATTGCCTATAGAGGCGTTGAACATAGTCGACGCCAAGCAAGTCCAGGAGCCGTCGCACAACCAACGGGCTAATTCCGAGCCGCGCGGCAAATTCCTTATGGGTTTTACTTTGTCTAAGCAAAGCGAGGATTTTGCGGCGCAGGTACGGCTGCCACGCATTTGGCGTCTCTCTCAAGAAAATAGTCGGAACTCTGCCGCACTTTATTTCGACTACTGTGTTCAAGCCTTACCCAGTTCCTTCAACGTCAGATACCTCGATTTGCGTCTCTTGGCGCAAAGCCATCGGCGTTTCAGCAGCTTAGCTGATTGTCTTCCGACATGGCATTGAAACTTTGGGGCATGAAAGTACAACTTATTACTAATAAACAATAAAAATGACATCTGCGAGGTCGTTTGGTAGATTTCGGTAACCGGAATCAGTCGGAACATTTGACATGACAGAGAATCTGATTGTCGATCTCGCCAAACATGAGCAGATCAAGTGTGACCTTCGGCTTAAGGGCAGTTCACTGGCTAAGCTGAGCCGTGACATCGGTCGTTCCATCAGCTCAGTGTCTACTGTGTCGCAAGGATACAGGCGCTCCGACTACGTACAGAAAGCCATAGCAGAAAAGCTTGGGACAACACCTGAGGCTCTGTGGCCGGAACGCTATGGATAACGGAGGTGCCCAAATATGAGCTAGCAACAACCTCATAGGAAGGAAAGAAAAAGGCCTCGCAAGCCACTACACCGCGAGACCTTTTATTCTGTATCGATACGTAACCGATACACCTTCTTCCCCCGCCATGATCGCAAAGTCAACTGTTTCGTCGTCGCTTTTGGCGATGAGGTGGCTTGGCTTTGCCCAAGGAACACCAAAAGAAGGTGGAGAGGCATGATCGGCCCAAGCTGGTCGGCGCTCCAAATCACAGACATGAAAGATGATGAGTTCACATTAACGGGCGAGATGTCGCCTGAGCCCAGCCGTGCGACACGGAGTATTTCGCGACGATCCAAGCACAGCTCTAGAGGCGGGATAGTTGTTGACCTGCCGGGAAACAGACGCCCAAGGATCGTGCATTTTGAGAGCAAGTTGGAACAGCGCGTCTTGTTTCTGTACTTGGCCAATCATGATGTCGTCGACATTTGGGAACAGCCGCCGTTCATCAGATATCGAGATGAGTCTGGAAAGCGAAAGCACCACTTCTTCGATTTCCAGGTAGTACTTGGAGATGGTCGTCGCCTGGCGCTCGCCGTAAAGCCATGGAAAATTGCCCAGAAGAGCGGCTTCCCCCGCGAGTTGAAGCGAATTCGTGCAGCAACGCCCAAGGAATTTGCCGACGAAGTTGTGCTTGTGACCGATAGGCACTTCACCCGTGCCGAAGCACTCAACGCGCAGCGTTTTGTTGAATTTTCAAGATCACGAAATTCCGACCACCAAAAACGTCTTGAAGCCCTTGTCAGAGACAACGAATTTCCGAGGACAGTTGGTGAGCTGTCGCAGATGCTGAACTTGGGTGGCCACGGTTTCCGTGCCGTGGTGATCGCTATCTATGAGGGCTTGCTCAACACTGACAAGAGACACCTGATCGATCTCGATACTTTGGTGTGCAGTGGAGGTTTGAAATGAAACTTCCCCTCAGAGTGACTGTAAATGACCGATTGTCCGTTGATGGGCGCGAGCACCGCCTCACCGAAAAAACCGAACTGGGATGTCATTTTGAAGCCGTTGATGAGCCCGCCCATGTTCTTTCTCTCACCTTCGATGAGCTGCATGATTTGTTGAGAAGACCCAATGTAGAGTTCGAGCCTGGATACTTCCTTTTGCAAAGTCAGAAAGCTCGGATGAGCGCTGGTTTGGACACCCTTGCAAGTATGCCTGAGCATCTATGTGAAATCGTCAGTTGGCGTAGCGCTTGGGTTGATGCTTTTTTGCAGTTCCAGTCATCTGGCGAATTGAAGCGCACAGACGAATCCATCGTGCGTGCGATGCCCTCGCTTGAAGTGCATGTGAACAGGCAAATGCGCGCAGCTCAGAGAAAGTGGCGCAAGCCACGGGCTGGGAACGAAAGCAAACTCAAAGATCCACCGAGCCCCAGAACACTCCGTGAATGGGTCAAGAGATTTGAGAATGCTGGGTATTCGCCATTTGGATTGGTTCCTCAGACCCATAGGTGCGGCAATCGGAGCCCAAGATTCTGCTTAGAAGCCTCTCGACTGATGGGTGAGTGCATTGAGGGCTATTTGACTCGAGATCAAGCAAAAAGGGGCAACGTAGTAGAGGACTGCATCAGGCGTTTCACCGAAGTAAATGCTGAAAGGCTGGTTGAGGGAAAACCTGAGCTTAGAACTCCTAGCAGCCGGAAAGTTGAGCGAGATATCGCAAAACTGGATCCCTATTTTACATGCGTCCAAAGAGAAGGTGTTGATGCCGCGAACCGGGCATTTGCGCTTTATGAAGAAGGGATTGACGCAAGCTATCCGATGGAGCGGATTGAGATCGACGAATGGTGCGTTGATCTGATCACGATCCTGGCCGAACGTGGCGCGCTGGATCATCTGAGCCCGGAGGCGCTTGCTAAGCTGGATCGTGGGCGTCGCTGGCTCTATCTCGCAATCGATTGTGCCACTCGCTGCGTCGTCGGAATGCGCCTCTCAGCCAAACCTAACCTGACCGATGCGGTGTTATTATTGTCTGATGTTACGCGCGACAAAACAGATATGGCAATTGCTGCAGGCTGCAAATCGACTTGGCATCATTATGGCGGACTAAGCTCTGTCGTCACAGACTTGGGTGTTGCGTTTGTAGACTCTGGTTTTCGCCAGGCCGTCTTCGAAGCTCATGGAATTGTTGAGACTCCACGTGGCGGCCTACCTCACCTGCGCGCGCGGGTGGAACGTATTTTTCGAACTTTCGGGACGTTGTTAATGCCGCGTCTAGCTGGACGAACGTTTTCCAACACCAGGGAACGTGGCGACTATCCTTCGGAAGAAATGGCGTCTCTCACTGACGATGTCTTAATGGAATTGCTCATTAGGTTTGTTGTGGATAGGTATCACAACCTGCCGCATCGCGGCTTGAACGGCGAAACACCGAACAATTGCTGGAAACGTCTCGCTGACAAGGTAGGCATTGTTCCGATCCTCGCAGAAACGACCCGACGCAGGGCATTCGGTGTGAAACAGAACCGGAGTGTTAACGGCAAAGGTGTCCGCGTGTTCGGTATCGACTATACTTGTGCTGAATTGCGCAACTTCCACCTGCATAGCCGCGAAACGCACGTGGATATCAAAGTTGATCTCAATGACCTTGGTTGGATCATGGTCCAGATCGGTGACAATTGGGTTGTCGCACAAGCTCTGCAAAAACGGTTTGAAGGCGTGTCCTACGAACAATGGGAAGCCGCGGCGCGTGAATTGCGCCAAAAACACAAGGCTGAGGCCGCTTTACATGCGCAGACAGTATCCGATGCCTTGGATGCCATTATCCAACGAGATGCTGAAGAGCGGCGTAGATTTGGCGCAGTATTAAAGCGTCAGACGCCTGCGGGATTAAAACGAGCGCGAGAAGACTTGTTCGTGGGATTGAGCATCAAGTCAGGTGATCCCGAAGGGTTTGAATTACCACCAGAGCCGGACCTATTTGGGTACCTGATCCCGTTTTCAGACGAGCACCAAGAAATCTCAGAAACTTCAGCAAATGACATCCAAAACTCTTCTGAGGAGCAACCCAGAGCTTCTACTTGGAGGTTCGAGGATGATTGATAAACACAAAGTTAATTCCGACGATATTGACCTTCAAATTGCTGAGTTGCGCAGCGCTTTTGTGTCTCACCAAGCGTTTCAAAATCTCGAAATGATCTTCGACCGTCATCTCCGTCGAAGGAGGGCGGCCATCCGATTGGGAAACCGCAGTGAAGCTCGGGGCATTGCGCTTATTGGGGCCTCTGGTAGTGGGAAATCCACGGCTGCTGACCGTTTGTTCGACAACCACCCAAGCCTGATCCTGCCGACTGAAGGGCAAGACGTGGCGGAAGTGATCCGGCTTCAGGTGCCATCGCCAGCCACTCTAAAGAATGTTGGCGCAACGATTTTGTCTGGTCTGGGTTATCCGCTCGCTCGGGACAAATCTGCTGCAATCATCTGGACGCAAGTCCGCCAGTTTCTCCAGTTGCGTCGTACACTGTTTGTGCATCTGGACGAGGCACAAGATCTTTACATCAGCAAGGGGATCAAAGCCCGCAATGACGTAGTGAACACACTAAAATCTCTGATGAACGACAAAGATTGGCCGGTGGGCTTGGTGCTTTCCGGGACGCCAGATCTGATCAAGATGATCAATTCCGATGTGCAACTCAAAAGGAGAATGGATGTTGTACATTTGGACGCAGTAAGCTGGATTTCGCATGAAGCTGAAGTCAAAGGTCTTTTTGCGGGGTTTGTTTCAAAGGCTGGTTTGGGGAATGACGTTGAACTAGGCGAGGATGCGTTTTTGAAACGTTTAGTTCACGCCGGTGGAAACGAGTTCGGTCTGATCATCGATATGATCCTCTGCGGTATTGAAGAAGCACTCTACGTGGAGTCCGATCAACTCAAGCTGGCGCACTTTGCTGAGGCATTCCGGCGAAAGTCAGGCTGTATTCCGGCGTTCAATCCGTTTCTTGCCGAAGACTACCGCACTATCGACGTCAAAGCCGTGATGGGGTGGTTGGAATTGAATGATCCCTCGAGTAGCGGAGCGAGAATATGAAAGCACAGCTTGCACTGACTCTGCCTCATCATCACATGGAAACCCCTGCCTCTTATGTCGCCCGCCTGTCACGTCGCAATCTTAGTGTTACAAGGGAGTTCTGTTCAGATCTGGGTCTGAGATGGCCACATATCTGCTCGGCCCATCCGGATCAGCTTGAGCGGCTGTCACAACTGGCTGGAGTGTCATTTGAAGCGTTGGAGTTGGTGGCGGCCAGATTGGTTGGCCCCTGTCGGTACCGCGTCGGGCATTCCTTTGCCACCTCCGGTTCGTTCCGCCGGGCTACCACCCGGATTTGTCCGAGATGTATTGTGGAGGCCATGGAGGCTTCTGGCCCCGAGAACGCGTTTCAACTTCTTGAGTGGTTGGTGCTGCCGATCAAGACCTGTGCCAAACATGGCGTACCGTTGCTCCAGCTTCCCAACGCGTCGCATGCGCATCTCACTTACGACGTGGTTGAGCAAGTGACGCGTCACCAGGATCTGATCTTTGAGGCCGCTCAAGACGCAACAAATCTTGGGCGATCTTCGTTTGAAACCTACTTGAGCCGCCGAATTGAGTTTGGGGTTGCTGATGACTGGTTGGACTCGCTGGAGCTGACGCATCTTCATCAGGCCGCTCTGACATTAGGTATGGCGATTGCTATGGACCGGGGCGTCTACCGTTCGGACTTGGACTTCGAACAAGAGCGTGCTTGCATGTCGGCTGGTTTCGAGGTTTTGAAGAGTGGGCCGGAAGCCCTGAAATCTGAGTTGGAGCGCGCCAGGCGCCGGTCTTCTTCTAAGCGATCTTATTTCACGACAGATATGGGCGAATTCTACACCTGGCTTAAGGAAACTGAGGAGGACCCGGCGACAGCAGTCCTCAGAGCTTGTGTGCAGGATTTTGTGCGTGAAAACTATCCGCTGCAGACCGGCGCAAAAGTTCTGGGTACGGAAATCTCAGCGCCCAAACTCATCACGCTTGAACGCGCGCGGGAGCTACATGGGGTCGGCGAGGTTCGAGTGCGAGGTATTCTCGCCCATCTTCGCGGTATAAATGCGAGCGACCTGTCATACATGAAAGATGTCAGCCATGAGGATCTGGCTGCCGTGCTCGACTTCTGGTCTGGGTTGCAGAATACCAAATCCACCGCGGTCCAGCTGAATATCCATCCGGTCCATGTTAAGGCACTGATCCGGCATAATGTTCTGGAAGCTTATCGTTTTGGAACGTCTCTTCGCTATGTTCCATCGTCCTCAGTACAGACCTTGCTGACTAGGCTTGAAGGCCTGCGTATTGCCTCTCGGGCACGTCATAGGTTGACCCTCTCGGAGTACAGCCGACAGAGCAGGGTGGCCCTGGCTCGCGTTGTCGCCGATTGGGCAGCAGGCCGACTGACCGGCGTTTGGAAAGATCCGGACGTAGAGGGGTTGGCTGGAATCCTTATCGACTGCGCTGAGATCCTGGAGAAATCGGAGCGCGTGTTTTCCGGCGACCTGTCGCTTCTGGATGCGGCGGCGCGCTTGAGAATTAGCATCGGGTCAATTCGGCTATTGCGGGATTGTGGATACCTGAAGCAGGTAAAGCTGCGAAACCCGGACACGCAGCACTATCGTTACTACATCACTGAAGAGAGTATTCAGGCTTTTGAAAAACACTATGTAACGCTGGGCCAAATGGCAGAACAGTTTGAGATCGCCGCGATCCATTTGGGTCCGGCACTGGATCGCAGAGAAGTTGAGACAATCCCCTGCGAGGCTGGGTTTGTTCGTGCGTACCCGAACGAGACACGGGACGTGGTTCGGGAAATGACGATGGGGGGAAAAACTTCGATCCAAACAGACTGTCTCCACGACAGTTGGAACCAAGATAAGCAGGCGGCGGAGAAAGGTTGATGCTCCGCCACACATGCTCATCGGTATAAGTGGCGGTTTATCGATTGGGGCAACTACGTTGAACTGCTGTACTGCGAGGTAAAGAAACATGACTAGCAGTCGAAGAGATCTTACTGAACGGCTTCAACCAATATGGGAGGCCGTAGGCAAGCTGGGCGCGAATAGTCCCGAGCTTAATCTAAAGGCCTATCTCGATGAGATGTGGAGCGAAGACGAAACAACTACTGTTTCTTTGAGGACTGGAAAGGGTCTGGCTCGACGAGACGAAAAAATTGCGGAAGATATTGAGGCCCAATTCAAGATGATTGCGGTCGCCTTTGCCACTGGAGAATTGGATGAGATTGACCGCGTAGTTAACTACCTAGCGTTCATACGTCGCATGAAAAAGCAGGGTGTTTACGAAATTGGACACTGGAGCGATGAGGACCCAGATGGGTGACGATGTAACTAGAAGGTGGTTCACGTAACACCCGTTCAGCAATGTCCAATGGCTTTTATCTAAGGCCTTCCCTCCGAGAACTCAAAACCTGACATTTAGGCGGGACGCGGCGAATGGCTCGAAGGAGCCCTGAGTCACGGATGCTGCAGAGCGGGCAAATGTCCGCTCTGCAATTCCTGTGAAGAATTTGGCAAGCTAATAGAGATTCGTTGTCTGCTTAACGCCGAGAGCAAACGGCGCACCGTTTGGATCACACAGGATGGGGCTATCGGCTTGAACGGTTTCATTATCATTCACAGAAGCCAGACGCGCCCCTTTGGTTTCGGCAGCACGGGAGGCATCGGAGACTGAAGCAACCTTGATGCAAGGAACCCAAGATGCGTTTGAGGCAGTTGACCAAGTCGCGGCATGCTGGATTGCAACAAGTTGGCCCTGAGGCTCGAGGAGGGTGACGCAATCCTTGCCCCGCTGGGGAGAAACCTGCCATCCGAAGAGTTCGATGTAGAACGCTTGCGGAAAGTCATTCCCGTTGCTGACATACACTTCAGGGCCGAACTGCCTTTGCGGTACGGGGAAAGTGTGCCGAGACAAAGAAATCCCCACTAGAGCACCGAGCGGATCGCGGACGAGCGCATTGCGACCGACACCCGGCACCTCGAATGGCTCCCGAACGATCTTACCTCCGAGTGTACCGACGCGGTTGATCGCTATGTCCACATCGGGAACTTCGATGTAAGAGATCCAGCCATTTTCCTGCTCCAGGGGCGTCTCAATCAATCCCGCACCCGCTTCGTCACCGGAAAGGGCAAGGACGAAATCCTGCTCGCCGCCACCCCATGCAAAATCCGATGCCCGCTCGACTTCATACGTCCAGTTGGCGACGTGCTGGTAGAATGCCATCGAACACGCCCTGTCCGATGTGAAAAGGTCATGCCATACGAATTGACCTGCTTTCGACTGTGTCATCGTCTTACTTCCTGACATCTTTGAGCTTTTTGACACCGCGGACCATCTTCCCGAACGCCTTGTCGCGCGACCTTCGTTCCGCAAGACTCGCGGAATTGAAGGCGTCTTCGGCCATGAGCTTGCGCCATCTGCTAAGACGACCGCCATCAAGAGCACCCTCATCGATAGCCTTCAGAACAGCGCATCCCGGCTCGGATTCGTGCTGGCAGTCCCTGAATCGACACCGCACGGCCAACTCCTGAATGTCGGCAAAGAGATCATCAATGCCGTCAGCTGCATCGGTGAGCTGCAATTCCCGCATACCCGGGGTGTCCAGTATCAGACATCCATTGGGCATTGCATGGAGCTCGCGCCGCGTTGTCGTATGCCGCCCCTTGGCGTCGTCCTCGCGAATAGATTGGGTCTCGATGGATTGGCTCTGGAGCAATGCATTGGCTAACGTCGATTTCCCAACGCCAGATGAGCCGAGAAACGCCACCGTCTTGCCGGGCCTGCACCAAGAAGTCAGTTTTGTCCGGGGCGCGTCTCCGCGGGCGTCAAGTGCGACCACATCGATCATGTCCGACACCGTGCGGGCCGTGTCGATGTAGCTTTGCGAGTCCGTCAGGAGGTCGGTCTTTGTGACGACGATGACAGGCGTGATCCCTGCCTCAAAAGTGAGAGCTGCATAGCGTTCCAGCCGGGCCACTTTGAAATCCTGATTGCAGGACGTGACGATAAAGGCGGTATCAATGTTCGCCGCGATCAGTTGTTCCTGCCGGTCGGTTCCGGGCGCACGCCGTTTGATGAGGCTCGTGCGCTCTAGAACCCGACTGGATCGCGGGCGCAAAGGATCCAGCATCAGCCAGTCCCCTACAGTTACATCGGCTCTGGGAGGAAGTATCGTATCGATGCCGTCACCGAGGGCGTGCAGGCCATTGCGATGCACTTCGACAATTCGAACGGGCGGTGTCACCGACAAATCTTCTACGCTGATCTGCTGGGCGAAAAACGGTTGCCATCCCAATGCCTGAAGAGGGTTGAAGTCGGAGTGTCTTCCGGCGTTGCGTGCGCGAAGCGGAAGGAAGTCTGAGTAATCCCTTATCATAGGGTGTCACTTTCATGTCTCTGGCCCACGTCTGATCTGGGCGCTGTTGGTGAGAAAAAAGTTTGCACATCAAAACTCACCGTCGGCCATAATGTGACGGTGTTTCTTCAGATGTTGAATGTGCTCCGGGAGGCGCGCTGCCTCCCTTCCTTACCGGGACATGAAATCTCCATTTCAGATTATGTGCACATAGGATGAACGCGTGCACAACACAACAGTTGACGGCTGATTTGGAACTCTTCTTCAGTTACCGTAGCAGCAATTCAACAGGAAAAAGACTATGTCAGCTTTGTCCGCGAGGCAGCCTTTCGTACTTGTTCCACTGAACGGTCATCACTCAACCAGAGATCGCTTCACATAAAACCGCTTCAGCGATGTGCGCAAGTCGTCATCGAATCATCAAACATCCAATGGTTGCGGAATCTGGCGCTCGTTATGTCGCTCTCCGTCTACCGCGAAGCAGACAAAGCTGACCTTTTCAGCGCTTACTTCGATGCGAGGTTTCGTAAACTGGATGCGCAACGCAACAACAATGCTCGGATCTTGTACTCTACCAATCCGGGAAACGTGTCGCGAAAAAGCTGGGGAGTCGGACTGTAAACAGCCGCTGCAGCATGGATCTCAAGGAAATGCCCAATGTTATTTTTGCGGGGCTTCCATCCTCTGGAGAGTAGCCAATCGTTTGTCGTGTTTCGGTGATATCCCAGCGCATACCTGGGTTATCTGACATTAGGTTTAGGGCTGCGAAGGAAATATCCTTGGCATCTATTGCGGCGCGCATTCCGCTTAGAAAGTCCCGATCACTCAACCACATTTCCTGACCCCACCGGCCCATCGCCATGTGTGTGCCGGGTTGGTTGCCGTGAGTCCATTGCGTCCAGCCGATGCGCAAGCAGATGACCGATAGTCCGTGATGCTCGGCGAAGTAGGCCCCTGTCCGTTCACAGAATAACTTTGACATGCCATAGGCGTTTACTGGCCCTGGTGGTGTCGCGCTGTTGAGCACCTGATGCGTGAACCTTTTGTCGCCGTGAACCCAGTTGGAGCTGGCAAGAACCACGCGCCTGACGCCCATGGCTGCCGCATGGTGATAGAGAGAAAGCGTTGCATCCATATTGTGTTTGATCGCGGAGGCCCAAGTGGCGGAGGGCTCTCGGTCACCAGCTAGATGCACGATAACGTCCACTCCCTTTAGCAAACTGACCCAACTGCTGTCGTCGGACAGGTCTGCGGTGTGAATGTCGGGATGATCAACGGGGCGAATGTCGATGCCAGAAACGGTGTAGTCGGGGTCGCTTTCTAGCGCGTCAAAAAGTTTGCGGCCGAGATGCCCACCAGCGCCTGTAATCAGGACATGCATGACAGGAATTCCTTGTTGTTTGCGAGTCCCAATGGCATTTGGGATGCATCTTCCTCCGCCAAGACGCGGAACGTCTGCCGAAAATTCAGCGTCTCATTCGGTGCGAGGTTGCGTACCGGGGAGTGCCACTCCGCTTCGCAATAGGCGTAATCGCCCGAGTTAAAGACCTCAAACGGATAGTCGTGTGCAAATTGATCGCCCTGTTGAGATTCTGGTACTGAACACATCAGCAGAGGGCCATCAGCGCCGCACCGCGCCACTGTACGTCCGTTTGGGTTCGGTAGCCCGACCTTGAATTCCTGCTGTCTGTTGCAATCCACGACAATGCTTTTGCCGTGCGTAGCTATCATCCCTTCGGAAGAGCCAAAAACAGGATAAAACGCGGGGTCTTCCAACCCGACACCGATCTTGGCAGGGGTGTTAAGCATCATGACTGACCAAATGCCGGTGAGGCGAGAGGAGGTCCCATGGTTGACCACGATGTGTTCTATTTCCCAGGTTTCCGCCGAGGTCAGCGTGATGCGGCGCGACACTGACAAGTGCGAGGTCGGGCATACTGCGCTGGTCATGTCGATACGAGTGCTGCTTCTTGAAGTGATCTGGTAAGAGCCGCTGTCCAACACGGGAAACGGAGCGCCGTTTACCCAGGATGCATCTGGGGCGATCCACGTCTTCTCTCCGCCCCAGAGCGGAAAACCAAATTGTGGAGAGCGTGTGGGCAGATCAGTAAGCCGTGTGTCATCGACATCCAAACCGTCGAGATCTGCGTTCTGAAATAGGAGGGAGCGACCTTGGAAGTATATATCCCATAGGCGGCCCCCGATGCCGGGCAGGAGTGTCAGTTGCAGATCGTTTTGCTGCAGGTGAAGAACGCTCCATCTGTCCGACATGTACCCCCTCCTATCGGGTTCCCGGCGCGATCGAATGCGCCGGGACAATCGCTTAGGTGTGTTTGAACTGGACGACGTTTTCGGCCGTAATCGGCATAACCCCGGTCTCAACGCGCTCCGGCAACGGGTTGATGCCAGCCGCCTTCCAATCGGGCAAGACCTTCAGCGCGTCTGTGTTCTGCCAATGCATCATGTGGAAGGCGAGAAAGATCTCAAGATAGGATTTCTGAGCCACAGCGCCGTGAATTGTGCCGTCTTCGATATAGGGAAGCATATCATCATTTCGGTCCATCGCGACGATCTTGATGTCCTTGCGTCCCGCCTCATTGACGGCAATTGCAGCGCCTTTGCCGCTGTCGCCGTCCGTGCCGCCAATTCCAACAATATCCGGGTTCGCCTGAATTGCCTGAAGGTAGGCTGTCGGCGCATAGGAAGGGTCGGCCTTATCATTGACGACATCGACGACCTCGATATCTGGGTATTTCTCAGCAAAGATTTGTTTGTACCCTTCGACACGCTCCAATGTGGAAGGGGCAGGGAAAGTGCCGAGGATAACTTTGCCTTTCCCGCCAATCGCTTGCGCCAGCATTTCGCCGCCGACACGTCCTGCCTGAACACCGTTAATACCAAGGAATGTGGACCGGGGACTGTCGGGAATATCGCCAATACAACATGTGACTGGAATGCCAGCCTCTACCGCACGTTCGACGCCGGGGGCCAGAGTGGCTGGATCACCGGGGAAGATAAGGATGCCTGCAGGACGTCTTGCGATCAGTTCATCCAATTGGCGTGCTTGTGCGGCCGTGTCGAAATCCAACGGGCCGGTGAATGTGGCCTTGATGCCCATCAGTTCCTCAAGGTCTTCCATCGCATTGCGATAGTCCACCCAGAACGGCACCTGCGTTACGATGGACAGGAACACATACTCCTTGCCGGCCGCTTGCGCCATGGCTTCTTTGGACAGCATGGGCAGTCCGAACGCTGCGGCCAATCCAGCGGTGGTGCCCGCTGTCAGCAGCCTGCGCCGGTTCACATTCAATTCAGTCATCGTAGTCTCCCTGTTTTGGATCTTTGGTTGTTGTTGAGTTTCGGAAAGCTTCGGGATTAGCCCCGTTTGCTTCGGATCAGCATGTCCAAGGCGACCGCTGTAACGAGCACACCGCCGATGACGATCATCTGCCAGTAGATCGATACGGCCAGCATCGTCATAGTGTTGTTGATCAACGCGACGAAAACGACGCCGAGGAAAGCACCAAGAATAGTACCTTCGCCGCCGCGTAGGGATGCGCCACCGATGACTGCCGCCGCCAGAACCTGAAGTTCGATACCGTTCCCTGCCGTGGGCGTACCGCTCATCAGGCGCGAGGCCAGCAAAACTCCGGCCAAAGCAGCCAGAATACCGGTGAGTGCGTACAGAATGATACGCACGCGTGTGACATGGATGCCTGACAACATCGCGGCCTTTTCATTGGCGCCGATGAAATAGACCTGACGGAAAAAGCGTGTATGGCGGACGGCCAGGTCAAACAGGACGACGAGCAGAATGGTGAACAAGACGATTACCGGAAAGCCGCCTATGTCAGCTTTACCGATCCAGGCAAATGATGCCGGCAGGCTTGAGACAGAAAAACCTTCCGTCAGGACAAGAGCGATGCCTCGCGCAATCGACATCGTGCCGAGGGTTGCGATAAGCGGATTGATCCCGAGGCCGGTCACCAGCAAACCGTTCACTACCCCGACAATTCCACCCAGCACCAATCCGCATACAACAGCGAGCGGAATTGGCGTGCCGGTCAAAAGCAGCATGGCTACGACGGTAGAAGACAAGGCCATTACCGACCCGACGGAAAGATCGAACCCGCCAGAGGCAAGCAAGATCGCCATACCGATCACGATGATCGCGGTCGGGGCCATGCCCACGGCCACGGCTCGAAAGTTCGAGAAGCTGAGGAAATAGGGATTAACGTTGGACATCACGATGATGATGGCGGCGATCAGAACGATCAGCGTCAGTTCACGAATATCGACAAAAGCTTGTAGAACACGGCGCAGCAGCGGACGCTTCATGGGCAAGTTGGCTTGAGCGGTCATGGTCACGTCGCGACTCCTGATTGATTGGTTTGGGGTGCGTCCACAATTGGAACGGAATTTCCAGCGGCCATTTGAAGAAGCGTGGTTTCGGTTGCCTCAGCGGCTGCGATGTCTCCCATGAGGCGACCGTCGTGGACGACAAGGATGCGGGTCGAGAGAGAGACAAGTTCGGGAAAATCGGATGACACGACGAGGATGGCCATTCCCTCGGCTGCTCGACGCAAAAGTTCCGTGTGGATTTGGAATTTGGCTCCGACATCGACCCCTTTAGTGGGCTCCTCAATGATCAGAAGAGCTGGCGCGCGTTTGAGCCACTTGGCCAACATAATCTTTTGCTGATTGCCCCCTGAGAGATCACCAACAAGTTCGTTAATCCCGCTGGTTTTGACACTGAAGGCGTCAATGGCTGTTTGGCTGGCTGCTTTGATCGAGCCCGAACGCATGAACCCAGCAGACGCATGATCGGAAAGACTGGCCGCGATCAGGTTGTCGCTGAGTGATTGTTCCAGAAAGAGGCCTTCAGTCTTGCGTTCTTCGGGAACAAACCCGACGCCAGCACGCATCGCCTGCCGCAAGGACGCAAAGTTAACAGGCTTGCCGTGCAGTCTGATCTCCCCGGTCGCGCCATGCATCAGCCCGACAATCGATCGAACAATCTCGCTGCGGCGAGCGCCCATCAACCCTGCTATCCCTACAATCTCTCCGGCTTTAATGGAGAAAGAAATGTCTTCGAATTCACCTGGATGGGTTAGGTCTTGGACATGCAAAACCTCTTCGCCGTTAGCCTTACCTGACCGCGTGACATCACCAGGGTGAGCGCCGCCGATCATCTCGGCGACGACTTGTTCCTGAGAAGTTTCCGAAACCGGTAAAGTGCTGATGTGGCGCCCATCTCGCAAAACGGTAATGCGATCCGAGATCTGGAAAATCTCGGCCATATGGTGGCTGACATAGACGATGCCAATCCCTTTTTTTGTCAGGGACTTTAGGACTTCAAATAGTGCGTCTACTTCGTCGGGTGCCAATGCCGATGTCGGTTCATCCAGCAAAAGGACGCGGGAATTCAACGACAGAGCCTTGGCGATTTCAACAATCTGGCGGGAGCTGATCGGCAAGTTTTCCACGGGTGTTGAGACGTCGATATCCAGACCGAATTCCGCCAGCAACGCCTCCGCTCGGCGGCGCAGTTCGGGCCAGTCAACTACGCCGAACCGGGTGGGTACGCGGCCCGCGTAGATGTTTTCCGCGACAGAGAGCGCGCCAGCGAGGCTGAGCTCTTGGAAAACACAGCCGATGCCCAGGGATTGCGCGTGCGATGGGCTTTCGACTCGCTGTTCCTTGCCGTCGCACAGGATACGCCCAGCAGAGGGTTGGTGAAGCCCATAAAACAGGCCGAGACAGGTGGATTTTCCGGCGCCGTTTTCCCCACAAAGCGCGTGAACTTCGCCGGGTCTCAATTCAAAGTCGACGCCATCCAAAACAATGTTCGTGCCGAAGCTTTTGCCAACCCGATCCAGCTGGATCAGTGGCTGTAGCCCCGGTGAGTCAGGTTTCATTGCTGGCGTCATACAAGCTTCCTCCCGCCTTTTGATTGGCATCTGATATCTCAGATGTCAACTGAAAAAGGAAAGACCGTGAGGTGCCCAAAAGAAAGGGGCGGCGCCGTTCTGGCCCGCCCCCGTCACAACGAAGCTACGTTTTTGCTAGGATGCGGTCGCTCCTTCGAGGACGATGGCGGCGCTTTTGTAGGCTTGTCTGGTGCGGTCAATATGCGCTGTGAGAAGAGATTTGATTTTGGCCATGTCACCTTCGCGAACGGCAATAGCGATTTTCGAATGCTCGTCGAAGGAGAGCTCAGTATGCTGTGGCAGCTTCGCCAAATGGGTTCGCAATGCGGCAATCTTACCGATGTAGCGTGTATAGCTGGCCGTCAGATAATCGTTACCGGCATGTTCAAAAATCAACTGATGAAATGTGGTATCCAGTGAAAGGTAGCCCTTTTCATTGCCTCGCCTGCGTTCCTTCTCCATGTCCTTCACGACCCGCTGCATGTCGTCGGCAAGACCTTCCGGGTTCCGCAACAACGCAAGTTCAAAGGCGGCAGTTTCGATAGCCTGTCTGAAATCGCAGATCTGAGTCACTTCCGGCTCTGACAGCGAAAAAACACGTGCGCCTTTTTGAGGCTCGATACTGACCAACCCTTCGTCACGTAGTTGAGCGAGTGCTTCGCGGACTGGCGATTTCGATACGCCCAGCTCTTCGGAGATTTTTCGCTCCGACAAAACCTGACCCATTTTAAGGGAGCCATCGATAATACTATTCCGCAAATGTTCCAGTGCGAGTTCACGCAAAGACTTAGGTCTCTCAAGCGCCATCTGAGGATATCTCCAAAAAAAGGTGTTGCCAGATGCAAGATATCTGATACACCAGATTAGGCAAGCTGGTATATCAGATATCAGAATGTACTTGGGAGATCAAAAAGTGCGCGCAGAGTTGGTCGTCGATTGTAAGAATCAGCACGGGGAAGGGATTTTCTGGAATCCCACCGATGGTCTTGTCTGGTGGACCGACATTGAAGGCTGTGCGCTTTGGTCATTTGATCCTGCAACGTCAGACACCGCCTCTCATGAGATGCCGGAGCGCGTGTGTTGCTTCGCGCCACGCGCGTCTGGCGGTCTGATCGTTGCTTATGCGGATCGGGTCGTATTGTTCGATTCGCCCAATAGCGAGGAAACCCTCGTGGCACGATTCGAGCCGAACAATCCGGAGACACGGCTGAACGACGGGCGAACCGATCGCCAGGGGCGATTGATTGTTGGAGGCATGAATGAAGTTTCTGGTAAGGCCGATTCGTCAGTCATCCTCGTCGATATAGACTTGAGTGTGCGGACGATTATCGAAGGAGTGTCTTGCGCCAATTCGACTTGCTTTACATCCGACGGTGAGACGATGTTCTTCGCGGATACTCCGGATCGGGAAATCGTCGCATTTGATTACGACACCCGCAGTGGAACCGTTTCGAACCGCCGGCGGCACGCTTCTTTCAATGATGAGCCCGGCTTGCCTGATGGGTCCTGTGTCGATGCCGAAGGGGGCGTCTGGAACGCCGAATGGGAAGGCCATCGCGTTGTTCGCGTCGCACCTGACGGCACGATAGATCGCGTGATCGAGGTGCCGGTCTGGAAGCCTACCTGTTGCGCTTTCGGTGGGCCTGATCTCGACACGCTGTTCATCACGAGCTCAAGGCTGATGAGTGACGAAGCAGCTTTAACAAAAGAACCGGAATCCGGCGGCCTCTTTGCTGTGAAACCCGGCGTTCGTGGCGTGATCGACGCGCCATTCAAAGGATAACCAACGAAATTCTGGAGGAGAAAACTATGTTGAAAACGCTTATGACCACTACGCTTGCCGCGGGGTTCGCCACGCTAACAACGGTCGCTCTGGCGGAAAATTATCCAGCACCGGTTCCACTTGAGGACGGGGCACAAGCGCCAATCGATGCAATAGAACCCAAGAACGATACGTTCCGGATCGCGTATATGCCGCCGGCGACCGAGTTCAACTACTACATCGCCATCGGTGAAGGCATCAAAGCAGTTGCTGCTGAGGCCGGGGTCGAAGTGTTCATGCTTGCGCCCCAGTCCGGTGCGGACATCAACGGCCAAATGGGCATGATCCAGGATGTGCTGACGCAGGATGTGGATGCGATAATCTTTGGAACACACGATGAATTTGCTGCGGCACCACTGCTGAAGCAAGCCGTCGACAAGGGCATGGCAGTTCTGATGATCAACTCGGACATTCCGAACTTCCCGACACCCATTCATGGCGTTGTCGGGTACTCTCAGCGCAACGGCACGCATGCTATCGCTGACTGGGCCATTGAGACTTATGGCGATAAACCGTTGAAGGTCGGCATTATCGAAGGGCAGCCTGGCTATCACTCAACCGAGCGTGTGGGTGGCTTCCTCGACGGTATCGAGGGCAACGAAAACTTTGACGTTGTGGTGTCTATTGACGGAAAATGGAACGTTGAGGGCGGCAACACTGCTGGTATGGATATCCTGCAGTCGAACCCTGATCTGGACATGATCTTTGCGGCGAACGACTACATGATCATTGGAGCGTCCTTCGCGGCTAAGGCACTCGGTCGCAATGACATCGTCCTTTTGGGCAATGATGGCGACACGTCCGGCCTTGAAGAAATTGCGGCTGGCAACATCACGGCAACCGTCAACACCTCACCATTCCTGATGGGTAAGGCGGCTATGCACGCAACCATTGATGCGCTCAACGGGTCCTATCCCGGCGGCTGGATCGAAACGCCCACATCAATTGAAGACAAAGATGGTGCGATCAGCGTGCTGCAAGAGCCAGAAAAGCTATTCCCGCAGCCGTCCAAAGAGTACTGAGCTTTCTCCCCGCTTCCCGGTGGCACGTGCGCGTGCTGCCGGGTCGCAACTCAACCGAGTTTCGCTTTTAACGAGGCAATCGTAATGACACCCGCAACGCCACTTTGGGAGTTTGTCGATATCACCAAGGCCTATCCCGGAGTTTTGGCGAATGACAAGGTTTGCATCCAGCTTATGCCCGGTTCCATTCATGGGCTGCTGGGTGAAAATGGCTGTGGCAAGTCGACCATGATCAAGACTCTGTCCGGCGTACAGCAACCCGATAGCGGTCAAATCCTGCACAATGGCAGCCCAGTCACGATCAGCGACCCGCAGGCGGCACGTGAACTGGGCGTCGCAACAGTTTTTCAGGAATTCTCGATCGTGCCCACCTTGTCGGTTGGCGAAAACATCTTCCTTGGCAATATGCCTCGGTCCCGCTTTGGCGTGATCGACTGGGCCAAGGTCCACAACGAAGCCGCGCGCGTTTTGGCGGAAATGGATGTCGATGTATCTCCCGAAACGATCACCGGCTCGCTATCGGTAGGCGAGCAACAACTGGTCGAGATCGCGAAAGCCGTCGCGATGGACGCTCGCATGATCATCCTGGATGAGCCGACGGCGGCATTGGGTGAAGATGAAATTGAACGCCTGCACCAGTTACTGCGCAATATGCGTGAACGCGGAACCGCTATTCTCTATGTGTCGCACAGGCTGGATGAGGTTGAACGGATCGTTGATGAAGTGACGATCTTGCGCAACGGCTGTGTTGTGCGAGCGAGTGGCGAGACCAAGATCAACGTCTCTGAGATTGTCAGCGCAATGGTCGGTGAGGACATTGGTGAGCACTATCCCAAGGAGCAGAACGCGACCAAGGATGTTGTGCTGGAAGCGGCAGGTCTGGCCACCAATTCGGGTGTGAAAGAGGTATCGTTCTCGTTGCACCGGGGTGAAGTTCTGGGCTTGGGTGGTGTATTGGGCAGTGGCCGCACAGAGATTGCCCGCGCCCTATTCGGGACAGATGAGCTAACCGCCGGGCAGATATCACTGAACGGCAAACTGGTTCGCTTTCGCCGGGAAATTGATGCGATCCGTGCGGGTTTGGCGCTTGTTCCAGAGAACCGAAAGTTTGACGGGTTGTTCTTCAATTTCCGCGCAAGCGGGAACGTCACCGCAGCGTCCCTCGGCGGGCTAAGCCGGTTCGGTGTCTTGAATCTCAAGGCGGAAGAGCAAGCCACCCATGACCTGATCCGCGATCTGGAAATCTCGACCCAGGCCGAGGAAAAAACGGTCAACTTCTTGTCTGGTGGTAATCAGCAGAAGATCGTGATTGCACGCTGGCTGTTTTCAGCCTCGGACATCCTGATCCTTGATGAGCCGACGCAGGGGATCGATATCGGCGCCAAAATCGCAGTTTACAAGCTGATTAACAGGCTCACGCGGGCAGGAAAATCGATCATTCTGATCAGTTCAGACCATGATGAGTTGCTTGCGATGAGCGATCGGATTGCCGTCGTGCAGCACGGAACGATAGTTCGCACGGTCGATGCATCCGACCTTACTCATGACGACCTTGTGCGCGCGTCCGCCGACACTCCTCAATCCAAGCTTAAGGAGGCTTTCGCATGAAGCGGATTTTTGACACCCAGTTGATCGGACCATTTGCAGCAATGGTGATCGTCGCACTGATCGTGGCACTTACGACCGAACGCTTCCTGAACCCGGGTAACCTTTCAAACCTGTCCCTACAGGTAAGCATCGTGGCCTTGATCGCAATCGGGTCTACTATCGTGATCTTCGCTGCGGGCATCGATCTGAGTTCCGGGTCTATGGTGGCGTTGCTGACCATGATCCTTGCGCAGATGTTGAAATTTGTTGGCATTCCATTGGTACTGGCATTGCCACTCATTCTTCTCATGGGCGGATTGCTTGGTCTGTTCATTGGGCTGATAACAGCCTACGGGCGTATCCCGTCTTTCATCACAACATTGGCAGCGTTGATTGCCTTCAGGGGCCTTGCGCTGACCTTCAACAATGGATCGCCGATCTTTTCGCTGGATCCGGCGCTGGAGCCAATATTTTACGGCAAGCTGTTCGGCGTTCCGATGCCTTTCTTCTACCTCGTGTTCTTCTACGTCCTTGCCGCGTTCACTATGAACTTCACGAAACTCGGCCGTGAGATCTATGCCGTGGGTGGCAACCCAGCCGCTGCCGTTCTGACGGGCATCAACGTACGAAAAGTTCAGACGACGACATTTGTCATCGCAGGTTTCATGACTGCGGTTGGTGCGATCCTGATGTCAGCGCGCCTCAACTCTGGTTCACCCAACTATGGCCAGACGCTGGAACTGCAGGCCATTGCCGCTGCTGTAGTTGGCGGAGCCAGCCTTGCAGGCGGCCGCGGCAACATCCTCGCCACGCTGATGGGGGCGATGACAATCGTTATCGTCCAGAATGGTTTGAACCTGAACGCTGCGCCATCTTCGGTTCAGAACATCGTGCTGGGCCTGATCATTCTGTTGGCCGTCGGCATAGACATGTGGCGCGCGGAGATTTCGGGCTTGATGGGTCGAATGTTCGGCCGCACTTCATCGCAGCAGTCATCTAACGTCAAGAAGGAGGCCTGAGATGGATCTGGGGCTCAAAAATAAGCTGGTCCTGGTGACTGGTTCAGGTTCCGGCATAGGCAAAGCCACTGCGCGGGTCTACCTGGAAGAAGGCGCGCGGGTAATCGTGCATGGCCTGACCGAGGCGGAAGTGTTCGACTGCGTCGACGACCTGTCATCATTGGGCAAGGTCGAAGGCATTGCGGCCGACTTAACCAAAACCACTGATGCGGAAACTCTGGCAGAGTTTGCCCGCGAGCGCGGTGCGGTGGACGTTCTTGTGAATAATGTTGGCATCTTTTCGGTCAAACCGTTCGAGGATCTCACGGATGACGACTGGATGCATTACTTCAACATCAATGTCCTGTCCGCCGTTCGGATGAGCCGGATTTTCCTGCCTGAAATGCTTGGCCGGGATAAGGGATCTATCATCAACATGGCCAGCGAAGCGGCAGTGAAACCACTACCTCAGATGGTGCATTATTCTGTCACTAAAACTGCCATGTTAGGTCTGACACGTGGCATGGCAGAATTGACAAAGGGGACAAAAGTCCGGGTTAACTCGATCCTGCCTGGTCCAACCTGGACCGAAGGTGTCGAAGCCTATTTTGACGGCCTCGCCGATCAAAAGGGTGAGCCGCTCGACACGATCGTCGACAATTACTTCAAATCAGATGAGCCCACATCGCTCATACAACGCTTTGTCCAACCAGACGAAGTCGCCCGCATGATCGTCACGATCTCTGCAAGTACAGCCTCCAATGGTTCTGCGCATCGGATCGAAGGCGGCATCGTTCGCAATATTCTTTAACTGCTAACTGGAGGAGCCCTAAATGGCCGCTCTCACTTTCTCTCACATCGGCATCACAGTTCCCGACCTGGAAAAAGCCGTGGAGTTCTATTCCAAGGCGTTCGGCCTGTACGTGCTGATGGAACCAACTGAAATCCTGCATGACGAAAGCGCCATCGGTCAGATGTGCGACGATGTGTTTGGGGAAGGTTGGGGAAGCTTCCGCATCGCGCACTTGTCAATGGGCGACGGTGTTGGCATTGAATTGTTTGAGTTCCCGAAGACCGTCGAAGAAGAACGCCCGTTTGAATATTGGCGGCGTGGCTTGTTTCATTTCTGCGTACAGGACGAGGATCTGGAAGGCCGCATCAAGGTTATCGAAGACCTGGGCGGGCGCCAGCGCATGAGCCAAGTGCGCAAGTATTACCCCGGTGAAAAGCCCTATCGCATGGTCTATATGGAAGACCCGTTTGGCAACATCTTCGAGCTCTACAGCCACTCGTACGAATTGACCTATTCGGCGGGTGCTTATGACTGATCGCGCCGACTTTTCCCCCAGAACGGACAAACCCAAGGTCGTGATAACCGATTACGACTTTGGTGATGTTGCCGTTGAGACGGAAATCCTGGAAGCCGCGGGAGCCGAGGTGATTGCGCTTCAGGCCAAGCGCCAGGAAGACCTGTTCGATGTCGCGCCGCATTGCGCAGCGATGATGAACCAATATGCCCGGATCGGGAAAGAAACGATTACGCGGATGCGGAACTGTGAGGTCATCGCGCGTTATGGCGTGGGCGTAGATATCGTGGATGTCGGCACGGCAACGGAAAAGGGCATTCTCGTCACCAACGTGCAAAACTATTGCACCGAGGAAGTTGCCGATCATGCGATTGCCCTTTGGCTGACCCTGGCGCGCAAGTTGCCCGACTATGATCGGGCCACTCATGCAGGGATCTGGAAATGGCAAAGCGGGCAGCCGGTCTACCGTTTGCGCGGGCGGACGATGGGTGTCGTCTCGCTGGGTAAAATCGGGCAAGCCATCGTGGCGCGGGCGCAATCTTTCGGGGTTACGGTCATCGCCTACGACCCGTATTTGCCAAGAGAAGTCGCGGCAAAGATTGGGGTCGAGCTGGTGAGCAAGCCCGAATTGCTGGCAAGGTCCGACTATGTCCTGATGCAGGCACCGATGACGCCGAACACGCATCACTTTTTGTCGGATGCCGAATTCTCGGTCATGAAACCCGGTGCGATACTAGTGAACACCGGACGCGGACCAACGGTCGACAACAAAGCCCTGTTCCGGGCGCTGACCGAAGGCCATCTGGCAGCCGCAGGGCTCGACGACCCCGAAGAAGAACCGGCCAAGCGCGCCAACTGGACGCCTGATGACAACCCGTTGTTCACACTGCCCAACGTCCTCGTAACGCCACATGCGGCCTACTATTCCGAGGAATCCATACACGCAGCGCGGGTCACCGCGGCCACTCAGGTGGCCAAGGTCCTGACAGGACAAAACCCCGACTATACCGTCAATGCCGACGCATTGGCCGTATCTACCGCATAACAGGAGACAAGAATGCCAGACGTCAGCACGGACCTCAGGGTTTTCAATGATTTTGAAAGAAACCCGGAACTTCTCAAAAAATTCGACAAGGTGTTGGAGGCGTACTCTGCCGCTGCCATTTTTGCGGATGTGCAGTACCGAACAGGCGTGATGGACAGCGCCATCAAACCCGCCTTCCGCGCCAAGGTGACAGGCCAGGCCGTGACAGTTCAGCTTTCAAAAGGCGACCTGGTCGACCCGTTGCGAGCGCTTGAAATGGGACAACCCGGGGACGTGATCGTTGTGGACGCGGGTGGAGATCGTCAAACGTCGGTCTGCGGCGGTTTGATGGGTGGTCTGGCCAAGAACCGTGGTATTCGCGGTATGATCGTCGATGGCACCGGGCGCGACACAGATGAGTTGGAGGACATCAACTGGCCAATCTGGACGCGCGCGATCACGCCGCGCGGAACGCACACGATGTTCTCGGAACGTAAAGAAGAACTTTCGATTAATGTGCCCATTGCCTGTGGGGGCGTCGTCGTAAACCCCGGAGATTTCATTGTAGCTGATCTAATGGGCGTCGTCGTTATTCCACAAGAAATCGCCGAAGAAACCGTGCGCCTTGCTCAAGAGCAAGCTGACCGTGAGGAGGAAACCCGTAAATGGGTGGCCCAAGGCAAAACTGTCGAGGATCTGCTGAATGAATTCGGTCGCATCTGAGCCGGCGCTGATCGGCGTAGATTGGGGCACTTCATCGTTCCGTGCATTTCTCATTGGTGCGGAGGGCGAGGTGATCGATGGGGTCTCGTCGCCTGAAGGTATCATGCAGGTTGCGGGACAAACCTTTGAGGCGGTCCTTGACCGTCTCATCGGCCCTTGGGTCGCCAAGGCTAACCTGCCGATCTTGGCATCTGGCATGATCACCAGCCGCAATGGTTGGGTAGAAACGCAATATGCTGAAATGCCGCTGGGTGCTGGCGGTCTTGCGCGAGCGTTGGTCCCGCACGAAGCGGCCAACGGAGCGCGTATTCATTTTGTGACCGGTGCTTCGACAGAACATGCTGGAGGACCCGACGTAATGCGCGGCGAGGAGACCCAGATCATTGGGGCATCTTCGTTAGGCTTGAGCGAAGGTATGTTCGTGATGCCGGGAACGCACAGCAAATGGGTTCAGGTTGCGGACGGGAAGATCGTGGATTTCTCGACTTACATGACAGGTGAGATCTTTTCGGCGCTGAAAGAACACACGATCCTTGGCACATTGATGAAGGAGGACGCCTTCAGCGAAGACGCATTCGCGATGGGCGTAAAGGCGGGCCTCAGTGGTGAGTCGAACCTGCTGCACAGCCTGTTTCATGTTCGGACGCTTCCTCTCATGGGCAAAATCCCAAAGGTTGCCACGGCCGACTACTTGTCGGGCTTGTTGATCGGGACCGAGGTTGCTGCCGCGACCGGCGAAGTAAAAGACGTCGGCACGATCACTGTTGTTGGACGCAGCGACTTGTCCGACCGATACGAAATAGCGCTTCGAACTGCTGGTTTCGACAGCCGTCGCGCGCCAGATGATATCGTTGCGAAAGGGCATTTTCTGATTGCTCGCGCTGCGGGGTTGGTTGGATGATTGACCTCACCGCAGCTCTTGCCGAGAACCCGCTGATTGCGATTTTGCGGGGGCTAGCACCAGAAAATGCGCGCCCGGTGTCTGATGTACTCTTCGATGCCGGGTTTCGGATAATCGAAGTGCCGCTCAACTCACCGGACCCGCTGGAATCGATAGGGCAGATCGCCGTGAAACATGGCGCTCAGGCCATCGTCGGCGCTGGCACAGTGTTGACTGTGGATCAGGTCGCGGCGGTTGCTGATGCAGGCGGGCGTATCATCGTGTCGCCCAATATGAACCCGGACGTCGGGCGCGCGGCTGTCGCTCGGGATCTTTATTGGTGTCCAGGAGTTATGACGCCCTCCGAGGCCTTTACGGCGTTGGATATCGGAGCATCGGTCCTCAAATTCTTTCCGGCGGAAATGGTGCCGCCAGCTGCCGTTGCTGCCATGCGCGCCGTATTGCCTGCAGACGCAGTCGTCGCTGCGGTAGGGGGCATAACGCCGGATACGATGGCGTCGTATCATGCTGCGGGTGTAGATGGATATGGGCTGGGCTCCGCGCTGTTCAAACCGAGCTATACATTGGGTGATATCGGAAGGCGCGCGCGCGCCTTCACCAGTGTATTGGAGGAACTTGGATGAAACAGGCCCTAGTAACGGGCGGTACGCGAGGGATTGGTGCGGGTGTTGCACGGTCGTTGGCAGACGCAGGTTGGTCCGTCATCGCCGCATCCGCCTCCCGATCCGAATTGGAGGCATTCGAGCCTCAGGACGGGTTAAAGGTGCAGCTCTTGGATGTCACCGACCAGACGTCCATCAATGATGTATTCGGCGAACTCACGGGTCTCGATGCCTTGGTGAACTGCGCAGGTATTCTTTTGCGTGGCGAAGAATATGACATCGACGTCTTCGCCAAGGTGCTCGATGTGAATCTGACAGGCACCATGCGCTGCTGTCTTGCCGCGCATCCATTGTTGGCTGAAGCGAGTGGGGCCATCGTCAACACCGCCTCTATGCTCAGTACCTTTGGTGGGCCTTTGGTTCCGGCGTATTCCGCTTCTAAGGGCGGCGTGGCACAGTTGACCAAGGCGCTCGCAGGTCGCTGGGCCGAAGACGGTATCCGGGTCAATGCCATCGCGCCGGGTTGGATTGAGACAGAGATGACCCAGGGCCTTCGGGAAGACCCTGAAAGAACAGCGGGGATCATGGCGCGTACGCCTATGAAACGCTGGGGGAAACCCGAAGAAGTCGGTGCGCTTGTGCAATGGCTTTTGAGTGAAAACGCCAGCTTTGTGACCGGATCAATCTATCCGGTCGATGGCGGCTATCTCGCTATGTGAGGAAAATCAATGAATGACGATGACACCGCCCGAATGCCCTTTCAGTTGCCATTCCCCAAAGATGCGCAAGACGAGATCGTGATCCCGAATGCCATGAGTGAGGACGACAGACTGTGGGTTCCGCAGGCAGAGAACGTCTGGTTCCGACCGCTCTGCCTGAACCGCTCGCAAGGTTATTGGATGAACCTTCTCAAAGTACGCAAAGCTGGTGTTCTTTCGCGGCACCGCCATCCACAGCCAGTCCACGGCTTCGTTCTGAAAGGGCGCTGGCATTATCTGGAACATGATTGGGTTGCGGAAGAGGGGGGATATGTCTTTGAGCCGCCGGGTGAGACTCATACTTTGGTCGTTCCCGACGATGTCGAAGAGATGGTCACCTATTTCCAGGTCAATGGCGTGATGTGCTATGTTGATCCGTGGGGCAAGGTCACTGGCTACGAAGATGTCTTTACCAAGATTGATCTGTGCCGAAAACATTTCGGGGAAGTCGGTCTTGGAGAAGATTACGTTGAACAATTCATCCGGTGATGCGCCACGTTTCGCGCTTGTAGCGCATGATGCGCGAAAGGACGAAATCGTCGAATGGGTGGGTCTGCAATTGGGCCGCCTGTCCGGAGTACAAATCTTTTCGACTGGGACTACCGGTAGTCGTATTAAGCAAGCCTATCCAGAACTGGATGTGACCTGCCTTAAAAGCGGACCACTCGGAGGCGACCAACAGATCGGCGCTATGATCTGCGAAGAGAAATTGGATGCATTGATTTTCTTTGTCGACCCTCTCTCACCCATGCCACATGACGTCGACGTTAAGGCTCTGACCCGTCTCGCAACGGTATATAATCTGCCAATGGCATGTTCGCGCTCAACCGCGGATCTGATCGTCAAGGGGCTGATTGCTGAGGATGACAACGCGTCTGCGTGATACGCCACGCGCCGCAAGCGCCGATCAGCCAGTTCTCAGAAGGTGCTCTGCCAGACTGCCGAGGTTTTCGCTGCCAAGCTGGCTCATGTTGGCCTCAATGTCAGCTTTCAGGATGTGAACGAGATGGTCGATCCCTCGTGCTCCGAACGCTGCAACAGCATATTGAAAGGCACGCCCGACCATGACGAAATCTGCACCTTTCGCCAGGGCACGCATGATGTCCAATCCCCAGGCAACGCCAGAGTCGTAGATCAGTGGCACATCTATTCCGACCGCCTCGCGGATGTTCGGGAGTTGGTCAATCACAGCGGGTCCGGCTTCGAATTGACGCCCGGAGTGGTTTGAGACCCAGATGCAATCCACGCCCTCGGCCACCATTTCTTGCGCGTCCTCCGGCCGCAGGACACCCTTGACGATCAGGTGACCCTCCCATTCCTGTCGCAGTTCGCGCAGGTAGTCCCAATCTGGAATCCCACGGATCAGAGCGCCTGCATGGGTAAAGCTTTCTCGCCCGCGTGTCGGGACGTAATCGTCAAAGAACCGCATACGAGGCATGATGCCCTCGCGAAGATGTGCAAGGCACCAGGCCGGTCGTGACGCCATTTCTTTCAGCGTGCGCAGGTCAGCTTTTGGAGGCACCGTCAGATTGGCGCGGCGTTGTCGTTCGCGCCGACTCTCTTCTGGAACGTCCACCGTGATAATCAGCGTGTGAAATCCCGCTGCCTTAATCCTCGGCAGCATCGCGCGGCGCAAATCGCTGGAGTTCACCGGGTAATGCTGAAACCATCCATTTTTGCCAATGTAAGGTGCCACATCTTCCGGTGAAGCAACCGCCACGCTCGACAGCGAAAACGGAATGTTGTGAGCAACCGCTGCCTTTGCAAGCATCCGCTCTGCTCCTGCCCACATTAGGCCGGACATGCCTACCGGTGCTATCCCGAATGGCAGATCGTAAGTTTGACCCATCAATGTAGTCTGCAGGTCGGCCTTTGTTCGGCCGCATAGTACACGCGGCATGAATCCGATGGCATCAAGTGCGTCCCGGTTGACCTTCAACCCCAGCTCCCTGCCGGTCGCGCTGTCGAGGTATTCGAAGGCAAACTTCGGAATGCGCTTTTGTGCGGTTTTCCGAAGGTCTTCTATCGACGGGTGGGAAAGGTCCAGATCCATCCGGGTCCTCTGTTCGTTGTCTAACGTTTGAAACGCCTCAGCCGGTCACCAAAGGGATGGCAGGGCCAGGGAAATTGCGGGCACATAGGTGATGAACATCAACAGGATCAGCATGCCGGCAAAGAATGGCAGGATCGCACGGCTGAGGCTTTCGATGGAGACCTTCGAAATGCTACTGGCCACGAACAGGTTCACACCCAATGGCGGTGTGCAGAACCCAATGGCCAGGTTGACCGTCAAGATGACACCAAAAACGATCGGATCGACACCCAGCGCGGTTGCAACCGGCAGCAGGATCGGCGTCATGATGATGATCGACGAAATCGTCTCCATGAACATGCCGATCACCAACAACAGCAGATTGATCAGCAACAGGATGATGATTGGGTTGTCGGACAGGCTGGTGATCGTTGTTGCGAGCTCTGTCGGGATTCTTGCGAGCGTGATCAACCTGCCAAAGGCGGTCGCCATGATCACCAATATCAGAATGGTCCCGCTGGTCTTTGCACTGCCCGCCAAAACCTCTGGCAGGTCCTTGAGGGTGATGTCGCCATAGACGAATATGCCGATGAAAGCGGCATAGACTACGGCCACGGCACCGGCTTCGGTTGGGGTGAAGATACCGCTGTAGATGCCCCCAAGGATAATTACAGGCACCAATAGCGCCCAGATGGAAGACCGGAAGCTCTGCCAGACGCCCGGGCCTGAGAACGTAGTCGTCGATTGCTGAACAACCTCGTCCTTTCGCAGCAGAACACGAGCGACCAACATGAACATGAGGGCAAAAAGTATGCCAGGAACAACGCCTGCAAGAAACAGTTTGCCGATCGAAACTTCTGCAGTAACACCGTAGATGATGAAGGGGATACTTGGCGGGATCATCACGCCGATCATCCCCGAAGACGCTGTCAATGCGCCGCTGAATTTGCGCGTATAGCCGACCTTTTCCATCTCTGGGATCATGTTCGACCCGATGGCGGCTACGGTCGCAGGAGATGAGCCGGATATGGCGGCAAAAAACACACAGGCGAGCACGTTCACATAAGCCAGCCCACCCCGGATATGACCGATCAGCGCATTGGCAAATCCAACCAGTCGGCGAGACATTCCGCCGTGTTGCATCAGGTCGCCTGCCAATATGAACAGAGGGACGGCAATTAGAGGAAAGGAGTCCGCGCCTGTTACCACCGACCGTGCCAGAAGAACCATGGGTGGTGTGCCATCTACAAAGACCATCACGATCATAGTGGCCAAGCCCAGACAGATGCCAATAGGCACGCTGAAGAGCAACAGGGCAAAGAGCGTCAAGAAAAGCGTTGTTGCAAGCATGCCGGGTTCCTCACGCTTTGGTTACTGCGATCAGACGCAGGGTTCGGAACAGATGTTGAGTGACGCGGATCGCGGACAGGCCCGCGCCAATCGGCGCCGAAGCATAAAGGATCGGAATCGGTAGCCCCAAAACGACCGAAGTCTGGCTGGCGACAAAAGGCTGTCGGATAAGCTTGATGCATTCAATTGTCAGAACGATCAGAAATCCAAGGACAAGAAGCGCGATCACAACATCCGCGTAAAGCCTTGCGCGCTCGCTTAGGACATCACGCAGGACCGTGATACGCACATGATCGCCTGTGTGGAACGCATAGCTGACGCCTAGCCAGACAAACCATACAAACAGCCAAAGCGTTAGCTCTTCGCCCCATGAAAGAGAGGCATTCAGAATGTAGCGCATGAACACATTTCCAAAGATCAACAAGACAATCGCGGCCAAAAGTGCACTGGCTAAGACCTTTTCGGCATTCATATCGATCCATTTGATAACCGACACCGTTCACCTCCCCTTGAACGAAAGGGGCACCCGAACCTTAATGGCACGGGTGCCCGTATTGGCTGAGTAGTCCGAGGGTCAGCTTCCGCTCGCTGCGGAAACCGCTGCTACCCAGTCGTCATAGGCTTCAGCGCCAACCTCGTCGCGATACTGCAGACGGACGCTTTCGGTTTTGTCGGCAAAGGCCTGTCGCTGCTCGGCAGTCAGTTCCAGAATCTCGACACCAGCAGCACGGATCTGTTCCAGCTGTTCCGCATCTTCGCTTGCGACCAGTTCCGCCTGATAGTCACGTGCGGCGGCCATCGAGTCCCGCACCAGTTGCTGATGCTCTGCGGACAGCGAGTCAAAGAACGGTTTGGAGATGACAGGCATATAGACCGCAAAGACATGGCCCGTGGTCGAAAGGTATTTCTGAACCTCGTAGAAACGCTGTGAGGTAATGATCGCCAGTGGGTTTTCCTGGCCGTCGATCACGCCTTGCTGGAGAGCAGAATAGACCTCACCAAAGTTCATTGGCGTCGGGTTGGCCCCGAGCGTTTCGAATGTCGCCACATGCGCCGGAACCTTCATGGTACGTAGCTTGACACCCTCGAGATCTGCGGGGGTTGCAACCGGGCGGACATTGTTGGTCACATTGCGTACACCCAATTCAAGCCAGCCAAGACCTACCAATCCCTGGTTTTCGACCCGTGCAAGCATGCCATCACCAGCATCACCATCAAGAACATCAAAGGCGATGTCCTTGGAGGAATACATGTAGGGCAGTTCAATTACTGCAAAAGCCGGATCCCAGCCCGCGAAGAAAGAGGAAGGAGGAATGGCCATTTCCAGAACGCCGGTTTGAACACCTTCGATCATTTCGCGATCAGGGCCCATCTGCGACGAAGGGAATATCTGTACGTCGATCTCACCATTCGAGCCAGCTTCGACCAGTTCTTCAAATTTCAGTAGCGCGCGATGCATATGAAACGCTTCTGCTGCGCCATGCCCAACCTTAATGACTGTTTCAGCGGATGCTGCAAAAGCAAGCCCGGCTGACATGACGACGCCAAGCGCCAATGTTGATTTCTTGAACAAAGTATCCTCCCACGGATTTAGTTATTTTCGATCTATTATCTGAGATATCAGATATAATATAGAAATCAAGCTTACATGTGCTATTGTGTTAGAGAGACGAAATAGGACGAAGTGAAAATGACCGAGATTTTGCCGATTAAGCGCCCGGATTCGTTGAGTAAAACTGCTGAAGAGCATATCCGAAAAGGCATAATCAATGGCACGTTTCAATTGGGTGAATCGTTGCCGGAAGTGAAGTTGTCAAATGCCATGGGCATCAGCAAAACTCCGATTCGCGAAGCTCTATCAGCTTTGAATCTTCGGGGCCTCGTTCAGATCTTTCCTCATCGAGGAGCCTTTGTATTCTCTCTTTCTCAAGGGGACGTGGTGCAGCTTTGCCAGTATCGGCTAATCCTAGAATCTGCAGCTTTGGAGCAGGCGCTTGAAAAGAACCCTTCGGTTCTGATCAATGAGCTGTCTACAATTGTTTCGAAGATGTCGGAAGCGCAGGAAGCGGATGAATTCGAACAGTACTTGGAACTTGACGCCGAGTTTCACGACGCGTTTTTCAGGTCCTGCGGAAACAGTTACCTGCGGGATGGATATCAAAAAGTCAGTGATATCGTCCAAACTATGCGGACACATCTGTCCAAGCGTTCCAATCGAACGACGAAATCTTTTAAGGAACATCAAGCGATCACATCGCTATTGGGCGAGGGTAAAGTAAAAGCAGCAACGAACACCCTCAAACGTCAAATCACTCGCGGTGAGCGTTCTTATTCTGATTTGGTTGGTGTCAATCAAACATAGGAGGCTCAGTTGTAGAAGTAGCACTGAAGACTAGTCGCAGCATTTTGACCATTCTGATTTGATGGAAAGCCTTTGAGTCGCAAATGGCAAAGTTTGCGCGCTTCAGAAAACCAAATTTGCATAAAATCAATTACTTAGATGTCGCCAAATGGCAAAACTATGTGTCGCCCGACAGATTGTTGAACGTCACACGAACCTGACCCAACCGTCATAGTTGGACCAGAAACGTGATGAACGTTCGACATCAGAAGACCCCTCAATTCAAATATTCTTCTGGAAATAGAATGGGACCCAGAGCTGCAGATCAGTTGCTGGCAGTGGAGTTTGGTGCAGCTCTTTAGGTTGGCTGCTAGCCATCACTCGGCCCAAACCAGCCATTCACCGACTAGTCACGATGCTTCGTCCGCAGCCCGCATTTCCGACATTCGCCGCGCGAGCGAAATTCGAAGCAAGTCGAACTCACGGTCTGCGGACGAAGCACCAATTCGATGCAGTGGCGCCTGTCCGTCAGAAGCGAATGAAGCACAGCCAAAGTCGAGTGACGGGATTGCTTGTGGCCGTTGAGGACGTTGAGGCTTATGAGCGGGACAGATGCAAGGAGGGCGCCGGGGTTTCTGATTTATTGGTCGACACAGGCGGATGAAACGGTTGGCACAATCAGCGACGCTGAGCTTAGGTATGCAAGACGCATCAGCATTCGTTCGGCCGAGAATCGAAAATGCTGAAATGGAGGTCACAAGGTAATGGCTGATAGCGAGAAAAGTCTTTTTGAGCGGCTCAAACCACTATGGGAGGCCGTGGAAAAGCTGGGTGAGAAAGATCCTGAATTTGATGCTAAAGCCTTTCTCGATGAGATGTGGGAAGAAGGCTGTGCAGAGTCTGTCGCATTGTGGGAGGCCAGAAACAGTCTGGGCATCAGTGGTGCAGAACTCGCAGAAGACCTTGAAACGCAACTCAAGATGATTGCGGCCGCGTACGCCACGGCAGAGGCGGCTCAGATCGATTGGGTTGTGAATTATATTGCGTTCATACGCCGTTTAAAGAAGCAGGGACTATTTGAATTGGGTGGCTCGAATGAGAACCATCCTGACGGGTGACAGGCTGCTTTGAAGTGCACCTGCTGTGACACTCAGAGACTCACAAACCTCGCCACCGAGATGAGAAGCTAAATGCTGTTCAGCACAACCCGATTGGTCCGGTTCATTAGCGGTGCGTACCAATGTCGAAACCGAGATCAAACCTACTTATGTGGCACAGCGCCGTCGTTCATACTGTCAACAGCACATTGAAACAAAGTTGCAGCGATCAGAGATCAGTTTGGCACGCAAGGTGCCTGTGACATCAAGCTTGAATTTGAATATCTGCGTTGACACCTGATGTTCCCCATAAGTAGTTTTGCCACGATAGGCATTGAGGTTCGCGGATGCTATGGTCATCTTCCCTCATTGTCGCGAGAAAACCCGTTGTCTTTTGGCGGCGGGTTTTGTTTTTCGAGCGGCGCGGCAAAGGAAGATAGCGGAACCTAACAGGCCGTCGAAAGTGATTCCGTTGAGTGCTCACGCATAAGGCCGCGAGCAGCTCAAATCGGGCACGCCTTTCCCGGTATGCAATGGCGGTGACACGCAACGTCGCAACCTTTCTCTGCACGCAGGATCGATGACTGCTCTCCGGCGATTGAAGTAATGGTTCGTTTGATCCGCGGGTAAGGGATGCACTCAACCAGAGATCGCTTCACATAACACCCGTTCAGTGATGTTCCCGGTTCGTTATGACGTTGCCAATCAGCCGGTGATTGCAGAAAGCTGCCATTCGAGACGCGGTTCGAAGACGACCGCAGTGCGGACAAAACAGTCTTTCGCTGGGACTAAAGCAATGTCCGCTCATAGTTTAGTGATCGTGGTGACAGAGTTTATGATCGGCAAGAGACGCGAGCACATAGCAGTTCTCTGACACTCCTTCGTCATCACAGCCCTTCGAAATCCGAACCAGCTCTTTTTCAAGAGCCCGTAGTCGTTTGATCTTTGCTCTTACTTCGGAAAGTTGTGAGACGGCGATGTCCGTTGCGGCTTGGCATGAACGATCCGGGTGGCCTTGAAGCACAATCAATTCGGAGATCGCTTCAATTGAGAAACCAAGATCGCGTGCATGCTTGATGAAACTGAGACGCTCTAGCCCTGCCACATCGTAGCGCCGTTGGTTGCCTTCGGTGCGTTCTGGTGCGGCAAGCAGGCCCATTTCCTCATAGTAGCGGATAGTCGGAACTTTGACCTTCGTGCGCTTGGAAAGCTCCCCGATAGAAAACATGAAAATACCTCTTGAACCTCTAGTAACTAGAGACACTACACTATGGTCACGACAGATACAAAAAGGGCTTCCCAATGTCAGCATGTTGCGGACACAACGCCAAATTCGACGGCGTATCAGACGACTACAAAAGGAGGCTGTGGATTGTCATTGCTCTGAACGCGGTGATGTTCGTCGTCGAGATGACTGCCGGTCACTATGCAAAGTCTCAGGCACTTCAGGCCGACGCTCTAGACTTCCTTGGGGATGCTTTGACCTACGGTATCTCGCTGGCAGTGATCGGGGCTTCAATCCGTGCACGCACCAATGCCGCTCTGGCGAAAGGGGTGAGCTTGCTGCTGATGGGTCTTTGGGTGTTTGGATCGACCGTGTACCGGGTGTTCTATGTCGGAGTGCCGGAGGCCGAGATCATGGGCATCGTTGGCTTTTTCGCTCTTATGACCAATCTCGCAAGTGTTCTCTTGCTCGTCCGTTACAAGGACGGCGATGCAAATGTGCGCTCTGTCTGGCTATGTTCGCGTAATGACGCCATTGGCAATGTGGCCGTTATGTTTGCAGCTTTAGGCGTCTGGGGCACAGCTAGCGGTTGGCCTGACCTGATTGTTGCGGCGGTCATGGCAACGTTGTTTCTTTCCTCTGCTTTCCAGATCGTGCGCCAAGCGCTCGCCGAGCGTCGGGAAGTTGGCGAACATGAGCATGTTTGACGTGGATTATGACCTTTGATCTCGAATGATACGAAATCGGCTCAATTTAGTTGGAAATACCAAGGACTCTCGCCATGAACCTGAAACGCCGCCAAGTACTGACTTACGCCGCTGGCTTTGCCAGCACAGTACCATTTGCCGCGTTTGCGCAAGACACGCCTTCCGTCCGTGTTCTCAAGGATCCGAACTGCGGCTGTTGCCAGGTTTGGATCGACATCCTGCGGCAGGAAGGCTTTCGCATTACCGAGGAGCGCAGCTTTGGAACACAGCTTGTCCGCCACAAATTGGACAACGGCATTCCCGAAGAAATGATGTCCTGCCACACAGGCGAGATCGATGGCTATATGATCGAGGGGCATGTGCCGGTTGCAGACATTCGTCGTCTGCTGGAGGAGCAACCCAGTGCTGTTGGACTTGCTGTTCCTGGCATGCCCTACGGTTCCCCTGGGATGGGGCCGGAAGATCGTCGTGAGGCCTACGACGTGTTTTTGATCCTCAAGGACGGTAGCACCGAGGTGTTCAAGAGTTACGAAGCGGCCTGAGGCGACGTTCATCGAGCGGAAACAGTAAGGAGGAGAAGATGACGAAGCTTGGATTACGCACTCTTACCTTAAGCGTTCTGTCTATCACCATTGCTACAGTGGGTTGCGCACAACAACAACGAGGAGATTGGTGGGGTCACGGGCCAATGGGATCTAACCACATGAGGTCTGAGCACATGCGTGGTTGGGGGCACGGCAATATGGGGCCTGGCCAGCAGCAGCGCATGCAACGACATTGGACGTATATGAACGAGGACGTGCCCGCAGCCTACCGCGGGGCTCGGAGCACCATTCGTGCAACGCCCGAGAATGTTTCGGAGGGCAAGACGCTATATACGGAAAACTGCGCAAGCTGTCATGGAGCTGAGGGTTTGGGCGATGGTGAAGCCGGACGTTCGCTCGCGCCCTCTCCCGCTCTCCTACGATGGTTCGTTCAGATGCCGATGTCGGGGGACGAGTACCTTCTTTGGGCAATTTCCGAGGGCGGCGAACGCTTCGGAACAGACATGCCAGCCTTCAAGGAAGCGCTGAGCGAAGAAGACCTTTGGAAGATCATCGTTTATATGCGTGCGGGGTTCCCTTGATCTGTCGTCAATCTGTTGGTTTTTGATGAGTGTTTTTGCTGTCGATACTATGACGACAATTCTCAGCAGGCATAAAGCTGACAATGCGCCATTCTAGTAAGCTTCACGGAAGCGGACATATATGTAAGTCGCAGCACGAGCAGGTTAGGGCTCACTGCGGTCGTCCGCTGCAACTTGCTTGAGCGTCAACTTTGCGGACACTACATCATTTCGCTGCATGCGCCCCAATGGTCGCCTGTCTAGGACTAGCTCAAGACAACGCATTGTGTTGACCCGGATTCAGAGAAGTAATCTCGGCAAGCTTGAGCGAATTCTTGAACGATCCGTCTTGGACGCGCACTGTCGTAGCCGAGGGCCAGCGTTAGTGGCGGCAAAGTATCTGAAATCGGGCGCGCGACGACAGGCGCACCAACATACGTCTCGGACGTTAAAGGCAGCATATTTAGGATTGCGCATCCCCTCCCCGCTGCCACAAGACTGCGTACCATTTCGGTCGAGTTCGCGTAGGCCGCGATTGGCACTTGCCTTGTGCGGGATTGAAACAGACCTTTGTAATAGGAAGCGGCCAAGGGGCGGTTCAGCACAACCAAAGGTTCCTTTGAAATCTGAGCCATCGTGACTGCATCTTGGTCTGCCAATGGATGGGACTGTGGCAGCAAGCAGTACGGCGGTGCTGTGATGAGGGGGGTAAATTCGATGGAGGGCCTTACACCCTCTGCGACAAACAAAATGGCATCGTATGTCCCATAGAGCAGCCCGTCCTGTACTTCATCATTGTTACATTCTTGCAATTCGAGCGTGACACCTGTGCGGTGAGACAAGAACGTATCAAAAATCTGCGGTAGAAACGCTGGGGCGATGGGAGCATAGTAGCCTACCCTAAGCGTTCCACTATGCGATTGCTTCAACTCCGCGCCCTCAATCAGAAGTGACCGGTAGTCTTCCAACAAATGCTCGCATTTCCGCGCCACGTCGCGTCCCGCTGCGTTCGGCTGAATACCACGCGCGCGTTGGCGGATCACAAGTGTCAGATCAAATTCTGCCTCGACCTGATCAATCGCGCTGGATACTGCAGAGGCAGCAATGTTCAGTTCCGCCGCCGCTTTGGCAATGTTGCCATGACGCAGCGCGGTTGTGAAATATTCCATGGCCTTAAGGGTTAGCGGCATCTTTATCTCTGAATTTATGATGATGTTTGTCTTTTAATACTATTTTTCCGGTGAAACAAATCATGCCAACGTAAATGCGCTGCTTTTCTAGGAGACCATTGATGTCTGGCGCACCACTCAAAGGCTGGAACCACACGCCAAATGTCCCGCTGCAAGTGTCGCCATTCTTTAGCTGGCCCCCGCGCCCAATGGCGATGGTCGCATGGTTCTGGAACTCTTGGTTCTTCCTCACCGAACGATTAATCGTCGTCGCGATTGCCTGCATTTCGTTCTATTGGTTCCACCCCCCCTTAGCCGAAACGCAAACGCTGGCGTTCGGTTGGATTGCCGAGATGTTCATCCGTAACGTCGCATTGATGACACTCGTCGCCGGAGGGCTTCACCTCTATTTCTATACCTTCACCAAACAGGGCCAGGAGTTGAAATACGACCCGCGTCCCCTGATGAAAAACGGGCGACAGTTCACGCTGGGCGGGCAAATCCGCGACAACATGTTCTGGACCATCGCCAGTGGCGTCACAGTTTGGACGTTCTATGAGGTGCTGATGTTCTGGGCGATGGCCAACGGTTATGCACCGATGCTGACATGGGCAGCGAACCCCATCTGGTTCATCGCTCTATTTCTGCTGATCCCCGTTTGGGAAAGTTTCTATTTCTATTGGATTCACCGCTTCCTGCACATCCCGTTCTTCTACAAACACGTGCATGCACTGCACCATCGCAACATCAACGTAGGGCCTTGGTCGGGCATGGCGATGCATCCGGTAGAACATTTGATCTTTCTTGGGTCGGTGCTGATCCATTTTATTGTTGCGGCACACCCGCTGCACATTCTGTTCCACCTGCAATATTACGCGCTGACGGCTGCGACGACGCATACGGGCTTTGAAGGCATGATGATCAAGGACAAGAACCGCTTGAAGTTGGGAACATTCCATCACCAGATGCACCATCGTTATTTTGAGTGTAACTATGGCTCGCTCGAATTGCCTTGGGACAAGTGGTTCGGTTCATTCCATGATGGCACCGTAGAATCTGACGCGAAAATCCGCGAGCGGCGCAAGAAATTTACCAACGGGGCCAAATGAATTGGGTGGCATGACAGTCAAGGACTTGCTGGAGGCCAAAGGCAAACGCACAATCAACTACGTGCAGGTCGCCCGCGAAAAAGAAGCGATTGCGGCGCGCGAAGCGGGTATAGACATAATCGGCTCAGCCTTTGTACCAGAGCAGGGCCATTCTGCCAAAGCTGTGCCCGACACGCATTTCCAGTTTGGCCTACCATGGGGCATACCCGCAGACGTAACAGAGGCGTTGCGCGATGCCATGGCCGCAATGATGGCAGGCGCTCAATCTGTCTATTGCGGCTACAACCCATGGGTCGTGGAGGCGCTTGCCCATCACGGTGTTCCTGCCATTTGCAACGTGGGTCTTGCCCGCCCAAGGCAGCTTGGACGGGCGGGTTCAAGGCGGTGGGCAAGACGCTGGAACAAGCCAAGATGATCCGGACGCAAGTTCAGGAGTTCGAGAACGCCGGTGCGTTCGCCGTAGAGATGGAGGTCGTGGCCGCAGGTCTTGCAATCGAGATCACCAAACGCACATCTATGCCGACGGTCTCGCTGCGGTCAGGCGGTGGATGCGACGCGCAATATCTGTTCTCGGCTAATTTGTTGGGCGAAAACCGCGGCTATATCCCGCGCCATGCCAAAACCTACCGTAGCTTCGCCGGAGAGCGGGACAGGCTACAAGATGAACGTGTCGCCGCCTACCGTGAAAAATTCGCAGACGTCACGAACGGAGGGTTTCCTAATGCAAACCAAATCGTGAACATCGACGAAGATACACTCGCGAAAGTCTGGGAGACGTAAACTCGAATCTTTAAAAGTGGCCAATCATTTGCCGCGCGACATTTTTTGGTTTGGGCTCGGAGCGGTCGTTCGCTAAGCAGCGCATCAATGACCGCCGTGCGGACAAATCTGCCGTTAAAACGCAGCATAGCAAAGTCCGCTTTCGAACCTGGAGTTTGAACACGGGGATGTTGATTCAAGAAATTGGTTTAAACTGTCTACCAATCCGAAATGAAGGTTCACAACTACATTCGCTGCCGTTTCGTATCTTTAGCGACTTGAACCACTCAAGTAAGGGCGCAGGAAAAATCACCTGCTTCACACACCTTGAGCTGTGACCAACTGGAAATGTAGAACCTGTTCATTTCATCAGGTTCTACTTTCCAGAAGCTGGCTAACGGTTAGGCAAGCTCACGCGCAATGTGACGTGCCTGGGCCTGAGCTGAGGCAACCGAAGTTTTGTGACGCTCATCGGCGAATTCCTGATACTCGGCCGCGGCTTCGAACATGCGTTCTGCGCCCAGGTACTTGCGCAATGTGCTGATATGCGCAGAAAGGTGACCCGAGTCATTTCGAATTCCACCCTCCTCAAAGCCGAATTCGCCGGCCGATGTCAGCAGCACCAGTGTTTTGCCGGACATGATCGGTTCCAGAGGGAAGTCGCCGCGCGCCAAATCAAACGTAAATGTCTTGTTGATCCGGATGATCTGATCAAACCAAGCCTTCAGGGCTGCGGGCATTCCGTAGTTGTACATGGGCGTCGAAATCAGAAGGATGTCGGAGCGGTCGAGCTCGTCAATCAGCGTATCAGACAAGCTGACCAAGGCGCTCTGTTCAGGAGTGCGTTCCTCTTCTGCTGTGAAGACGGACGCGATCCAATCGTTGGAAATGAAATCCGGCGGAGTCATTCCGACGTCACGCAGAATAATTTCGACGTCCGGATCAACCGTTTTCCATTCTTCCACGAAACTGTCCGCCAAAGCGCGGGAAATGGAGTTATAGGCTGCAACAGGGTTGTCGGTGCGGCGCACGCTGGCGTCAATTCTAAGGATTGTGGTCATCTTGTCACCTAGTCAGTTTGCAATGATCCATTCAAAGGTGAAGCCAGGGACGCGCAGGTACAAATGAAGAGAATTCTGAATAGAGTGAACTGACCTCACCCATCTCTAATCTCAGAAAAAATCTTCTCCAGATGAGACGCTGTCGCAAGTACATCCGCGTCCCTGTTTGCGCCGCCGCTCAAGGATAGGCTGACCCCCGGTCTCCGTTCTCCAACTGGAATTGAAATTGTTGGGGCATTGAGGAAAGCGGTTTTCATCGATACCGACAGGATAAGAGCGTTTTCCCGTGCAAAGACCCCTTTATCGCGGGTCACAGCCTGAACAGACGGCGGGTACGACGGCAATGTCGGGTAAAGCAGCATCTTCCCTGCCAGTTCCCTGCCAAAGTCCGGGATGAGGGCCCGCCGGATTTCCAGCAATGCCTGCAGATCTGTGCCAAGGATTGAAGCCGCCTGAGCAAGGCGATCCCGCACATTCGGGTCCAGTCTGGCCTGCTGGTCTCCGACCAAACTCGGCAAAAGACGAAAGGCTTCGGCACTCACCAGCGTTCCATGGGTTTGGAAGATCTCCGTGACTCGAGTGAAACTTTGGATATCAACCCTTTCCAATTCGATGCCATGATCGGACAAATGCTGCTGTGCTTGTTCGTACATAGCCTTGATTTTCGGGGTAAATCCCACCAGAGCATCTTCCTTCAGGCACAGAATTTGACGGCAGGCGTGCCCGGTTTCTTTGCAATCCGACAAAACGCGATCCACAGCGCAAATCTGACTGACGTGTAAAGCGAGTGAGCCCGGCGTATCCAAAGAAGGCGCCAGAGGTAAAATCCCGGCGCTTTCATAGCGGTCCATAGTTGGGCGAAACCCAACCAGGCCCTGACAGGCGGCCGGAATGCGCACGGAGCCGGAGGTATCTGTGCCCAAGGCGATGTCGGCCAAGCCCAAGGCAACGGCTGACGCCGATCCGCTTGAGGACCCCCCAGGCACCATTGTGCTATCCAACGCATTCAGAGGGGTGCCGAAATGCGGATTGACTCCGAGCCCGGAGAAGGCGAACTCCGACATGTTCACATGGCCCAGAATGATCGCGCCCGCAGACCGGAGCCTGGCCACGATCGGGGCGTCATTGTCTGCTGGCTGAGGATCGATGGCCAAAGATCCCCCATGGCTTCGGAGCGCTTGCACGTTGATATTGGCCTTCACCGCAAGAAACTGGCCGTCCAACGGGCCAAGCAGATTCCCTGAGGCCTGCCGCGCGGCGGCGGATCGGGCATCCTGCAACAGTCTATCTGACGCAACGCCAAGGAAAACCTCGCGCTGCGCGTCGAGCGAAGCCAGGAAGTCGCGCGCCCGCTGAAGGATATTCATGCCGTCAGGACCGGAGCCTGATAATAGGGCAGTTCTTCAACCCGCACGCTTTGCCGGTCTGCCTCATATTGCGTGCGCACGTGCTGCGCGATCTCTCCGAGAGTGGCGAACCAGACGTCGCCCCTGTTCAAGATAGTTTCCATCCAGTCTTCCACCTGCCGCCACCGCGCCAAACGCCCGGTCAGGAACGGATGCCAGATGGCAATCCAGAAGCCGCCTTCTTCGTATTGGGCTTCGAATTCCTCCCAAAATGGGGTCAGCCCGGCGCGTGGCCCGGCGACGGGCATCATGTAGCCAATCTCCTCAAAATGGGCGAATTGCGGCCAATCGTCGGTCCCCCAATGCGACGGAAGTTCTACCAAAGTCCGCCCGCCGGATCGCATGAGATATGGCACATCATCCGCCATCAGCGAACTGTCATAGTCGAATTCATGCTTGTTCAGCAAGTCGATGACGGCTTGCGTCACATTGTAAACCGGCGCGCGATAGCCTTTTGGCACATTGCCCAGAACCCGCTTATGCGACTCCAGCGCGCGTTCAAACCAATAGGCTTGTTCAGACGCGCTATGGTTTGTCGGGTCTTCGTGCAAATAGCCATGATGGCCGATTTCATGACCATCTTTCAGGATGGCTTGCATAGCATCTGGATATTGCTCCACGACCCATCCGGGGGCGAAGAAGGACTGTTTCAGCCCGAGACGTTTGTAGGTTTCCAGAATCCGAGGGATGGCAACCGTCGGCCCGTAGCGCCCCATGGAGATCGGATAGAGGCGATCATGCCCGTCGACCGGCTTTGCGATATGGATCAGGCTGTCCGCATCGATATCAAAGGTGATCGCACAGGCGCATCGCGCGCCGTTCGGCCAGATAATTTTCTTCTGCATGGTCTTGCTCCTCTGTCACTATTGCGGGGCGTTTTTCGTCAGCCAATCGTCATACCAGCGCTGCAATGCGGATTTGACGGCGGCATATTCACTGGCGCTCAACCTTTGATCCGCGGCGCGCTGCATGCCGTCGGTGATGTTTTGAAGAATTTTCTTTTCGTCGCACTTGATGGCTTCGCCGTGCGAAACGGCCAGCTGTCCGCCGGTGAAGACGCTCTGGATATCCGTGGATTTTGCCGAGCTGACCAACAGCTCAACCGGATCAATGCCGGGGTCCAACCAGGGCCCTTCAAGACGGTCCAGGCGCAGGATTAAAAAGTTGGCGAGTTTGCCGGCGGACAGGCTTCCGATGCTGTGATCCATACCCATCAAACGCGCGCCACCCATAGTGGCCATGTCGAAAACATCCTTCGCGGTCAGGCTTAGGTTTGCCCGATCACTTGACCAATAAAGGCTTTGCGCCAAACGCATTTCGGCGAACATATCGTCATCACCTGCCAGGCTGGTCCCATCCATCCCCAGTGCGAGGTCAATGCCCATCCGCTTCATCAATGGCGCGGGTGCAATGCCGGACCGCAGCCGCAAGTTGGAACTGGGATTGCACACGATATGCGCGCGCGCCTCGGCCACTTGCGCCAGATCTTTTTCGTCCGCCCAGACCATATGCGCCAAGGATAAGCCGTCAGAAAGCAGGCCAGCTTTACCCAATTCTGCGACGGCACCCTGAAAACTCCTGGCTGTAGCCGACAGGTGCTGCAGCCGAGATTCCTCGGCATGGGTGTGAATGCGCTGGCCGCTTTCGCGAACCTCCCTGGCGATGTCGCGCAGGGTCTCTTGGCCCGTCCAATGCGGTGCCGTGGGGCCAAACCACACATCAGCGCATTCAGAAGCCGCGTATTTGCCATGCATCCGGGACAGAAGCCGCACAAAGCTTTGCGGTTCAATACGTGCGCGCGCAACGTGCTGGCGCTGCAGTTTGCATCGCAGAACCACGGGCAAGGTGGTCAGAAACGACTGGCTTTGCCCGTATGGATGCACAAGCTGGTTGTGCCATCTCTCGCCTGGCGCGATGGCACAGGACAGGCCAAGCCCATTATATACGGCGATTTTGTCCCTTATCTTCGCTTCGGCAAAGGCCGCTGTGTGACCCGCGGTGCAGGCATCCACAACAGCCGTTACCCCATTCTTCAGCAAGCGCATTGCCGCGTATTCGGTGGCGAGGCGCGGCGCAACGTCAGCTGCGCCAGCGGAGGCGAAAATCCAAGGCTCTAACAGGTCATCCCGTATCCCTTGGTTGATCAGGTTCACCCCATAGCAATGGTGATGCGCATTCACAAACCCGGGCAGGATCGCAGTGTTTGTGTCCGAGTGCACCCTTGCGCTGGGATAACGTGACTTTAATTCGGCCAGAGGCGCCAAGCCAGCTATTCTGCCGTCTAGAACATAAAGCGCGTAGTCGTTGTGACTGTGAAAGGCATCTTCGATGATCCAGCGGGCGGAAAATATGTCGCCGCCATCAGCCGTCATGAACAACAAATTCCAGCGCGCTCGGCTTGCCTTCGTCCCCGTTTACTGGAGTGACATCCTGCGGGCAGGCCGACATCACGGCGTAGACTGGCATCTCAGCTTTGAAGGTCATGCTGTCCCCCGGCTTTGACACTGGCGCAGCCCAGGCAAGGCTGCCATCAGGGTGAACTGGGACGTTCATCCACAGATTGAAGGGCGCTGGCACATGCGGTGCTTTTTTCCCGATAGCAAGCAAGGCCTGCCTCAAGTTGTCGGCGCAATTGTCGTGGTAATCAGTGACGCCCAATTGCTTGTACCGGTTGGCATCGCAAGCGGCGATCGTTGTGTCATGAACACCCGGCGATGTGTCTTGGGTCAGCGTCAAAAGAGGATTGCGCAGATTGCTGACCAACCTGTCGCCGACCTTTGGGAAAACAGACAGAAGATCCGTGTGCACATGCGGCATTGAAATAAATTCATGCAGCTCTGCCGCATTGAACGCCCAGAAATCGCAGACTTGCCGGCCGGTCGGATTGGTGATGGTCAAAGTCTGCCCGGCTGTCAAACGCACCGCGACACCGTAACGTGCTGGCACTGTATACCGTTCTGCAATGACCGGGACGCCGTCGGCAGAGACCGTGCTGTCCAGTGTTTGATTGAAACCATCGGGTTGGGAAGGGTCAAAACTTTGCATGCGCAAGAACTCCTGATTAGGGGTTCAGAAACGCATGCTTCCCGGCAATTTAGAAATGACAAAAATTCAAGCGACGGATTAGATCGTTGCGGACGCGCTAATCTTCAAAAAACCTTTGACCTACGGCGCTGTCGCGAAACTCATCTGCTTGGTCCAATAGCCATTCCCGGAACACACGAACGCGTGCACGATTGGCGTAAGTTTCCGGGCAGACGAGAAAATAGCTCTTGTTCTTCAATGCCGTGTCAAAGGGAGCAACCAGCATATTGCGTTCCAGAAAACGCGCGGCGGCCAAAAGGCTGACCAGGGCCACACCATGACCATCGCTTGCCGTCAGCAAGCAGATGTGTTCCTCGGAATAGGTGACATAGGGCTCGACATCACCAGTCTGCAAGCCAACCGCATCCATCCAGCGCTCCCAACTCGGATCCGCATCGGAAAACCCGCTCCATTGGTATTCGATCAGGCGAGACTTCAGAAGATCTTCGGGGGAACTCAGTGACTTCGCCTTTTCCACGCTGCAGACAGGGGCCACCCAGTCATTCAAGACCCAAGCCACATTGCTGTCAGGATAATCGCCAAAGCCATACCGAATGGCCACATCCACATCGCTGGATTTGAAATCCACCAGCTGATCGCTTGACAGAACCCTTACCGAAATCTCTGGGTATTTCTCGTAAAAGCCTCGCAGCCGCGGGCTAAGCCAATTGGCGGCAAAAGACCCGGTTGTTGAGATTGTCAATGTGCCCGCAAGGTCGTCTTCCTCCAGCGCGAGAGAGGCGGCTTCGATGTTCTTGAAGGCCTCAATGATGTGGGGCGCGTAATTGGCCCCATCCTCCGTCAGTTTCAAGGCGCGGGTCAGCCGGTGGAACAGGGGCACCCCAAGTTGATCCTCCAGCGATTTGATCTGATGGGAGATGGCAGTCGGAGTAACGCATAGTTCATCGGCGGCATCCTTGAAACTCAGATGCCGGCAGGCCGCTTCGAAGGCCTGAATGCTTTTCAACGACGGAATCTTCGCCATGACGCGCGGTTTTGCTCTCCTGATGCGATGCTATTTCGTCGCTCTACTCTAACCCGATTGCCAGTTCACATGTGGGCGAAATTCTCAGCTGTGAGGTGAAAACATCTAATTTGAGAAGATAGGGCATTCTCTCTTGAATTTGCGTGAAAGTTGGGAGGTTGTCTTGGATCCATTTTTGAAAGTCACCGGCATCGGCAAGTCGTTTGGCGCCGTTCGTGCATTGCACGACGTCAATCTGCTGGCCTCGAAGGGCGAGTGCATTGCGATTTTGGGCGAGAACGGAGCGGGGAAAACCACGTTCGCAAGCGTTCTGATCGGTCTGTATCAGCCCGATAACGGCGAAATCAAACTGGGCGGAACACCTGTTTCGGTGACCAGCCCAGCAAGAGCTATTGAGCATGGGATCGGCATGATCCACCAGCATTTCAGCCTGGTCGGAGCGATGACCGCCGAAGAGAACATTCTGATCGGCTTGCCCAGCACTAGGAGGGGTGCCGAAGCGCGGGCGCGCATTCGGCAGCTTTGCAGCGACTTTGACTTTAACGTCGATTTCGACATCCGCGTCACGGAAATGCCTGTGGGCATGAAGCAAAGGGTGGAAATCCTAAAGGCGCTGTTTCGCGATGTATCGATCCTGATCCTGGATGAACCCACCAGCGTTCTTGCCCCTACCGAAGTCGCGCCATTTCTCAAAGGGGTGCGCAAGCTGGTCGCCAACGGCTGCCTTGTCTTTTTCATCAGCCACAAGCTCGATGAAATCCGCGAAATTGCCGATCGCGTCATGATAATGCGCCATGGGCATGTCGAGGGAGTTCTTCCGGTTGCGACCACGCCCATGGCCCGTATGTCAGCGCTTATGATGGGAGAAAAGCCGGCCGGCGAAACGGTCGAGACGCCCAAGGCCAAAAAGGTGCGCAACGACACCAGCTCAGCACCGGACGCTCTGGTTGTCTCTGATGTCTGCCTGACCGATCCAGGCGGCGCGGAAATCCTGCAAGATGTGACCCTCTCTGTGAAGGCTGGCGAAATCCTTGGAATCGCCGGGATCGACGGCAATGGCCAGACGGAGCTGAGCGAGGTGATCACCGGCCTCAAAAGGCAAACCAGCGGCGCCATCCACCTTAATGGCACGGAGATATCAAGCGCCTCAATCGCTTCGCGCATTGCAGATGGCATAGGCTTCGTGCCCGAGGACCGCCATGCCGAGGGCTTGGTCCTGTCGCTCAGTGTCGAAGAAAATATGGCCTTTCGATCCATTGGCGAAGACAGGTTCAGGTCTGGCGGTCTGATTTCCCGGCGCGCAATGCACGAGATCGCAAGCGACGTGGTCGCGGCCTTTGACATCAGGCCCCCTGACCCGAAATTGAACGCCTCGGCTTTGTCCGGTGGCAATCAACAAAAAATCGTTCTGGCCCGTGAAGTGGCCCGGGCGCGCAATCTTTTGGTCGTCGTACAGCCGACTAAAGGGCTTGATGTCGGCGCAACGGAGTTTGTTCAGAACCAGATCCGTGCCGTCGCCCAAAGCGGCGTGGGGGTTCTCTATATCTCCACTGAACTTGAACATGTGCTCGACATCTCTGACCGCGTCGCCGTGATGGCCTTCGGCCGGATCACGGGTGTTGTCGATCCAGAAAACACAACTCTTCAAGACATCGGGCTCTTGATGACCGCAGCGCCGGAGGAGGTATTATGAACAGATTCACCATGCAACGCCGGATTGCGATTGCTTTGCTTTTAGCGCTGAGTGTTGGCGGGGTGCTGATCCTGCTGGACGGGCACAACCCGTTTGAGGCCTATAAGGTTCTGTTTCTGGAATCTTTCCTGAATTACTGGGGCTTCTCCAACACCTTGGTCAAAGCCTCGCCGATGCTTCTGGCCGGGCTGGCCGTGATCATTCCGATGCGCGCCGGTGTGTTCAACATCGGTGGCGAGGGACAGATCTATATTGGCGGGCTGTTCGGCGCCGTCTTTGCTTTAGCGATCCCCGATCTGCCCGGTCTATTGGGCGTGCCGCTGATATATTTTGCCGCCGCCATCGGCGGGGCGTTTTGGGCGGCAATTCCTGCTTATCTCAAAGCCTATCGGGGCACGAATGAGGTGATTGTCACGCTGCTGATGAACTTCATTGCAATCCACATCGTCAGCTACGCCGTGGCGGGGCCGCTATTGGCCGAAGGCGCACCATATCCTTATTCCGAGGAAGTCTCAGAAGCCTATCGCCTGCCTATTCTGATGCCGCGATCTGATACCCATGTGGGCTTTGTATTCGGGCTGGCCATGACGGTCATCTTGTATTTCTGGCTGCGCTTCACGCCATCGGGTTTCCACGTGGACCTCGTGGGGCGCAATGCGCGCGCTGCGGCCTATGCCGGCGTGGACCAGAAAAAGACCATCATCCGCGCCATGTTGATTGGCGGCGGCCTTGCAGGCATGGCCGGCGCAATCGAGGTGATCGGGTTGAAGTATCGCCTGTTCCACCTGTTTAGCGATGGCTACGGCTATGACGGAATTGTCGTCGCCTTCCTTGCGGCTCTTAACCCAATTGTCGCGCCTTTGACCGCGCTGTTCCTTGCCGGGCTCTCTGCCGGCGCGGGAACGATGCAACGTGCCGTCGGGGTCGACAGTTCCGTCATCGAAGTGGTCGAGGGGCTCGTCGTGGTTCTTGTCGCCGCCGCCCTCGTGACACCGCGAACCAGGTCAGCATCCATTCTGAAACCCCTGGCAAGAAACCTGCGGCTGCGCCGCCAAATACAACGCCAAAAGAAGGAGGCATAGGCTATGATTGATCTTGTTTTGCTGGGCGACGTCCTTGCCGGAACCGCCCGATTGGGTACGCCAATTGCTTTTGCTGCCCTTGGCGGGGTGATTGCGGAACGTGGCGGGCTGTACAACATCGGCCTCGAAGGTCAGATCCTAGCCGGAGCGCTTGGTGCTGCTGCTGGTTCTTTCGCAACGGGCTCCGCCATGATCGGGCTCGGATGCGGGATCATTTGCGGCCTGATCTCAGGCCTGCTGCTTGGGTATATGTCCATTCGGCTGCGCATCAACCAGCTGGTTGGCGGTATCGCGCTCAACCTGCTGCTGGCCGGTCTCACAGCTTTTCTGTCCCGTCAGATATTCGGGGCTCAGGCCGGAGGGGCGCGGGTAAACGGTTTCTCGCAGATCAATATTCCCTTCTTGTCAGATCTTCCCGTCGTTGGCCCGTCCCTGTTTTCCCAGGATCCGCTGTTCTACCTATTGATCGGATTGGCAATAGCAGCCTGGTGCTGGCTGATGAAATTCCACAAGGGTCTGGACCTGCGCGCCGTTGGCGAAAACCCGAAGGCCGCGGACTTGGCCGGGGTTCCTGTCTTTCGCATGCAGTATCTCGCGATTGCAGTCAGCGGAGCCCTCGCGGCACTGGCCGGAGTGCATCTGGTCCTGTCGCAAGTCTATGTGTTCGCGGAAGGCATGAGCGCGGGCAAAGGCTTCATAGCGCTTGCGGCAATCATCTTGGGACGTTGGTCGCCCATTGGTGCGATCTGCGCGGCGCTCTTCTTCGGCTTCTGTGACGCGGCGCAGTTCAAGCTGCAATTCACCTCGCCAGAGATTCCCTATCAGCTCTTCCTGATCTTGCCTTACCTCGCATCGCTCATCGCACTCGTGGTCCTCGGCGCCAAGGCCAGCGCACCTGCAAGCGTCGGACTGCCCTACGACCGGGAGCATCGATAAATCTCAGCCGTGACGTGAGAAACCATCGTTTTTCACGTCGCGATCCTCCCGTCACCCTGACAAAACATATCCAATATGGGAGAATAACAATGCAATTGATGTCCAAACTATTGGCGGGGCTTGCGGCACTGATGTTGGCCGGGCCTGCGGCCGCTAACGGGATCGAACGCGCCGCGATCGTTATGCCCGGATCGATTTCCGATAATGGCTGGAACCAAGCTGGATTTGAAGGTCTCACCAAGGCAGGTGAAGCGCTCGGGTTTGAAGCCGCCTTTTCCGAAAGCGTGCATCAGCCGGAACAAATCGAAGTCCTGAGTGACTACGCACGCCGGGGATATGACCTTGTGATCGGTCACGGCGGTGAATTCCAGGACGCAGTGGAACGTGTCGCAGCCCGCTTCCCGGAAACCATGTTCATGGTGAACAACGGACTGGGCACCAAAGACAACATTGCCAACGCGGATTTCTATTTCAGCCAAATCGCTTATCTGATGGGCTACATTGCTGGCTCCATGTCAGACACAGGCACCATCGGCATCATCGCGGCGCAGCAGTTCAAGTTCACGACCGACACGGTTGCTGGCTACGAAGCGGGCGCCAAAGCGGCCAATCCGGACGTCAGAGTTCTGGTTACCTGGACCGGCGACTGGGATGACATCGCCAAGGGCAAAGAAGCTGCCTTGAACCAAATTTCCCAAGGCGCTGATGTCGTCTGGCCGACAATGGACAGTGCGACGCTGGGCTCGATGCAAGCCGTTCAGGAAAAAGGCGTCTATGGCATCGGTATCTATCGTGATGCGATCAACGAATGGCCGGAAATCCTGCAGTCCGCTATTCTGGATGTCCGAGGCAACATGCGGTCCTATCTGGAACTGGCAGCTGCTGGAAAACTGGAAGGTGCACTCTACCGGGCGGATATGGGCAATGAACTGGCCATGCGGATCGGGTCGTTCCACCCAGATATCCCGGTGGGCGTTGTGGATGAAGTCAACAAACTGATTGACGCCATGAAGTCCGGCACTTTGGTCGTAAATCCACAATAATGCATCCCTAACAATCGCTCCTCCTATTACTCTCGCCCCCAAATCTGGGGGCTTTTTTATGCTAGAGGAATCAATGATTGAAGCCTTTCGCTTGTACCGCGTGGGATTGTGTTACCCCCGGTTTCGCCGGAGACGCTAGGCTTAATATAGCTTGATTTAGTAGGACATAACCCGCCAATGAATAAATTTAGGATTGCCCAAGATCCAACCATGCAAACGCTCAATGAACACCATCCTTGCAAAATTTGAGACCAGACCTCTATGCACATTGCAGCATCGGTCAAACTGGGCTCGAAGAAGACGTTCGCTGCACTTTGTATGAGTGTCTGCTATTCATGTGTTTCACCAGTCGTTCCGTCATGCTCGAACCTGAGGCATTGAAGCGTTGGCTCCAATGTTAAGTGAGGTATATTGGGTGGTATGCATTTTAGATGACAAAATTTTGTATATGTTTAATAGCAATTTACAAAAAATATATGGCTGCTCCTTTCTCCGCAATTGCCTTCCTGTTGAACGTCACACGAACCTGACCCAACCGTCGTAGTTAGACCAGAAAAGGGGTGAGTATTCGGCATCTGAGGGCAACCCAAGTCATATTTTCTTTTGTGAACGAAGTGAGATCCAGGGCTGCAGATCAGTCGCTGTATCTTGTAATTTGTTCAATCATTTGTGTAGTTTGCGATCTGCCAAATTGGGCCCATTCCTGCCATTGGTTATAGCACGCCGACGCTGCGCTGCGGCCCATCAAACCTGCCGTTCGCCAAAGGATCGAAATTCTTAGGCGGCCGAACTCACAGTCCACGGAAAGAGCCCTCATTCGCTGCCGTCGTGCGAATATCAGGTTCCGGGCTAATCATCAGAGCCCGAGCGCCCGTGTAGTCGCCGAACTGCCTGGCGGATATGGCGAAGCGTATCGGGCATCCCAGACTATCTGTAGCAGCATGCAACTTAGTGTTCATGCTGCCTTTGGTTTGCCCGATCAACTGACGCCGCCCCGTTAATATCATGTTGCCAATTCCACAAACACCGCCCTCCAAGAAGTTTGCGACACAACGCCCACAATCAGCTTCACGTTCAATTGAATGGTCGTTGGCGAACTTGCCTGTTAGCTGCGCCACAGATCAACAGCAGGAGAATCCATGCAGGTTTCGGCGATTATTGTTCTATTCGGTGCCGTCATTCTGGCAAGTCTCTGGGCATCGCCTCGGCGTGCTTCGGTTTCGGGCTTCTTTGGTGGGACAACCAACGAAGGAGCCGCGCCAGGCCTTTGGACGTTGGTGCTGAGCCAAGTCACAACTTGGATTTTTGCTCGCTCCCTCATGAATTCTGCCATTCTGGGCTATTTCTACGGCATCGCAGGGGTTTTGGCCTATGCCGCGTATTACGGCTCCTTCCTGACTGGTGGTTTTGTAGTGCAACGGTTGCGCGCGCGGGGTGCACGGTCGGTTCAGGATTGGCTCCGCGACAGTTTCGGAACCATGGGAACAGGGTGCTATAACCTCGTGATTGCTCTCAGACTCTTGTCTGAGGTCTTTGCCAACCTGATCGTGGTCGGTCTGATCTTTAGCGCACTAGCACCTGACAGCGACAATATCGGCATGTATTCGATCCTTTTGGTCGGGCTATTGGCGCTGGCCTATTCGGCCTGGGGCGGGCTCAGTGCAGCGCTTCGGACGGATGTTCTGCAGATGGCGGTCTTTCTTGTGGTCTTCGCCTTGGCCTTTGTCGCGCTGGTTCTCAGCCCCCACTTTGATCTGGGCGCGGTTTTGACCGCTGAAGGCACTTCGGGCCCGCACAATGGCTGGGTTTTGCTGGTCGTGGCTTTTCTGCAGGTGTTCTCCTATCCCGTGCATGATCCGGTCATGATGGATCGTGGGTTTATTGCGGACAGCGATACAACCCGGAAGAGCTTCTTGCACGCGTTCTGGATTTCCTCGCTTTGCATCGTGGCATTTGGGTTCTTTGGCATTCAGGCGGCACTGGATGGGGCGGCATATGAGGGCGAGCTGATCAGCACCTGGGCGCAGTCCCTGCCGGGCTGGGTTTTTATGGCGCTTTTGGTTTCACTCCTGGTGTCGGCGCTCTCGACGCTGGATTCCGCGCTGTCTTCGGCCGCGCGACTGGTGGTTGAAGAACTGCGCCTAGCCCCTCGCACCCTAACCGGTGGGCGCATTGCCATGGCCCTCTTCGCAGTCGCGGGCGCGGCGCTGACGCTCTGGGGTAACCAGACCCTGTTTGATGCCGTAGCGGTCTCGGGCACCGCCTCGATGTTTTTGACGCCGATCCTGCTGGCTGGGCTTATTGGCGGTCGACAGGTGGCCCTCTGGGCGTATCTTGTCAGCTTTGCCGCCGCCATGCTTGGCGCAATGGCTTACCTGTTCCGTGGGCAGGGTTTTGTGGCGCAGGTCCTCATTGATGGGCACAAATACGAGCAGCTTTTGCAGATTTGTATCTGTGTGTTGGTCGTGGGATGCATCGCTGTCTGGATTGGGTCGCAGCGCGCAGCGGGCAGGGTTGCGGGCGAATAGCTGACCCGCGCGACAGCTTGAACGGCCTATAAGAGACATTCGTCACGCAGCTCTGACGCCGCGGTCGCGCTGCATTGCCGTCGTTCGTGGCATTCGCGCAATCTGGAAATGATCGTACTCGCAGATTGCGGACAAACCTGCGGTTCGCTGAAATCACCTCAACGGTCCCGACCAATGGCTTTCTCGCTTAATCTAGCGAATTGTCCAATTTCATTTGGAATGTCAGTTCCAAGCGCAGAGCTTCAGCACAATTTCTATCATTCTGACTACCTTGTAGAATGTTTACAGCTAAGGCTTCCAATGAAGACAAACAATCCTCCGCTTCTCACCGGCCTCTTCAATTGGTGTTGTTTTAATTGACACATTGCCCTGCATGCGATCCGCTGAACCAGGTCATCTATTTTAACGCAAGGATTTGATGTCATGCCAGAATCGCTCAACCTGCATAAATTTGAAAACCTAAGTCCTTTCCAAATCAAAGACGAACTTATCAAGTTGGCGCAAAAAGAGGCGCGGCAGATGGCTCTGCCATACCTAAATGCCGGTCGAGGGAACCCCAACTGGATCGCTACCAAAGCGCGGGAAGCATTTTTCCTTTTGGGACAGTTCGCCTTGACAGAAGCTCAGCGCCATCGGAATGAGCCGGAGGTTGGTCTGGCTGGGATGCCGCAAGGGCCAGGATGTTATGACAGGCTAAAGACGTATTGCGCCAAATCGGTTGAAGGAAACGGCCCTCCTGGTGCGGATACTTTGGTGGCCACAGTTGATTTTGCGATTGAGAAATTTGGATTTACGCCTGACGATTTTGTGCTCGAGTTGACCGACGGTATTGTCGGCGACCATTACCCGATGCCCGACCGTTGCATGGAACACAACGAAATTATTGTCCACGAATACATTATGTGGGCGATGTGCGCGGGGCACCGACCGGATGCGAAGTTCGATATCTACGCGGTTGAGGGCGGAACCGCAGCGATGTGTTACATCTTCAAAGCGCTCAAGAACCAGCGATTGCTGAATGCCGGTGACACCATTGCGTTGGGTACGCCGATTTTCACGCCCTATCTGGAAATGCCCGTCCTTGAAGACTATGGGCTAAATACAGTGGATGTCTCTTCGAAAGAAGAGGACCACTTTCAACTGAACGACGAAGACTTCGAAATTCTGTCCGACCCGAAGGTCAAAGCACTCTTTCTGGTCAACCCGGGCAATCCGTCTTCCGTCGCTATCAGCCCAGAGGTCTCGGCGCGGCTCGTCGAGTTCGTAAAGACCCGCCGCCCGGACCTGATCATTTTGACTGACGATGTTTACGGGACCTTCGTTCCAAACTTTCAGTCGATCTTGGGGCATCTGCCCGAGAACACCATCGGGGTTTATTCCTACTCCAAGTATTTTGGGTGCACCGGATGGCGTCTGGGCGCGATTTTGGTGGCCGAGAACAACATCTTCGACAAGATGATTGCGGATGCTCCGGATGAAACCAAGGCCATCGTCAACGCACGCTACGAAACGTTGACGCCTGATCCATCCTCGTTCAAGTTCATCGACAGGATCGTCGCCGACAGCCGCGATGTTGCGCTGAACCACACTGCAGGTCTATCGCTGCCGCAACAGGTGATGATGACCTTGTTTTCACTCGTCGAGCTTATGGACGAAGAGAAGGCCTATCAGAAATTCTGCTGGGGTATTCTGAAACATCGCTTTGACGAGCTGGTCGAAGGGATGGGCATTGAAGTTCCCGAAAATCCGCTGTTCGACAAATACTACGGTATTATCGACTTCGAATTCTGGCTTCGCAAATACGTCGGTGAAGAGGTGGTCGAGTGGATCAAGGAGAATGTGCACCCGTTGGATATATCCTTCAAACTGGCTCAGGACCACGGGATCGTGTTGCTGAATGGATCGGGCTTTGACGCGCCTAACTGGTCGGCGCGGGTATCGTTTGCCAATTTGGATGATAGTGCCTACCGCCAGATCGGAAGAGCGGTGCGCGCAGTGGCCACTGGCTACGTGCAGGCCTACCGTGCCTCGAAAGGACTGTCTTTGCATGGTTGAGGTCTAGCTGCAGCGCAGAGCAACGGTTCAGCATGATGATTGGCAATCATGCTGATCTCACCCTTCCAAGCCAGGACTCTGATTGTTGTGCGGTCTGACTTACGGAACAAAAGCCACAACCAAAGGCCCCCAGAGTGTCAGGAAGATATTGGCCACGGCATAGGTCATGGTGAAGGCTGGCGTTGGTGTCGAGTTCCCGGCTTTTTCCAAGAGTGTCGCAAAACCGGGATTACCCGAGCGTGATCCGGTCACAACCGCACAGGCCTCAACCGGGTTCTTGATACGCAAGGCAAAATAGTTGATCGGGAACTGCACGATCATGGGCATCAATGTAACCACAACGCCTAAAAGCAGAAGCGTGATCCCATATTCCTGAATCGCCTCCAGTGCGGGTTTGCCTGCATTTAGGCCAACCACACCAACAAACACGGCCAAACCGAAACTCTGAAGGAAATTCGCGGCCCCACGGTTAATACCGCCGATCTTGGGTTGCCGGATGCGCAAATAGCCGATGATCAATCCTGTAACCAGGCAACCGAGGCCGGACCCCAAAGCCACCTTCGTTCCTGCGATGACAAAGCTGATCTCTCCGATAAGATAGCCGATAGCCACACCGATCCCCAATGCAATGAAATTGGTGACCGAGGCCGATGGCGGCACATAGCCCGCAACTTTGGCAACTCGGTTCAGGTCGTCCTTGTGACCAACAATACTGATCTCGTCACCTGCGTGGATCTCCGTGTTGTGCAGGACGGGGACATCATGGCCCATGCGAGTGATCTTTGAGATATGAACACCGCGCCTTTGATCTGCCGTCAGAGCCTCGCGCAGCTCCACCAAGGTTTTGCTGGTCAGTTTTCGGTTGGTGACCACGACGTTGCGACGCTCCTCTACAACCGTCAGTTCAGGGGGATACTCTCCGATTTCACCACTGGCGCTCCCCTCGAACTGGGTCAAAGTCGTGACGAGGCCGGAGACGACCACAACGTCTCCGGCGTTGATTATCGTTTCAGGAGTCGGATCCACAGGAGCGCCATCGTGGAGCAACCGTTCGACGATCAGATCACCATCATAGCCATTTTCGATGTCCTTGACGGATTTTCCGGCAATGCTTGCATCGGCATCTACCTGATAGGCGCGGGCGTCGAACCGATTCATGGGAAGGAACTCACCTTCCTCTAGTTTGGGACCACCGCCGCCGAGTTTCTGAGCCAGCTTAATCGCTTCTTGCCGCAGATCGACACGCATGATGATGGGAATGATGCTAACTGCCAATATCGGGCCGATTGAGCCGAAGATGTAAGTAACCGAGTATCCTACAGCGATGTTGGTTTTCAGCTTGTCCGCCTCATCAGCGGCGAGCCCAAGCAGATCGATGGCGTTTCCAGCGGTGCCAATGATTGCAGATTGTGTCAGACCGCCAGCAGCCAGTCCTGCGGCCAGCCCTTTGTCCAAGCCCGCCAACCGAGCAACAACGATAACAAAAAACAACCCCCAGACGGTCATCATAAACGCGGCCAATAGCTTGGTCAGCGCAGTTCGGTTCAAGGCCGCAAAAAATTGAGGCCCCCCATTGTAACCGACCATAAATATGAAGAGGGAAAAGAATACATTCTGAACATCGGTACTAAGATTGATGCCGCCGATCTGGCCTGTAAAGACCGCCACCAACAACGTGCCAGCAATGCCTCCTAATTCCAACTTGCCGACCCGAAACTTTCCAACGCCATATCCCAGGCCCAGACAAAGAAACAGAGCCATGATCGGGAAGGCGCGAAGTTGTTCTGTAATCAATTCCATTTTGAAATCTCCAGAGTCCAAACGCTGGTCGTTTCCCCTAAAGATACAGAGCCTTACTGTATTGAAAACAAAAAATTTAAACACCCGAGGTCGTGCGGTCGTTTCGAAACTACTTGGAACAAAATCTTTTAAAGGGCAGGTGAACGTGGAACCCAATAGCCGTTTTTGGAATGCAGGTCACACCATACACTCTTCGTCTTTTAGGGTCAGGACTCATAGCCAGTATATGGCGAGCGCTGCGAGTGCGACGGCGGACAAGAAGATCTTGGGGCACCTGTCGTAGCGGGTTGCCACACGCCGCCAATCCTTCAACATTCCGAACATGATCTCGATCCGGTTGCGCCGTTTGTATCGACGCCTGTCGTACTTTACCGGTTTCTTCCGCTGCTTCCGGCCAGGGATACAGGCTCGTTTCCCTTTGTCTTTCAACGCTTCCCGGAACCAATCGGCGTCATAGCCGCGATCCCCGAGCAGCCAATCGACATCCGGCAAGCTGCACAGCAATGCCCGTGCTCCGATGTAATCGCTGATTTGCCCAGCTGTGACGAACAGGTTGAGCGGACGTCCCCGGCTATCGCAGATGGCGTGCAGCTTGGTGTTCATGCCGCCTTTGGTGCGGCCAATCAGACGTCCACGCCCCCCTTTTTGACGCCCAAGCTGGTCGCTGTGCGGTTGGCCTACAGGTAGGTGGCGTCGATCATCACTGTCTTCTCTTCGCCGTGTTCGGCAGCCAGACCGACCATCATCCAGGCGAAGATGCCCTTGTCGCTCCACCGCTTCCAACGGTTATAGAAGGTCTTGTGTGGGCCATAGGCCGAAGGTGCGTCACGCCACCTCAACCAATTGCGATTGATGAAGATAATGCCGCTCAACACACGTCGATCGTCAACACGTGGCTTGCCGTGGGACTTAGGGAAGAGGGGCTCAAGACGCGCCATCTGCGCATCTGTGAGCCAGAAAAGATCAGACATGGTCACCGCTCGTTTTTCGAACCGTGACTCATGCACCAACGCGGAAATCAATGGGTCCTGACCCTAAGACGCACCAGGTAGAACGGTCTCTCTGCGATGAAATGGGAACGTGCTGTAGATGCGTCTCAGAAAATGTCGATTTTTAGACCAGAGCAACCAAGCTGCCAAATAAAACGTCGCGAACCGGCACGCGCATGACGTTTTTTTAGGCGGATGGTAGAGCGAACGTTCTACACTATGTTTATGATTGGAACCAAACAAAAGATAGCTCGTGCCCTTCACCAACAATTCTCGGAGTTGGGTTTCGCGGGCCTAGGGGTCGAGGCATTGCGTGCAGGTGCAGATGTTTCGATCCGCACGCTCTATAAGCATTTCCCGAGCCGTGAAGAGATGATTGTTGGCGCGTTGGAGCATCGCGACGCTGCATATTTCGAGTGGCTTGCGGGTGGTCCGAAACAGGGCATTGACCATGTATTGTACCCGCTTGTGCGACTGGGTGACTGGTTGAGTGATGTATCAAACACTGGGTGTCTATTTTTGAATGCACTGGCGGAGCACCCCAACAGCGCGCCGATCTCCGATCTGGTTAAGGCGCACAAGCTCAAATTGGCGAATGAGTTTGAGCTCCGCTTAGAACGTTTTGCTCCAGACCAGAACACGCGCCACGCAGCCGAAACCTTGTTTCTTTTGCACGAAGGTTTGACTGACGTGGCCCGCTTAAGGGGTCCTGCGGCGGCCACCCAATCTGCGCTTCTTGCAGCCCGCAAAGTGCTGGAAACGGAAGGCATCACATGAGTCACAGTCCTAAAATCGAAGAGATCCATATCTATCAGCACAATCTGCCGGTAAAGAATGGACCCTATACGATGGCCAATGCCGAAGTTTGGGCGCTGGACACAACACTGGTGAAGATTGTAGCGACCGATGGGACAGAAGGGTGGGGAGAGACCTGCCCGGTAGGCCCCACCTATGCCGAAGCGCATGCGCTTGGCGCACGCGCGGCTTTGATACATATGGCACAAGATTTGATCGGTATGCCGCTCTGGCCATTGGTGTTGCAACGAAAGATGCACAGCCTGCTCAATGGCCATAACTATGCAAAAGCGGCAATTGACATCGCAGCGCACGACCTGTTGGGCAAGTTGCTTGGGATAAGAGTGGCAGACTTCCTCGGGGGTGCTGTGACGGAACGCGTACCCTCTTACTATGCGACAGGTGTGGGTGCTCCGGATGAGATCGCCCGGCTCGCTGCGGATAAACGCGATGAGGGCTATCCGCGCCTTCAGGTGAAGGTTGGTGGGCGTCCGGTCGAGCTGGATATCGAAACGATCCGGAAAGTGTGGGAGCAGATCAAGAACTCAGGAATGCGTCTTGCGGTTGACGGCAATCGAGGTTGGACAACGCGCGATGCACTGCGCGTGAGCCGCGAATGCCCTGACATTCCATTCATTATGGAACAGCCCTGCAACACGGTCGAAGACTTGCAAAAGATCCGCCCGCAAGTCACCCACGCCATCTACATGGATGAAAGCAGCGTTGACTTGAATACCGTGATCAGCGCAGCGGGGGCCGGCCTAGTAGACGGGTTTGGAATGAAGGTCACGCGCATCGGAGGACTGACCAACATGCGCAGCTTCCGAGATATCTGCGAAGCCCGCAACCTGCCGCATACCTGCGACGATGCCTGGGGCGGCGACATTATCGCGGCGGCTTGTGTCCATGTTGCAGCAACTGTGCACCCCGACCTTTGCGAAGGAGCATGGGTGGCCGCACCTTACATCGACGGACACTATGACCCCGAAAACGGTATTCGCATCGAAAGCGGGTTTATCTCGCTACCCGAAGGTCCGGGTCTCGGCGTTACCCCAAATCCCGAGATATTTGGTGATCCTGTTGCCAGCTTCCAAGCGTGAGGATAGATATGAGATTTGTAGGCAAAAAAGCACTGGTCACAGGCGCAGCTGGTGGGATCGGGGCGTCAATCGTTTCCAACTTGCGGGCCGAAGGGGCGTTGGTGGCCGCGGCGGATCGAAATGTTGATGGCATTGATGCTGACGCTCACCTGCCGGGTGATCTGTCGCAGGCTGACTATGCAGATACCCTCCCTCAGGCTGCTAATCTTGCGCTCGGCGGCCTGGACATCGTAGTCAACAACGCAGGCGTTATTACACGCGGTGCCGTGACAGAGACGACAGACGCAGATTGGGATCTCTCGATCACGGTTAACGTCGAAGCTCCCTTTCGCATTTGTCGGGCAGCAATCCCGATAATGGCCAATGATGGCGGTGGGGCGATCGTAAACACAGCTTCGTGTTGGGGTGGAAAAGCTCCAGGCCCGAACCACGCGCTATATTGTATGACCAAGGCGGCAATCGCATCTTTGACCCAATGCATGGGAATGGACCACGCGCATCAGGGCATTCGGATCAACGCGGTGTGCCCAAATGAAGTGAACACGCCCATGCTGCGTAGTGGCTTTGAAAAGCGCGGTTATGACCCCGACACTGCCGTGGCTGAACTAGGGACCACTGTCCCTATCGGCCGGATAGCTGAACCCCAGGACATTGCGGATGTCGTTTTGTTTTTGGCTTCTGACGCAGCGCGTTACATGTGCGGCGCACTTGTTGAGGTGAATGGTGGAAAGCCAGTCTCATGAGGCGATTTGAAGGGAAAGTCGCACTGGTCACCGGTGGTCGATCTGGCATCGGCCTCGCCATTGCAGAACGGCTGCGGCAGGAAGGCGCGCGTGTATTCACGGCGCAACGTCAAACCGATGAGGTCTTTGAAGGCATTGTCGCGGACCTGAGCGATCCGCAGCTGCCCGCCGAGGTCGTCAAGATAGTGGTTGGGCGTGCCGGTCAACTGGACGTGCTCGTTAACAATGCCGGTATGATGCAGGAGGCCAAAATCGAAGACACGAGCATTGAGGATTGGCAACGTAGTCTGGCATTGAATCTAACGGCTCCGTTCTTGATGATCCGGGCCGCACTTCCCCATTTGCGCAAGACACGCGGAAGCATTGTCAACACTGGGTCGATTGAAGGTTTGGGATCCAATCCTCGTCACGCAGCCTATTGTGCCGCAAAAGCGGGCCTGCACGGCCTGACTAGGTCTGTCGCGGTGGATCACGGAGAGGAAGGGGTCCGATGTAACGCTGTAGCACCCGGATGGATCGACACGGAACTCAACGAAGACTTCGTGAATTCGATGCCAGAGCCTGATGCGTTCCGACGTAGGATCGGCGGCATTCATCCGGTTAACCGAACCGGGCGACCCGACGAAGTGGCCGCACTGGTCGCATTTCTGGCGTCAAGTGAAGCCAGTTTTGTAACAGGGCAGGTCTACACGATCGACGGTGGTAGAATGAGTAAACTCAGCCTGCCTTAAGGCTTGCTGATCCGACTATTGCCTAAACAAATTTTCGCATTTCAAACACTTTTTCAACCGCACTTTAAGCAGCGGACCTTTATGCGGACCGCAGTATCTAGCACTTTGGGTTCATTGCCAGCCCCGGATGCCGCGTAGCATCCACGCCTTCGGCAAATTTGCTAGAAATTCCTCACGTCCCAAACGTGTCATTGGTCGAGATTTCCAATCGCTGCGGTGCTGCTCACCCGACTTGACCTTCGCGGCGCGAGCAAAGTGCTGACTCTCACGGACTCACAAATCGTGGGACGAAGCGGGCGATCGCCAATCAAACGTCCGCTTTGTAGTGCGCGAGGAACATAGCAACGCAATCGTCCAAAACATTCTTTGATGTCGGATTCTGACCGAGGAAGAACTCTGGCCAGAAGAAGAAGTTTTTCACCAGCCCCAAAAGCTGGTTGGTTGCGAAGGCCGGATCAGCTTTTCGGATGACGCCTGCGTCCATAGCTCCACTGATCAAGCCTGTCATTGGGTAGTCATGGGACTCGGTCTCAGTGAAAAACCGCCGGGAACGATCAAGGTCACGGATCAGCTCAGATAGAACCATTCGATTTAGTCCAATAGCTGTTTCTTCTGTGATCACCTCGACGTAGCGCCACAAAGCATCCTTCAGTTGCTGGGCAAAGTCGCGAGCAGGGTCATAGGATACCGGCTCCATGCGCCGGTTCTGTTCCAACATGATCTCTGAGATCGCATCGAACAGCGCTTCTTTGCTTTCGAAGTGATTGTAGAGCGTGCGACTCGATACGTTCGCTTTTTTGGCGATTGAAGTGGTCTTTGCCCCTAGAAACCCCTGCTCTTTGAATTCGTCGATGGCTGCATCGATGATATCTTTTCGTTTTTTTTCAGTACGTTTCACGATTTCAACCCCAAAAAGTAAAAAGACGTGTTTACAAACATCATCTATTCACCATAAGTAAACACAACGATTTACTTTAGCAAGGCGCAATGATGCCTGATCCCGAAAGGAACAAGACCATGACAACCCAAAATTTCACCGCGGGCAAAAACGAAGTCACCTTCAAATCCTTTGGCGTGGATTTGGCGGGCGATCTGTACCTGCCCGAAGGCTTTGAAGAGACAACGACCTATAAGGCTATCGTGGGTGCCAGTCCGTTCCCGCAGGTCAAGGACCAAATCCCGGCAACCTATGGGCCGGAGATGGCCGCGCGCGGTTTCATCTACCTTGGCTTTGACTATCTCGGAATGGGCTCGTCCCCTGCACTGCCCGGGGAGCACAAGCAGTCTCGCTACATGTTCCGGCTGATTGAAAACACCTGGGACGCCGTGTCCTACCTCGGCACACTTCCGTTCGTGGATGAAATCTACGGACTGGGCGTTTGCCAAGGCGGCTCGATCATTGCGTCGGCGGCAGTCACCGACCATCGCGTCAAGAAAATTGCAATGGTGTCGGGCATGATGGCGGCAGACGATTTTCAATGGACCGACCGCAACATGGTCAATCATCAAATCGCGGCCTCGAACGCCTCGATGCAGAAGATGTATGAAACCGGCGAGCCTGATTATGTCGCACCATTTGGGCTGAATGATGAGCAAACCCGCGAAGACTTTGTCGGATCAGGCGTCAATCCGATGGCCGAAGAATCCTATGACTACTACGGGCGTGATGGTGTAAAAGGCCCGGTCGCGGTTCCGACCTACACCAACATGCATATCGGAGATCAGGGCATGCTGTCGCTGATCTCCATCGGCGAAGCCTATGCCGACAAAATCGTGCAGCCGTCACTGACCATCTACAGCAAAACGGCTTTCACCGCGCCTTGTTCAACCCAGTTTGTTAAGAAGCTGACAAATGAACACGAGGAACTGGCCTTTGATGAATTCAGCCACGTGGACTTCTACTACAAACCTGAAGCTGTAAAGGCGTCGACTGACGCGGTCGCTGAGTTCTTCGGCAGATAAACTGTAAAGGCAGAGGCCCTTTCGCGACCGCTGCCTTTTTGATTGATGAGTTGCGGGATCGCGTGAACGGTCCCGCAGAAATCTCATCGTCATCCCGTGCGGTTGCAAAAACCTCGATCATCGTTTCGGGATTTTCCGCGAAGAAGTTGCAACCATTGAAGTGACGCGTGTTGCTGTTTTCAATCCCGCGTAACCTAAAGTTATAAAATAGAATATTTTGGTTTTCACGTCGACCGATGGCGTCAAGCGACAGCTTTGAAATGATATCTATGGACGCAGTTTTCGCGCAAACAAAGCCGTTCGCTTGGTCTTCGCCGTAGCTCGACCAGCTTGGGATTAATCATTTGCCCGGTTCCAGCCCGCACCATGTTCACAAGGAATGTGAAAGTGGCGTCCATTGACACATCAGGCTCCGTCCGCTTGTTGCGATCACCAGGACCGAACTAGTAGGTCGAATGTTGCGGCGATCATCGGGTTATCTTTGCGCCGTTCTAGCGTCACAAAGCACAGGCACGCAGGAACTGAAACAGAATTGCAGACGGCAAGTCCAAAGGATTGTTTTTGATGGAGCGCGATGGAATCGCGGCAGAGGCTCAGGCCAATCCCGGATCTCACCATTTCAAGCATCGAAGCTTCTTGATCCACCAATGCGACCACGTTCGGGCGGCTGGCCTGATCTTCGAAAATCTTGGCCAGCAAGCGATGGTGGACAGAGGCTTCGGGAGTGCCAATCCAAGGCAAGGCTGCAAGCGAAGGCCAGTCGGACTCTTCCACCTGCTTCTGCCAGCCAGCTGGCCCGATCACGCGATACATAAAATCGGCCAGCTTTATGGCGTGCACAGGATCACCGCCGTCCGACCCAATACTGGAAAGGTCATCGGGTCCACACAGGTAGAACCCGGCATCGACGCGACCCCGTCTGAGCCATGTCAGGATGTCCCCGCTGACCCCGTGTACCAGCTCGGTTTCGACATCAGGATGCTCTGATCGCAGATGCGCCAACAGACGGCCCAAGCGAATGAACTCCGGATCGACGATCGTGCCGATCGTCAGTTTTCCACTCAAACGACCAATACGCTGGCGGGCACTGCGTTGGAAATCACTGACTGCATCGAGGACTTGTTGCGCCTTTGCCAAAACCGCAGCGCCGTCATGGGTGATCTGCAACCCAGTTGCGGTTCGGTTGAACAGCGTCAGTCCAGTCTCTTCGTTAAGACGCTTGATCTGATGGCTGATGGCCGGCTGGGTAAGGTTCAACACTTCGGCTGCGCGGGAAACGCTGCCTTCACGGGCCACCGTTACAAAGGCCAGAATGGTGTTAATATTCGAAAACCGGTCCATATAAAATTTACTAATATGGCATTGTGCGAATTGTCATTAGATTTTTGTGTGCCTCTCGCGCAGAGATCAGTGAAGCCAATGATGCGGGGCCAGGTGAACAGCCTCCCGAACTTCGGAGGTAAATGAAAGGGTCGCGTACAAGAAAATCGGAATCCATTTCCTTTCCGGTGCGCATAAGGCGAAGCAACGACTGAATAGGTGGACGACACGGATGTCTGACGGCGCAAACAGGTTCGACTATATCGTAATTGGTGGCGGATCGGCCGGGTGCCTGATGGCCAACAGGCTGAGCGCCGACACCAAGAACCGAGTTTTGCTGCTTGAGGCGGGTAAGGCCGATACCTATCCTTGGATACACATCCCTGTTGGCTATCTCTACTGCATCGGCAACCCGCGCGCGGACTGGATGTACAAAACCGAACCAGCCAAGGGGCTGAACGGTCGCAGCCTGCTGTATCCGCGCGGAAAGACGCTGGGTGGATGCTCTTCGATCAACGGGATGATCTATATGCGGGGTCAGGCCCGCGACTATGACAATTGGGCCAAGCTCACCGGTGAAGAGGCCTGGAGTTGGGACAACTCGCTGGCCGACTTTAAGGCTCATGAGAACCACTACAAGCTAGACGATGGCGCCGACCCGAGCACTGGTGACAACAGCCGGTTTTCCGACCTGCACGGGCATGGTGGCGAATGGCGGGTCGAAAAACAGCGGCTGCGCTGGGATGTTCTGGACAGTTTTGCCGATGCCGCCGTTGAGAACGGCATTCCCAAGACGGATGATTTCAACACGGGCGACAATGCCGGGGTGGGCTATTTCGACGTCAACCAGCGCTCGGGCTGGCGCTGGAACACGTCCAAGGCGTTTCTGCGCCCGGCCAAGTCACGCTCAAATCTGACGATCTGGACCGAGGCGCAGGTCGAGAAACTGACCTTTGAGAAAGGCAAAGACACCGCGTTGCGTTGCACCGGCGCGGTTGTCCACCACAAAGGGCAGCCCGTAACGGTCCAAGCCTCAAAGGAGTTCGTTCTGTCGGCGGGTGCCGTGAACTCTCCGCAAATCCTGCAACTGTCTGGAATAGGCCCAGCGGCGCTTCTCAAAGAGCACGGGATAGACGTAGCAATGGATGTGCCCTTCGTTGGTGAGAACCTGCAGGACCACCTGCAAATACGAGCGGTATACAAGGTAAAGGGCACTCGGACGCTGAACACCTTGGCCAATTCTCTGGTAGGCAAAGCCAAGATCGGTTTGGAATATGTGCTGAAGCGGTCTGGCCCGATGAGCATGTCGCCCAGCCAACTGGGGGCTTTCACTCGATCCGATCCTCAGCGCCCTCATGCCAACCTCGAATATCATGTCCAGCCGCTGAGCCTTGAAGCCTTTGGCGAAGACCTACATGACTTCCCGGCTATTACCGTCAGTGTATGTAACCTGAATCCGACCAGTCGCGGGCATGTCCGTATTGCGTCTTCGGATTTCCGTCAGCCACCTCAGATTTCACCCAACTATCTTGATACAGACGAAGACCGCATAGTTGCCGCCCAAAGCCTGCGGCAGGTGCGCGAAATCATGGCTCAGCCCGCGATGGAAGCTTACGAGCCGGAAGAATTCAAACCGGGTATCCAATATCAAACCGACGAGGAACTTGCCCGGTTGGCAGGCGACATCGCCAGCACGATCTTTCACCCTGTCGGCACGATCAAAATGGGGCGCGAGGACGATGAAACCGCCGTTCTTGACCCGCATCTACGAATGAAGGGGGTGGCTGGTCTGCGTGTGGTTGATGCCTCGGTCATGCCAGAGATTACCAGCGGTAACACCAATTCGCCCACTATCATGATCGCAGAAAAAGCCGCGGGCTGGATGCTGGCGGGTCAATAAGACCTGTCAGCATCCGGACGTAAAAGTTTCCCGGAGGATCCATGCGCAATTCGTTTTCCAATCTTCCGCTGACCGGTGTGAAGGTCGTCGATTTCGGCCAGTATATCGCGGGCCCTGCCGTCGCAATGTTGCTGGGCGATTTGGGGGCAACCGTGGTGCATATTGATCCGCCCAGCGGTCCGATGTGGGACAGCCCGGCAAATGCTGCACTGAACCGGAACAAGGTGATCGTTAATTTGGACCTCAAGACGCCAGAGGGGTTGGAGAGAGCCAAAACGCTTTGCGCCGAGGCCGATATTATCGTCGAGAACTTCCGCCCGGGTAAACTGGCCGCGCTTGGAATAGACTTTGCTGCAATGCGCAACCAAAGGCCCGAATTGATCACGATCTCGATCCCCGGTTTCGCATCGAATGACGCAGAACGGCGCGAACTTCGGGCCTATGAAAGCATCGTCGCGGCAAGCTCGGGCGTGTTCACAGACATGGGCTTGAATCGGGTTCTTATGGGGCTGAACCCGTCATTTTCTCCGCTTCCGCTTGCCTCGGCTTATGCCTCGCAGATCGCCGCGTCGGCTACGGTATTGGCTTTGCAATCACGGCAGGTAACAGGTCTTGGCGACCAGATCGAAGTTCCGCTGGCAGCCGCCGTGATGGAGGGGCTCTGTTACAACTCGATCAAGGTAGAAAACATGCCCGAGCGCTATCTGACCCAGCGCGAGGTCGAGATTGAACGTCGGCGTATCGAAGGTCTGCCGATGAACGTTGCATATGAAGAACTGCAGGAATTGTTGGACCCGTTCTTCCGCAGTTACATGTGTAAGGACGGGCGCATGTTCTACGTCGTTTGCCCCAGCCACAAGAACCACGCCCGTCGCTGTCTGGAAGTACTCAGCATTTATGACGAGTTGGTTGCTGACGGGCTGACTTCGGAAGAAGACACGTACAAACCTTGGTCGGAATGGTCGCACGACACCTCACTCGGGGTCTATCCGATGCCCAAATTTTGGGCCGATAAAATCGCGGCGCGTATGAAAGAGGTCTTTATGACCCGCACATCGCACGAATGGAAAAAAATGTTCGGCCGGGGCCTGATCCCCGGAGCGCCGCAGCGCTGGCTGCAGGAATGGATTCATGACGAATACGCCGAGACTTCGGGTCTGATGATCGACGTTCACGACCCGATTTATGGTGATATGACGCAACCCGGCCCAGTGGTCTGGATGGAAGAGAGCGGCGAAGAGGCATTGCAGCCAGAGCCCCGTCGATGGGTCGATTTCGACGAAGCGCTGAAAATATTGAAGAAACACCGCACCGAGATCCCAGACCCTTCTGAAGAAACCGCGAAAGCAGGGTGGTTAACCGGCGTACGGGTTCTGGACCTATGCAATGTGATCGCGGGCCCACATTCGGCCAGTTATCTAGCGCGGTTCGGGGCCGAGGTGATCAAGCTCGACCCCTCCGTGCCGATGTATGACAGCTGGAACACCGTCATCTATGGCATGTCCCAGATGCGCGGCAAGCGCTCCATTCTAGCAGATATCACCTCTCATCACGGACGCCGGGTTTTCGAGGATCTTGTTAAATCCGTCGACGTTATCGTTTGGAACGCACCGGACAATCAGATCAAGAAAATGGGTCTTGATGCTGACAGCCTGCGAAAGCTCAACCCGGATGCACTGTTCTGCAAACTCGACTGTTTCAGCGGTGTACGCCGGGGCACGCGTACTGACTACATCGGCTACGATGACTTGGTTCAGGCGACAACCGGAATCATGCTGCGCTTTGGTGGTGCTATGGACCGACCAGAGGAACACGCCCATGTCGGCACGATCGACGTTATGTGCGGATTTGGTGGCGCACTTGGTGTGGCCGCAGCACTCTATCAGAAATACCGCTTCGGTCGGATTGGGCGCGGTCGCACCTCGCTCAATGCCAATAGCGGTCTTCTGCAAATCCCTTTTGCTTTTGATTACAAGGGCCGAGGTCTTTTCGAAGAACCGTCGGGGCCCGAGGCAAATGGCTATGATGCGCTGACACGGTTCTATAGTACTGCGTCGGGGCGCTATGTGCTGCTCAGTGCCTACGAAGCGGATCTGCCGCGGTTCCGAAAAGTCGAGGGCCTAGAGGATCTGCCTGATCTGCCAGAAGAAGACCGTGCCGCCTATCTTGCGACTGCATTCCAAACCCTTCCTGCGTCGGATTGGGTGGAAAAACTGCAAGCGGCTGATATCGGCGTGGCAATCTGCGAAAACCTCGACGCTTTGCGCGCGCGGAATTCACGCGAGGCGGATGGTACACCGGGCACTGAAAATGGCAGCTACTCTTTCTCGATTTACCCCGACCACCCCAGCGGTCATGAGGTAACACAACTTGATCCCTACGCAGTGCGCCCAACACGTGCAAAGGTATTTGCAGTCGAGCCATCCGAGAAGTTTGGCACTTCAACCCGTATGATCCTCGGTGAACTCGGTTATGTGGAGGAGGCCATCGAAGTGATGATCAAATCTGGCGATGTTGCAGAGTCGTGGAGTGAGGAATATTTGCCAAGCTAAGCGAATGGCAAGGTCGCTTATAGCAGGGCACAGGGGCAAACTTGCTTTTTGCGATTGGCGGCTCTGCGATGACATAGAGTGCAGCCAATTTTGCGACCGTTGCAGCGTGCATTTCTGCCTAAAGTACTTCGCAAGCGATAGAGCCGCGCAATGCCAAGGAAAACAAAAAAACTTAGTCTGCGGGTCGTTGATCAAGGAGCTTGATTGCTTCAATCACATCGATCGTACACTCACCTCCTGCAATCCCATCTAAAGCAGTGCGAAGATCAGATATCGCCCTATGCGCCTGTCCAAACAGCTTGCATTGTTTTGCGAAATCTAGGGATGTTCGAAGTTCAAGCATCCTCGCTTTCTGTTCTCTTGCAGTACCTAGTGCCTCAAGAAATTCTTTTTCGGCCAGTTCATTTTCGCAACGTGCGAGCGCGTAGACTCGATCTGTCTCAGATCGGGCCCATCCTTCATTTGTGTACTGCTGTTGTTCACGAGCCTGAGCCAGAAAATTTAGGGCCCTGTCTCGGTCACCTATATTCAATGTGAGTTCCGCCAAAAGTGTCAGAAAGAATGGTTTGTAGTTTCCCGCACCACTCTCCCACCACGCTATCGACGCTTCGTGTAACGCATCGATTGATTCTTGGTTTGGCGAAACATTGGCTTTCACCCAGCTTCGCCACAAGGTCGCAGTCAAAGACATGAAGGTGAATGAGTGCTTGGCTGACAGCTCGTCAAGCTGTTTTGCGATCTCCAGCACTTTTTCGGGTTCACGGCGCAACAGATGAAGCATGCATAGATAGGTCAGAGACTGCGCGATACTGTGAGCATGCTCCAGCTCCTTTGCACCCAAAACCGCCAGCATTTGAACCTCAAGTGCTGTGTCTGGGTCCCCGCGCATCCACATTGCCAAGCTTAGGAAACACGACGTAATCGCCGCATGGTCGGATCCATAGATGTAAGCCAGATGTGCATCACGTTCCCGGCTGTAGAGTTCGAGTGCTTTGCTTAAATGCTCGTATGCGGGCTCCAGATCACCAATATGAAACAGTACTGCGCCCATTGCGCGATGCGCCACCATCTGATGCTGCGTCTCACGAGTCGAGGTCGACAGATCCAGCAATTGCGCCGCGACGTTCCTGGCCAAATCATACTCGGCGCGCACCAAATGGAAGGAATACAAACCATTTAGAACTGGAAATAGCTGCTCTGTTTCTTCAACGCGTTCACACAAGTCGCGTATTCTTTCGTAAACAGAACCGGTTTCGTCGGCGGCTATTCCGGCGGTCGTTCGTAAGACACCGGCCTTGAGAACCTGAACCTCAATTTCCTTGCGGTCCCGCTCGATACTTTGATCCATTTCGCCAAGCTGCTCAATCGCCAGGGACAATTGCGTGCCTGCTTCAATGTTAGCAGACCGCTGGACTGCTCGCTGACCTGCAAGATAACGATAGTCCACAGCCTCCTTACACATGCCTGCCATGGTGTAGTGATGAGCCAGAATTTCCGGGCTTGCATCACCCGTATGAGCCGACTTTTCTTTCAAATATTGCGCGACACGAGAGTGTAGAACCCGACGTTCCCGCTTAAGAAGGCTGTTGTAAGCGGTGTCACGAATAAGGGCGTGACAGTAGCTGAAGGTTTCAAAACCTTCTGAACGAGACGCTGTTACTATGCCAGCCTCGACCAAAAGCTCCAGCCCTGCGCGCAACGCACCATCGCTTACGTTCGCCACTTTTGAGATCAATTGATAAGTAAACTGAGGGCCTATTACAGCGCCAATCTGGGCGACCTCTTTGGCAGAGCTTAGGCGATCAAGGCGTGCCATCAATGCATCATGTAATGTACTGGGCACCGAGTTTGCCGGCGATGCCCCACCCATCGTGTAGGTGTCCCTTCCCTTGGTCAGGACGCCAGATTCAAGGAGATCTTTCGTCACCTCCTCAACGTATAGCGGCACGCCGTTGGATCTTGCCGCGACCACGTCATACATCTCATCAGCGACCATCTCGCCTTTGGCGACTTCGTCAACAATGCTCTTTACTTGTCGAAAGTTTAGCTGCTTCAAATCAACCTTCGTAAGGTTCGATTGCAGTGTCCAACCTGGATCGAACTCGGGCCGGAATGTCATAACGACCAGCACCGGAAGGTTGCGAATTCGGTCCACCATCCGATCAAGCAGCAATTTGGTTGTTGGATCAATCCAGTGGGCATCTTCCAAAAGGAAGAGAACTGGAGGACCGTCAGCCTCTGACGCAAGATTATCCAGCAACAATTCCAGCGACTGTTCCATGATCTGCTGCGGTGTCAGATCTAAAGGTCCCAAATGATCTTCAAACGGAACAGACAAAAGGGATCCTGCCAACTTCAAAGCATCGTCCGATTGATCGCTCAACACGCCGCGGATTTTTTCAAGCTTAACGTGATTTGGCTCGTCCGCGCGAAGATCAGCTGCATTCTCAAGTTGGCGAATGATGGGATGCAGGGAAGTCGCAAAATGATATGGAGAACACTGATATCGCATTTGCTTGTGAGGCAAGTCCGAGATGTTCTGCCGAAATTCTTCTACCAGACGCGACTTGCCAATTCCCGGCTCACCTGACACCAACACAACCTGACCCTGGCGATCACCGGCCAAAGCCCAATTGTCGTTCAGCGCCTCCAATTCCGCGGTGCGACCGACCAAGGGCTTGAGCAAAATATTGTCGATCGCCATAAATCGGCTGACTGTCTCCCGCTCCCCGGTTACTTGCCAGGCTTCGACTTCCTTAGCAAAACCCTTGAGTTTAAACGCACCGCGCAGAACGTATTTAAAAGCATCACCCGCCAGCTGATGAGTGGTTGGGGCGATGATCATCGTACCCGGATCCGCCATCGCTTGAAGACGCGCGGCCAGATTGGGTGCCTCACCCATCGCCGTTCCGTCTTCAAACATCTTTTCGCCGCGCAGATCGCCGACCACAACCAACCCGGTTGCTATCCCAATCCGAACGTTGAGTTTCGCGTGGGTGCGAACATCTGGCATCTCATCAATGATGCGCAGACCGGCACGAATAGCGCGCTCCGGATCGTCTTCATGGGCGTGGGGAAACCCAAAGAAAACCATAATCCCGTCGCCATAGTAGCTGGCAATATGGCCATCAAATGCTGCAACGGCCGCAGCACAGGTTTCCTTGAAAAGTCGAAGAACATCAGCCAAATCTTCCGGGTCGACGCTTTGCGCTATTTCCGTTGAACCGACAAGATCGATAAACATTACAGTAAGTTGTCGCCGCTCAGCCACGATCTCGGCGCTGTTGCTATTGCTGGGCGGGCGCTGCCCCATTTCCATGCTGGCGCGAACGGCTTTCAGAAAACGCCTTCTCGGCCCCAGCGGAAGTCCGATTGTTACAAGGTCTTCGTCAGATAGTTCAGACAGGTCGCAAAGTTCAATTTCATGTTCGGCAAAAGCGGCAGCATACTTGGACAAACCATGTCTATTTAGCCAAGACGCAATTTCTGACATCAATTGGTATTGCTTGCGTTAGGAGCAGGATCTCTGAATGCGCACTGCCAGCAAGCATCTCCTTGTTAACTTAACCCGTCAAATGACCGGTGGCTCATTTGTCCAACAGTATGATCAGTTTCTTGTTTAATGAAGACTACCGTTTTGTAAGAGGTCAAGGGCTTCATTGGCTCTCTTGACGTGTTACTGGATGCAAAGTCGGATCCAAGCGAACCGCTTCAACTGTTCCCAATGTGATCGATGCTTTGGAACTCTACCTATGCCATCGCACCGACGAAAGAACTCTTCTCCCATAAACTGCAGCCATTTACGGTCGTTTGTCATGTAATGTCGTGCTGCGATTGACGCTCAATCACGTGAGAGTCGATTCTCAGATAAACTCCAAATTGTCAGTAGGAAGCTTTCACGGGCGTCAAGAACGAGATGACCGTCCAGTCTGTTTTAAGGAAATCGACCAGCAACGTTCCAACCATATAGATTGGTAGGATAAAGACCTTAGTTTGTTGGCAAACTGTCATTTGAACGATGTTAGGAAAGGGGTCTTTGGCCTGTCTCGTTTCTAGCACCGTCACAACGAAACAAGAATCTTTCCGAAGAACAAAATCAATATGATATAAAGAAATGCGAATATTAGTCCGATGCGACGTAAATAACCAACGCTGCCGGGTAAAAATTGATTTGGGAGGTCACAATGTTTCGTATGCTTCTAAGCTTAACAGCTCTAGGATTGACGCCGGTTAGTGCCTTTGCCGATGCTGTCCCAAGTGAAGAGGCTGCCGAGGGCTTGTTCTCGGAGCAACCCTATTCTCCCTATGCCAACAGATCCTTCCCGGAACGCCCCTTATGGGGGGACACTCACCTTCATACGGGACTTTCATTGGACGCCGGAGCCTTTGGCAACACTCTGCTGCCGGACGAAGCCTGGCGCTTTGCCAAAGGTGAGCAAGTCATTTCTTCGACGGGCCAGCCTGTCAGACTGGCCCGTCCTTTGGATTGGATGGTTCTTACGGACCACACAGACTTGATGGGATTTGCTCCTGATCTGCAGGCAGGCAAACCCGGTGTTCTCGCCGATCCAAAAGGATTGGAGTGGTACAAAGGTTACAAAGCGGGTGGAGAAGAAGCTGGCAAGGCTGCATTCGACATTATAACCAACTTCTCACAGATGACTCTGCCGGAAGTTTTGCTTGAATCATACAGTCCGGGCGCTGATGCTTTTGCTTTTACTTGGGAAAATATCGTTCTGGCGGCAGAACGACACAACGACCCTGGCAATTTCACCGCTTTCATTGGGTTCGAGTGGACGTCGGTTCCGAAAGGTTTCAACCTGCACCGGAACGTTATGCTGCGCGATGGGCCTATCAGGGCGCTTCAGATGGTACCTCCGGTCACGCAACCCCCTTATGGTCATACAGATCCAAAGGCGCTTTATGCTTGGCTTGAAGAGTATCAGCAGAAAACAGGCGGGCGCGCGGTTGCATTCGCTCATAATGGCAACTTGTCAAATGGATGGATGTTCCCAACCGAAGACACCTATCACGGTGGAAAGGTTGACGAAGAATACGTCGCTGCCCGCGCTAAATGGGAGCCGCATTATGAGGTCACTCAGATTAAGGGCGACGGCGAAGCGCATCCCTTCCTGAGCCCTGATGATGAATTTGCGGATTACGAAAACTGGGATGTCGGCAATCTTGATATCTCTGAACTTAAAACCGACGACATGCTGGCTGGTGAATACGCCCGCGAGGCATTGAAACGCGGCTTGATGTTGGAAGAAAAGTTCGGCGTGAACCCCTATAAGTTCGGCATGGGCGGCGCGACGGACAGCCATACATCTCTGGCGACCGCCGAAGAAGATAACTTCTTCGGAAAATCCGTCAGCGTTGAGCCTTCGGCCACAAGGATCAAGCATCCTTTCATCGCCAATGATCTTGGCGAAATTCCCGGCGACCTCCTAGTCGCGTCCGGCTACACGGCCGTTTGGGCGACTGAAAACACGCGTGCGGCGATTTTCGATGCGTTCAAGCGGCGTGAAACCTACGCGACCACGGGACCACGGATTGGTCTGCGCTTCTTTGGGGGATGGGATTTCAATGACGCCGATGTTGAAACCCGGTTCATTGCAAATGTTGGCTACACGAAGGGCGTTCCAATGGGTTCCGACATGCGCCCTAATGAGGGCGACGGAACACCCTCATTCCTGATCGCTGCATTACGTGACCCGGTTGGGGCCAATCTGGATCGTGTGCAGGTGATTAAGGGATGGCTGGATTCCGAAGGTGCTTTGCAGGAGAAGGTCTACGATGTGGCATGGTCGGACGATCGAGTTGCTGATCAAAACGGCAAAATCCCTGCGGTTGGCAACACGGTGGATACGGAAACCGCAAGTTGGACCAACACAATCGGGACCGCCGAACTTGTAACCGTTTGGTCTGATCCTGATTTCGATCCAAATGCGCGCGCATTCTACTACGTACGTGCGCTCGAAATCCCGACGCCACGTTGGATACTGTACGACAAATTGAGGTTTGGTGCCGAGCTGCCAGAGGATGCGGTGCTTACGCATCAGGAACGCGCGTACTCTTCGCCGATTTGGTATACGCCGGGAGAGTGACGTTTCTTCGCACGCGTTTGAAGAATGAGGCAGCAACCTTTGCCGCGTTGCTCTCACCTGAGCTGCAAAACGTCGTGGGCTACGATTCCTTGGAAAATTTAACTGACTGAAGCCAGCATAAAACATATCGCCGGATGGCGTTTCACGCAGGAGCCTTCATGCGAATAGTGAAAGAACCTCTATTCCATTTCTTCTTGATCGGAGCTGCCATATTCATTTGGTTTCACATTGTTTCTCCGATTGACGAGTTGATCGCAGATCCAGAGGCCATAGCAATAAGCGAAAGCGATGCCGCGCGGTTAGCTGAACAGTTCGCAGCCAGGTGGAAACGTCGGCCCAGCAATGCCGAGCTTCAGGCTTTGGTCGATGCATCCATCCGCGAAGAGGTTCTGGTTAGGGAAGCGAGAAAGCTTGGTCTGGATCGCGGGGATAGCGTGATCAGATCGCGTCTGAGCCAAAAGATGGACTTTCTGACCGAAGCGATGGCCACGTCAGTTGTACCAGAAGACAAAGATCTAGAAGTTTTCCTCCAGCAAAATGTGGACCGCTACGCGACACCAAAAAAGATTGCCTTCACTCAGGTTTTTCTTGGTGAAAAGCCAAGTGACGCCGACATTGAAAGGGCATTGTCCGCGTTGCGAGCGGAACAAGAGGTATCCGACTTGGACCGCGCGACATTGCTGCCTGCGTCGATGCCGCTGACCGCGACGCGGGTCATCGACTCCGTCTTCGGAACCGGATTCTCCGATGTTTTCGTCAATCTCGATGAAGGTCGATGGGTGGGGCCAATCCAATCAGGCTACGGGGTCCACCTGGTACAGCTGCTGAAGATCGAGCCAAGCCGGATACCTCCATTGCCAGATATCTACGATGAAGTGCTGCGGGATTGGCGCCGCGTCATGAGCGAAGATCTGGCGCAAGCGCAATATGAGGCTCTTGCCGACAATTATAAGATCATAGCACCCGATTTCACAGGTCAGGCCAAATGAAATTCATACTTGGCCTATTGTATGCTCTGCTGATTGCCTGGTCTGCCGGCAATGCAGCCGCACATGCGCTTGATCCGGGATATCTAGAAATTCGTCAAATCTCACCGGATGCCTGGAGTGTTCATTGGCGTAAGCCAGACGTGAACGGTCAGCCAATGGCGATCGACGTGGTGCTACCGGATAGCTGTACACCTGCCAGCGGGCCTGATCCAATGTCCGATGGGCGAGCATGGGTTTCTAGCTGGATTGTGGAGTGCCGCGCGGATGTCGCGGGTCAATCCATTACAATCGAAGGGCTGGAGACCCAAAAAAACGATGTATTGTTCGGCTGGCATCCCCTTCAGGCCGAGTCTGCTACACTCCGTTTCACCTCAGATATTACTGTCCAGAAAATACCTTATGAACAGACGGCATGGTCTGTTTTCATCGCGTATTTTCAGTTGGGTTTTGAACATATTCTGGAAGGCTGGGACCATCTGTTATTTGTCTTCGCGCTGTTTATTCTAGTCCGCGATCCCTGGAGGCTGGTGGGAGCCGTAACAGCCTTTACGCTTGCCCATTCGATTACACTGGCATTGGCAACACTCGGAGTTTTAAATGTTCCCGGGCCACCGGTCGAAGCCGTTATCGCGCTTTCCATCGTTTTTTTGGCGATGGAGATTGTAAAGGGCGGCGAAGGTCGGTTCCGACTTTCAAAACAGAAACCCTGGATCGTATGTTTCGGGTTTGGGCTTTTGCATGGGCTTGGATTTGCAGGCGCTTTGGCCGAGATAGGGCTTCCCTCTAACGACATTCCTGAAGCCTTGCTTGCATTCAACCTTGGCGTCGAGGCCGGACAACTAAGTTTTGTCGGGGCTTTGGCTGTTCTGGTTTTGGTTTGGCGGTTCACAGCACTTCCGATCAGCCAAACCGCAACGCTTGTTACCGCTTATGGCATTGGTTCAGTGTCGATGTATTGGCTCATTGAACGAGTTGGTGGTTTTTAGATCGTGATGATGTTCCAAAGTTCGCTGTACCAGTATCGTTCGTTAGATTCTGTGTTGGAGAGGACAATGCCGTTCTAAGTGCGAAGATGAAGTTGCGCCGCGGCTGCTTGATTGGAGTTGTGGGAAGCTAATGGGATAAAGAGTTGTGAGAGACAAATTCGGCTAGAACCGCTTTGCTCCCATTTTTCCAGATCTCGTTTAACCACCGAGCAAAAGCAGCCACAAACTGCGTGTTATGGTCAAAATCGCCACAATACAGGTCCTGTTCAAGCCAAAGTCCGGGATCAATTTTGGCCGCCAGCGCCGTTTTTCTCAGATTTTCCCAAACAGGATCGTTAGGGGCGATTTCTGAGCCATCCTCGCGAACCCCTGCGCACATTCTGCACCAAAAAGCTTCTGCTAGAGCAAGCCCGTTTATGGAAGAGCCCGAAGCAATTGCATCGCGTATCGAGGGCAGCACAAACCCAGGGTGTCGCGCTGATCCGTCGAACGCGACCCGGCGCGTTGTGTCGTGAATTGCAGTGTTCTCAAACCGACGTTCAACCAACCCAAGGTACTCTTGCGGGGTCGTTCCAGGAACAGCGTCAACATGGGGTAGAATTTCTTCGATTTGGACTTTTTCAAAAAAAGCCAATATGTCAGGGTCTTGCATACAAGCAGAAATTGTCGGGACGTTTAGTATCTCTCCAACATTGGCGAGCAGTTGGTGGCCTCCGTTCAATATGCGCAGCTTCTGTGCCTCATATCCGTGAACATCCTCGGTTAAGGTGGCTCCAACTTGTTCAAGTGATGGTCGTCCGGCACAGAAGTTATCCTCGATGACCCATTGGCGAAAGTTCTCGTGTGAAACCGGGGCGCGGTCATCAATACCAAATGCGTTGCATTGTGAAATCACCTGATCACTCGTTGCTGGCACGATGCAATCCACCATCGAATTGGGAAATGCGCCGTTCCGGTCGATCCAATCGGCAAGATCAGGGTCCGACAGGCGCGCTAACCCAACGATACAGTTTCGAAGGATAGTGCCGTTGCCCTGCAGGTTATCACAGCTTAGCGCGGTGAAGGGGGTCAAGCCATTTGCACGACGTATCCCGAGCGCTGCAACAATGGCGCCGAAAGCGGTGCGGGGGTGATTTGGGTTTGCCGCATCGTGGAGAATATCATCGTGATCCGTGTCGAAAGCGCCGGTGTTGGCATCCAGAAAATAGCCGCCCTCAGTTACAGTTAAAGATACAATTCGGATAGACGGATCAGCCATCCCGCGGATCAATGCAGCGTTGCCAGCCTCAATCGGTAGATAGTCGATCATCGGGCCTATGACCTCTGCGGATATTCCTTGTGGATCCAGCTCAATCAACGTGGTCAGGCAATCTTGCGCCAGCAACTTCTGGCGCATCCCGGCGTCATAGCTGCGTACTCCTGCTCCTATAATGGCCCAATCGCGGGCCTGGTCCTGCTGCATAAGCTTATGAATGTACCAAGCCTGATGAGCGCGGTGGAAATTTCCAAGGCCGATGTGAACGATACCGGGCGTCAAGTCCGAGGGTTGATAAGCAGGGGTTCTGACGGTTGCTGGCAAGTCTGCCAGCCTGTCTCGCCGCAGCTGGATCGGAGGGGTTGCGTGTGCCACAGGGTTCATCAGCTCATCCAATTTCCGCCATCGACATTATAGGTTTGTGCAACGATGTATTTTGCCTCGTCAGAGGCGAGAAACACGGCCATGCCGGTCAGGTCTTCGGCCCGGCCCATGCGACCATAGGGTACTCCAGCGGCCACTTCGCGTTTCTTCTGTCCGAGGGGTTTTCCTTCGTGTCTGGCAAAGAACGCATCTACACCGTCCCAGTGTTCGCCATCCACCACACCCGGAGCTATCGCGTTTACATTTATCCCATGTGGGATCAGGTTCAGGCCTGCAGACTGGGTCAAGGATATGATCGCGGCCTTGCTGGCGCAGTACACGGCAACCAGAGACTCTCCACGCCGCCCAGCTTGCGATGCCATGTTGATGATCCGACCTTTAGTACCATGGGCGATCATATGGCGGGCGACGGCCTGCATGGTGAACAAGGCACCGGCAACGTTGATGTCGAAGACACGCTCATAGTCGGCACGATCAATTTCAACAATCGGAGCGGCAGTGAAGATCGCTGCGTTGTTGATCAATATGTCGATCGGCCCGAAATGTGCCGTCGTGCGGGCGATGGCGTTGTCGATGCTCGGCTGGTTTGTCACGTCCATTTCCACGGCAAGAGCAGATGCGCCGATCTCAGTCGCGGCTTGTTGCGCGCGCTGGATGCCGATATCGGCTATGGCGACACGGGCTCCCTCCGCAACATAGGCCTTTGCAAAGGCCAGCCCTATGCCGCGCGCAGCCCCAGTAATCAGGGCGGTTTTACCAGCCAGACGTGTCATCCGATCCGCAAGCCTTTCGCGTCGAACCGGTGGATCACATCAGCGCGCGGTGTCAGGTGAACGCGGTCGCCATGGCGGAAACCCACCTCGCCATCCGCGCGGACAGTGATTGTGTCGGCCAGCCCGGTTTCGTGGACATGGAAAAATGTATCCGAGCCCAGATGTTCAGAAACGCTCACCACCCCGGACCAGTCTCCTTCGGTGTCTGAGACTGTGATATGTTCAGGCCTTATTCCGATGGTCTGAGCACCGTATTTCGCGGCCTCTTCGCCCTCGATGAAGTTCATTTTGGGGGAGCCAATGAAACCCGCAACGAACAGGTTTCGAGGTGTCCGGTATAATTCCAGCGGACTGCCGACCTGTTCGATTACTCCGGCCTGAAGGACGACGATCTTGTCGGCCATCGTCATGGCTTCGACCTGATCATGGGTCACGTAGATCATGGTGGTCGCGAGGCGTTCGTGTAATTCGCTGATCTCTAGCCGCATGCCGACCCGCAGCGCCGCGTCGAGGTTCGACAAAGGTTCGTCGAACAGAAATGCCGCTGGTTCGCGCACAATCGCGCGCCCGATGGCAACCCGCTGGCGTTGGCCGCCCGATAGTTGTCCTGGACGGCGGTCCAGATAATCGGTCAGGTTCAGGACGCTTGCCGCGCCTTCGACGCGCTTGTCGATCTCGGCCTGATCCAGTTTCGCCATACGAAGGGGAAAGGCGATGTTCTTGCGCACGGTCATATGGGGATACAGAGCATAGGACTGAAACACCATCGCCAGCCCTCGTTTCGCGGGCGGGACATCGGTGGCGTCTGCGCCGTCAATGTCGATAGAGCCCGAGGTGATATCTTCCAATCCAGCGATCAGACGCAAAAGGGTGGATTTACCGCAGCCCGAGGGGCCGACGAAGACGGTGAACTCGCCATCTTCGATGGTCAGGTCCAGCGGCGGAATGACCTGCACATCGCCAAAGCTTTTGGTCACGGACTTGAGTTGAATACGTCCCATGTGTCGTGTTCCTTATTTCACAGCGCCGAAGGTCAGGCCGCGGACAAGTTGTTTTTGGCTAAACCAGCCAAGGATCAGAATTGGAGCGATGGCCATGGTCGAGGCAGCGCTAAGCTTGGCAAAGAACAGGCCCTCGGGGCTGGAATAGCTGGCGATGAAGGCCGTCAGCGGGGCCGCGTCGACAGCGGTCAGGTTGAGGGTCCAGAATGCCTCGTTCCAGGCCAGGATGAAGTTCAGCAAAACGGTTGAGGCGATGCCGGGGATGGCCATGGGGGTCAGGACGTAGAGGATTTCCTCTTTCAGCGTTGCGCCGTCCATCCGCGCGGCCTCCAGAATTTCGCCGGGGATTTCGCGGAAGTAAGTGTATAGCATCCAGACGATGATGGGCAGGTTGATCAGCATCAGGACAACCACCAGCCCCCCGCGTGTGTCCAGCAGGCCCAGACGGATAAACAGCAGGTAAATCGGGTAGAGCACGCCAACGGCAGGTAACATCTTGGTGGACAGCATCCACAGCAGAATGTCCTTGGTGCGCTTGGACGGCACAAAGGCCATGGCCCATGCTGCGGGTACCGCGATGATGACACCCAGAACAGTCGAGCCACCGGCGATAACGACCGAATTCCACAAGAACCGCATATAGTCCGAGCGTTCCTGCACGATGGCGTAGTTTTCCAACGTCCAGTTGAAGTTCAAAAACAGCGGTGGGCTGGCGATCGCCTGCGCCTCGGTCTTAAAGCTGGTCAGGATGGTCCAGAGGATCGGGAAAAAGATCAGCAGACCAACGGCCCAGGCCAAGGCGGTATTGAACGATTTGCGGCGGGTTGTGACGGTGCGGGCCATGGTCTTACCTCCTCACGCGTCCAGGTTCTTGCCGACGATGCGCATCAGGAAGATGGCAACGATGTTGGCTAAGATGATTGCATAGACACCTCCGGCTGATCCAAGGCCAACATTTTGGCTTTCCAGCACCCGCTGGAAGATCAGGTAGGTAAGAGTGCGCGTGCCGAACGCGCCGCCGGTGGTCACGAAAATCTCGGCGAAGATCGACAGAAGAAAGATTGTCTGGATCAGGATCACAATGGTAATCGCGCGGCTCAGATGCGGCAGAATGATGTGGTAGAAGCGCTTCAGAACGGGGGCACCATCCATCTCGGCCGCTTCCAGCTGTTCACTATCCAGCGATTGGATCGCAGTCAGCAGGATGAGCGTCGCAAAGGGCAGCCACTGCCAAGACACGATCATGATAATCGAGGTCATCGAAGCCTCGGACAACCATGAGATCGGCTCGGCCCCGAAAAAGCGCCACAGATGGGCCAACAGGCCGTTGACCGGGTCCATGAACATGTTCTTCCAGACCAGCGCAGACACTGTGGGCATGACGAAGAAGGGCGCGATCACCAGAATGCGGACAACACCTTGCCCCCACATCGGCTGATCCAGCAGCATCGCCAGTAGGATGCCCAGGATAACGGTAATGACTAGGACCCCTCCGACAATCACAAGCGTTGCCTGTACCGCGGGCCAGAAAGAGCTGGACGATACGAACCGAACATAGTTGTCGAACCCGACCCAGCCCAGATCCCCACCGCGCAGCGGCAGGTATTTCTTGAAAGAAAAGTACAGCGTCATCGTCAGCGGCACGAGCATCCAGCCAAGCAGCAGGACCACTGCGGGTGCCATCATCAGGCGAGCAATGGATCGGGAATGTTGGGTAGCCATGACGCAAGACCTCTCTGTTCAGGCATAACTCAGCCTGCGAGAAAAACGCGAGTTGTGGAAGGGGGGGAGCGGGGGGCAGATTACTGCCCGCCCGCGGGGAGAAAACCTCAGTACCCTGCGGCTTCCATCTCTTCGGCGGTAAAGGCCTGCGCCTTGGCAAGGGCTTCTTCAACCGTTTGCTGTCCGGCATAGACTGCCGAGAACTCTTGGCTGACCTGGGTCGCGATGCCTGCAAATTCCGGGATGGCAGCGAACTGGATGCCAACATACGGAACCGGCTTGACCGTGGGGTTGTTCGGATCAGCGGACAGGATCGAGTCCAGCGTCATCTTGGCAAAGGGAACCTTCTGGTATTCCGGGTTCTCATACAAAGAGGTGCGCGCACCCGGCGGAACGTTTGCCCAACCTTCGTTTTCGGCAACCAGTTCAATGTAGTCTTTGGATGTTGCCCATTCGATGAACTGTTTGGCCGCGTCTTCCTGCTGTGTACCAGCCGGAATAGCCAGTGCCCACGCCCAAAGCCAATTGGAGCGTTTCCCAAGCCCGGTATCTGGGGCCAGTGCAAATCCAACGCTATCCGCCACGGTCGAGTCAGTGGGGTTGGTCACAAATGACGCCGCAACGGTGGCGTCGATCCACATGCCGCATTTGCCCTGCTGGAACAGCGACAAGTTCTCGTTAAAGCCGTTGGTGGCATAGCCTGCAGGGCCAGATTCCGACATCATTTCAACGTAGAAGTTCAGCGTATCGGCCCATTCTGGCTGGTCGAACTGAGGCTTCCAGTCTTCGTCAAACCAGCGCGCGCCAAATGAGTTGGACATCGCGGTGATAAACGCGCCACCTTCGCCCCAACCGGCTTTGCCGCGCAGGCAGATACCGTTGATGTCAGCGTCACGGTCGGTCATGGCCGCCGCGGCCTCTTTGATGAATTGCCAGCTTGGCGCTTCGGGCATTTCCATGCCTGCTTTTTCCATCAGGTCGGTGCGATACATGATCATCGAGCTTTCGCCATAGAACGGTGCCGCGTAGAGCGTTCCTTCATGGCTCAGACCACCCGACATCGCGGGCAGGATATCACCGACGTCATAGTCTTCGGACAGACCATCCAGCGGAACCAGCCAGCCGTTCGCACCCCAGATCGGGGTTTCGTACATACCGATCGTCATGATGTCGAACTGACCACCCTTGGTGGTGATGTCGGTGGTCACGCGCTGGCGCAAAACGTTCTCTTCCAGCGTCACCCATTCGACTTCAACGCCCGTCGCTTCGGTGAATTTGTCGGTATAACCCTGCATCCGGATCATGTCGCCGTTGTTCACGGTTGCGATCGTTATGGATTGTGCGTGGGCCGCTGCCGTTGCGACGAATGTTAGCGCAGTCGCCGCACGAAGTGCGTGTTTTAAGTACATCCCTGTCCTCCCTGAGCTTGGATGCTGTGCAGAGAGCCTAGTTCAGGATTTGTCGCGCCGTCAATAAAAACTTTACGCGCGTTAATTTTAGATCGTTATGCAGATTCCCTCAGGACCAATCGTGCAGGGAAGAGAGTTTCTGTTCGGCTCTCGAATTTCCCACCGTTTTCAATGAGTTCGAAAAGTGTTTCAACACTTCGCGCGGCCACATTGTCGTAGTCATGCGCGGCGGTCGTCAGTGACGGGCAGGTGAATTTCGCAAACGGATGATCGTCGTTCGACGCCACCCGCAGTGTACAATCGTCTTTCCTACCAACGCGAATCCCCCGTTCGAAGCACGCCGCCAGAAAGCCGATGGCCAATCGGTCATTGCTACACAGAACTGAATCCGTGCGCAGCTTGCGTTCATCCAAAGCCTTGAGCGCACCCTTTCGGCCAATCTCTTCAAAGGCCCAACCTGTGCCTTCTATTTTGATCACATGCGGCTCAAAACCCAGCCGATCCATTACGTCGACATAAGCCTTGCGTCGCTTGTTGGCATTGGGGTTCGCAGGTGTCCGCATTTCGAAAAACGAAGGCGGCTCGCCGGTGCGAGTCATGTATTCTACGGTCTGAGACACAAAGCTGAAATTATCGGACCCGATAAACGCTGCGCCCAATCCATCGAGGTTACTGTCGAACAGAACCGTTGGCACACTGGCGCAGAATTTCTCAATCGCGGACTTGTCTGAGATACGTCCCAAAGGCGCCAACAAAACGCCCGCGGGTTTCAAGGATTGTAAGCCGTCCAGGATTTCGTTTTCCAGTTTTTGTTCGCCATGAGAGCTGAACAGAAACGGGCGGTACCCGGCTGCGATACAGCTTTGTTCTAGATACCGCGCGATTTCAGCGAAAAACGGATCGGCCAGGTAGGGCACGACGATGCCGATATTCTTGGTCAGCTTGCGGTTCTGGTTCACAGCATAGATGTTCGGGCGATAGTCGAACTGTTCCAGCGCTTCTTCTATGCGTGCCCGTGTAGTTGGGCGAACGCTGTCTGGGTCGTGAAAGTACTTGGACACCGTGGGGCGCGAGATCCCGCTGAGGGCTGCGAACTCTTCCATATTCTTTATCTTGGTCATGCCAGTCTGCCTGCGGATCTCAGCCGCCTTGATCTTATCCTATTTTTACATATTCTTTGCGCGCGCTAAAAAGATCAATAGCAAGACAAGTTCCGGACTTTTGTGCAGGTAAGGGGTTTGAATGTATCTCGGGATCGATATCGGTACGTCAGCGGTCAAGCTTGTCTGCGCGGATTCCAGTCGAATTCTTGCAACGTCTTCGGTGAGTATAAAGACTTCCTCTCCTAAACCCGGTTGGTCAGAGCAGCACCCGGATCTTTGGTGGCAGGCGACACGCGACGCCTTAGGCCAAATTTCTGGGCAAGTTACGCTGTCGGAGGTGAAGTGCATCGGGTTGTCAGGTCAGATGCACGGGGCCGTTTTGCTGAGCCGCGATCTGCGCCCAATCCGCCCGGCAATCCTGTGGAATGACAGCAGGGCGGCGCAGGAATGCGACGAACTGCGAAAGGCCTTGCCGCAGATTGGTCAAATCGCTGGGGTCCTTCCTTTGCCGGGTTTCACCGCGCCCAAGATTACATGGCTAAAACAGCATGAGCCAAAGCACTATGCCCAACTGGCCCACATCCTGCTTCCCAAGGACTACATCGGTTTACGGCTGCATGGCGAATTGGGAACTGATACGTCCGATGCCGCCGGGACAATGTGGCTCGATCAGGCGTCGCGTGGCTGGCACGCCGGTATTGCCGAAACCACAGATGTAGCTTTGGATTGGCTGCCGCAGGTATTCGATGGTCATAGTGTGGTTGGGACTGTGACACCACAAGCGGCGACTGAGACCGGCTTGAAACCCGGGACGCCAGTCGTTGCAGGAGGTGGAGATGCAGCAACCGGGGCGGTGTCTTTGGGCGCCACCGAACCGGGCCGGGGGTTTATCTCTTTGGGGACTTCTGGACAGCTGTTTGTGGCAGATCGAAGCTACAAGCCAAACCCTGAACGCTATGTGCATGCTTTTGCGCACACACTGCCCGACCGATGGTACCAAATGGCGGCGATGCTGAACGGCGCGCGACCAATTTCCTGGATAGGTGGCCAATTGCGGCTTTCCGAAGCCGAAGTTGTCGCGCTTGCCGAAACGGTCAGCGGGGACCGTGTGCCAATTTTTCTGCCTTATCTGACGGGAGAACGCAGCCCTCACGGCGATCCGCATATCCGAGCCTGTTTCTTTGGCCTGGAGGATTCCACAACGCGCGCAGACATCTGCCGTTCCGTGGTGGAGGCGATTGCTTTCTGCTTTGCCGATGCGGCGCAGAGTTTCGGTGACACTATAGAAGAATTGCCAGAGCTCGCAGCGATAGGAGGAGGCAGCAAATCAGATCTTCTGTTGAGATTGATTGCGACTGTGACCGGAAAGCCAATTGTGCGATCGACCGGAGCTGATGCCGGTCCGGCTTATGGTGCAGCTCGGTTGGCAGCTTGTGGTGATGGGGCTTTGGATTTAGCTGATCTTGCGCTTCAGCCACCAACATCGGACAGGTTCGAGCCCGCAGATATGCCACTATTGTTCAAGCGGTTGGCGCGGTTTCGGAAGCTTTATCAGGCAGTCAGTTTGGCGGAATAGGAGCCGTGTACTGTCACCAAAAACTCGGCCAACTGCCTGCGCTGCGGTGGGCTCGTTCCGATATCATCGAACAAGAAACGCATCAATGCGCAGGTAGCTGATGTTCTCATTCCCGACGCGCAACATAGGCATCCAGTTCTTTACAAACGACGCCGTCCAAATAAGGCGCTGCGAAAAAGATCCAATGTAAAACGGTCGCTGAGATAGCGCGCAACTGGTCCGACCCGCCGCATGGGCTGAAGCGCCTCATTGAACCGGTCTACTGATGTCCCGTCCGCATGTCGCGCCATCAACTGGTTTTGTGCGTCCTTGGCGATGAACTTGCCATCGCAGATGGCCAGCCGACCCGTATCCCTGCCTCCGGAATGCAGCACCAGGTTTGGCCCCGAGACGCAAAGGTTGTAGCCGTTTCATAGCCCGATTGCGCGTCAAAAGGACTTCGGGGACACATGGTTAGAAAAGGTTCGCCAAGGCACGTCGAGTTTGCATGCAGGCTGACCGATTGCTGTCGTGATCAAAGCGACCTCGGGGATGCCTATCATTAGTGTGCTGGATTTTTTCGAGATCGAGTCGGTATATTGCCCATACATCGCAGGGGTTCCGAAGCGGTAGTGCTGAAGATAGGCGATCGCGTCAGGGTCCAGCACTTCCAGCGGTTTCAAACACGCATGCAGCTGGCGCAAGGCGTGTCTGCACTGCTTTCTGGTCCAATACCCGTGTGGCGCGCCTTGATCGTCCCTCTACACGCGGCATGAAACGCCGCCGTCGACGGTAATTTCAGTGCCGGTGATATAGGACGCATCATCACTGGCCAGAAACACGGCGGCGTTGGCCACATCCCACGGGGTGCCCACTCGGCCCAGCGGGATGCGTGCTGCGCGCTGCTTGTCCAGCGCATCCCAGTCAATTGCCTCGGGGTCTTCTGCATTCTGTTCGGTGATATCGCGCGCCATTGGTGTGTCGATAAAGCCCGGCAGAAGCGCGTTTGCGCGGATTCCATGTGGTGCCACTTCTGCTGCCAGATTGCGGGTGAAGGAAATGATCGACCCTTTGGTGGCATTATAGCCAATATAGGGCGTGCCCAGATAACGCAGCCCGGCGATCGAGGAAATGTTGGTCACAACTCCCCCCTTGCGATCCACAAAATGAGGCAGAACATGCTTTGTTGGCAGAAAGACCGCCTTCATGTTCACATGCACCAGCATGTCCCAATCCTCGACTGTGCTGTCCATGGCGCCGCCGGTTTTCAGGATTCCGACATTGTTTTGCAAAATGTCGATCTGGCCGAATTCGGACAGGCATTGAGCAATTGATGATTGAACCTGATCTTCCTGCGTGACATCGGCGGCCAGCGCAACGGCGCGGCCCCCTTCGGCACGGATCATTTTGCAGGTTTCCTCAGCCGCGGCCAGATGCAAATCCAGGGCACAGATCCGTGCGCCTTCCTGCGCGAGACGAATGGCGGTGGCTTTGCCGTTGCCCATGCCACCCTTCATGGATCCCGCACCCGTCACCAGGGCGACTTTTCCTTCCAACCGTTTCATCAGTCATCCCTCATTGGATTGCAAAAAGGCATTCATACCGCCGTCAACGGCGATCAATTGCCCGTTGATGTAAGAGGCGGCCTCGGACATCAGAAAAGCCACAGGTGCCGCGATTTCCGCTGGATCCGCCCACCGCGCTGCTGGTGTCCGGTTTTCAATTCGGCGCACGAAACCTTCGTCGCCCAGGATTTTACGGTTCATCTCGGTCAGGACATAGCCGGGTGCGATGGCGTTGGCGCAGATGCCGTCCGTACCGAAATCCGCCGCTAGCGACCGAGTCAAACCTGCGACGGCCGCTTTGGACGAGGCATAATTGCCGACCCCCGGTCGCGGATGTGTGGCGGCAATGGACGAGATCGAAACGATCCGCCCTCGCTGAGGCCCTTGATTGGCACGCATCACTCGGCCCGCTTCACGCGCCAGTACAAAGGGTGCAAAGACATGCAGATCATAGATCGAGCGGTAGTCATCAACCGTGTGGTCCAGTACGTGCCCGTGATTGGTGATCCCGGCATTGTTAATCAGACCCCAGATCGGGCCGATACCCTGCACCCAATCGGTGCAGGCGTCGAAATCGGTTAGGTCAAAAGCTGCCGTTCGGACAGTTGCTCCATCCGCGCGTAAGCCGTCTGCTGTGCCTTCGAGGGCCTCGCCGTTGATGTCTTGCAGGCACAGTGGCGCACCTTGTGCGGCGCAGGCCTGTGCCATCGCCGCACCCAATCCGCGTGCGGCTCCGGTGATCAGAATGGTTTTGCCAGCCAGCGAGAAATTCGGCCCGCTCATGAGGCGAGCGCCGCCTTATCCGCCGCAAGCGCGGTATTCACCGCAGGCATGACCTGATCGCAGAACACCTCGAGCGAGCGCAGGGTGTTGGCAAAGGGGATCGAAGCAATCTGCATGAAGACGCTTAGATGCGTGATGCCAAACTCGCGCGCTTCGGCCACGAGACGTTGCGTGATGTCTTCGGCATCGCCAATGATGGCGCGCTGCAGAACCGTGTCGATATCCGGTTCGTTGTCGAAGGGCACGATCTTGAGGTCCGCGCCCTCCATCAGCGGTTCGGCGCGGCGCATGTTGTTGGCCATGCGGGCATGGATCAGCACCTGCTCGGCTGCCGCACGGGCATCGTCTTTGTCCTGAGCGACATAGACATAGCGCTGCACCGCAAAGGGGAAATCATCCCCCGTCAGGCCGTTCTCGATGCGCGTTTCCTTGTACAACCGCCGCGCAGTGCCCACGATCGCGTTTGGTCCGATAGCCGGCGTGGTCAGCGTTTCGGCCCCGTAGTCGATCATCTTCTGGCGCATCTCTGGTGCGTTTCCGACGGCAAAGGTGCGGATACGATCCTGAACCGGAGCGATGGACAGGGCCGCGTCGCTGATCTGAATGTGGTCGCCCTGAAAGTCGATCACGCCGCCATAGACGCCCTGTTCGATGCAATCCCAGATTTCCAGCCCGCGCATCAGACGGTCGTCGATATCGAATCCGAATTTCTTAAATTCGCGGGGCTGATAGCCAGTGCCCAGACCTAGAACCAGACGGCCCTCGGTCAGTTGATCTGCTAGGCAGATATCTTCGACCAAACGCAAGGGTTCGTAGAAAGGCATCACCACCACGGCAGGGCCGACCTTGATCCGTTTGGTGTGGGCGGCCATGTTCGCGGCTGTCATCAGCGGCGAGGGCGAGATGCAATAGTTCGATAGGTGATGTTCGGCGAACCAGGCGACGTCAAAGCCTGCCTCATCCACCATTTTCGTCATGGTGCGCATCTGGTTGAACACATCCGCATGCGACGAGCCATCAACAGGCTTGGTCATCAGGTTGAACAACGAAAATTCCATGTCGTTGGGGCTCCGGTCTGGCTACATCACTTGGTCTGTGCAGTTTGTCGGAAAGCTGGCAAAGCACCAAATGTTGAATCCTTTACCAGTGGCAAAGAATTTCTTATGGAGATTGTGCCTCCTTCCGTAACCAAGTCAGAAAGGCCTGAACGCGCGGTTGTTCTACCCGCCGTTCGGGGCAGATAAAGTGGTAGGAATACGGCCCCTTGACCGGTTCGAATGGCAATTGCACCAAAGCCCCCGAGACCAGCAGATGCCGGGCAATCACATCGCGCACAACGCCAATGCCTTGACTATAGAGAATGGCGTTCACCGTGGCACTGCTGTCGCCGAAAAAGGCCCCCCGTTCGAACGCCGCAGGATCACCGCCATTTTTCTCGATCACAGCGCGCCACTCGCTGTAATTTGTGTCGTGCAGAAAGGGGCGATCCGCCAGCGCATTGATGTCCGACATGTCGCGCAACGTTTCGGCCGTTTGCGCAGAGGCCACAAGTATGTGCTTCTCGCCGAATAGGCGTTCCTCGTACCCGTCCTCGTACCCGCCTGGCCCCCAACGAATGGCGACATCTGCATCCTCTTGGCCAAAGCCTGTCTTTGCCACGGTCGACAGAGTGATCAAATCGACCGTAGGGTTGGCCGTCACAAACCGGTGCGCCCGCGCGGCAAACCATGTCGACGCAAACGAGGGCAGCAGACTAACCGTCAGCGTCGTCCGCCCGGCGTCCGGGGCCAGGTTCTGTACGCTTTCCCCCAGCGTATTTAGGATCTCGGCCACGTCTTCGGCAAATTGTTCACCTTGTTCGGTCAGCAGGATCATGTTGTTGCGGCGGCGGAAGAGTTTGACGCCTAGTCGATGCTCCAACAGCTTGACTTGCTGGCTGACAGCCGGTTGTGTCAGGTTCAGTTCCGCTGCGGCCAGCGTAAAGCTCTGCAGCCGCGCGGCGGCTTCGAATGCGATCAGGGTCTGCAACGGCGGCAGCGGGCGACGCATTCGATTGCTGTCAAAGCCAACTGGTTCCAGTTTCGACAAAGCACCGGGGCGAAGATGATCCAGTTTGTTTCGAAGGGCGCGTCGCATCACAGGCCTGCATAAGTTTTTGTTAGGCAAAGCTTAAGCAATTCGTTCTTGTATTCAAGGCGGTCGCCGCCACAGAAATGCCTGAGACCGACGGAGGCGACATGCTGGACCCTACTGAATTTACATCCGCAATGCGCAAGGCGGTGACGCCTGTGTCAATTGTCACTACCAGCGGCGAGCACGGCCCGCATGGCGCGACCGTCAGCGCAGCCTGCTCCCTGACGGCAGCACCACCTGCAGTGCTGATCTGCATCAACAAGAAAAGCCGCATTCTGGGCATGATTGAGGAACACGGGATCTTTTGCGTGAACTATGTCGCGCCTCAGCATGACGTGCTGGCGCTTGCGTTCGCCGGTGCCCCCGACCTTACGGATCAGCGTAGTTTTACCTCTGAACATTGGACGATTGACCAACGGACGAGCCTGCCGGTCCTGTCAAATGCTGCCGCAATCTTCACATGCCTGCATATTCAGACAGTCTCATTCGGCACGCACCGCATTCTGATCGGCAAGGTCGAACGCGCCGAAAGCTCTGAGACTAAACCGCTGGCGTATTGGAATGGCGATTTTCGTGAGCTGACCTATCCCAAATAGACCGGCGACCGAAGGAATTGGAGGTTATGCCTGTTCAATACTGTGCAATCCTTTGCGTTGTGGTCAACGTCCGCAGCGTTGAGGTACTCTGGCGAATGACCGAAATGGGCCGATCCTTGATCCTAAGGGGCAAAGTTATCTTGGCCATTGTTATAAACCCTTCAGGCCAGCAACGATCCCAAAGTAATTGATACTGTGGTTCGTACGAGTGTCCGACCACATCCCCCGGTTTTGTCCGATCAGATTCAAGTTTCGGTGTTGACCCTGTCAGATACACAACGGTCTTACTCGCCCCATCCACCAGCACCCTCGGTGTATTTATCACCGCATCTTGTCTAGTTTGACTATTCCGAGACCTCGTGCGTCGAAAAGGCATCCGCGTAGTCGGGATGCCAGCGTGAAAGAGCCGGGCGATTGTTGATGATATCGCCCATGGCCCATTCAACCCGTTTGCGGTCGCGTTCTTCTGACACATCGTTGTCAGGGCAGAGGATATAGAAGTCCCCGTCCGACATGCGCCTCAGCAGATAGTCAACGGCCTCTTCGCTTGTCCAGGCTGCGGCAGGTTTTTCCGGCATAAACTTTTCAATCATACCGGTATAGGTAAATCCCGGCACAAACAGATGGGCGGTGATATCCGCTTCGGCCTGCCGCAAATCATGCGCAAGCATTTCTGTCATGACCTTCACAGCAGCTTTGCTGGTATTGTAAGCGGGGTTTCCGGGTGGTGTGGTGATGCCCTGTTTTGACCCAGTGTTTATCACTACTGCCGGACGCGCCGCCTTAATCATACGCGGCAGAAAAGCATGGACACCGTTCATGACGCCAAAAAGATTGACCTCAAACAATTTGCGCCAGTTTTCCGCGTTTTCCCAGCTGCCGGACGGCACTGCGATACCGGCATTGTTCATCAGGACAGCCACCTCACCGAGCGCAAAGACCTGATCTGCCAAGGCATTCACAGCTTTGGCGTCGCTAACATCCGTCGGAACCGCCTGAACAATTGCGGACGCCCCGGCCTGATCGCGCAATTCTGCCTCAGCTCTGTCCAAGGCCTCGCCCGCCAGATCGACCAGCACAACCCCCAAGCCGTCTTGAATAAATCGTTGGGCCGCGGCCTTGCCGACACCGCTTGCGGCCCCGGTTACAACAGCCAGGCCACCTTTTTCGATTGCTTTTCGGTACATGGAGCATCCCTTTTTTCTGCGAATGACTAAAGGGTCCTTCAGGGCGCCATCTTTTGCTTGAGGCCGTCAATGAACGTCTCGTCATCCTGTTGTTTGCGCGCGTTCAGCAATTCTTCGGCATCGGGCCCTGCGCGAAAACGCAGGCGGTTTCCGGTCTCGTTGGCCGCATCCCAAATGACTTGCGCGACCGTTTCTGGTTCAGAAGGGTTCGCGGCCAGTTTGCCAAAAAGACGCCCCATGGCTTCGGCCATAGGCGCGTAATCCGACAGGTTCTCATCCATCGCGAAATCGAAAGAGCTGCCGCCGAAGTTCGTCCGTATCATGCCTGGTTGGACAATACGAACTCGGATGCCAAGGGGTTCCAATTCGTAATGCAGCGCCTCGGACAGCCCTTCTACTGCGAACTTGGTACCATGATAGAGCGCGCCAAGCGGAAATGTAATCTGTCCTCCGATGGACGAGATATTTATGACCGTGCCTGACCGGTTCTGGCGGAAATGAGGCAGAACCGCTTTGGTCACTTCCATCAACCCAAGCACGTTGGTGTCAAACTGACGTCGGATGCGATCCATCGAAAAGGCCTCTAGTGCACCGTAGGCGCCGTAACCCGCATTGTTCAACAAAACATCAATCTGGCCAAACCGTTCGATGCCATCGCGAACGGCCGTTGCAATTGAGCCCGCATCCGTCACATCCAGTTGGGTCAGATGCACGTTTTCCAAAGCCCTAAGATCGGTGCTGCCTGCAGGGTTGCGCATAGTGGCGACGACATTCCAACCATTCGCTTGGAAATGTCGGGCGGTTGCTGCGCCAATACCGGATGACGCCCCGGTGATCAGAATGGTTTTCACATTGTTGCTCCGCAAGTTTATAAGCATACAATAGTGACAAAAAAGAGGATGTATCTTTCTATATCTTCCAATTTTCTTGCCTAATTCTCCACAAGTAAGCGTTTTCAGTAATAGTCATTTTTATTCCGTGCTAGCGATGAGGGCAGACTGGAGGCATTCATGAGACCTCATACACTATTGGACTATGTTCGGGATCTGCTTGACCACGCGGGCGTCGCGCAGGGTGTCTTGACACATAAGGAAAGCGGGGCGGTTTTTCTCACCCATCCTTCGACCACTCAACATGACGCAAATGTCTACCGCCCGCTGTTGTGCGCGGTTTTACAAGGCGCCAAAGAGGTTGGGACCAGTACCAGAACGCTCTCCGTACAGGCAGGGCAGTCGCTGATCGTCAGCAACGCACTGCCGGTTGTCTCAAGGATTACCGAGGCCACACCCGAACGTCCCTACGTTGCGCTCGTGTTCCCCCTTGATCTGGATCTCGTGCGCGGTCTGGCATCCTCACTGCCTCAATCTTCTAGTAAACGCGTGTCGGATCCATTTTCGATCTGCCTAGCTGAAACCGATGATGACATGAAAAGCGCCCTGTTGCGGTATTTTCAGCAGTGCGAAACCGAAGAGACGCGTCACATGCTGTCACCGATCACGGCTAGGGAAATCCATGCCCGCCTGCTGATCGGGCAACATGGCGGCACGCTTCAAAAACTGGTGTGGCACGAAAACACGTCTAGCAGGATTCTCGCGGCGACACACGAAATCCGGTCAGATCTGGCCAATCCTCTTGTTGTCGGAGAGCTTGCCGGGCGTGTGGGTATGAGCAGTTCGGCCTTCTTCGAGCAGTTCAAGGCGGTAACGGGAACATCACCGCTACAATACCAGAAAGACCTGCGTCTGCTTCATGCCCGCAATGAGCTTCAATCTACCGGAGCAAAGATATCAGAGATTGCCTACGGGGTTGGATATGAAAGCCCGGCTCAATTCTCAAGAGAATATGCCCGCAAGTTCGGGTGCTCTCCAAGACAAGATCGGGTTTTCGAAACTGTTCAATAGCCCTGCAGGAAAAACGCAAACGCCAAGCCATGTAACGAGCCAAACTTTTCGGGCCGGTCAATTTCCGATAGCGGTCGTTTTAGTTACTGGCGAATTGGCAAGTTGTCCGCAATTCGGTCATTGGCTGATATTGCGCGCGCAGCATGCGGTTGGTTTGCTAGGCCGCGCCGCAGTATGGGGTCTATGGAGTGAAGGTCTGATTTGGACGGAAAGCTGACATTTTCTGTGTCTGCTAAGAGTAGGGGCCGTTGAGGTGAAGCGAACACTTAGTCTGAACCATGACAGCCAAATTGGTTAGACTATCAGTAGGGCATCCACTGTCGAGATTTCGCGACATCCGTTAAACTGCGAGCAGGAGGGTCCTATGCAGCGCCGACTCGCCGCGATCATGGCTGCCGATGTCGTTGGGTATTCGTCGTTGATGGGCAGCGACGAAACAGGGGTATTGTCCGCTCTCAAGACGTTGCGCATAGAGATTTTTGATCCCGCAATTGCGAGACATCACGGGCGCCTCGTCAAGTTGATGGGGGATGGTGCTCTTGTCGAATTTGCTTCGGTTGTCGATGCCGTTAACTGTGGTGTCGAGATCCAGCGGGCAATGACTGAGGCTGCTCCTGGCCTCGCCAACGGGTCGCGATTGCAACTTCGGATCGGGATAAACCTCGGTGATGTCATGATCGCTGATGGAGACCTGTATGGTGACGGGGTGAATGTTGCCTCTCGCATTGAAGGTCTGGCGGATCCAGGGGGCGTCGCAGTTTCTGAGAGTGTCGCGCAGCAAGCAATGGCAAAGGTAGATGCCGAGTTTGAGGATCTCGGCCCCAAAACCCTAAAGAATATCGCTGAACCGGTTCGGGTTTTTCGCGTCATGCTTGACGGAGCACCCGCCTCTGAACAGCGATCCAACAAACTTCCGTTGATGACCGGTGCATCGGTGTTGGTTTGTCTGGGCGTTGCAAGCTTGATTGCGTGGTGGATCAGCTTTGATCACGAGCCGTCCGATGCCATGACCTTTGATGAAGCCGCTCTGTTGTCAGAGCCAACAGGTCCGACCGTTGCGGTTCTGCCGTTTCAAAACCTTAGCAATACGGACGCCCGCGATTTGTTGGCTGTTGGCATTGGCGAAGACATCATTGTTGAGCTGGGGAGCTACCAGGACCTCAATGTACTGTCCCGCCAATCCACCCATTCTGTTGGGCCGGGCGAAAGTGACCCGAGCAGCATCCGGCAGAAATTCGGCGCGGACTATGTGCTGGAGGGTTCCGTCCGGCAGGTTGCAGATCGTCTGCGCGTGACGGCAAGACTGATAGACACAACCTCGGGGCATCAGGTCTGGTCTGGGGCGTATGATGAAAGTCTTACGACTTCAAACATTTTAGACGTTCAACTGAGCATCACCGAAAAAGTTGCCTCTGCTCTGGGTGACGCAGGCGGGGCGATCAAGCGCATTCACGCAGGTCATGCGCGTGCGAAACCTCCGGAACTTCTCTCGTCTTATGAATGTTCCTTGCTGCGCGTTGGTTTTCTGAACCGACGAGATATGCAAGAGCGCGTCCGGGGCTGTATTGTGCGGGTTGTCGAGGACGAACCCGAGTATTGGCGCGGGTGGGCGCAATTGGCCGAGGCACTGCTGACGGATGTGAAGCTTTTTACCGGGCTTTATCCAGGGGCACAGGACCAGAAAATCCAACGCGCGGAAGAGGCCGCGCGGAACGCAGTGTCGCTGAACCCTTATTCTGCGCGCGCTCATTTCCTTCTGGCGCTTGTGCTTCAGATTCAACGCGATCTTGACGGGTTCTTCTCGTCCGCCGAAACAGCACTGGCATTGGGAACCGATCGTTATCTGCAAGGGCAAATCGGCTATGAATTCATATGGTCCGGTCGTCTGGATTTGGGGGCTGCGCTTGTCGAAAATGCAATCGCGCTAGACCCAAATGCAGCAGATCCAAACTGGTATCAGGCGCTGGCCGAGTATCATTTCCTGAACGGAGATTACGAAACAGCGCTGAAGACCTATCGCAAGGGTGCACAGCCGGACGTCTGGTGGTCGGTTTCTATTGAGGTTGCAATTCTGGCTGAACTGGGTCCTCGAGACGCAGCCATTTCCGCGCGAGACAGGCTCTACAAAATTCGTCCGGGGATAAAAATTGCCGACATTGTCTGGATGTATCGGCGCTTTGCGCGCCCGGATCAACATATCCTGCCTTTTGTCGAAGCTTACAAAGCTGTGGACATGCCTGAAGGACGGTTTGCCCCGCTGCGGGAGGATAGTGCAGGCTGACCGCTACGATGCGGTCCTGCATGGAGTAGCATCAAGCCTGGCGCACCTTCTCATTCGGCCACCCCAACCCTTTGTAAGTTTGTGAGCCAGATCCATTGGCTTTCGAGGTGATTTTTTTCCGCGAATTACCTGTTGCCAACGCGCCCAACTGCCGGGCTGCGCCCAATGCATTCTCACAACGTTCCACATTAGACTCAGATGAATTCGCACCGAGGTACCCCTTGATTTGCAAAATCATCTCGCCTTTCTGGAGCAAGAAACTGGTAGTCCGTTTCGCGCGACGCTTCCGACAGATCAGTACGGAATGATCATGGCTGTCGTCCAGAGCGTGGACATGCTGACGTGTGCGCCGCGCCACTTGCTGAAGCCATACGTGACCGACGGTCGGTTAAGCATACTGGAAACGGACGATCATCGTCCCACATGGCGGGTGGCTGCAGCTTACCGGGCCGTTTCGGCACTGCTGGACATGATCGAGGACTGGTTTGATCAGCAACGACAAAAACCGATCGAAAACGGGAATTCTTGTTGAAAAATCCCAAATTCAGGGCTCAAAAAGAACCGGGCCAACTCAGCAGTGCCAGTTGTCGAAAGTGCCAAATTCAGTTTGGCAGCACTCATAGTAAGCGCCGTTTTGACAATATTTGAGACTCATGTCGATTTCGCTAAAGGCACCCAAATATTCTATTTTCCAGATGGGCGCGAAAGGTTAACTTCACCTTTCAACTGATCCTGAAGTCGCCGCTATTGGGTTAGAATTAAGTGACACGATTTCCTACTTGTTAAGGAAGCTGCAGTAGCCCAGCACCACGGACCAAGCCGCCAGCCTCCTTCTTGCGTCCGCCTTCGAGACATCTCCGACAGCCAAGATACACCATAGGTGGGCGTCGGTTATTCTCTTCTGAGTCGACGTAATAGTTCAACTTCACCTCAAACTGGCATTCGTATTGCAAACATAGTCAGAGGCGCGAGGCCGTCGTAAGCTCTTCTCTATCTTGTGTTGACCCGGGTAAAAGTTCAGAAGTTCCCACTTGTTCAGCGCAAACGAAAATTTCTTTTGATCGAGGCGATAACAGTGGTCGCGGTCACCGAAAACCTGGCTTTGAAAAAGCTATTCTCGGACCTTATACGCCTCGATTTCATTGGATAAACCGCGGATTGAGTGACAGCCGGCTGATTGCATATGGTGTGGCATATGTTCTGCGACGCTCTGCGTCACTAGTAACTTTTCATCCAAATTCTTACATAGCTCCTGAACACGACTGGCCACATTCACAGCTTGTCCGACAACTGTGAAATCCAAGCGATCCGGACTGCCGATGTTGCCCAAGGTGACGCGACCGAAATCAATGCCGACTACGAATTCTATTGGCTCTTTTCCCGTGTCGGCGGCTGTTTCGTTGTAGTTTCCCAGGATGGTCAGGGCTTGTTCTGCAGCTAGCACAGCAGATCTGCACGAGGTTTCCGCGTCGTCATCAATGTTGAAAACTGCAAGTATGCCGTCCCCCATGAACTTGAGAACGTCACCGCCCTGTTCTTGGATGGGCGACACGACCATTTCGAAATACTCACCCATCATGGCAAGCAAAGCTTCTTCGGACCAGGATGAGGCTTTGCTAGTGAAGCCACGAAGATCCGCAAATAGGATCGCGGCTGAAACTGTTCTGTGTTCTCCGCGCTTTATGTGGCCCTGATCAATCTCTTCGGCGGGACCGTGCCCCAGATAGGTTTGCAGAAGGCTTTTTTGCGAATGACGCATTGCGATGGGTTCCAAAGCAGCGGCAAGTGCGTATCGCGTGTCTTCGATGTATCGGATATGTGCGTCCGAAAACCCAGCATCTGCGTCCGAGGTGAAGCTGGTGCCCTGAACCGAACCGTTGCCGTGCTCCAGCGGGATGGCCAGAAAATCTGTGGCACCTACTTCGGCCAGCTCGGCATAGACCGGATGTTCTTCCAGAACGTCAAGATCGGTCAGGCGTTTGCGCAATGGGCGCCGCTGCGTGACGACATATTCAAACGGGCTGCCGTGCCATGCACTTGTTGCCAGAACCGTGGTCGGAACGGTGTAGCGGCGGGTTTCTTCCGGCGTCCAGATGATGCCCCACGCGCTAAGCAAAGGATTCGAGTAATTCTGGGCGATCCTTGCGCGGGCCAAGGGTACGCCAAGCGCCACCAATCCTTCGCAATACCCTTTGACAATGAGACCCTCGTCGCCCAGCAGGCGACCATCGGAAATCAACCAGTGTTTCAGGTGATCAGTCTCGGTCATCGTGGTCTCACACTCTTGTTCCGCGCTGATACTTTAGCTGTCATTGGTCACGAAAGAACCCACGCCGGCTGAAAAACTCATGCCTTTCTGCCAGACGCGGGATCCGTCGGCTTCAGCTCACCGCCGCCGCCAGCGAGGGGTCGTCTTCTAGTTGCTTGAGCAATCGGGCTTGTCTCACTCTTGGATCCAGTTCGGGATCACTCAAATAAGCCAGCATATGGGGCACATTCTCGTCAATCTGATCCTGAGTTGCCACCGCCATGTCGTGAGCCACGAACGGGCGTAGATATGTCATGCCTGCTAGGTTCGCCATCTGTTGGAACGGTTTCAGAAACTCAGCCATGGAGAAGTTGTTGTATCCACCTGCGTGATAGCTGTGCTCCGGGCCACCGGTTGAGACGAGGATCAACAGCTCGCGCCCCTTCAACCGGTCCCCGCCCGGCCCGTAAGCGAACCCATAGTTCAGCACCTGATCCATCCAAGCCTTCATCACCGGCGGTGCGGAATACCAGTAGAATGGAAATTGAAACACGATCCGGTCATGCGCCAGCAAGAGGGCCTGTTCGGCTTCTGTGTCAAAACGCATCTCGGCACCACCAATGGCGGTTAGATCTCGGGGCGTCACGTTCGAAACATCAGAAAGTGCGTCGAACCATGCGCGGTTGATGCGCGATTTGCTCAGGTCCGGATGGGCGGTCAGTACGAGGGTTTTCATGTATCAGCCTCTTGCAAGAATTTTGCGGAATAGTGAGTGATCAGCGGGCGGCCATCGGGTCGGGTTTCAAAGCGCCAGTCTTCCTGAACGCTGGCTTCAATGAGGTCGCCCGCAACGGTCGTGGCGCGAAACAGAACTTCGAACTGTGCGGCACCGGGCTTGACTACGATCTTGCTGACGTGATGCTCGGTCGGGCGCTGCAAGGTTTCCAACACGACCCGATACCAGGCCCGCACCCGGTCATGTCCGCCAAGTGCGGTGTCGATGTCAGGCGTATCCCACTCTACGTCTGGATGGAGGTCAGGCAGGAACGCGTCGATCGGATCCAGCCTGTCGAACCGGGCAAACCAGTCGGCGATGAAACCGCGGATTTCGGGGTAATCGGTCACTTGAATCACCTGTTGATAGTTCACTTAGCCAGCCGCTCAGGGACCGGAGCCAGCGAGTGCTGGGACCAGAAAAACGTGTTTGCCGCATCCTGATCGGCGGACAGGTTGGTTGCCTCGACGATCTTGCCATTCTCGATCCGGTAGACGAGCGCCCAGGTCGTATCGACATTCGGTTTGCCGTCGGCGTTCGACCAGCCGCGGTGGATATCAACCACATGGGTTTCATCCGCTCCGAAATAGATGGGTTCGGCCTGAAATCCGGCGGTGCCCAGCTGTTCGAAAAACGCCAGTACTTCATCCCGACCGGTCTTCGTTCCGGACAAGGGATGGCAGCCCGGGATGTGCCATTTTACGTTCTCGTCCATCACGGCTGCGATACCGTTCAGATCGTTGGCGCCATAGGCGGCGAAGAAGTCCTGTACGACCTTGATATTGTCTTCGGGGGATGCGGCCATGGCGATCTCTCCTGTGATCAGAGCAGCGGTGAGGGCAGCAACTTTGGTCAGAGTGTTCATCTTGTGTCCTCCTGAATACGTGGTGACACAAAGTTAATAATTTTCATTGCGCGTGATAATTGACCAAGTTGGCATTACTTTCATGTATCATATCGAATAATGAGGTAGTTCGGAGATATGATGCGCCTGCCACTTGCCACGCTTGAAATCTTTACGGCCATCGCGCGCCACGGATCGCTACGTGCTGCGGCCGAGGCGCTGGGTATCAAGCCGTCAACCGTTAGCCATCAATTGAAATCGTTGGAAGATCAGTTGGGCACCGCGCTTTTCATTCGGACAACACGCTCGATCAGCCTGACCGAGGCCGGACGCGCCCTGATCCGTGGCGCTGGGCCTGCCTTTGATCAACTCTCTGAGGCCGTCGAAAGCGCGCGCAGCACCGGTCACGCCGCGCGGGGCACGTTGAAACTGGCGATGCCCGAGTTTGCCTATCACCTCTTTGTTGGTCCGATCCTCAACAGTTTCTGCGCCGCGTATCCCGAGATCGAGTTGGAGCTGTCGCTAACGGATGCGCTGTCAGACATACTGGGCGAAGAGCTGCACGACGGTTTCCGTCTGGGGGATCGTGTGGCGCAGGATATGGTGGCAGTGCGGTTGACGCCGCCGCTTCCGGTGACCGTTGTCGGCAGTCCGGACTACTTGGCGGCACGAGGCATCCCGGACACACCACGTGATCTTCTGGGGCATACTTGTATCCGCTACCGGTTTCAATCCTCGGGCCAGATTGCGCCGTGGAGTTTTCAATCGAGCGAGGGAGGGTATGACGTCGATGTGCAGGGCAATCTGATCGCCAACGCCCTTCCAGCCTCCGTCGATCTGGCTAAGCGAGGGCTGGGCCTCGCCTATACATTCAAGGCCTATGTCGGCACCCAGATCGCTGCGGGAGAGTTACAACCGGTTCTGGACGACCACTTGGGACCCACCCCTGGCTTTTTCATGTATTTCCCACGCGAGTATAAATCCATGATGCCCCTAAGGCTGTTCATCGACCACATAAAGCGCCAGCAAAGCGTTTGACCCTGCGCGCGCAGACCCCACATATCGAATAGTGCCAGCCGGAGCCGCTCTTTGCCCCTAAGATACGCTGATATCTACCCGTCAGAACCGTTGCTGAACAGCGATGCGATGCAGCGCCCTTCGGCGGCAGGTTTGATGTCAGTGCGGTATTTTCGCGCCGAACCCGATCGGATGCCGGAAGAGGTGTTTTCGGAACACCACATCCTCCTGAACCTGCAGGAAAAGGGGCATCGCGTGCAAAACTGGCGGGACGGCACGCTGCGGGATTTCACCTTTTGCAAGGATGAGGTCATCGTGACCCCGGCAGGCATGCGGTCGGGTTGGCGGTGGTACGGGCAGTCCGACGTGATCGTGATTACTTTGCATCCGGACAAGGTTCAGCGATTTGCGCAGTCTGAACTTGGTATGCTGCTGGCCCCGGAGCAGTTTCACGACCAGCCGCAGTTTTCTGATCCTGACCTATGTGCTGCGGGCGTCATCCTGCGCGACGCGCTTGCGACCGACGATATGTCCTCGGCGGTGATGTTCGAAGCCATGAGCCGGGTTTTTCTGGTCAAACTGCTGCAGAAATACGGCAAACGCCGCGCCGAAGAGGTTGAGCTGTCCTCGCGCTTTACCTCTCAGCACTACCAACGGGTGCTGGCCTATGTGCAGGACCGTTTGGACCAAACGATCACCGTCGATCAATTGGCGTCTGAGGCGGGCATGAGCCCCTCGCATTTCGCGCGGGTGTTCAAGGAAACGCTGGGCTCGACCCCCATGCAATATGTCATGGCCTACCGGGTCGAGCAGGCGATGAAGATGATCGAAGACCCAGCGCGCCCTCTGGGCGACATCGCTTTGGCCTGCGGGTTCTCGGATCAGGCGCATTTCACGCGCAGTTTCAAACAGGTGGTGGGCCAGACCCCGCGCGCGTTCCGTGCAGCGCGGGCTCTCTGAAGCAGAATCTTTCAAAAACGCGGCAGTCCGGTGCAAGTATCCCTGCCGCCGGCGTCGTATCTCAGGTGTCATTGGGCGTATGCCCATCCAGACAGATTTTGGGAGATACCGCTATGAACACCCTTGCTATGAACACTGCTGCCGCGTTGATGGCGTCGACAGCCGCCGTTGCGCAGGTGGAAACCCGCACCGTCACCTTTGAGAACGAAGGCGCCACCATGTCCGGCACATTGTATTTGCCGGAAGAGCGCGGAACCGAGCCGCTGCCGACCGTCGTCGTGACCGGGGCTTGGACCTCGGTTCAGGAACAGATGCCCGCCAACTATGCCCGCGAGATGGCCGAACGCGGTTTTGCGGCCTTCACCTTCGATTTCCGCGGTTGGGGCAAATCGGGTGATCTGCCGAACAACGTGCGCTTTGTTGAAAGCCCCGAGGCCAAGACATCGGACATCCAAGCCGCGATTGCATTCGTCGCGACCTTGCCCGAAGTAGATGCCGACCACATCAACGGTCTGGGGATTTGTGCCTCGGCCGGGTACATGGTCGATGCAGTCTCTGGCAATCCGCTGGTTCAGCGGCTGGGTCTGGTTGCACCTTGGTTGCAGAACGCCCAGATCGTCGAGGCGGTTTATGGCGGTGCAGAAGGTGTCGCAGGGCTGATTGAAGTGTCCCATGCCGCCGAGGCCGCTGGCGGCCAGATCATTCCTGCCGCAGGGCCCGAGGGTGCCGAGGGCGTGCTGATGCCAATCGGCGGATACTACTATGAGGCCGACCGTGGCGCGATCCCCGAATACGATGACAAATGGAACAATGCGGGCTGGGAAGGTTGGCTGACCTATCACCCCGCCGACAATCCGCAGCGTTTGGATAAGCCACTGGCCATTGTGCATTCGGAAAGCGCGGCGATCCCACAGGGCGTGCAGACCTTCCTTGCCGGCTTTGCAGGCGAGGCGACCGCGCAATGGCTGGAGGATGTCACGCAGTTCGACTTCTACGACAATCCCGCGGATGTCACCCGCGCAGCGGATACCGTCGCTGACCACTTCCGCGCCGGTTCGAGCAACTAAGCCCTGTCCGGACGCCGAGCAATCGTTCGGCGTCCACCCTCATCTATTCGGAGCATCCTCATGCGTAGAAAACTCACATCGACCCTTGCGGCCGTCTCTATGATCGGATCCGCGGCTTTTGCTGAACAACAAGCGGATATCTCGACTGCCATTACCGACATCGCGGCAGGTGCTGACCGCCACGACTGGGCCCGCGTACGCGGCGCGTTTTCCGATACCGTCACGACGGATTATACCAGCCTCTGGGGCGGAGACCCAGTAACACAACCCGCCGACGAGCTTATAGCTGGATGGTCCGCCTTTCTGCCCGGTTTCGACGCGACGCACCATATGGTGACCAATCACACCGTCACCTCCCTGTCCGATACATCTGCGACGGCACAGGCGGATTTCACAGCAACCCATCGTCTTGATGACGGCTTGTGGGTGCTGGGTGGCCGCTATGATTATGAGCTTGAGAAATCAGATGATCGCTGGGTTGTCACATCGATGACCATGACGGCAATCTGGGAATCCGGTGACCGTGGGCTTGTGGCTCTTGCCGGTCAGCGCGCGGCCGAGGCAAATTGAGGAAGGACCATGACCAGTCAGCGCGTCGCACTCGTGACCGGAGCCAATCGCGGTATTGGCAAAGAGGTCTCCCGGCAATTGGCCCGAGACCATGGGATGAAAGTTTTGATCGGTGTGCGCGACTTGGCAAAAGGGCAGGCCGCTGCGGATGAAATCGGATATGGGGCGGAAGCCTTGCAACTGGATGTCTCTAATCCGGACTCTGTTGCTGCCGCTTTCTTTTTGACGATTGAATCGGTCTATGGTCGCCTTGATGTTCTGGTGAACAACGCGGGCGTGGATTATGACGCCGACCAACAGGTTCACCACGCCGATCTGGACAGGGTCCGCCAAGCATTCGATACGAACCTTTTCGGACCATGGGAGACGACGATCGCGGCGGTGCCACTGTTAAAACGAGGTACGGATGCCCGGATCGTCAATGTGTCCTCTGGCGCGGGGTCGCTGACCAGCATGAGTGCCGGCACACCCGGCTATGGCGTGTCCAAAGCGGCGTTGAACGCGTTGACCCTCAAGACCGCCGCTGAGTTGAAACCTCAAGGCATTCTCGTCAACGCCGTGTGCCCCGGTTGGGTTGCCACGGACATGGGCGGCGGGGGACGTCCGATTTCCGAAGGGGCCAAAGGAGTCGTCTGGGCAGCGACCTTGCCGAAAGGCGGCCCGACCGGAGGGTTCTTTCGCGATGGTGTTGCAATTGATTGGTAGGTTCAGCCGGGTGTCATGAAATCAATTAGCTTCCTGATCCGTGCGGGCAACAGACGGCGGCTGGGATAGACTGCGAACATGTCCCGCGTCAGAGGGACGGTGTCTATAACCTCAAGCCGTTTTAGATCGCTGTTTACCATATCCGAAGGCAGCATCGCGACACCCAGGTTTCGACGGGCGGCCTGCGCAATGACATCAAGGTCGGTTAAGTTGTGTGCGGTTTGCTTCGGGTGCAGTGTTTCCCCGCTCTCTAGCACCCAGGGTTGACCAGCTGTCAGCGCGGGCAAAGCAAGAAAGTCCGGTCTGGAAATCAACCCTCTTAGCCCACGCTCTCCAATAAACCCTTGTCCGGCACAAAAGCAGTAGGGAACCGACCAGAGCCGTTTCGCGACAAGGCTGGAGTCGGTGAGTGGGCCTACCCGAAAAGCCACATCAATATTGTCGCGAAAGAAGTCCAGCATGATGTTGGTGGTGGTCATCTCAAGCGCCACATCCGGATTCTGTTCCGCAAAATCCAACAGCCGAGGGCCAATCGTCGTGCGTGCTGCCAGCGGAGGTGCCGTGATGCGGATACTCTGGCGTCTGGTATCGTCGGTAAAGCCTGCAACACCCTGCAACGCCTCGATCGGATCCTGGCATCGGTCCAGAAGGCGCCGGCCCTCCTCCGTCAGGCGAACCTGCCGGGTTGTCCGCTCGAACAGTTTGGTGCCCAGATGGTCTTCTAACTCTGCAATCCTGCGGCTGACCCGGCTGAGCGGTATGCCCAGACCGTCTGCAGCCTTGGAAAAGCTCAGATGGTTTGCGACGACAGTAAAAAGGGCAAGGTCGTTGTAGATCATTATTCTATTTTTGAGATTATAACTCCTGATATCAATCATTATCATTGCTTGATGTGACCTCTACCTTCTGCGCAACAGAAGGAGATAGCTGATGCCTTTCGCCATGGAAATCACCCAAACCGGCAAACCGGACGTCTTATTTAAGACCAACAAGGCGACCCCGACCCCCGATGCCGGGGAAATCCTGATCCGCAACTCAGCCGGGGCGGTCAACTTTATCGACACGACCATCCGACGCGGTGAGATGCCCGAGGGGATGATGCCCGATCTGCCTCATGTACCAGGGGTCGAAGGTGCCGGTGTGGTCGAGGCGCTGGGTGAGGGTGCCGAAGGCTTTTTTGTTGGGGACCGTGTGGCTTGGATGGGACCGATCGGGGCCGGTGGATACGGTGCCCATTCGCTAATCGCTGCGCCCTACGTCACTCGGCTGGCCGATACCGTGGACTTCGAAACAGCCGCTGCAATCCCCGTCAACGGGATGACCGCCTATCACATGCTGGTCAATCTGGGCGGCGCGGCGGCTGGAAAATCGGTACTGGTTCACGCGGCAGCCGGGGGTGTCGGCACCATGGCCCTGCATGTTGCCAAGCATCTGGGCATGACGGTAATCGCCTCGACCAGCACTGCCAAGGTTGGATATGCCAAAGATCAGGGCGCCGATCACGTCATCGACTATCGCACCGAGGATGTCACCGCGCGGGTGATGGACCTTACCGAGGGGCGCGGTGTGGATCTGACGCTGAACCCGATCTCGGGCGATACCCTGAAATCAGACCTCGATGTACTGGCACCTCTGGGCACAACCGTTCTATTCGGGTTTCTTGCCGGTCCTACCACAGGCAGTTTTGCCGAAGACTTGGCGAAGCACTTCCAAAAGTCCGTCTCGGTCCGTGTCAGCGACATATACACCTATTTCATCAATCGACCTGATCAGTTTGGCGCGGATATGGCCACAGTGTTTGATCTGCTTGAGAGGGGCGTTCTGCGCCCTCAAGTCACCTCCCTGCCCATTAGTCAAGCTGCCGAGGCGCACCGCCGCCTAGAAGCCGGTGAAACAACCGGCAAGCTGGTGCTGAGCTTCGACTGACCCATCCAGTAAAAGAGGAATCAAAGCAATGAACACTGTTTTCGAGGCCGCCCTGAGTGGCAAACACATTGTCATCGTTGGTGGCAGCAGCGGCATGGGGAAAGCAACAGCAAAAATGGCTACCGCCCTCGGGGCAAAAGTTACAATCGCCAGTCGCAATACTGCCAAGCTTCAGGCTGCCGCGGGCGAAATTGGGAGCGGGGTACGGATCGCGCCAGTGGATACGACTGATGAAGCAGGAGTGTCCTCCTGGGCCAGAGGGCTGGGATCGGTTGACCACTTGGTGATCTCTGCTTCAAGTGCTGCGCGTGGGGCGTTCACCGACCTGCCCATCGACGATCTGCGCGCTATGTTCGAGGCCAAGTTCATCGGCCCCTATATGACTGCACGTGAAGTGTTGCCGGTGTTGGTCAAAGGCGGCTCCATCACGTTCTTTTCCGGCGTGCTCAGTCGTCGCCCATCCGCCGGAGCTACTGGCCTGGGCGCAGTAAACGCGGCGGTCGAAGCGCTGGCCAAAGGGCTGGCGCTAGAGTTGGCTGGTCGGGCGCGGGTGAATTGCGTCAGCCCTGGCATGGTTGCAACCGAAGCCTATGCCGCAATGACTGAAGAGACACGTGAAGCCATGTATGCGCAGGTTGGCAGCAGCCTGCCCGCAGGACGGGTTGGAGAGGTCGAGGACATCGCACAAGCCGTTGTCATGGCGATGACAAACGGGTTTCTAACGGGCTCGGTCTTGGATGTGGATGGCGGTCACCTTGTGCGTGATTGACGTCTGCCACAAGTTCAAAGGCAAATAGGCAGTTTGCCCAAAACGGACTTGTTTAGGGTGGCGGTTCTGGCTTCATCAAAGCAGATTATGGGTTTGGAGGCAGCGTCCAAGTTGGGCCGAACGCGAGCGCAGGCGCAACCTGCATTGCTGACATTCAATCGGTCTGCAGTGTTAGGCAAATTGGGCTCCTGAGTCGCCGCTCACTGTCTAGCTGCGTATTGTAGCCCATCGAACGTCCGGTGGGCGGACTAACCAGGCATTTGAACTGCATAAGAAAAGGGCTGATTTGGCGCGACAAGCGGTCATCCGAGTTCAGGGGGGCTACCTGCTAACTGTCATGTTATTTCAGCCACCGACTGTCGCAATTTAAGAGTAACATCAATCAACTGTGAGTCAGGGCGGATGCCGTCCTCAATCCATCGGATGACCGCGTTTGCGGTCTTCTTTCCCATTTCAACCACCGGCAAGTGAACCGTTGTTATGCCTGGTACCGATTGACCGGATACGGGCAGGTCATCGATGCTAACCAAAGAGACGTTTGATGGAACCACCATGCCTTGCCGATGTAGCTCGAAAAGTACGCCCTGCGCGAGAACGTCCGACGTGCACATTACGGCGGTGAAGTGAGTTCCAGCGCTCAGGGCGTTTTGGATGGCTGTTGCGCCGCCTTCCAAAGTGATTTTAGTTTCAAATTTGAAAGTCTCTAAACCCGGCATATCGACAAGCAGGCCTGAAAGGCGCGCCCGCGTTCTGTCGTTGTTGTCCGCTGGGCCGTGAATAACGGCAATTTGGCGGTGCCCCGCGTCGATGAGGTATTGCAGTGCCATGCGGGAAGCGCGCGCATTGTCATAGCCGATGGTAGGCAGTGAATATCCGTCGTCGTAGTAAGATGTGGCTATGGTTGGCAGCCGCGTGCGAGAAATCAGGTTGTCGAAATCAGGGCTATGGGTAATTCCGGAAACGATTAGCGCTTCTGCACCAATGTCGATCAGACGTTGCGCCTTCTCGGCTTCGATTCCCGGGTCTCCTGCGGTTGTTGCAACCACCAAGGATAACCCGAACTCGCCGAGTTCATATTCGAGTGCAGAGAGGAATCTGGCGAAGATCGCATTGTCCAGTGTCGGCACCAAAGCACCCACCACCCGAGTTCGCCCCGAGTTTATGGCCCTGGCAGCTGCGCTGGGGACAAAGTGAAGGGATTCGATTGCCTGCTGGACGCGGTCGCGCGTGTGCTTGGATACAGCCTCAGGTGTGTTTAATACACGCGAAACCGTGGCGACGGAAACACCGGCGGCTCTGGCCACGTCCCTGAGGTTGGCTCGTTTCTTTGTCTCTTTTTCAGTCATTTACTTTCTTAATCGAGGCTGTTCAGCAAGCGCTATAGAAATAAACTTGACACATGTAACTAGTTTCATCAACTTATGTAACTAGTTACATTTAGCTGCGGCTGCAGGTTTCCATGACGTCCCATTCGGTCATTCACGACTTCAGCAACATCGGGTGGACTTCTCCCGAGCGATCCTTCTTTGGCTTTCCTAAGGCGCAAAGCGGGACAACCCATCGGCTCGCGGCACGAGAAGCTAAACGGTTTGACATGCAGCCTGGGGACCTGCTTTCACTATCGGGCCGCTGGCTGACGTCCGATCTGCAGATCGGTGCATTCGACTCAAAAGGCAAAGATGCTCTCGCGGCCCTCGGGGTAAATGCCACAGGCAAGCTGGACATGAATGCTGCTGATTGTCGGGCTTTGTTGGGTTGGGTGACTGCAATGGGTGGGAATGCATCTTGTGACATTCCCGTCACCAATGTTCCGGCGTCGGAAGATCAGGTGGTTTTCAGCGTGAAAGCGCGCGTCACTGTCTGGGTGGTGCGCTTGGGCAATAACGAACAACTGGTATCTGGCGCTCTCAACAGCTGGGTCACGGCATCCTTTCAGCCCGCCCAACGCAATACGCCAATCTTGCCGCCTGAATTGGGAGATGTGCGAGACGAGTTCACCGTCGCACGGGGTACTGGCGTGGCCTATGAATTGGCCCCCGGCGAAGTTGTTCAGATCATTGATGTCGAAGGACAGCAATGTTCGGATTTTCTTGCGCTGCGCACCGACGGGCTGGACAGGGGCGAAGAGCTGTTGATTGACAATACGGCCACGCGATCTCTGGTTCGGCGCAGCTATCCGGGCCCCGGATCATTGGACAAATTTTTTGATCAGGACATGAACCCGCTTTTGAATGTACTTCAGGACACTTGTGGGCGTCATGATACCTTTGGACTGGCCTGCACCGCACGGGGGTACGAAGAGCGCGGTTTTCCAGGCCACGTAAACTGCTCGGACAATATTTCGGCGGCGTTGGACCCATTCGGAGTACGGCGGCGTTCAGCCTGGCCTGCGATCAATTTCTTTTGGAATACCTGGGTTGATCCCCACACCCATGATCTCCGGACTGCGGAGAGCTATTCACGACCTGGTGATTATGTGGCGATGCGAGCGATGGAGCGGCTCACCTGTGTGTCAACCGCCTGTCCGGACGACATAGACCCGATCAACGGCTGGAATCCAACAGACGTACACGTCCGGATTTACAAGACGAACACCCCAATTCGCCGCGCTGTTGCTTATCGTGAAAAGGAAGATGCCCCAATGTCGCTCAGTCAGGAGTCTGCATTCTTCAAGCGGTTGGAGCCTTTGACGCAGGACTTCGCACCTGCGCGGGATCTTTGGGCACCTGTCAGCTTTCCTTCAGTCGGTTCGATCGGAGAATATTGGGCGTGTCGCGAAGCCGTGACCCTTCAGGATATGAGCGGCCTAAGGAAATTTGACATCATCGGGCCGGATGCTGAGAAGCTTTTGCAATTGGCCACGACACGCAACGTTGCAAAGCTGTCGGTTTGGCGCGGATCGTATACTTTGATGTGCGATCAGACGGGGGCTGTGATTGATGACGGCACGCTGTTCCGGCTAAGCGATCACCTGTTCCGCTGGTGTTGCGGCACTGAAGAGAGTGCCCGCGTGCTTGAAGCTTTGGCCTTGGAAAACAACCTTCATGTGCGCATTCATGCGATGCGAGGGTCTCTTCCCAATCTGGCGCTGCAAGGGCCGCGTTCGCGGGACCTGTTACGCAAGATTGTGTTTACGCAGCCGCATGTCCCGTCTCTCGAACAACTAAAGTGGTTTGGTGTCACAATCGCCCGGCTGCACTCCCGCGACGGGGCGCCGTTTATGCTGTCACGGTCGGGGTATACCGGCGAACTCGGATATGAGGTGTTCTGTTCTCAGGCCGATGCGCTTTTGCTCTGGGATGCTCTTATGGAAGCCGGGCAAGAGTTTAACATCACGCCAATGGGGTCGGCCGCGCTTGAGACCATTCGGATCGAAGCGGGGCTAGCTGCGGCTGGTGCCGAATTCACCCCAGGTGTGGATGCGTTTGAAGCGGGGCTGGGCTTTGCGATTGATCTGAACAAACCCGAATTCGTCGGCAAGGGTGCATTGACGCGAAATGCCGAAAACCCACGTCGGGTTTTAAAAGGCATGACGCTGGGCGGCAGCGATGTTCCCGCGAATGGCGCTCCGATCTTTGCCGGAGAACGGCAAATAGGCGAGGTAACCTCTGCCACGTATTCGCCCACGTTTGAATGCGCCATTGCGATGGTACGGCTATCGATCGAATTTTCCGAGCCTGACACCCGCTTGGAAATTGGACAATTGGACGGTCGCTTAAAACGCCTTGGTGGGGTGGTTGTGGATATCCCGTTTGTGGATCCGCAACGCACGCGCGCCAGAGCATAAATCAAAAAAAGGAGAACCAACAGGATGAAAACGTTAACTAAAATTTCAACAGCCATTGTGCTAAGCCTCAGCGCAACCAGTGCATTTGCGCAAGAAAAGGTAATGATTGGTGAGCCGAGCTGGCCCGGAGCAAAGATCATGGCCAACGTGATTGGCCAGATTATCGAAGGTCGTCTAGGCGGCGAAGTGGGCTATGCCCCCGGTGCGAATGCCGTCATTTTCGCCGCGATGGACGGCGGGCGTGGTGACATTGACGTGCACCCGGATGTCTGGCTGCCAAACCAGTCGTCCTTCACGGATGAGTATGTGGATGAAAAGGGCACGGTGTCTCTTTCGTCTGGTTCATACGAAGGTAAAGCCGGCTTCTGCACCCCGACTTACATGGCCGAAAAGCACAACATCAAATCCATCTTTGATCTGGCGACCCCGGACGCTCAGCAACTCTATGACGCCAATGGTGACGGTAAGGGTGAGATCTGGATCGGTGCTTCGGGATGGGCGTCGACCAACGTGCACCGGGTCAAAGTGCGCGACTACGGCGTCGAGACATTTCTTGAGCCGAGCACTGAAGACGAAACCGTCTTCTACGCACGCTTGAAGGATGCAGTGTCGAACGAAGAGGGTGTCGTCTTTTATTGCTATAAACCGCACTATGTTCATGCGCTTTACGATATGACGATGATCGAAGAACCGCCCCACAACCCTGATGAATACACGATTATTCAGCCCGGTGATGACGCGGATTGGTATGCCAAATCGAAGATCACCAGCGGCGACGTTGTTAAAACCGTCAAGGTTGCCTACTCGAACTCGTTGAACGAACGGAACCCTGCAGCCGCGTCGCTATTGGCAAATATCGACATGGATTCGGATGCGCTGTCGGAGCTCACCTACAAGGTCGTTGTTCAGGGTGGCGACATTTCCGAAGTAGTCGCCGCATGGATTGCCGAGAATGGGGACACCGTGGATGGATGGCTGGGCCTAAACTAAACCGGGCTTGATCGAAATCGCCGACGGCGGGCAGCGCCGTCGGCACGCACTATCATTTTCTGGGTGGAGCCATGGCCAAAGATATAGCCATCGACGCACGAGGCGTGTGGAAAGTTTTTGGGGATCGTTCAAAAGAAGCACTTGCGGCCATTCACGCGGAAGGGTTGGGAAAACCTGAGGTTCTTGAACGATTTAACTGCGTTGTAGGTGTCGCCGATGCCAGCTTTGAGATCGAACGCGGAGAGCTTTTCTGCGTCATGGGGCTGTCTGGATCGGGCAAATCGACCTTGGTACGTCACGTCAATCGGCTTTTGGAGCCGACTGCAGGTGAGATCCTGCTTGATGGCGAAGATGTCATGGGTTTGGGGCCCGAAGGATTGCGGGACTTGCGCAATCGTCGCGTCGCCATGGTATTCCAGAATTTTGGCCTGATGCCGCATCGGACCGTGCGAGACAATGTGGCGATGCCGCTTGAAATTCGCGGTACAGGTAAGGCGCGGCGCTGGGAAGAGGCCGAGCGTGTCCTTAACCTGGTGGAGCTGACCGGTTGGGAAGACAAATATGCGCATGAACTGTCGGGCGGGATGCAGCAGCGCGTCGGGTTGGCCCGCGCCATTGCGTCGGATCCGGAAATCCTGCTGATGGACGAGCCTTTTTCTGCGCTTGATCCATTGATCCGCAAACAGTTGCAGGATCAGTTCATGGCGCTGAGCCGCGAGTTGAACAAGACAACGATGTTCATCACCCATGACCTAGACGAGGCAATTCGCATTGGTCACCGAATTGCAATCATGAAGGATGGGCGCATCGTGCAGGTGGGCACCCCGGAAGAGATCATCCTTAACCCCGCAGATGACTATGTCGCGGACTTCGTCGCCGGAATATCAAAGCTTCACATGATCTTTGCACATTCCGTCATGACACCTGTTGATGAACACGAGGCCCAGAACGGTCCCATACCCGATGACCCTCATCAAGCGCATCCTGAGATGGATCTGGACGAACTCATGAACCTGTGCGTCGAAGGACATGGGATTGTTGCCGTCGTCGATGATGGCAAGACAGTCGGAGTGATCAATCGCACCGGCCTTATCCGCGCAATTCAACAAAATCAGGCGTGAGGACTGGCATGTCGGATATTAAACCGGAAACCGCCGAAAGACTGGGCCGTCTGGTCGAAGAATTTGTTGGCAACGGCGCGGATTACTACCGCAAAACATTTGCCTATATGATGGAAGCCCCTGGCTATCGCTTCACGCTGAATCTGGCCGCTGCAATCCTTGGGCCGCTCTGGTTTGGCGCGCGCGGTCTTTGGTCGTGGTTTCTGAGCTTTATGGTGCTGGAAACCTTTGCCTATATTCAGATTGGCAAAGGTCTTTTTGGGGATCTTGGCCGCGAAGCCCGGCAGCGCGCGGAAAAAATCGGAGAGACGCTCGACCTTCGTCGTGAACAGATCGCAGTCGCTGAGCAAACAGGGGCATCATCTCTGGATTCCTTGAAACGGGCTGCAGAGTCACTGGAAACAGCTCTGGCACAAGCTCAGGACGCGGCGGTTCAGGCGGATGCGACTGGACTTGGATTCATTATTGTTGGGCTGCTGTTGTTGGTGGCGTTCAAATTTATCCAAGCCGCTCTTGCCAACTGGACGCTTGAAGGCCAGTTCGCGCGGTGGCGCTCGGACCGAAGCGCAGCCAGTGGGTGGTCACCCCAGCGTCTGCTGATCGCTGTGTTTCTCTTTGGCAGCGTTGTGAGCCTGTCGGTGATTAAGTTTGCCCAGCCCGATGCGTTTGCTGTGCTGAAGTCCTTTCCCACGGATCGCACCTGGAGATTGACCGTCGGCGATGGCGTTCAGGCCGTGTTTGATTGGACCAAAACCACTGGACGCGGTTTTTTTGACAGTCTGACATTCGGCATGAGAACCCTTCTTGACTGCATAGAGGTTATTCTTGTGCAAACCCCGTGGCCCGTAGTCGGGCTTGTCATCGTGTTGCTGGCCTATCTCACTGCTGGTGCTCGCGTTGCCATTTTCACCGGGGCTGCGCTCGCATATTTGGGTTTGCTCGATTTCTGGGAAAAAGCAATGACAACCATTGCATTGTTAGGGGCTGCGGCGTTGATCTCGATCACGCTTGGCATCCCACTTGGGATCTATTGCGCCCGTCGTCCCAAGGCATTTGCAATTGTTCGTCCGATCCTCGATTTCATGCAGTCCATGCCAAGCTTTGTTTACCTGATCCCGGTTGTTGCATTTATCGGATCGGGCAAACCCGCGGGTGTCGTCGCGACCATGATCTTTGGCAGCCCACCGGTCATCCGCTTTACTGTACTCGGGCTTCAACAAGTGCCTGAAACCGTACGCGAAGCCGCATTGGCGTTTGGTGCGACACCGCGCTATTTGCTGTGGCGTGTCGATCTTCCGCTTGCGGCCAAGACCATCATGGCAGGGGTGAACCAGACTATTCTTCTGTCTCTGGCGATGGTGGTTGTGGCCTCACTGATCGGTGCCAAAGGGCTGGGTGAAGATGTGCTTGAAGCTCTGCAATACGCGGCAGCAGGACAAGGCATTCTTGCCGGTCTAGCGATCTTGTTCTGCGCTCTGATCCTTGACAGGATTGTCGCCGGAAAACGATAGTCGCCGTCTTTGCGAGGGGAAGTCGGTCTAGAGAAGAAGCTGTTTAACGCAAGTAAATGGCCAAAGGTGCGCCAAACCGGACACGCTTATCCGGCTTAGCGCAAAGCCAAGTTTGCGGGTGTAAACCTCAGACCGTTTCCGGCTCGGTTGCCACCATGAGTGTTGGCAGGCCTCCGATCCGAGCAAGGAGAGACACGATATCATCCACCCCTTTGCGATTTCGAAGTGACGCAAATACGAAAGGTCTGCCGCTGCGCATCCGTGTCGCGTCGCGGTTCATGACGTCCAACGATGCGCCGACATGCGGTGCCAGGTCGGTTTTGTTGATAATCAGAATGTCGGATTTGGTGATCGCGGGGCCGCCTTTGCGCGGGATTTCCTCGCCAGCGGCAACGTCGATTACGTAAAGCGTCACATCCGCAAGTTCCGGGCTGAATGTGGCTGACAGATTGTCGCCACCGCTTTCGATCAGCACCAAATCGACCTCCGGATGGCGGTCCTGCATTTCGGCCACGGCGGCAAGGTTGATCGAAGCATCCTCGCGGATCGCCGTGTGGGGGCAACCTCCGGTCTCGACACCGATGATCCGGTCCTGCGGCAGGATCTGCATGCGCATAAGCGCTTCGGCATCTTCGCGGGTGTAGATGTCGTTGGTGATCACGCCCACCGAAAGCTTGTCGCGCAGTGCCTCTGCCAGAGCGGCGGTCAGGGTGGTTTTGCCTGCACCCACGGGGCCTCCGATGCCCACGCGTAGGGGGCCGTTCATACTGGTCATGTTCGGAACATCCTTGAATATTGGGTTTCGTGTTTCATCGACGCGATGTCGGACAAGAAGGCGGTCGCGCCAAGGTCGTCCATTTTAGCTGCAAGAGCACCCGTTGCGACGCGTTGGCACAACGGGGTCAAATCCCGGATCAACCGCTGGCTTTCTGTCTGGCCCAACGGCACAAGACGTGTCGCGCAGGCGACCAGGTTCGACATGAATGCCTGAAGGTACATCTGCGCGGTCAGCGCCAAGGGCAGCCCCCACAGTCCGGCGGCATGGCCCAGCGCGACAGGATAGGTCAGGGGTGGCAGGTCAAGCGACCAGACATCGGCTGTAAGCCCGCTGAACGCCTCACCCAGAAGACGTGTTTCCCGCAGACGCTCGGATGAGGGACAGAAGGCGCGTGCGGTTTGATCGATTTCGGCCAGAGCAACTGCCGGAGCGGCATATGCCGCCGACAGCAAGATACAATCGTTGCGCCCCGTGCCGAACTCGACGACATCGGCAATCCACGCGCCTGTTTCGGCGACCGAGGAAACGCTGCCGCTCTCGATTTCCCATTCCAGCCCATGCGAATAGGCAAATCCGCCTACGGGGTAGGCAGGTGAGAGCCATTGCGCCAGCGTCAGTATGTCGGTGTCAGTGGGCGTGGCCATGGGTCCTGCCGTGGCCATAGGCCCCACCTTCGGGGGTGAAAGGTTCGCGCACCTCTCGCACCGTGGCGCCAAGCTTCAGCAACATATCGCGAATGACGTGATCGATCTGTATCAGCAGACGCTCGGTTTCGACCTGGCAGGGCGTATGACGGTTGCCGATATGCCAGGCGATGCGGGTCAGGTCAGGTGCGGTGACTTCCAGCAATGCTTCGGGGGCGGCCTGAATGACCACCTCGCGCCCATCATCAAGGACAAGCGCGCCACCGTGATCCAGCGAGGTGGTCTGGGCGAGGTCGATCAGAATTTGCTCGCCGCTGTCGCAGGTCAGAACCTTGCGGCGCAGAAAGCGGTCTTCATAGGTCAGCGACAGATGATCGGCCGGTTCACCATGTGAGTGGTTCGAATATTGGCGCGCGGTGCAGAGTAGGGCGGTCATATGCTTGCCCCCTCTGCAGCGGAGATTTTCAGAGCCAGATCGAGTCCGCGAATACCCGGTGAACGATCCGATCCCGTGTCAGTCCACGTTTGCGAAGTTCTTCGTCGCTGAGCGACTGCAGGAATTCGACTTGCCGTACGCGTGTCTGGGCTTCGGCCACACGGATCATTGCCAAATAGATCCGCGATAGGGTGGATGAGATCAGGCCGGGCAGTGAAACCCGTGCCGGAGTGTGCGTTGCTGAATGTGCCATTTGGACCCTCGTTTCCGTTGGTCCTCCCATGAGCGTGAAAATGTGTCATGTCAGCCTCATTGAGTAGTGGGTTTTTGGTCATGGCCGCGTTGCAAATGCCGCAACGCAGCACAATTTTTGGTCAAAACATAAAGTACCGCTGGGCCATCGGCAGAACCTCGGCCGGTTGGCAGGTCAGCAATTCGCCATCGGCGCGGACTTCGTAGGTTTCGGGATCAACCTCCACCTGCGGTGTGGCGTTGTTCAGCAGCAGGTCGCGCTTGCCGATGTTGCGGGTGTTTTCGACGGCAACGGTTTGCTTTGCCAGTCCCAGTGTATCACCAATCCCCGCAGCCTGCGCCGCGCCCGAGACGAAAGTGATCGCCGAATGCTCGACCGAGCGCCCATAGGCCCCAAACATAGGCCGGCTATAGACCGGCTGCGGTGTGGGGATCGAAGCATTAGGGTCGCCCATCTGCGCGCAGGCAATGGTGCCACCCAGCAGAACCATCTCGGGTTTGACCCCAAAGAAAGCTGGGTTCCACAGCACCAGATCGGCGCGTTTGCCTTCTTCGATGCTGCCGATCTGATGGCTTAGACCGTGGGCAATCGCCGGGTTGATCGTGTATTTGGCGATATAACGGCGCACGCGAATATTGTCGTTTTCGCCGGTTTCCTCGGGCAGGCGACCGCGTTGTTTCTTCATCTTGTCGGCGGTCTGCCACGTGCGGATCAGAACCTCACCCACGCGGCCCATGGCCTGACTGTCGGATGCGATGATGCTGAACGCGCCCATGTCGTGCAGAATGTCCTCGGCTGCGATGGTTTCACGCCGGATGCGGCTTTCGGCAAAGGCCACGTCCTCGGGGATGGATTTGTCGAGGTGGTGGCACACCATCAGCATGTCCAGATGCTCTTCGACCGTGTTCACGGTGAAGGGGCGCGTCGGGTTGGTGGACGAGGGCAGAACGTGGTTCTCGCCACAGATCTTGATGATGTCCGGGGCATGGCCGCCGCCTGCGCCCTCGGTGTGGAAGGCATGGATTGTGCGGCCCTTCATGGCGCCCACGGTGTTCTCGACAAAGCCGGATTCGTTCAGCGTGTCGGTGTGGATCATCACCTGCACGTCCATCGCATCGGCCACCGAGAGACAGCAATCGATGGCGGCAGGGGTTGTGCCCCAATCCTCGTGCAGTTTCAGAGCACAGGCCCCCGCGTTGACTTGTTCTTCCAGCGCGGCGGGCAGCGAGGCGTTGCCCTTGCCTGCAAAGGCCAAATTCATGGGGAAAGCGTCGGCGGCTTGCAGCATCCGCCCGATATGCCAGGGGCCAGGTGTGCAGGTGGTGGCCAACGTCCCATGGGCCGGGCCAGTGCCGCCGCCCAGCATGGTGGTCAGGCCGGAATGCAGCGCATCTTCGATCTGTTGCGGGCATATGAAATGGATATGGCTGTCGAACCCGCCGGCGGTCAGGATACGCCCTTCGCCCGCGATGGCCTCGGTGCCGGGGCCGATGATGATGTCAACACCGGGCTGCGTGTCGGGATTGCCGGCCTTGCCGATCTTGGCGATGCGTCCGTCTTTCAGACCCACATCCGCCTTGTAGATGCCAGAGTGATCCACGATCAGCGCGTTGGTGATGACCGTGTCCACGGCCCCCTCGGCACGCGTGGCCTGAGACTGCCCCATCCCGTCGCGGATCACCTTGCCTCCGCCGAATTTGACCTCTTCGCCGTAAAGCAACGCGTTGTCTCCGGTCCCCCCGGTTGCGGCGGCCCCCGCGCGTTCTGCGGTCAGGTCGCGTTCGACCTCGATCACCAGATCGGTGTCGGCCAGACGCAGTTTGTCGCCGGTGGTGGGGCCGAACATGGCGGCATAGTCAGAGCGTTTGATTGTTGCTGGCATCAGAGCGACCCCATGACCTTTTGATTGAACCCGTAAACCTTGCGCGCCCCCCCGATGGGGATCAGCGAGACTTCGCGCGCCTGACCGGGTTCGAACCGAACGGCGGTGCCCGGCGCGATGTCCAGACGCAGGCCATGTGCGGCAGTGCGGTCGAAATCCAGCGCCGGGTTGGTTTCGGCGAAATGATAGTGCGAGCCGACCTGAACCGGGCGGTCGCCGGTATTGGCGACCATGAGGGTGATCGCCTCGGCATTCGCGTTCAGGGTGATCTCACCCTCGGCTGGGAACAGCTCTCCGGGGATCATTTGTTCAGCTTTGTCATCACGACCAAAGCTGCCAGCGCGACAACCGCCAAACCGACGCCCAAAGTGGCATAGTCCGTACCGTGCGCATGAATATGCGTGTCGGTATGGGCAGCGGCAGGGCCAGCAAGGATCAGGGCTGGGAAGAGCATACGGGTCATATTTGTGTTCCTTTGTTAGCGAATAGGGTTGTGGACGGTCACCAGTTTGGTGCCATCAGGGAAGGTGGCTTCGACCTGAACTTCGTGGATCATCTCAGGCACGCCTTCCATGCATTGCGCGCGGGTGATCACTTCGGCCCCGGCTTGCATCATGTCAGCCACCGATCGGCCATCGCGCGCTCCTTCGACCACGGCGTCGGTGATCAGCGCAATCGCCTCGGGGTGGTTCAGCTTGACGCCGCGGGCCAGCCGTTTGCGGGCGACCTCGGCGGCCATGGCGACCAACAGTTTGTCTTTTTCTCGGGGGGTCAGGTTCATGTCAGATCATCCAGCATCGGGGAAGCGTGTCATTGTTCAGCCGCCGTAGCATCGGCATCAGCGTGCGGCGGAGGCTAAAGCTGTTTTCGGCCAGCACCCGGATCACCAGCAGATCGTCTTGGATCAGCGAGGCTCCGGCAGAGTCAGTCAGCATACTGCGAATGGGGTCGATCTGGCCCTCGGCTGTGGGTGAGACAAAGGCCACCAGCGCCATCGCCCCCGCACCGCCTGCAATATGCGGTTTGGACAGATGGGCGTGCAGATCACCGGTGAACTGCATCGCGTCGAGAAACAGGGGGGTGCCATCGCGCAGGATCTCGATCCGGTCGCGCAGGCGGATATCGGTCAGGGTCTCGCCCATCGCCATGCGGCCAAAGACCAGCGGTTCTACCATCAGTGCGGTGGCTTTCGGGGCAAGGTCGATCTGCAACCGGCGCTCCAGCGCGCTGCCGTCAAACAGGATGGTTTCCTGCGGCAGCCAGTTCAGCCGCGCACCCGGAGCGACGCTTAGGTGGTTCACGATCTGGCCCGAGGGACCAGGTTTGGCTTTATACGCGCGCTCGCAGGCCTGAGTTGTTAGCGTCAGGGTGGTGTCGTCGCCCGCATGGCCGGTAAAGCGGAAATTGTCGCCGCCGGTGATCCCGCCAGCGGTGTTCAGCAGCACCGCGTCCAACGCGTCGCCATCGGTGCGCGGAAACAGGCACTTGAACGAGCCCGACTGCCGGAACCCGTCCAGAACCGAGGATGTGCCCAATCGTTTGGCACTCAGCCGAATCGCACCTTGCGCGCGCGGCGGGGTCGCGGCTTGCGTGGGCAATATCGAGGCATGATGTGTAATGGCGCACCTGCGGATCACTTTGTTCTGCCGCTTGTTTCGCCGTTTGGACGTCGGAACTCTATTCTGCCTTGTCGGAATTGGGCCAATATCCGGCGGATTGGATTAATTTTTGAGCGAATTGGTTAACGACTGCCTGAAAATTAAACAAATGAGGCGGATTGTCGGAAATGATCTGTCAACTATTTGCCAAATTCTCTGCGATGCAGAAACGGTATGGGTGCCCGCCACGGGGACGATCCCCGAGGGTGTGTGACGGCTGCGCGAATTGGACCTCGGACACAACCGCCACACGGATCGCAACAACAGTTGCGGGGATCAGGTAGAAGAAGAGTGCGTATCTGCGCAAGCCCTCTCTCCCGGCCCCGCCCAGGAGAATCATATGACATCTCTCAAATCCACGCTCGCCGGATCTCTTGTCTTTGCCGCCATGGCGACCGCTGCACTGTCTGCCGAAGACACGATCAAAGTCGGTGTATTGCACTCGCTTTCTGGCACCATGGCGATTTCGGAAACCACGCTGAAAGACACCATGTTGATGCTGATAGACCAGCAAAACGCCAAAGGTGGCCTGCTGGGCAAACAGCTTGAGGCGGTTGTCGTCGACCCCGCATCCGACTGGCCGCTGTTTGCTGAAAAGGCGCGCGAGCTGCTGACCGTGCATGAAGTGGATGTGATCTTCGGCAACTGGACCTCGGTCAGCCGCAAATCGGTTCTGCCGGTGATCGAAGAACTGAACGGCCTGCTGTTCTACCCGGTTCAGTATGAGGGCGAAGAATCGTCCAAGAACGTCTTCTACACCGGCGCCGCGCCGAACCAGCAGGCAATCCCTGCGACCGACTATTTCCTGGAGGAACTGGGGGTCGAGAAATTCGCTCTGCTCGGCACAGACTATGTCTACCCCAGAACCACCAACAACATTCTGGAAAGCTATCTGAAGGGTAAAGGCATCGCGGACGAGGATATCTTCGTCAACTACACCCCCTTCGGTCATTCCGACTGGTCCAAGATTGTTGCTGACGTTGTCGCGCTGGGTGCGGATGGTAAGAAAGTCGGCGTGATCTCGACCATCAATGGTGACGCGAATATCGGCTTCTACAAAGAACTGGCGGCTGCGGGCGTCTCAGCCGATGACATTCCGGTCGTAGCCTTCTCGGTCGGAGAGGAAGAACTCTCGGGTCTGGATACCACCAACCTGGTCGGTCACCTGGCCGCGTGGAACTACTTCCAGTCGGCAGATACCGATGTGAACGCCGAATTCGTTGAGACGTGGAAAGCCACCATGGGTGAAGACCGCGTGACCAACGACCCGATGGAAGCGCATTACATCGGCTTCAACATGTGGGTGAATGCCGCGACCGAGGCGGGCTCGACCGAAGTCGACGATGTGCGCGCCGCGATGTACGGTCAGGAGTTCCCGAACCTGACCGGTGGAACCGCAGTCATGCTACCGAACCATCACTTGGCCAAACCGGTTCTGATCGGTGAGATTCAGGAAGACGGTCAGTTCGATATCATCAGCGAGACCGATGTTGTGCCGGGTGATGCCTGGACCGACTTCCTGCCGGAATCGGCGGTTCTGATCTCGGATTGGAAAGAGCTGGGCTGCGGTATGTACAACACCGAGACCAAGACCTGCGTTCAGACGTTGTCGAACTACTAAACGACACGCAAGGCGGGTGTGATCGCCCGCCTTGCCCCTAAGACACCTCGGGTTTCACCACATGTTACGACTATTCCTTGCGGGCCTCTCAATCCTGTGCGCCTGCCTGACTGCCAACGCGCAAGAGGGCGGTTTGCAACCGATCCTGCAAGAGCATCAGGAGATCATCGCCAAAAGCTCGCGCAAGACGATCGGGCCTGCGATTGACGCGATTGCCAGCAGTGGTTTGCCGCAGGCGCAGGTGATGCTTGAGACATGGGCCGCCAAAAACGTGTGGATGCGTAAGTCCGACGGCCTGTTCTTTGCCGGCAAAAAGGGTGAAGGACGGTCGTATGATCTGACCGATTTCGACACCGGAGAGGTCGTCGGGACGTTTGAGAAATCCGACCTGAAACAGTTGAAACCCAATAGTGGCATCCGCGCGATGATCGGCACGGCGCTGGTGCAATTCCAGTTGACCGACCCGGATCGTGCAAAACGACTGGCCGCTTTGACGTCTATCCAACGCGATCCCGAGGGCGCTCTGCTTGAGCCGCTGCGCGCGTCGATTGATGGCGAACCCGACGCCGATCTGAAAGCGCGGAAGCAACGCCTCGAGCGGTTGCTGACCATCGGCTACGACGAAGATACTGCAGCCCGTGTGGCCGCGATCGAGGAGATGTCCGACGATCTGGGTGTGGACGTGCGCGCGGCTTTGAACCCTCTGGTCGTGACCAAGCTGCAGACGGCGACAGATTTACCTTCGGATGTGAATATCGCCGGTGTACTGCAACCGGGCTCGAATGACCTGTCGCGTGATGCCGCTTATGACTTGTTGGTTACCAGCGATCTGGCCGCGCCGCGTGTTTCAGCGGATGACATCCGTGCGGCGTTGGCTGCCAATATCAACGGAGGCCGCGTTGGGGGCATTCCGGTCGCGCAACTGAACACCGACATCGCCCGCACGCAGGCTTATGCGGCGCTGGCCGAGGCCGGGACCGTTTCGGCGTTGATCACGCAAGCCGATGTCGACGCGGCGCTGGGCGCGCATGTGTTCTTTGAAACCTATGCAGAGCCGTCGGGCGAAGTCACAACCGCCGCCGAAAAGGCGTTGGACCAGATCGAGCTAAAAGTCGGCCTGAACCAGACCCTCGACCTGACGCTGGACGCGATTTCTCTGGCCTCGATCTATTTCCTCGCCGCTATCGGTCTTGCCATCACCTTCGGCGTGATGGGCGTGATCAACATGGCCCATGGCGAGTTCATCATGATGGGCGCCTATACCGGCTATGTGGTGCAGCAGTTTATCCCCGACCATACGCTGTCGATCATCGTCGCCATCCCGATGGCCTTTGCCGTCACTTTCGCCATGGGCGTCGCGATGGAGCGGCTGGTGATCCGTTGGCTTTATTCTCGCCCGCTGGAGACTCTGCTGGCGACGTTTGGTATCTCGATTGCGCTGCAACAACTGGCCAAGAACATCTTTGGCACGCAGGCCCGCCCACTGACTGCACCGGGCTGGCTGGACGGAGCATGGGTGCTGAACGATGTGGTCTCGATCAGTTACATCCGTATCGCGATCTTCGTTCTGGCGATGATCTTTCTGGGACTGTTCCTGTACATCATGAAACGCACGCGGCTGGGGCTTGAGATGCGCGCCGTCACGCAGAACCCGCGCATGGCCGGGTCGATGGGCATCAACCCGGGGCGGGTGAACATGCTGACCTTTGGCCTCGGCTCGGGCATCGCCGGGATCGCGGGGGTTGCGATTGGGTTGTTCGCCAAGGTCACGTCCGACCTAGGCAGCGATTATATCGTGCAAAGCTTCATGACCGTGGTAGTCGGGGGTGTCGGCAACATCTGGGGTGCTCTGGCTGGTGCGGGCATGATCGGCTTCCTGCAAAAGGGGATCGAGTGGATGAACCCGTCGAATACCCTTGCAGCGCAGACCTACATGATCATCTTCATCATCATTTTCATCCAGTTCCGGCCAAGGGGTATCATCGCCCTCAAAGGCCGCGCGGCCGGGGATTGAGCCATGGAACGCAGCTTTGTTGCCAAAAACCCCTCGGTACTGGTCTTTCTGGCCATCCTGTCCCTGTTCACTTTGGGCGTCACCGTCCTGTCCGAAGGGTTCGGGATCGGCGTGATCTCGACCAGTTTCGTCAAGACGCTGGGCAAAACCCTGTGCCTTTGCCTGATTGCCGTAGCAATGGATCTGGTCTGGGGCTTCACCGGCATCCTTTCTCTGGGCCATTTCGCCTTTTTCGGGCTGGGCGGCTACATGATCGGCATGTGGCTGATGTATGAACGCACGCGGCTGATCGTCGTCGAGTCACTGTCGCAAGCCGAAATCCCTCCGACGTCATCCGAGGTCGTGGACGCCATCGGCACGCAGATCTTCGGTGTGGTCGGGTCGTCCGAATTCCCGTTGATCTGGGCCTTCTCGGACAGCCTGTTCCTGCAACTGGCGCTGGTCGTGCTGGTGCCGGGCCTTCTGGCGCTGATCTTCGGTTGGCTCGCTTTCCGCAGCCGTGTCACGGGTGTCTACCTGTCGATCCTGACCCAAGCGATGACTTTGGCACTGGCGCTGTACCTGTTTCAGAACGACAGTGGCTTGCGCGGCAACAATGGCCTGTCGGGCCTACAGAACCTGCCGGGTGTCACCGTCTCGCAGGACGTGGTGTCGATCTGGTTCCTTTGGGCCTCGGCACTGGCCTTGGGGCTGGGCTATTTGCTGGCGGCATGGGTGGTGTCGGGCAAGTTCGGCTCGGTCATTCGCGGCATCCGCGATAACGAGGCGCGGGTGCGGTTCCTCGGCTATTCGGTCGAGGTCTACAAGCTGGCCGTCTTCACTCTGACCGCCTGCATCGCCGCCATCGCGGGCGCACTCTATTATCCGCAGGCGGGCATTATCAACCCCGAGGAGATGGCCCCCATCGCCTCGATCTATCTGGCGGTATGGGTCGCCATCGGCGGGCGTGGTCGTCTGTATGGCGCCGTCATCGGCGCGGCGTTCGTCAGTCTGCTTAGCACATGGTTCACCGGCGGGCAGGCCCCGGACATCCCGCTGGGCTTCTATACAATCAAATGGGTTGACTGGTGGCAGGTGCTGCTGGGCGTGTCCTTCGTGCTGGTCACACTGTTCGCCCCACAAGGGATCGGGGGGCTGTTCGACCTCTGGACCAACCGCAGGGCACCGCAGCGCCACGGTGCGGCCCTGGGGCCTGATGAAAGCGCGTTGCGCGAAAAGGAGGCCACGGAATGAGCACTCTGCTAGAAGTCAGCGGCGTTTCCGTCACCTTTGACGGGTTCCGCGCCATCAACAACCTGTCGTTCCAGATCGGCAACGCGGAACTGCGCGCCGTGATCGGGCCGAACGGTGCGGGCAAGACCACTTTCATGGATATCGTCACAGGCAAAACCCGACCCGACGAAGGCCGCGTCATCTGGGGCGAGAAATCCGTTTCCCTACTGCGCATGAGTGAGGCCAAGATCGCGCAGGCCGGGATCGGGCGGAAATTCCAGAAACCCACCGTGTTCGAAGACCAGAGCGTGCAGGAAAACCTGCTGATGGCGCTGAAGAACAAACGCGGATGGTTGGGCGTGCTGTTCTACCGCCCTTCAAAGGGCGATCTGGAGAAAGTCGAGGAACTGGCCGCCGAGATCGGCTTGAAGGACGAGTTGACCCGCAAATCGGGCGAACTCAGCCACGGGCAGAAGCAATGGCTTGAGATTGGGATGCTTCTGGCACAGGAGCCGCGCTTGCTTTTGGTAGACGAACCCGCTGCCGGGATGACCCCGCAGGAACGCGAACACACCACCGATATTCTGGTGCAGGCCGCCAAGACCCGCGCCGTGGTTGTGGTGGAGCATGATATGGAGTTTGTCCGCCGTCTGAACTGCAAGGTGACTGTGTTGCACGAGGGCTCGGTTCTGGCCGAAGGCTCTCTGGACCACGTGACATCAAATCAGGACGTCATTGACGTCTATCTGGGGCGCTAGGCGATGCTGAAACTGAACGATCTGACCCTGCACTACGGGCATTCGCAAATCCTGCACGGTGTTTCGATGCAAGCCGCGCAGGGTGAGGTGACCTGCGTGATGGGCACCAATGGTGTCGGAAAGACCAGCCTGATCAAGGCAATCTCGGGCACGCATCCCCGCTCTGGCGGTACGCTGGAGCTGAATGGTGAGGCCCTCCCGCCCTTTCCGGCGCATAAAATGGCGTGGAAGGGCGTGGCATACGTTCCACAGGGGCGCGAGATCTTTCCTCTGCTGACCGTGCGCGAAAACCTGGAAACCGGCTTTGCTTGCCTGCCGTCCAGCGAACACTTTATCCCCGACGAAATTTTTGACCTGTTCCCTGTTCTCAAGAAAATGCAGAACCGCCGCGGTGGGGACCTTTCAGGCGGCCAGCAACAGCAGTTGGCCATCGCCCGCGCTTTGATCACCAAGCCCAGCCTGTTGCTGCTGGATGAGCCGACCGAGGGCATCCAGCCCAACATCATCCAGCAGATCGGCGAGGTCATTCGTCATCTGCGCTCTAAAGGTGAGATGGCGATCGTTCTGGTCGAGCAGTATTTCGATTTCGCCTATGACCTCGCCGACCGCTTCGTTGTTCTGAGGCGCGGTGAGATTTTGATGCAGGGATCGCGGCAGGAGTTGTCGCGCGAGCAGGTCCTGCAAGGCGTGACCGTGTAGCACACCCAATCCGCGAATTGGGGGCAAATGTGGCCGATCTGTGTCCTCAGATCGGCCATAAATGTGTTTGCGGTGTGAAATAAGCGGGAATCACCGGTCGAATCGCTGATTCAACGCAAGAGCAAGGTCACAAATCCGCCTTAAACGACAAAAAATTCCCGTTATACGGGAAAACCTTTTCGTTTGTGGGGAGGCTCTAAAGGTTCACGGCTGGTAAACATTTTATTAACGGGGATGCTGCCTGGTACCTCGTAAGCGTGCGGATTTCGCACTTGGTAAAACAGTCTGGAGTAAAAATTATGTCGAAAACTATTCGCAAGTTCTTTCTAAAGCTGCGTAAAGACGAGCGCGGTGCGACCCTGGTTGAATATGGTATCGCCCTGCTGGTTGCGATCGTTGCAGGTGGCGGTGTTCTGATCACTGTTGCGAACAGCACCAGTTCTAACTTTGTTGAGGCGGATGGCGCGATCACTGCGCGGAACCCCACTCCCACTCCGTAAGCTACAAGTTCAATACTCGGGTGTAGTTCAGTCCTTTGGATGACAGAGCGCTCGTTTAATAGGTCCATGGGCTGACTTTTAGGTCCAAGCTTTCAAGCTGAAAGGCGAAAAAAGAACCAACTCTCCTGAGACATGTGCTTGGGTGAGTTGAAACCGACTACTAAAAATTGCGTCAGTGTGAATGCTGATTTGCTCAGTTCGTTTGAAGATCGCCCAAACCTGACAGCCAAAGCTCACTTCGGAAATTGGAGGGCAAAATGCGCATTAAATCTTTATTGATGACTATCTTCGGCGTCGGTCTTGCAGGGGGCGCAGTGTTTTGGGCCCAAGACCAATTGGCGCGAAATCAAGCAGCCGCGGCCGATGCAAGTATCGTTCGGGTTGTTGCTGTTTCGGAAGACATTCCATTTGGGAATCCGATTGAAGGCCACAAGTTAACCACTATCGAATGGCCCGCTGAGTCGGTCCCCGTTGGAGTATTCACGAGTTTTGATGACGTGCTGCCAGCCGCAGGCGGGGAGCCTCGTCGAGCAAAGCGTGCCCTCGCGCAAGGTGAAATCCTACTCGCTTCCAAAGTCTCTGAATTTGGTGAAAAAGTGACAATTGTCCAAACAATTGGCGAAGGTAATCGCGCTATGGCGATCAGCGTGAACGCGCAAACCGGCGTTGGCGGATTTGTAACGCCGGGGGACTTCGTAGATATTGTTTTGACCCGAGGAAGGGATGCATCGCTGCGTGCCTTAACCATCCTTCAAAATATCCGCGTCATCGGTGTTGACCAAAAGGCGGATGAAGAGATCGACCAGCCCGGTATCGCGCGGACCGTCACCGTTGAGGTGACGCCGGAACAAAGCCAGCGGCTGGCTTTGGCGCAAAAAGCCGGACAGCTTAGCCTGTCTCTGCGTTCACTGGATGAGACTGAAAATAAACCTCTTGAGGCCGTTCGCCTCAGCGACATCCTGCTGGAAAAATCACCAGTCGAAGACGGTGCCCCGCAACCTGTTGTGAAAGTGCGCCGCGGTATTTCGGATATTCAGGAAGAAAAAGTGACAATTACGGCAACCGACGACGAGGTGCCGGAAGTTGAAATCACAGCATCCGAAGAAGAGGTCCCGGTCACGGATACATCAAGCACCGTGAATTGATACCAGTCAGGGTCAGGGAGGGTTAACGATGACTTTTGTTTCCAAGTTCAAGAAAGAAGAAGACGGAACGATCCTGATTTTTGTGGCACTTTGCCTGGCTATGATCCTCGGCTTCGCCGCCCTGACCTTTGACCTTGGCCGTATGGCCTCGACCCAGACCGACCTGCAGTCTTATGCCGACCATGTGGCTTTGGCCGCTGCGGGTGAGCTTGACGGCAATGCAGACGCAATTACCCGCGCTCGTACAGCCGCCGAGAACATGATCGCGGATCGCCAGTTCTTTGCCGATGGGGATCAGACGCTGGACTCGGCTGCCGATTTCAGCCTGCGCTTTCTGACCGGTTTGCCGGACCCTGCTGTCGACCCGGATGATGATGACGCGGTAGACGGGTTTTTGACCAACGATGCGAGTGCAGCCATCATGGTCGAGGTGCAAGCAACGCCGCGAACCGTTTTCCTGCCTTTTGCCCGTGGATTGGCAACGTTGTTGGGTGCTGCGGTTCCCAATGAACAAGTCGGAGCGACAGCGATTGCTGGGTATACGGGATTTGCCTGCGACGTGACCCCCTTGATGTTTTGCATTCCGGGCGGCTGGACGGCTAACGCAAATGTCGGTCAGGCTATCCAGTTGCGTACCGGTGGCAACGACTCGGCCTGGGGTCCTGGAAACTTCGGCTTTCTTGACCCTCAAGATATTGGGATCAATCCCAACGGCCCCTGTGCGGGTTTGAATGGATCAAGCCTTTATATCTGTCTTATCGCCGCCGAGGGCAACTTGACTAAGTGTGTGTCGCAGCGTGGGGTGGACACGGAACCGGGGCAACGGAACGGTATTGGTTCGGCCATCTATAACTCTCGTTTTGATTTATTCCTCGCAACGATGAACAGCTTGCGGAATGATCCGGCCTATGCCCCTGGTCCTCAAGTTATTGCTGGGTGGGAGAATCCGACCGGCCAGTGCTTGAAAAACAATCCAACGATTTCAGATGACACCATGCCGTTCCCGCGCGACGACTGTTTTGATGCCGGAAACTGCGCCACATTGGTGCCCGAAGGTGCCGGCCGCTTCGGTGATGGGGACTGGGATGATGGGAGAGCCGCCTATTTGGCGACGAACTATGGTACTGGAACAGACCCTTTAAACCCGCTGCAACCGCATCCGCTGATTGCTGATGGGACCATAAGCTTGCCTACCGGCAACACGCGCTACCAGATGTATCTGGATGAGATTACCAAGTTCGCTGGCCGTGACATTCTTGAGGGACGCAGTGAAACGGGTCGTCGGCAATGTGCGAGCACAACGAACCCTGACCCTGATCGCCGCACATTCATCGCCGCCGCTATCGATTGCGATGCCAATCCAGTTGTAGGTCGCGCCGTAGACGTGCCGGTGCAGGAATTCGTAAAAGTCTTTCTGATCCAGCCACTGGAGCAAACCTCGGGAACTGATTTCGATATCTACGTCGAAGTGGTCGAACAGGTCGGTGGCGCCGGAACCGGTATTGACGAAGGTATCTTCCGCGATGTCGTGAGGTTGTACCGGTGAAACGTTTGCTGTCCCATATCACTCGCTTCAAGCGCTGCGAATCCGGTGCCCCAATGGTTGAATTCGCCATGGTCATGCCCTTGATCCTGCTGTTTCTGGCCGTGATTATTGAAGGCGGCCGGATCACCTGGATCCATCAGGTGACTTCGGCAGGGGTGCGTGATGCTTCGCGCATGATTGCCCGAATTGCACCGCTGGATCTGTGCGCGGCTGGCACAGTCGGAACCTATGACGCGCTGGCAACGGACATTGTTCAGAACCAGCTGGGCGGGTCGACGGTCATCCCCGGCGGCGCGACAATTGTGGACGTAACACCAACCTGCATTTCGCGTTCTGGAACCTATCGGCTTGATCCGACCTCGGTTGTGGAGGTTACGGCCGATGTGCGCATTGATCTGATATTTGGCGGAATTTTTGACTTCTTTGGAGACGGGATTGGCCCGCTGAATATCCAAATCGCAGATCAAAGCAGGGTGTATGGCGTATGACCCGGGTTCCACATATCCTACAAGCCGTTGCCCGCAATCAGCGTGGTGCAGCTTTGGTCGAGCTGGCAATCGTTATACCGTTGTTTCTGTTCCTGATTTTCGGGGTCGTTGACTACGGACGTCTGTACTGGTCGACAACAGCGGCGCAAAAAGCGATGCACACGGCCGCCCGTTTGGCGACGGTGGGTCCGCCGCAATGCGGGGCGCTGCCTGCAACACATACTCTTTCCGGCGGTGCTCCTGCAAATACAAGATTTGGTGCTCTGTGCCGCAACGGCGGCATCTGCGCCGTGCCCAACCTGCCTGCGCCCTGCACGCTGGATACCTCAACCCCATACGGCGCGCGCATCTGGAACCAGATCGGTCCGCTGCTGCCGCCCGGTACAGGCCCACAGAACGTTCAGTTCACCTATTCGCATGATACCCGTCTGGGTTTCCTGGGTGGCCCCTATACCCCGGTTGTGACGGCCGATCTGATCAATGTAGATTTCAATTTCGTAATGCCGCTGGCTGGTCTGGCTGCGTTGGCCTCGGGCAATCCGGCGGTCACGTCCAATACCCCGAACAGTATTTCCCTTCCCGCGATGAGCACTTCGGTTCCTGCCGAAGACCTGGCTGTCGGGGCGGTAGAGTAAGGAGTAAGATAATGAATTCCAAGCAGATTTCAGTGTTTTTGATTTCGCCCGATGAAGAGATTTACTCGGCTATCGAAGGGTCTCTGGCGGATCAGGAGAATTGCAGCTTTACTGGTCGGAAAGAAACGGTGTCCGGCGTCAATGGAAAGGCCGCAAACCTTGCGTCTTTGCATGATGTTGTCCTGTTCGATGTCGAAGATGACGCCGATGGTGCGTTGAAGACGGCGCAGAATATCTGCGATGCGCGGATGCCAAACGCCATCATCATCGCACTGGCCCCCGAAGATCTGCCGCTGGAAAAAGCGCGGCAACTTACGAAGTTGGGCGTGGACGAGGTTTTGCCCCGCAAAGCCATCAATGAAGAAATCGTGCCGCAGGTGGATGCAATCCGCAACCGCCGTCAGGCGCAACTGCCCACCGTTTGGAGTGGACATGCAACGCTCGGCAAGGTGATCGCGGTTGCCAAGTCGCGTGGCGGCGTCGGCTCTTCGCTGGTGGCCGCGAATATGGCCAACGAGTTGCAGGCCAAAGAGGGTTTCTTCAAGAAGAAAGCGACCAACGAGGTTGCGGTTGTGGATCTGGATTTCCAGTTCGGCTCGATCGCGGCGCTGATGGACGTGGAAGAAAGCGACGCGATGTGGCGCATGGCGATGGATGAAAGCATCCCCGACGGTGCGTTTCTGGAACAGGCTATGGTCAAGGCACCCTGCGGTGTTGACGTTCTGGCTGCACCCTCGCGCTACGGCCCGCTGTCAGCCATTCAGGAAGACCAGATCACGGCAATTCTGGATAACCTGAAGCGGACTCATGACTATGTGGTCGTCGATCTGCCGCGGGCCCTGGTGGAATGGATCACTCCGGTGCTGACACAGGCCGACAGGCTGTATCTGGTCACGGATGTCGCCGTCCCGTCGGTGCGGTCGGCCCGCAAACTGATGGATTTCTATCAAAGCGAGAACCCCGCCATCGATATCCAACTTGTGGCGAGCCTTGAAAAGAAACCTCTGTTGCCCGCAGCCCATCACCGCGCAGCGGCGAAGTTGCTGGAACAGGATTTTGCCCATTGGGTGCCCAAGGATGACCGCACGGTTCGTGAATCCGTGGACCGGGGCATCCCGTTGCAAGATGTTTCCAACCGTGCGCCGGCAACGCGGGCAATCAAAAAACTGGCCGATGATGCGCGCGCTGCTATGCCGCCGCGTGTTAACAACTCGTAATCGCATATCCGCAGACGTGAAGTGAAAAGTAGTAAAGGTTAAGAACATGTTTCGTGAATTTGACAGGACAGGTCGCACAACTTCGAACACCGCTAAGGTCGTTCCGCTGGATACGAAGCAGGTTTCTGATAAAGCTTCGGATAACGTTGTGTTTGAAGCCGAGAAATTGGCGACCAAGCATGCCAGAGAGATGGACCGCATCGACCTGAAAGCGCGGATGCACAATTCGCTGCTGGACAAGCTGAACCTGGCGGTGATCGACAAAGTTGAAGAAGATACGCTGCGCGGTGAGATCGGCAAACATGCCACCGAACTGTTGCGCCACGAAGGCCGCGCCATGCGCAGCGAAGAGGTCAAGCAACTGGTCGAAGAGCTGATGCATGAGGTTTTGGGCCTTGGCCCGCTCGAGCCATTGCTTGCCGATCCGACGATCAACGATATCCTCGTCAACGGTCATCAACAGATTTTTGTGGAACGCTCTGGTATTCTTGAGAAAACCTCGGCCCGGTTCCGGGATGAGCGTCATCTTCTGCGCATCATCGACAAGATCGTCAGCCGCGTAGGTCGCCGCATCGACGAACGTCAGCCTTGGGTGGACGCGCGTCTTGAGGATGGCAGCCGTGTGAACGCGATCATTCGGCCCTGTGCGTTGGACGGCCCGGCCCTGTCCATCCGTAAGTTTGCCCGCGTACCGCTGACCATGCAGCGCCTTGTGAACAATGGCGCGCTGAATGAAAGTGCTGCGGCGCTGCTGCAAGGGCTGGTCGAAGCCAAGATGAACATTCTGATCTCGGGCGGTACCGGGTCCGGTAAAACGACGATGCTGAACGCTCTTTCGACTTATATTGGTGGAAACGAGCGGATCGTGACCATCGAAGACGCCGCTGAATTGCAACTGCAACAGGAACATGTGCTGCGCATGGAAACTCGCCCTGCTGGTTTGGATGGAACCGGTGCTGTTGCGCAGCGTGATCTGGTTCGAAATGCGCTGCGGATGCGTCCCGATCGTATCGTGGTGGGCGAGGTACGTGGTTCTGAAGCGTTCGACATGTTGCAGGCCATGAACACCGGCCATGATGGCTCGATGACGACGGTTCACGCTAACAGCCCGCGCGACGCGCTGTCGCGTGTAGAGCAGATGGTTCAGATGGGTGGTATGGAACTGCCGCACTCGGCCATCCGCGCGACCATCGCGTCGGCCATCCACTTCGTGTTGCAGCTTAACCGTCTGTCCGACGGGACCCGCCGCGTCACTTCGATCGCAGAAGTGACCGGTATGGAAGGTGAGATCGTCACCATGCAGGATATCTTTGTCTTCAAACGCGAAGGCAAGGACGAGAACGGTAAGGTTAAGGGGCGCTTCATACCAACGGGCATCCGCCCGAAATCAAGCGATGCGCTGGCCGCTGCGGGTATCGATCTGTCCTCGATCCAGTTCAATTAAGGGAGGACCGGCAAAATGGAACAGCTTCGCGCATTCATCGAGAACCTGGACCTCAGCGCAATTGTTGGTCCGGAAATGGAAGTCGCCGGATTTGATGTTCGGTTCGTGCTGGCCTTGGCCATCTTTGTCGGTGCATTGATCGCTTTCGAAGGGATCCGGCAGTTTGCCCGCCGTGGTGAAAACCGGGACGAGGCGATCAATCGCCGTATCCAAATGCTGAACGAAGGCAAGACGGGGGAGGATGTCCTCAATCTGCTCAAACCTCAGGAGGCGCGTCCGTTCCTGCGCAACTTCCCCTTTGTGGGGGATTTGCCCGCCGCCTTAAAAGCGGCTGGCCTGAACATGGTGCCCGAGATGTTTCTGCTCGGGTGTGGTGTTGCCTTCCTGATCTGTGCCATTGGCGGCTCGACAATTGCGAACCCGATTCAAGTTGTGGCATTGTCCGCTTTCGTCTTCCTGATCGCTCCCTTGATGCTTTTGGGCGCGACTTTGAACCAGCGTAAGGCGAACCTGCTGAAACAGTTGCCGGATGCACTGGATCTGATGTCTCGGGGCTTGAAGGTTGGTCATCCTTTGAACACCACCCTGCAAAGTGTGGCAGAAGAAATGCCGGATCCGATTGGAACGGAATTTGGGTTGGTTGTCGATCAGGTTGCCTTTGGCGAAGAACTGACGACGGCCATGAAAAGTATGGCTGATCGGATTGATGAGGAAGACGTCCGGTACCTGGCCGTTGCGCTGATGATGCAGCATGGCACAGGCGGTGATCTCGCCGGAATTCTGCGGACCCTGGCCCGCGTGATCCGTGCACGACTTTCGTTGCGTCGCAAGATCAAGGCCATTTCGGCCGAAGGACGCATGACCGCCTATATCTTGTCCGCTATCCCGGTCGCAATTGCGGTATTCATGACGATCCTGACCCCATCTTACTATGGCGACGTTATGGACGCTCCAGCATTTTGGCCCGTCATGGGAGCCATTGCAGTGGCAATCGTCCTGAACGCCATCGTCATGTTCAGACTCGTGAATTTCCGGATATAAGGAGGATTTACGATGGAATTCATAAATTCTTTGCTTCAAAACAACATTGTTTTACAGATCCTGATTTTCGGCCTGGTTCTGATTGGCGCGGTTGTAGCCTTCTTCGGCATCTCATCCTCGTTGAGCGAACGGTCGACCGCAGCTGAGCGGATGCTGCCCAGTCGCCCACGTCAAAATCTGGCGCGCGCGAATATCGATCGAGGGGAAGACCCCGAGCCGACTGGCCTGAGCGCAGCGCTGATCCCGGCGGACGCCAGTGTTCGTTTCGAAGTTGGTCAGGTTCTGGCGCAATCCGGTTTCCGTGGCAAGAACGCGATCGCCGGCTACTATATGATCCGTCTGGGTCTGGCGACGTCTCTACCGTTGCTCTTTATCCTGCTGTTGAACTGGCAGCCGCCGACCAGATTTGGCGCGTCCATTTCAGAATATATGTCCGGCCTGGACCTGATCGCGATACTTCGCAACGTTGCATTGCTGTGCGGGCTGGGATTTTTTGGCCCACACTACTGGATGAACGCGCGCATCAAGGAGCGCCGTCGCAAGATGGAAAATGCGTTCCCGAACATGCTGGATCTTCTGCAGATCGGGGTTGAGGCTGGGATGGGCTTTGATCAGGCGTTGCTGAAAGTAGCCGTAGAGATGCAGTTGGTCTCTCCCGAGATGTCCGAAGAGATTTTGATTGCGCTCAGCGAAATTCAAGCTGGCCGCGACCGGGACACCGCATTGATGCGTATGGCCCGTCGGACTGGGATTGAGGAAATGAGCTCATTTGTGAGTGTCGTTCTGCAATCGACCCGCTTTGGTGTGCCGTTGGCTTCGGCTTTGACGACTTACGCAAACGAAATGCGGGAGTTGCGCGAGCTGCGAGCGCAGGAATTGGCCAACAAATTGCCGGTAAAGATGTCAGCGGTTATGGCATTCCTCATGCTGCCAGCGATTGCGGGTTTGATCCTTGCACCGATTTTCATCCGCTATGCTGAAGCGTTTGGGAACTAAACGTTGAAAACCGACATCGCAATCATGGCCAAGCCTGACGCCCCTATGGCGATGCCCATCGGAAACTCTCGTGATTGCGCTGTCGACTCGAATTTGGGGGACAAACGCTTGGCGTAGCGACGAAAGAGGGACATCCCGATCAAACCCAGAGCCATGGCCGCGGAAAATACAATCATGTATGTGGGCACGACGCTTGGGGGCATGGCCAAAAAAATGACTGGCAACATCTTTGCGTCCCCTCCACCCAGCCAGTTGATCGCAAATAGCCCCAGGCAGATAAGAAAACACGCCCCGCCGATTAGCAAACGGATCAGCAATTCGTTCCAGTCCAAGAAAGGGGCGGCGACAACGCATAGTGCTAGGCCAATTAAGCAGTATAGGTTCGGGATACGAAGTTGGGTGAAATCGGTCCATGCGATCGCCACGAACAGCGGGGCGAACAGCCAAAGCGAGATCCAGTTTTGCCAGTCTAGTTGTGGCATTAAGCCCTTGCTTGATGCTGCTTCCCATGCAGAGCTTCACGCTCTTCAACGGATACTAGCCGACGGGCCAGCATATGGAAGTTGTCCAGACCTGTTTTGGAATAGATATGCTTGAGGTGTGTCCTGACAGTAGCAGCGCCAATGTCCAACTCGGCGCCAATAGCCTGCGAGGACAATCCTCGAGATACCAGTACACAGACCCGCCACTCAGCCCGCGTCAGGCCAGTCGGGTTGTCGGTGCTGAGAATCGCAACGTTTTCCGTGCTACTTTTCCGAATGGTCGCAACCGACTGGCGCGACAGCGCTTCGGTTACCAGACCGGGACGGCGACTTTGGAATGTTTCGGACAATTGGGGTGCAATTTGTTCAATTGCCTCTTTGAAACCCGGTTCCGGGTTGCGCCCGAAATGCAGCTCTAAGAAGTCAATCTCACCGCCCTGGTGATCAAGACAGACAAACAGAATTTCCGAAAGGCTGCGATGTGAAATCCACTCGGTCAGGACGGGGGAAAGATCGCTCGGGTCTTCGCCATCTTCAACCAGACTAAAGACCGAGGCCCGCTTGGGCATATTGCGAAACGGCCCCAACGCGTCATTCGCGAAAGACAGGAATAGAGGACGGCAATGGGCAGGATCTCGGGTGTCAGCCCTGGCGGCAACGCGATGAGAACCCTTGTTCAGCCACAGACGGCTGATTACGGCGCATTCGGCGCCAAATGCTTCGGCAATACCATTCAGCGCGGCGTCCAATACAAGACCGCCCTGACTCCAATGAATGAAATTGATGATCGCTCTGGCATGTTGCGCGTTTGGCAGCCACGCACCGCTATGAGCTTTCCCCCCAATCATGAGTTACCGTTCCACACTGGTTAAAACAACTTACTGGCTAATGGCACGAATTGTATTTTCGCCTCAACCGATTCTTCAATAGTCCAAAAATCCTACCAATTGTACATGAACCGAAAATTAACAATACATAAATCCTGACTGTGCATCTAATCATGTGTCTTATTGGTCGTAAGTCGGAGACAAACGGTTGTAAAGTATCGAAATGTGTCTTTGGAAGTCTCAATCAGAGATGCGTTCTATGCCCAGATATGGCGGCTCTCGCGTTAAAATTTGAACAAAATGGTTGCCGTGGCGTCGTTTCTCAAAGCGAAAGGCAGTTGGCACAAACCTTGATATTCTTAATGGAAATAGAGAGATAGCTGCGCTCCAGTCAGAGAACCCTGCTGACCTGGTGTGTTGTCATTGACGAGAGAGTGTTTCGAGGGCAGCTCGATGCTTTGAAACTGTTTTCTTGCACAACTCTGCGATGCCCCTCAGTTTCGGCTGTGACTGGATAGGTTTGACGGCATGACACGGGGAATGGAAAGAGTGGATGAGTAACAAATCTGTCACACGTCGCTACACGCTGACCGGTGGAGTCGTAGCGAGCACCGGCCTTGCGTTGCCTATGATCTTTCCCGCCTCGTCCTCTGATGCTTTCACGAATGCACCAAACGGAAGCACGGTTACGTTCGGCTTCAACGCTACTTTGTCTGGACCCTACGCAGAGGAAGGCAATGACCAGTTGCGCGGACAGAAACTGGCCGTCGAGCATCTTAATGGCCAAGGAGATGGCGGGTGCCTGAATACTTTTTCCTCGCGGGCTCTGTCCGGGAATGGTGTTTTGGGCAAGAAAGTCACGCTTGTCGTGGCAGATTCAGAAGGCAAGGCGTCCAAGGCGCATTCTTCTGCCAAGGCAATGATAAATTCCGATGGCGCAGTGATGCTGAATGGCGGATCGACGTCGGGCGAGGCCATTGCGGTTCAGAATTTATGCCAAGACGCGGGCGTGATCTTCATGGCTGGCCTGGCCCATGCAAATGACCTCACGGGTAAGGAGAAGAAAGCCAATGGTTTCCGCAATTACTTCAATGCCTATATGACGGGTGCCGCCCTTGCTCCGGTTTTGAGGGCTGAGCTGGGCACGGACCGCCGTGCTTATCATCTGAGTGCTGACTACAATTGGGGCTGGTCCCAGGAAGAGGCGATTGTTGCCTCGACCGAAGCGTTGGGATGGCAAACAATCAATCGGGTCAAAACCCCTCTGACATCGACGGAATTCACGACATATATCGCGCCGATTCTGAACTCGGGCGCGGATGTTCTGATCCTGAACCACTATGGTGCCAACCTGGAGGATTCGTTGGCCAGCGCGTTGCAATTCGGTTTGTTGGACAAGGTCGTGAATGGCAAGGATTTCAAGATTGTCGTCCCGGTACTTTCCGATCTCATGGCCGCGAAGGCGGGTGCGACTATCGAGGGCGTGCTGGGTTCGGTGAATTGGAGCTGGCAGCTGCAGGATAAAGGGACAAAGGCGTTCGTGTCGTCCTTTCAGGAAGCATATGGCTTCCCGCCTTCGATCGCGGCACAGACCGGCTATTCTCAGGTTTTGCTTTATGCCGATGCAGTCGAACGGGCGGGAACCTTCAACCCATGTGGTGTTGTCGAAGCTCTCGAAGATTTCGAGTTTGACGGTTTGGGTAATGGGCCAAGCTGGTACCGTGGTGCGGATCACCAGTGTTTCAAAGACGTACTTGTTGTGCAGGGACGTGATAGCCCGACCGACCCTTATGACAGGCTGGAAGTCGTCGATGTTACCCCAAGGGCGCAGGTCGAATATGACCCTCAGCATCCGATGTTTTCTGGTGGCCAGTTAGGAAAGTGCAATCCGGGCGCATAATTGACGCACAAGAATTTTCGACGAAAATTCTCTGTCTCGCCGAATACGGGAAACCCCCAATATCTTCGGAGGGCGCGGGCGGTTAACTCTAGTTCATCCAAGGTTATACCGAGGACAATCCACTTCCCCGGATGAGGGGCTGGCTACTTTCCCCCTCGGCCGGCCCTTCATTTTCGGGTCAGGCTGTTTCTTCCAACATCGTCAGCGACGCCCTCACCGCTGACGGCAATTCTATCGCTTGGTCATAGCTGAGCATGTGGGGGATCTCGTCAATCGATGATTTGCGATAGCCTTTCGTGAATAGCAGGAATGGAACCTTTGCGCGTTGCGCTGTTTCCGCATCGACCTCGCTGTCGCCGATGAACAAGCGCGGACCGGTTTGAGGGATCGCGTCAAAGCTGGCGTGCAGATGGGCGGGGTCGGGTTTGCGGGTGTTCAGCGTATCGCCGCCGAAAACGGTATTGAAAAATTGCGACAGCCCTAGCGCGTCCAGGATGTGGCGAGCCGGGGCCTCGGGCTTGTTGGTGCAGATGCCAAGTACGCAGCCCATTTGCTGCAATTGGGCCAAAGCCTCCGGTACGCCCGGGTAGACAACGGTCTGCGCACTGGAGGCCGCCCCGTAGTAGTCCAGAGTTCGTTTGGCCAATTCGCTGTGGCGGTCTAGCGGTATGTCGCAGTGGCCCATCACACGCTCAACCAGTTTCGGCAGGCCGTTGCCCACGAATTTCTGGATGATCTCCTGCGGCAGCGCGGGTTTGCCTTCGTCGCCCAGCATCCGGTTCGCCGCTGCGGCGATATCGGGCAAGCTGTCAATCAGCGTACCATCCAGGTCGAACATCAGCGTTGCGGTCATTGAAACCTCGGTCGTTGAAATTGTTCTGTCAGACCTAGCCTTTTCGCAATTTCAGCGCAATTCCACACTCTTGGTTGCAGCGTATAGATTGCCGCTTGACATACCTGAGTAAAATAATCAGATTATCCAGCAAGACACACAGCCAACCCGGAATCGGGTCAGCCATCCCAAAAAATGAGAACAGAAATCGGCCTTTCGCCCGTGACCCTCTGGAGTTGACCTGATGAATGTGCAGAACCCGAACCCGACGCAATCCTACCCCGTATCGATGCTGCCGGCACACAAGGCCGAAGAGCTGACCAAAGGCGGGAACCTTGCTCATATCGCGTTGGGCGACCAGCTTTACACCCTGCGCATTACACGCGCGGGCAAGCTGATCCTGACTAAATGACCGCCTCGTTATCACGCGGAGGGGCGGCGGTTGGAAAGCTGTCCGATCTCAGCCCGATCGAGGCCAGCGCGGTCCTGTACCTGCGGCTTTGGGGCGACGCAACGGCGCGCAAAGATATCGCCTGCAAGATCGGGGTCGACCTTGGCACCGGACCTGAAGCTGTTGCAATGATGACCATTGATCGACTGTGTGCGCTCTGTGCGCATCACGGGCGACGCCCTTTGATCCGTCATCAGGTTGGGTGTTCCTGTCTTGGCGCGGATGAGAACTGTTTTGCGCAGATGATCGCTGCGGCCTCGGAAGGGGCGCGCGAGGACGCGATGATGATGGCGACACTGATTGTCCGGCCGGACTTTGCCCCCGCACTTACCGCCTTGTCCGAAGAGCTGGGTCTGGCGCTGCGCCGGATGACCGCGCCGCAACCTCTGCCCTCAACCGGGCATCTATCCCCCTCGGCCGCGTTGCATTGACAGCGATGCCGATCCAGACCTCTGGTCATTTCTGGCCAGCGGTCTGATCGTTCAGCAGCACCCGCAGCCGGCATGGTGGTGATCATGATCACATGTTGGGGCAGGGGCATAGTCGCCCACCTCGGCCAAAACATTCCCCAATGCCCACAGAATCATGTCAACGTCCTCGGCCTCGATTGTCAGAGGCGGTCGGATTTTGAGGATATTGTCTTTGGGCCCTTCGCTGCCGATTAGAATGCGATGATCGCGCATCCGGTTCTTGACGTATTTGCAGATCTCGGTGCCCTCGGAGCCGTCTGAGTTGATCAACTCGACCCCCAGAAACAGGCCCATGCCCCGCACATCGCCGACACAACCGAAATCGGCCTCGATCCTGCGCAACCCGTCCATCAGCCGTCCGCCCATCACGCGGGCATTGTCCTGCAGCCCCTCGTCATCGACGATGTCCAGCACCTCTTTCCCGATCCGGCAAGACAAGGTCGATCCGCCGAAGGTCGAGAAGAACTCGATCCCGTTGTCAAAGCTTTGTGCGATTTCCCTGGTCGTGACCAACACGCCCAAGGGGTGCCCGTTGCCGATCGGTTTGCCCATCACCACGATATCGGGTAGCGCGCCCTGGTGCTCAAAGCCAAAGTAGTACTCACCCAGACGCCCCAGTCCGGTCTGCACCTCATCGGCGATACACACCCCTCCGGCGGCGCGGATTTTTTCGTAGACTGCGGGCAGATATCCTTTGGGAGGGATGATCTGACCCCCGACCGAGGGGAAGGTCTCGGCGATGAAACCGGCGATGCCGTGGCCCTTGTCCTGCAAAGCGGCAATCGCAGGGTCCACAAAATTCGCGAATTTTGTGGCGCGGTCGGGATCGTCGCGCTTGAACGATCCACGATAGTCGTTGGCCACTTCAACCAGTTCGACCCAATCCGCCTGACCCACGCCACCAGGCTTGTTGAACTTATAGGCCGAGATCGCAACCGCCGCATTCGTATTGCCATGATAGCCGTGATCGGGTGTCACGATCCCTTTGGCCCCGGTATGTGCGCGGGCCAGCCGCAGGGCCAGTTCGTTCGCCTCGGTGCCGGAGTTCACAAAGAAACAGACTTCAAGGTGATCAGGCAATTTCGACAGCACCTTATCGGCAAATTCGGTCTGCGCCGGGTGCAGATAGCGAGTGTTCGAGTTCATGCGCCGCAACTGATCAGACGCCACCGCTTGAATGCGTGGATGCGCGTGGCCTACATGGGGGACGTTGTTATAGGCGTCCAGATAGGGGCGACCCCATTCATCGAATAGGTGGTGCTTCCAACCGCGCACCAGCATGACTGGGTCGTCATAGGTCAGGCTCAGATTGCCTCCAAAGTGGTCGCGCCGCCCCTGCAGAATCGCGTGTTTGTCGGTCGGCTGATAAAACACCTTGTCATCGGGCAGGTTCAGCAGCGCCGCCGGGTTGGGGCAAACCGCGTGCCACAGCTCCATCTCATCCGGGTCGCCCACGCCGGGCCAGTCGCTTTGCATCCCGTCGGTGGTCATTGCCAGTTGAAAATGAACGTGTGGGGCCCAGCTGCCGTTCTGCTTGGCATCCCCCAACCGCGCGAACGCTGCGCCCTGCGCCACCGGATCACCGGGCTTCAGTCGATCACATACCTCGGGGTCGAGATGACCATACAGCGTATAGAACGCATCCCCTTCGGGCGTTTCATGATGCAGGATCACCACGCCGCCATAGTCCAGATGAGTATCGCGGTTCTCGACCGCCTCAACCCGCCCGCTGACCGGAGCATGCAACACGGTAGCCGCCGGGGCAAAGACGTCTACGGCCAAATGCACCGTGCGCCGGTCAGAGGCCTTCCATGGCCCCTTGCGGAACCCGGGTTCGGCATAGATCAGGCGCGGCTCGTTATAGTAGCCCAGCCACAGGCCTTCGCCATATTCCTCACCTACGCGCGCGGCCTCGGCCAAGGGCATGTGGAACGGGTTTTGCGGCCAGACGCAGTTTTCAACCGACAGCGACCCCATCGGCACGTCACTCAGATCCTGTCCGAAAATCGGGGCGAACTGCCCTCGATGTTCGGTTAGGTAAGCGTGGACCCGTTCGGCCCCATCGGTCACAGGCAACCCGCAGGCCACGCGCAACCGCGCGCCCATCAAGCCGCCATTGACCGTATCATTTTCCAGAAACCGCCAGGCAGGGGCCTGGCTAATTGTCACATAGGGATCATTTGGGTTCTCAATTGCCATCAAGGTCGAGTTTACGACCGACACCGCCAACCGCATCCGCAACAGCGGCCAGATCAGATCAACCTCATCTGCCCGCAATCGATTGGCCGCATGATACCCTCGTACCAAAGCGGCCAGCGCTCTCTCAGGCTGTGGGTGGTCTAGAACGATATAGGCACCAGCGATCGCCAGATCACAAATCCGGGGTGCCGCGCACATGTCCCCAAGATCAATTAAGCCTGCGATAGATTGGCGCTGCCCTAATTCTCCCTCAACCAAAATGTTGTAGTCATTGGCATCGTTGTGGATGGCTTGTCTCGGAAGGTCGTTCAAAGTCTCCCGGACAGTGTCGAACTCTGCGCAAATGTCGGACAATAACAAGTGGCGCGCGGCGTCACTGATCGTATCCAGATGATCCGCAATCCAACTGGCTTGCATCAGGTCCCATTTGAAACCCGCGCGATGCAAACCCTCGTGATCGAACCGCTCAAGCGCTCGGTCGGTCGCTCCCAGAACTCGGCCCAGTTTCAGGATCAATTCCTCGGATTTAGGCGCGGCGTTGGCGTAACACGAACCCGGCAAACATTCGAGCAGCCACACCAGCCGGGGGTTTTCGTCCTGATCCGTAATCTGGGGCAATAGCCTCCCATTCAAATCGCTAAGCACCTTGGGAAACGGGAGTCCGGGCGCTTCCGAGGCCAGATGCTCCAACGCCTTGATCTGCAAGTCCACCAGCCCGGCCTCGCATCCTGGCCGCATAACCTTCAGAACATAATCCTGCCCATTGGTCGCCCGCGCCAAGAAGTTCAGATCATATTCGCCATCCAGCCGGGTCAGCTTGGCGTCCAATCCCCATTGCGTCCGCAACGCGGCCGCCCAGAACACAGTTATATCGTCCATTCCAAACCCTGACCCGCGCAAAACGGGATCCTCTTCATCTGGCCAAAAATATCCTTGGGGGGAATCGCGCCCCGGCGCGATGGGGGGCAGACCGCCCCCCTTTCCCTATCACCCCAAAGCGCGCAACCGCTTGATCAGCGAGGACGTATCCCACCGTCCCCCGCCCAGTTTCTGCACATCCTTGTAGAACTGATCGACCAAGGCTGTCACCGGCAGCGAGGCTCCGGTCTCATCCGCGGTATCAAGGCAAATCCCCAAATCCTTGCGCATCCAGTCGACAGCAAAACCATGGTCGAAATGATCGTCCAGCATCGTCTCATAGCGATTGGCCATCTGCCAGCTGCCGGCCGCCCCCTGGCTGATCACTTCAACAACCGATCGCCCGTCCAACCCGGCCTTTTCCGCGAAATGCAGCGCCTCGCTCAGACCTTGCACCAATCCGGCAATGGCAATCTGGTTGCACATCTTGGTCATCTGACCTGCGCCGCTTTCGCCGATACGGCGACAGATTTTGGAATAGACCTGCATCACCGGTTCTGCCGCATCATAAGCCGCCTGATCTGCGCCGCACATGATTGACAAGACCCCATTCTCAGCCCCCGCCTGACCGCCTGAGATCGGAGCATCAACAAACGCAATACCTGCGGCTTTTCCGGCCTCGTAAAGCTCACGCGTGACTTTGGCGGATACGGTTGTGTGATCAACAAATATCGACCCTTCGGACATACCGTGAAACGCGCCGTCCGGGCCATTGCAGACCATGCGCAGATCGTCGTCATTGCCGACGCAGGCCATGACAAAGGCTGCCGCCTCAGCGGCTTCGCGTGGTGTCGCCGCCATCGAGCCACCATGCTGGGCGACCCAAGCCTCAGCTTTGGCTGTGGTGCGATTATAAACGGTGACGTCGTGACCGGCGGCTTGCAAATGGCCGGCCATCGGATAGCCCATTACACCTAAACCCAAAAACGCGACTTTTGCCATGTGGAGATCCTCTCTGCTGTCCGATACCCACCTAGCGCAGCAGATCGGAATGTTTAGCAGAGACAAAGCAAAGCTGCGCGAAAAGGGCAACCCTGCGCTAAGGTTTGCCGCCCAAATCTTGCAGGATCGGACAATCTGGTCGGTCGTCCCCGGCACAGGCCTCTACCAGATGGCCTAGTGTATCCCGCATGGCATTCAGATCGGCGATTTTGGCCTCGATCTGCGCCAGATGTGCGCGGGCCACTTTTTTCACATCCGCGCTGGCGCGGGTTTCGTCTTCGTACAAAGCCATCAGGGTCCGGCAGTCTTCGATGGTGAACCCCAAGGCGCGAGCGCGGCCCAGAAAGTTCAGCTTGTGCACGTCCTGGCTGCGAAATACCCGATACCCGTTGTCGTCCCGCAGCGGTTTGACTAGCCCGATGTCTTCATAGTACCGGATCGTTTTGGCGGGCAGGCCCGTCTGGGTCGACACGTCTCCGATATTCATGAGGCCACCGCCTGAGTTTGGTGTTTCATGTCCCGTTCGGGCAGGCTGGCCCGCACCCGTCGCAAGCGCAGGGCGTTGGTGACGACAAAGACGCTGGACAAGGCCATCGCTCCTGCTGCCAAAGCCGGGGACAGTAGCGGTCCGCCAAGGGGATACAAAGCGCCCGCCGCCACCGGGATCAAAAGGGTGTTGTACCCGAAGGCCCAACCCAGGTTCTGACGGATGTTGCGCATCGTCCGGCGGCTGATCTCAACGGCATTGGCCACACCGCGCAGATCGCCGGACATCAGCACGACATCGGCGGTTTCAATCGCCACATCCGTGCCGGTTCCAATCGCCACGCCGGTGTCGGAAGCGGCCAGCGCAGGGGCGTCGTTGATGCCATCGCCCACAAAGGCCAGCGCGCCAAATTGGTCGCGTAGAGTATTGATCGCCTGCAACTTGCCATCGGGCAGCACCTCGGCGGTCACGTGGTCGATGCCCAGCTTGTCGGCCAGCGCCTGCGCTGTGCGGGCGTTGTCCCCCGTGACCATGGCAAGTGTCAGGCCCATCGCGTGCAGCCTGTCCAGAGCCTCAATCGTGCCGGGTTTGACCGGGTCCGACACCGTCAGCAAAGCCGCAGCCTGACCGTCAATCGCCACAAACAAAGGCGTGGCCCCTGCGGCGGCGCGCTGATCTGCCTCGGACGTCAGGCCCGACAGATCCACGCCGTTTCGGTCCATCAGCCGGGGGGAACCGATCACCACCTCGCGCCCTTCAACTACGGCCCGGACGCCCAGCCCGGTCTGCGATGTGAATCCTGTTGGCTGCGGCAAGTCCGCAGGTCCGGCGCGCGTGATGGCGGTGGCGACGGGGTGCTCGGACCGCGATTCCACCGCAGCGGCCTGGCGCAACACGTCGTCGCGATCGAACCCGTTGACGGTGGTGATACTTTCCAGCTCGGGCCGGCCCATAGTGAGAGTACCGGTCTTGTCCAAGGCCACAACTTTGGCCTGTTGCAACTGTTGCAGCGCGTCGCCTTTGCGGAACAGAACACCCAACTCAGCCGCGCGCCCGGTGCCGACCATGATCGAAGTTGGCGTCGCCAGACCCATCGCGCAGGGGCAGGCAATGATCAGGACCGAAACCCCCGTGACCAGCGCCATCGGCAGGGCAGGTGCTGGTCCGAAGATCAGCCAGATCGCAATGGTCAACAGTGCAACAGCCAGCACCGCAGGCACAAACCACGCGGTGATCTTGTCGACCAGCCCCTGAATTGGCAGCTTGGCCCCCTGCGCCTGTTCAACCATCCGGATCACCTGCGCCAGAACCGTATCGGCCCCGACCCGCGCCGCACGCACGCGCAGTGCTCCGGTGCCGTTTACCGTGCCGCCCACCACCTGATCGTCGGGGGCTTTACCAACCGGAACGGGCTCGCCGCTGATCATGCTTTCATCGACATAGGACGTGCCGCCCAGCACCACGGCATCTACCGGAACCCGCTCGCCTGGGCGGATTTGCAGGACGTCGCCGACGTTGATCTGGGAAATCGGGCGGTCCACGGTGGTGTTGCCCTGTTCGACGCGCGCGGTTTTTGGCTGCAGGCCTACCAGCTTGCGGATCGCAGCGCCGGTGCGGCCTTTGGCCCGCGCCTCCATCGCGCGGCCCAGAAGGATGAGGACAACGATGACCGAGGCAGCCTCGAAATACACATTCGCGCTGCCTTGCGGTAAGAGGCCCGGCGCGAAAGTGGCGATGACCGAGTACAGATACGCCGCGCCCGTACCCATTGCAACCAGCGCATTCATATCCGGTGCGCGCCGCAGCAGCGACGGAATACCCTTGACGTAAAACACCCGGCCCGGTCCGACCAACAAGGCCGAGGTCAGGGCGAATTGGATCAGGTGGCTGGCCTGCAATCCTATGGTCTGATGTACCCAATGATGAAAGGCGGGGATCATGTGTCCGCCCATTTCAAGGACAAATACGGGCAAGGCCAGCGCTGCCGCGATCAAAGTCGTGCGGGTCAGTGCCGTGGCCTCATGTGCCTTGTCGGCGGAGGTCTCGTCCGTCTGGGCGATATGCGCCGGATACCCTGCATCGCCCGCCAGTTTTGCAAGCGAGGCAGGGTCTGTCGCGCCCTCTACATAGCGGATCGTTGCGCTTTCGGTGGCCAAGTTCACATCCGCTGCGATCACGGCGGGGTCGGCGCGCAACACACGCTCGACCCGGTTCACACAAGAGGCGCAGCTCATCTGGTCGATTTTCATCGTGACATCGGCTATTGCAGCCGGATACCCCGCAGCCTGCAGCGCTTGCGTTACATCGCTGAGGGGGCCGTCGTACGCGACCTGCGCCGTCGCGGCCGCGAAATTCACCGTTGCCTCGGACACGCCCGCGACGCCTTGCAAGGCCGCTTCCACGCGCCCCACGCAGGATGCGCAGCCCATTCCTGTGATGTTCAACCGGGTTTCATGTGCGGTGGTCATCCGACTCATCCTGATCTGCTGTTGCCCTCTAAGTGGGGGTTCCAGTCACGGGAAGGTCAAGGGTTTATGCCGCATACCCGCCATGCATTGTGGCTCAGCGCTGGGGCAAGGCTTGCAACAACAGAGAGTTATACTGCGCAGGCGGCGCTGCGCGCACCGCTTCGGGCGAGGCAAAAAAGCCCAGCATCAGGACCGATACGCAAGCCAGCAGGCCCAAAAGGCACAGGCCGGTGAGGTTGAGTGTCGTGCGTAGCATTGACAGTTTTTCCATTCCTAAACTCACTGAGACCTTACGGGTCGGTTCAAGATCTTTGTGCCAGCTCTTGCCTTAACTTTTCGTTCTCGGCCTGAAGCTGCGCCAGTTGCTGACCAAGTGTATTCAAATGCGGGCGCAATTCGGCCTCGGTGAAGCGCGGCGTGATGTGGCGGGGGCAGTTCCAGTCCAGCCCCTCCACCCGGATGATCGCGGCGCGTTCGGCTGGTGCTTCGGCCCCATCGGGATAGAGGCTGGCGGCGGCGGCTTCGCCCTCGGTGAACTCTGCGCGACCCAGTATTTTCAACCGGCGTTGGTTGGCGTAGTCCATCAAGATCATGGCAACCCGGTCATTCCCGTCCAGATTCCCGCGCGAGATATATTGCTTGTTGCCCGAAAAATCAGCGTACCCGATGGTGGTGGGCCCCAGCACGCGCAGAAACCCAATCGGCCCACCGCGATACTGAACATAGGGCCAGCCGGTCTCGGAAACGGTGGATTGATAGAACCCGTCCCGCGCCTCGATAAAGGCTTTTTCTGCCGGACCAATCTGGTGCCCTTGCTGCGGCCCGTCTTCGATGAACTTGGCATAGGTCCTTGCTGATCCCATCCGTTCCTGATGGGCCAGAACCGCCGGGGTGAAGGTCAATTCGGAAAAGGCGCGGGGCATGAGCGATCCTTTCTACAGGCCCAGATCAGACAGGCCGGGGTGATCTTCGGGCCGTGGGCCTTGAGGCCAGCGGAACAACCGGTCTTCCTCGGCAATCGGCAGGTCGTTCAGCGAGGCATGGCGCTTGGCCATCCGGCCATCTTCGGCAAATTCCCAATTCTCATTGCCGTAAGACCGGAACCATTGGCCGCTGTCGTCGTGCCATTCATACGCATAGCGCACAGCAATCCGGTTGCCGGAAAAGGCCCAGAGTTCCTTGATGAGACGGTAGTCCAGTTCTTTGTTCCATTTGCGGGTCAGGAAGGCATGGATGTCTACGTGTCCCGATAGGAATTCAGCGCGGTTTCGCCATTGGCTGTCCTCGGTATAAGCGGGCGTTACCAGATCGGGGTCGCGGCTGTTCCAGCCATTTTCAGCCATGCGCACTTTTTGTGTGGCAGTTTCCAGGGTGAAGGGGGGCAGAGGGGGTCGGCTCATGTCTTGATCTTTCAGGTCAGCGCGGCGGCAAGCATCGCAAGTGTTAACAGGAACGGGACGTACTGAGGGGAAAACGGGCTGGTGCGGCGTTTCATTGTCAAGCTCCTTAGTTTACTGATCGGTACATCTTGAAGAGAATGTGTACTGATCGGTAAACTTTTGCAAGTCTCAAAGTGAAAAAACTTTGCGACCGACGCTAAATCGGCTTCTTTTCAGGGCTGTTGACGTTGGATTTCGTGTAACCTTGTCGCGGGACGCGGCTACAATTATGTACTGATCAGTACACTCAGGAGCCGAATCATGCGCCCCAACAAACGCGACGAACTTGTCCGCAATGCGCTGCAGGTCTTTTACAGGGACGGGTTTCACGCCACCGGTATGGACAAGCTGGTGGCGGAAACGGGCGTCTCAAAAACCTCGATGTACAAACACTTCCGGACCAAGGAAGAGTTGATCGTCGCGGCCCTGCAGCTGAGGGACGAGAACTTTCGCACCTGGTTTTATCAGCGGATCGACGCGCTGGGCCAAACGCCGGCGCAAAAGCTTTTGGCCAGTTTCGATGCGCTGGCTGAATGGTTTCAGGAAGACGGATATCGCGGCTGCATGTTCATCAAGGCAGGGGCTGAATATCAGGATAAGGATCACCCGATCCACGTTCAGGCGGCCGAGCACAAGCGCCTGTTGTTGGAGTATTTCACCGATTTGGCCCGCGCCGCCGGGGCGGCTGATCCTGAAAAGCTGGGATGTCAGATATTGATCCTGAAAGAAGGTGCCATCGTGTCCGCTGTTCTGTTGAAAAGCTGCGACCCTGCTCGGGATGCCAAGGCGGCAGCGAAGGCTCTGCTGGGCAATGCGCTGGCCGTTTAGGCGCCGCCCGCGCAAAAGACGTTGCGTAGGGACGGGCTCAACACATTGGAATGCTGCAAAAGCAAGGCTAGGCTCCTGAGAAAGAAAACCGAGAGGACCTCCAATGTCGCTTTTTTCTCCGACCGCCAGCTGGGTCACTGATGAACACCAGATGTTTGCCGAGATGGCGAACCGCTTCATGGATGACGAGCTTGTGCCGAATATTGAGGCTTGGAACGATCAGGGCGCTGTTGACCGGGCTTTCTGGCACAAGGCCGGTGACATGGGGCTTATGGCCGGTGCCATCGCCGAAGAACATGGCGGCGTCGGGGGCGGTATCGGTTTTGATGCGGTGACGATGTACGCACAGGCCGCGCGCGGGGATAGCGGATGGGGTTTTGCGATCCAATCCATCGTCATTCACTATATCTCTGCCTATGGCAGCGAGGATCAAAAGCAGAAATGGCTGCCTAAACTGGCCTCGGGCGAAATGGTCGGGGCGTTGGCGATGACGGAACCGGGTACCGGCTCGGATGTTCAGTCCATCCGCACGACCGCTGACAAGGATGGCAATTCCTATCGGCTGAACGGGTCCAAGATTTTCATCACCAACGGGCAGTCGGCGGATCTGGTTTTGGTGGCCTCGAAGACGGACAAAACATTGGGTGCGAAGGGCGTTTCGCTGATCGCTGTAGAAACCGAAGGGGCCGAGGGGTTTCGCAAAGGGCGCAACCTTAAGAAGTTGGGTATGAAGGCCAATGACACGGCCGAGCTGTTCTTTGAAGATGTCAAAGTGCCGATGACCAATCTGATCGGCCCTGAAGAAGGGCAGGGGTTCTATCAGATGATGAGGCAGCTCCCATGGGAGCGTTTGACGATCGCGATAGGTGCCTTGGGGGCCATCGACTTCGCGCTGGCGGAGACGGTACGTTATACGCAGGAACGCAAGGCTTTTGGTCAGCGGGTGATGGATTTCCAGAATACACGCTTCAAACTGGCCGAGTGTAAAACCAAGGCCGAAGTGCTGCGCAGTTTTGTCAACGACTGCATCGCGCGTTTGCAGGCCGGGAAGTTGGATGCGGCCACTGCGTCGATGGCGAAATACTGGGGTAGCGAAATTCAGAATGAAATCATGGGTGAATGCCTCCAGCTGTTTGGAGGTTATGGATTCATGATGGAATACCCGATTGCGCGGCTTTACGCGGATGCGCGGGTACAGACCATCTATGGCGGCACCAATGAGATCATGAAAGAACTCATCGCCCGCTCGCTGGACAAATAAGAACGACAGGGCGCTCTCGCCCGTCGTCGACGTTTCTGGCGAAACATCTCGTCCCGTTGGGCCGGGCAGGCGCGGGCTCAGCCCACGCCTGCCCGGCCCCCTGCCGTCCGCAGGACGCAAGGCCGAAGGCCGCGCAGTTTGCTACTGTTGTTACGCGTGCTGGTTTAAGGTTTGGGTTACCCGACCTGTCCGCGTAGCCATTCAACAAAGGATTTCAACGGCTCGGATTCGGCCCTGGATTGGGGCCAGACCAAGTAGAAATCCCCCAGACTGACGCCCGGACCGCGCCAAGCGGCAACAAGACGCCCTGAGCGCAGGTCATCTTCCACAAGGTAACTCGGCAGCAGAGCCACACCCAACCCGTGAACGGTTGCCTGCCCCATGGTCGAAAACTGGTCGAACAGCATTCCGCCAAGCCCAGACACCTCTTTGCCCTGAAACGCAAACCATCTCTCCCACGCATCCGGGCGGGTTTCGAGATGCAGCAAAGGTGCGCTGAGTAGCCAGTCGATATGATCCGCCCGCTCTGGCAGAATCGAGGGGGCACAGACCGGCACGACATCTTCGCGCATGATCGGCAAGTAATTGACGCCCATCCAATCCCGTTGTCCAAAATGGATGGCGGCATCGAAATGCTCGACCTCGAAATCAAAAGGTCGGAGCCGTGTGTTGAGGTTCACCGTTACCTCGGGATGGCGGCGTGCAAAATCCTGAAGGCGGGGGGCCAGCCAGTGCATGCCGAAGGCGGGCAGGATCGACAGGTTCAGCGACCCGCCCTTGGGGTTTGCTTTCAACTTGACCGAAGCCTGTGCCAGTTGATGCAGCACAGTACGCGCGACCTGAACATATTCTTTGGCTGCCGGGGTCAGGTAGAGGCGCATCTGGCTGCGCTGGATCAGATCGACGCCCAGTTGTTCCTCCATTGTTTTGAGTTGGCGACTGATTGCGCTTTGTGTCAGTGAGAGTTCTTCGGCCGCCGCAGAGGCGCTGCCAAGGCGGTCTACAGCTTCGAGCGCCAGCAGGGACGGGATGGAGGGCAGGAAACGTCGGGGGGCGATCATATGATTATTCCTCATACCTTTCGGATGGATTATCACTGGCATTTCGATTGCACCAGCCTGATAGATTGATGCGTTTTAACTCGGTCTTCGGCGGCGCTGATCCGGCAGAGGTCTTGCCCGCCAATCGTGGGCGCGATTATTGCTGTAACAGAAGACCTGGCCGTTCGTAGGCCACCACCGGGATCACAGGGCACGGCAGCGCCCATGATCCGACAACAAAAGGACGGAGGCGCAGATGGATCGCGCTCAGATCGTGCATGAGAACTTCCTCAAACGCGTCACCGCGCGCGATTTTCCCGCAGGCAACGCGCCCCGGTCCGGTCTGAGCGATGCCGATGCCGTATCACTGTTCCGCTCGCAAGTGCTGAGTCGCGCGCTGGACCGCACCAGCCGCGCCATGCAGAAGGCGGGGCAGGGGTTCTACACGATCGGCTCATCCGGGCACGAGGGGATGGCGGCCGTGGCCCATGCTCTTCGCCCCACGGATATCGCCTTTCTTCATTACCGCGATGCCGCGTTTCAGATCGCCCGCGCAGAGCAGGTACCGGGCCAGCAGATCGCCTGGGACATGCTGCTGAGTTTTGCCTGTTCTTCCGAAGACCCCACGTCGGGCGGACGGCACAAGGTGTTGGGGTCCAAGGCGCTGACCATCCCGCCGCAGACCTCGACCATTGCCAGCCATCTGCCCAAGGCGGTGGGCGCGGCCTATTCGCTGGGCGCGGCGCGGCGGCATGACCCCGAGCATCGTGAACTGCCCGAGGATGGCATTGCGATGTGTTCTTTCGGAGATGCCTCGGCCAACCACTCGACCGCACAGGGGGCGATCAATACGGCGGGCTGGACCAGCGTGCAAGCGACGCCGCTGCCCTTATTGTTTGTGTGTGAGGACAATGGAATCGGCATCTCGGTCAAAACGCCAAAGGGCTGGATACAGACGTCGATGGAGCATCGCCCCGGCATTCGGTATTTTCAGGCCAACGGGCTGGATATCTACGAGACCTATGCCGTCGCGCAAGAGGCCGCCGACTATGTGCGCACCCGCCGCAAACCCGCATTCCTGCACCTGAAAACCGTACGTCTTTACGGTCATGCCGGTGCTGACGTACCGACCACCTATATGCCCAAATCCGAGGTCGAAGCGGATGAGGCAAATGACCCTTTGCTGCATTCTGTGCGCCTTTTGGATCAGGCCGGGGCACTGTCGCCGGATCAGGCGCTGGAGATATATCAGGACACCTGCGCCCGCACTGATCGCATCGCTGCCGAGACCACCACGCGCCCGCATTTGGGCACCGCCGCCGAGGTGATGGCCAGCCTGATCCCGCCCAAGCGCGACTGCAAACCCACCAACGGACCCAGCGCCAAGGCGCGCGCTGAGGCGTTTGGTGGCGATATGCGGACGATGAATGACCCTCAGCCCATGAGCCGCCTGATCAACTGGGCGCTGACCGATCTGATGCTGGAACATGGCGAAGTCGTCTGCATGGGCGAGGATGTGGGCCGTAAAGGGGGCGTCTATGGCGTCACGCAAAAGTTGCAACAGAGGTTCGGGCCGGATCGGGTGATCGACACGCTGCTGGATGAGCAGTCGATTTTGGGCCTCGCGATTGGCATGGGGCATAACGGGTTTGTGCCGATCCCCGAAATTCAGTTCCTCGCCTATCTGCACAATGCCGAGGATCAGATCAGGGGTGAGGCCGCAACGCTGCCGTTTTTCTCGAACGGGCAATTCACCAACCCGATGGTCGTGCGGATCGCCGGGCTGGGCTATCAGAAAGGGTTCGGCGGGCATTTCCACAATGACAACTCGCTGGCCGTGCTGCGCGATATTCCGGGGGTGATCATTGCCTGCCCCTCGACCGGCGAGGATGCTGCGCAGATGCTGCGCGAATGCGTCCGCCTGGCGCGCGAAGAACAGCGGGTGGTGGTGTTTCTGGAACCCATTGCGCTCTATCCCATGCGTGACCTGAATGGGGCGCAGGACGGGAGGTGGATGACGACCTATCCCGCACCGGATCAACGGATTGCGCTGGGTGAAGTGGGGGTGCATGGCGACGGTACCGATCTGGCCATCGTGACCTATGGCAACGGGCATTACCTGTCGAAACAGGCGCTGCCCGAACTGCAGGCGGCGGGGTTGAACGTGCGGATCATCGACCTGCGCTGGCTGGCGCCACTGCCTGTTCAGGCGTTGTACGAGGCCACCGAGGGCTGCGCACATGTGCTGATCGTCGACGAATGCCGCCGCACCGGCAGCCAGTCCGAGGCGCTGATGACTTTCTTCGTCGAAGAAAGTCCGGCCACTCCAATCGCCCGTGTTGTCGCCGACGACAGTTTCATAGCAACCGGCCCCGCCTATGCTGCGCCCTTGCCGTCGAAAGACGGGATTGTGGCCGCCGCATTAAACCTGACCGGAGGTCGCCAATGACCCGCACCGCTGTTCTGATCTGCCCCGGTCGGGGGACATACAACAAACCCGAATTGGGCTATCTGCATCGCCATCATGCTGACCGGATGCAGCTGTTTGCCCAGTTTGACGCAATTCGCGCAGAGGCAGGGCAAGAAGGGGTCACGGCCTTGGATGGTGCAGGTCGGTATACGGTCAGCACGTATTCTCGTGGCGATATCGCGTCGCCTTTGATTTACGCAGCCTCGCTGGCCGATGCGCAGTCGCTGGCGGTTGATATCGAAGTCGTTGCCGTCACCGGAAACTCGATGGGGTGGTACATCGCTTTGGCGGCGGGCGGCGCGGTCACGCCAGAAAACGGATTCCGCGTGGTGAACACCATGGGCACGCTGATGCAGGACCACCTGATCGGCGGGCAGCTTGTGTATCCGTTCGCCCGAGAGGATTGGTCGAACGACGCCGAGCGCAAGGCTGAACTGTTGGCCGATGTCGTGCGGATTGACGCTCTGGACGGGCACGAGTTGGCATTGTCGATTGATCTGGGCGGTATGCTGGTTCTGGCAGGTAATGAGGCCGGCCTAAGCGCGTTTGAACACGCGCAACCAACTGTGCAGGATCGCTTTCCCATGCGCTTGGCAAACCACGCCGCGTTTCACACTGCGCTACAAGCGCCGGTGGCCGCCGAAGGGCGGGCGCGTTTGTCTGCGGATATGTTTGACCCGCCCGAACGCCCTCTGATCGATGGGCGTGGAAAAATCTGGTGGCCAGGGGCGACGGACACCCAAGCGCTGTGGGACTACACCCTAGGGCATCAAGTCACCGAGACCTATGATTTCACCCGCGCCATCCAGACTGCCGCGCGCGAGTTTGCGCCCGATCTGTTCATCGTCACCGGACCAGGGGCAACCCTGGGTGGGGCGGTGGCGCAGTCGCTGGTTCTGGCCGATTGGAAGGGTATGTCCGACAAAGCGGCATTTCAGGCGCAGCAGGACGCACAGCCCTTTCTGATCGCTATGGGGCGAGAAGATCAGCGTTCGCTTGCAACCGGCTGACGCAGCCCTGATGATCTGCGCATGCGCAAGGAGCCCGATGTGAGCGACCATGACCAGTCCCTCTGGCTGAACACCTGCCGCGAGCATGTGGACAGCACCCCTCTGACCGACGATCTGACGGTCGATCTGGTCGTAATCGGCGGCGGCTATACCGGCTGTTCGGCGGCTTTGACGGCGGCACAATCGGGGGCGTCGGTGACGCTGCTAGAGGCGCAGGAGATCGGGCATGGCGGGTCGGGTCGCAATGTGGGCTTTGCCAATGCGGGGCTATGGCTGCCACCGGACGAGATCCGGACGCATCTCGGGGCTGAGCCGGGCAATCGCCTAATCGAGCTCTTGGGCGCCGCACCGGGGGATGTGTTCGACCTGATCGCGCAGCACGGGATCGATTGCGAGCCTGTCCGCAACGGCACCCTGCATTGCGCGCATTCGGGGGCGGGGTTCAGGGACTTGGAAAACCGCCATGCGCAGCTCAAGGCGGCAGGCGCGCCGGTGGAGCTGTTGAGCACCGATCAGGCCGGGCAACGCACCGGCAGCGCAGCCTTTCACGGGGCGCTTTTCGATCCGCGGGCGGGAACGATTCAGCCTCTGGCCTATGTGCGGGGCTTGGCTCGCGCCGCGACTCAGGCCGGGGCGCAGGTCTTTACGCATAGTCCGGTTCTCTCTCTGTCCCATGATGGCGATGTCTGGACCCTGACAACAGCCCAAGGCTCTGTCCGGGCGAAGGCGTTGATACAGGCCACGAATGCCTATCACCGGGCCATGCCGGATACCGCGCCCGCCTATGTGCCGGTTTATTACTTTCAGTTTGCCACGGCCCCTTTGTCGGACAACCTGCGCGCCAGTATCCTGCGCGGGGGCGAAGGGGCGTGGGATACCGGGTTGATCATGACGTCTTTCCGGCTGGATCAGGACGGGCGGTTCATCATCGGCGCGATGGGGGATCTTGGTCATGCAGGAAGCAGTGCCCATAAGGCGTGGGCGAAACGCAAGATAGCGGCGCTTTATCCGCAGCTGGCCGACCAGCCGTTGGTGCAAGGTTGGCACGGGCGGATCGCAATGACCTCGGACCACATCCCGAAAATCGTGCGGATCGGCCCGAATGCGCTGGCGGCGCACGGGTTTTCAGGGCGCGGGATCGGGCCGGGGACTGTTTTTGGCCGCCAGATGGCCGACAGTTTGCTACGCGATGCTCCCGCCCTTCTGCCCGTCCCTGCAGTTGAGGGATATCGCGAAAGCTGGACCGGGCTGCGGCGCGCATATTTTGAGACCGGTGCGGCGCTGACGCATCTTATCAAAGCCCGGTTCTGAACCGCCCCCTTCATAGTGTGGCGGCAATCCGTTCGATCCGGTCGCGCAGCCAGCGATGGGCCGGGTCATTCGCCGATCTCTGGTGCCAGACCATGTAGATCGAGACCTCCTCACACGTGAAAGGCAACGGCGCGCAATCCAGCGCCGCCAACGGCCCGCGTTTCATCAGGGCGGTGTCGGTCGAGATCAGGTCGCTGCCTTTCACAAAAGACGGGATGGCGTTGAAATGGGGCAGGGTGACGGTGGGCGGTCTGATCTGGTTTTGATCCACGCCGCGCATCACCGCGCGCGAGCTTCGACCATCGGCGAACCGCACCTCGACATGTTCGGTGCTGCAATAGACGTCCCAACTGTCCGGCGGTTTGCGCTGTGCGGCGTCATAGAAGATCATCAGCGGGCTGCTGAGGATGCGTTTCTGAAAGATATCCGGCCCGTCGGGCGGCAGCGGCGTCAACATCAACTGGCATCGGTCGCTGCGTAGTAGGTCGGGGTCCGGCACACCCGAAGGGATGAACCCTAGATGCAGGCCAATGCTTTCAGATCGCGCGGTCCGTAGCAAAGTGGGAAAGATCAACTCGCGCGGCATGTCGTTGGTGGCGATCTGAATCTGCATCTGTTCGGCTTGCGGATCAAAGGGGCGGTCTTCGGTCAGGGCGCGCATCCCGTCCAGAACACGCTGAACCGGGTCTTTCAGCGCCAGGGCGCGCTCGGTCGGGGTCAGGCCCTGGCCCGAACGTACGAATAGCGGATCGCCCAGAACCTGCCGCAGCTTAGCCAGCGTATGGCTGATGGCCGATTGCGTGACACCTAACCGGTCGGCCGCCTTCGAGACCGAGCTTTCCTCGAGAATGGTCAGAAAGACACGCAAGACCTTGCCGTCCAGATCGGTAAAATCAATATTACTCATACTGTCTATGATTATTCATGAATGGTTTTGCGGTCCATGGCGGATTAGGGAAAGCTGAACCCAACAGGAGGCGCAGGATGACAATCCGCTTTTTCTCGGACAAGAACAGGCCCGTTCACATGGGCGGCTATCCGTCAGAGCGGCTGGCGCGGCAAGCGGAGATGCCTGATTTGTCGGCGGTGCCGCCGATGCAGTCGCTCAGCTTTCATCGCCCCGAGCGCCCGGAAAGCATCGTCAACGCGATGGGGGAGTTTCAGGCGATGCTGGACACGATCCGCGATGGGTTCGTGAATCCTGTGGTCTCCGAGGCGCCTTCTGACTTGACCGATCGTGCCAACCATCTAAAAGCGTTCGGCTATTTCAATGATGCCTCAATGATGGGTTGTGGGCCTCTGCTGCGCGAGGCATTGCTGACCGAACCCCGCCGCAACCCCGATATTGACCGTCTGGCCCATGCGCTGAAGACACGGCAGACCAAGACGCTGGCCTCAGGCATCGACCTGATCATGGCCGATCTCAAAGAAAGCATGGAAGCCAAACCGCGCCCCATGGACACCCATCGCCACGCGATTGTCTTTCTGTACGAACACAACCGCGACCCGGACCCCAACGAGCCCGGCGCGGAGTGGATCATGAATGCGCAGGATCACCGCGCCTGTCTGCTAGCGACCGAGAATGCGGTGGTCATCGCCAACTACATCCGCATTCTGGGCTTTGACGCACGGGCGCATACGGTGATGTCCTCCGAGGTTGATCTGGGCAAGTTGGCGGTTGCAGCGGGGCTGTGTTCGGTCGAAGACGGAGAGCTGGTCGCGCCGTGGCTGGGAAAGCGGTTCGGACTGGCTGCGGTCACGACCGAGATGGAGATCGGCTACGATCAACCCTTGCGGCCCATGCCTCAGCAGCCGTGGTTTCGCACTCAGGGCCCTGCATGGTGGCTGGGCGCGGGCTTTGCCAAGAACGCGCTGAACCGCGATCCTTACGCCAAACGGCGCTATGTGGACGGGGCGCATCCGTTTGAGACCCTGAGCCGGGTTGATGCGCCCACCACCTATATTGATGAGGAAAACGTGGCCCGCGTCCCCAAGCGCGCTGACATGTTTGCCCGCGCGCAGTTCGGGGATATGGGCAAGCATCTGCAAGACGGGGCCAAGGGCGGGTATTATGTACGCAAGGCCGCGCCCAGTACCGCGCAACGCCGCGCGCTGGGCGCGTTTGTGCTGTTGCAGGATGGGGAAAGCGCGGACACTCCGCCACCCACCGATGCCGCACGCAATGCCGCGAATATCAAGGCGGCCACGTATTTTCTGGGGGTCGATGCGGTGGGCCTCAGCCGGTGCCCGGACTGGGCGTGGTACTCGCACGATGCAACGGGCGAGGAGATCACACCTCCCCACGACCAGGCCATCAGCATGATCATCGACCAGGGTTATGAGACGATGGAGGGTGCCAGCGGTGACGACTGGATCAGCGTGGCGCAGTCGATGCGCGCCTATCTGCGGTTCTCGCTTCTGGGTGGAGTGATCGCGCAGCAGATCCGTAACCTCGGCTACAAAGCCCGCGCGCATACGGTGATGGATGGCGAGGTGCTGCAGCCGCCACTGCTGTTGCTGTCTGGGCTGGGCGAGGTCAGTCGCATCGGAGAGGTGATCCTGAACCCCTATCTGGGCCCGCGTCTGAAATCCGGCGCAGTGACGACCGATATGCCGATGGCGCATGACAAGCCGATCGATTTCGGTCTGCAAACCTTCTGCGAAAGCTGCAACAAATGCGCGCGCGAATGCCCCTCGGGTGCGATCACGGCCGGGCCGAAACTGATGTTCAACGGCTATGAGATCTGGAAGTCTGACAGCCAAAAATGCGCCACCTACCGGGTGACCACGCCGGGTGGGGCGATGTGCGGGCGGTGTATGAAGACCTGCCCTTGGAACCTTGAGGGCATCTTCAAGGAACGCCCCTTCCGCTGGGCCGCGATGAATATTCCCAAGGCCGCTCCCGCGTTGGCGCGGTTGGATGATGCCGTGGGCAATGGCGGGCTGAACGACGTCAAGAAATGGTGGTGGGATCTGGAGCTGCAACCGGACGGCGCCTATCGCCCGACCGACCACCCGCTGAACCGGCGCGATCTGCAAACCGACCTAGACCTGAAATACGAAGATCAGACTCTGGCCGTCTACCCCGCCTATCTGGCCCCGCATCCCTGGCCCTATCCGTTCGCCATGGACCGCGAGGCTGGGATCGCAGCCTATGAGGCCATGGTCACGGCCGAGGAATACAAGGCGCGCAAGGCGGCGGGCGATCTGTCGGTGATCCACCGCTATACCATCGCGGGCGATGCCCCGGTTATGCGCGTCGCACTGACCAAGGTCGACAAGATGACTGCGGATGTGACCAAGTACGAATTCTCGACGCTGGACGGCTCACCACTGCCCGAATGGACGGCGGGCGCGCATCTGGACGTGCTGGTCGCGCCGGAATTCCTGCGGCAATACTCTATGTCTGGCGACCCGTCCGACCGCGCCACCTATCAGATCGGTGTATTGCGCGAGGATGAGGGACGCGGTGGCTCAGCTCTGCTGCACCGCATTTTCAACGAGGGGCGGAAAGTTTTCATCTCGAAACCCATCAACCATTTCGAACTGGACGAGGGCGCAACGAAGACCTTCTTGATGGGCGGCGGGATCGGCATCACTCCGATGATCGCTTTTGCCCACCGTCTGCATGCCTTGGGCAAACCGTTCGAGCTTCACTATTCCGCCAGTACCCGTGCCGGGGCCGGGTATCTGAAGGATCTGGCAGCGATGCCTTGGGCGGATCACGTGCACTATCATTTCTCGGACGAAGGCACACGGGCCGATTTGGATGTAATCCTGCAGGGGTATCAGGATGGATGGCATGTCTATACCTGCGGTCCTGATCGCTTTATGGACGGAGTTATGCAAGCAGCTGAACGTCAGGGATATCCCGACGAGGCGCGGCATCTGGAGTATTTCTCGGTTCCGGAACAGCCGGACTATGAGAATCACGCCTTCACCCTACGGCTGGCAAAATCGGGCCGCGATCTGACTGTACCCGCCGACAAAGACGCCGCGCAGGTGATGAACGAGGCTGGCATTCACGTCGATGTGAAATGCGCCGATGGCATCTGTGGAGTTTGTAAATGCGGCGTGATTTCGGGTGAGGTCGAACACCGCGATTTCGTTTTGTCCAAAAAACAACGTGAGAGCGCTATCATCCTATGTCAAAGCCGGGCGGCACAGCCGGATGGTGTGATCGAGATCGACCTCTGAGCCAAGGTTGGGAAACGAAATTCTGAAACGCAAAAATTGGTCGCTCTGGCCATGGACGTTACGGCACGGCTGCACTAACGTCCCCAGCGAACCCTAGTGAATCCTGATCAACAGGTGCGAGGTATTTTCATGGATTATCACAGCCCCGCCAGTTTTGCCGAGGCGTCGGCTCTGGCTGCAAACGCAACGGGGGTCACCCGCTTTTTGGCCGGAGGCACGGACGTTCTGGTGCAGTTGCGCTCGGAACTGGTCACGCCCGATACGCTGATCGACATCAAAAAGATCGACGGCGTCAGCGATATAACCCGCAACGCGGACGGCAGTTGGACACTGGGTGTTGCTGCCACAGGTGCCGAGATGAGCGAGCACCCTGAGCTGGGCAGCGACTGGCCTGGCGTGGTCGAAGCGATGGACCTGATCGGATCGACCCAGGTTCAGGGTCGCGCAACGCTGACCGGAAACCTGTGCAATGGCTCTCCGGCGGCGGATTCGGTGCCTGCGATGGTTGCCGCTGGTGTGACCGTTACGGTCACTGGCCCCGATGGCAACCGCGAGGTGGCCGTTGAAGACATTCCCACCGGACCCGGAAAGACATCGCTGGCCAAGGGTGAGGTGATCTCGGCTGTGAAAATCCCCGCACGCGGAGACAACGCTGGCGACGCCTATCTGCGGTTCATCCCGCGCACTGAGATGGACATCGCCGTTGTTGGCGTGGGTGTCAGCCTGCGTCTGGACGGTGATACCGTGACTGAGGCCCGCGTCTCGCTGGGCGCGGTTGCGCCGACTGTCCTGCTGGTTGAAGACTGTGCCAAGGCCATCATCGGCAGCACTCTGGACGATGCTGCGCTGGACGCGCTGGCGGCTGCGGCATCGGCTGCCTGTAACCCAATCGACGACAAACGCGGCACGATCGCATTCCGCACCGAGGTCTCTGGCGTTCTGGCCAAGCGCGCCGCGAAAATCGCCTATGCCCGCGCGAAGGGAGAGAAAGCATGAGCAAGCTCCACGTAACGACCACCGTGAACGGCGATGAGGTCGATTTTCTGTGCGACCCGCGCGAAACCCTGCTGGACTGCCTGCGCGACAAGCTGAACCTGACCGGCGCTAAAGAGGGCTGCGGCACCGGCGATTGCGGTGCCTGTTCGGTCACTGTGGATGGCCGTCTGGTCTGTTCCTGCCTGATGCTGGGCGCTGAGGCCGAGGGTAAGACCATCGAAACCGTCGAAGGTATCGCGGATGGTGACGTGCTGCACCCTCTGCAACAGAAATTCATCGAACATGCCGCCCTGCAATGCGGCATCTGCACGCCGGGCATTCTGGTGGCGGCCAAATCGCTGCTGGAGAAAAACCCCAACCCGACCGAGGAAGAAACCCGGTACTGGCTGGCAGGCAACCTGTGCCGCTGCACCGGCTATGACAAGATCATTCGCGCCGTCATGGAAACGGCAGAAGAATTGCGGGAGGCTTCGTAATGGCTCTGGACGATCGTAAAACGGAATTCACTTTTGTTGGCACCCGTCCGAACCGCCCTGACGGCTTGGACAAGGTGACGGGCCGCGCCAAATTCGGCGCGGATATGTCTGCACCCGGCATGCTGCATGGTGCGATCCTGCGCTCGCCCCACGCCCATGCCCGGATCGTGAAAATCGACACATCGAAGGCCGAGGCGCTGAAAGACGTCAAAGCCGTCGTGACACGCGCTGATTTCGCCGACGTGCCGTTCAAACCCGGTTTGGCGGGCGAATTCTGGAACGTGCTGGAAAACGTCATGGCCGGTGAGAAAGCTCTCTATGATGGTCATGCGGTGGCTGCTGTGGCGGCGACCTCGGCACTGGCCGCGCGGGATGCGCTGAAGCTGATTGAGGTTGAGTACGAGGTATTGCCTCATGTGACCGACGTAGACAAAGCGATGGCCCCGGATGCGCCGGTCATCCGCGAAGGTGCGGCAGATTATTCCGTGCCCGAAGGGATGCACCCCAACGTCGTGCGGTATCACGAAAGCGGTCATGGCGATGTCGACGCAGGCTTTGCCGAGGCCGATCTGGTCCTCGAAGACAGCTTTGTCACCGAGGCGACCCATCAGGGCTATATCGAGCCACACGCCTGTCTTGGCCTGCTGGGCAATGACGGCAAAGGTGAACTTTGGTGCACCACCCAAGGCCATTGGATTGCGCAAAAGACATGTGCGGCATTGCTGGGCATCGAAACCTCGCAGCTGCGCGTTACCGCGTCCGAGATTGGCGGCGGCTTTGGCGGCAAGACCACGGTCTTCATCGAACCGGTCGCGCTGGCGCTGAGCCGCAAGGCGAACCGCCCGGTCAAGCTGGTCATGACCCGATCCGAAGTGTTCCGCGCGACGGGGCCGACGGCCTCGGCTTCGATGGATATCAAGATCGGCATGAAGAAGGACGGCACGATCACCGCCGCGCGTGGTGAGTTCCGTCTGCAAGGCGGCGCGTTCCCCGGTGCGCCGGGCGACATGACCGCCATGTGTGCCTTTGCGGCCTATAACCTGACCAACGTCAAACAGATCGGCTATGACGTGATGGCCAACCGTCCCAAGCAAGCCGCTTATCGCGCGCCCGGCGCGCCGATGGGCGCGTTTGCGGTCGAGTCGGTCATTGATGAGATGTGCAACAAGCTGGGCCTCGACCCCATTGAAGTGCGCCTGAAGAACGCTGCGCATGAGGGCACCAAGGCCAGCTATGGCCCGCGCTATGAACGCATCGGTCTGGTGGAAACGCTCGAGGCCGCCAAGGCGCATCCGCATTATTCGGCGCCGTTGAAGCCGGGGCAGGGACGCGGCGTCTCCTGCGGCTTCTGGTTCAACCACGGGGGTGAAACGTCGGTAACCCTGGCATTGTCCGAAGACGGATCAGCCCAGTTGATGGTGGGCACGCCCGACATTGGCGGCTCGCGCGCGTCGATGGCACTGATGGCGGCTGAGGTGCTGGGCATTCCATATGAGAACATCCGTGTCACCGTCGCAGACACCGCAACGCTGGGGTATAATGACGTCAGCCACGGTAGCCGGGTAACCTATGCTTCGGGTCTGGCGACGATCAAGGCGGCGCGCCATGCTGTCGAAAAACTGTGCGAACGTGCAGCGGCCAAATGGGATATCCCGGTTGAAGCCGTGAAGTGGGAAAACGGTTGCGCCGTGCCTTCGGGCCCGAACGCGGGCGACTTTGACCCGATGCCGCTGGCAGATATCACTGCCAAAATGGGACGCACCGGGGGTCCGATCTCGGGCCATTTTGAGGCGACGCCCGAAGGCGCAGGCGTGTCCTTTGGCACCCACATTGTTGACGCCGAGGTCGACCCGGAAACCGGCAAGACCACGATCACCCGCTATACGGTCATTCAGGACGCTGGTAAGGCGATCCATCCGACCTATGTCGAGGGCCAGTTCCAGGGCGGTGCCGCGCAAGGTATCGGCTGGGCGCTGAATGAGGAATATATCTATGGCGAGGATGGACGGTTGCAGAACTCGATCTTCCTTGACTATCGCATTCCGGTCGCCAGCGACCTGCCCATGATCGACACGGTGATCGTCGAAGTGCCCAACCCCGGCCACCCCTTCGGTGTGCGCGGCGTGGGTGAGACGGGCATCGTGCCGCCCTTGGCCGCCATCGCCAATGCTGTGTCCAACGCAGCTGGCGTGCGGATGAAGCAACTGCCGATGTCCCCGCCGCGCATTCTGGCGGCGCTCAAGGACAATGGTTGAGGTCCACCTCTGGTCCGGCCTCCGGTCTTTGACCGGGGGTCAGCAGGTGGTGGAGGTCGAGGCCAAAACCACCGGCGATCTGCTACGGGAACTGGTCAGGACGCATCCGCAACTGGAAGGCCCAATTGAGGCGGGCGTGTCCATCGCCATCGACGGACGCGTCATCGCAACCGGTTTGACGGAACCGATCCCCGAAGGCAGTGAAGTTTACCTAATGCAGCGTCTGCGCGGCGGTTAGGACGGCGACCAAGGCTCGCGGCCAACCATGCGGTCGGCCTCGGCCGTGATGTCATTCATATGTTGCTCAAGGCTGAGGCGCAGATCTTCTATCTGCTCGTCAGACGCTTTGCGCGGCACGGTTTCCGTCCATTCTCGGCACAGAAACACGCCCTTGTTGCGCCAGGGGCGCGGCATCAGCAACCGGTCCCATGTGCCTGCCTCGCGACCATGTTCCGCGGAAAAAGTAATCCCGAACACCCGCTTGCCTGAGGTCCTCGCCCAGACTAAAGGCACCGTGGACAACACCCTTTCCGGCCCGCGTGGACCGTCTGCGGCGATGCCGATGGAAATGCCTTGCTTCATTTTGCCGATCACTTCGCGCGACACGGCAATGTTATTCGATTTCTTGCTGGTCATGGCGATCGTGTCCATGCCGAACAGCTTTTGCACGCGACCAACCATGCTGCCGGCTCGAGCAGACGAGGTGATGGAGCAGATGGGCCCCTTGTCCAGCGGGTAGAAATAGGGCGATTGCGCCAGCCTTTGGTGCCACAGCACCACAATGACCGGTTCGCCCTGCTCGGCCAACTGGTCCAGTTCCTCATAGCCAATACGCTGCCATTCGGTGTTGCGATTGACCAGCCGGATATACCACGCAATGCGCCGCGCAGCCCAGTTCAACAGGGCTTCACTATCAGCGATCTTCTTGCGGATACTCACGAGCGGGGTCCTTCTGCCAAGCAAATTGTGTCTTATAGAACTCAACGCCATGCGCAACTTGTTTGTCGCATGGGTTTAGAGCGGCGGAATCTGAAAAAGCCTCTTGAGTCCGCCGCGCGGCTGGCATATCTGATGCCCACCTTAGGGGTATAGCTCAGTTGGTAGAGCGACGGTCTCCAAAACCGTAGGTCGCGGGTTCGAACCCTGCTGCCCCTGCCATTTCCCAATATCGCTGACATCCACGCGCCAATTTGGGCCATTCCTTTGCATTCCGGTTTCCTCGGGCCAGCGATTGGCATAATGTCCGGCGAAACACCCAAGGACCGGATGAGGATACATGTCGCGTTTCGATGGATATTTCCTGCGGCAATTGCTGATTCTGTTCGGCTTTTTCACGCTGGTTCTGGTGGGGGTCTTCTGGATCACCCGTTCGGTCAGCCTGTTTGATCGTGTGATCAGCGGCGGTCAATCGGCGATGGTGTTTCTGGAATTCACCGCGCTGACCCTGCCGACCCTGATTCGAACGGTGATGCCCATGGCTGTGTTTGCCGCCGCCGTTTATGCCACCAACCGCCTGAGCCGCGAAAGCGAGCTGACGGTTATGTTGGCGACGGGCTCCAGCCCATGGCGTCTGGCGCGGGCAGTATTTCTGTTCGGGCTAGTAACAGGTTTGATGATGGCCGCGATCAGCGTGTTTCTGCGCCCGGCCTCGGTCGAGCAGCTTGAACAACGACAGGCCGAGGTCGCAAGCGATGTCACCGCGCAGCTTCTGAACGAGGGTGAGTTTCTACATCCTGCCAGCGGCGTAACGGTTTATATCGGACGGATTGACCTGGATGGTACACTGTACGAAGTCTTCGTCTCGGACCGCCGGGATCGGGCCAGTACAGTCACCTATTCCAGTAAAACCGCTTATCTGGTCAACAATGGCAGCGGCATTCATCTGGTTATGGTGGACGGGGTGGCGTTGCGCTTGGATCAGCAGGGCAGGACCTTATCATCGACCCTGTTCGAGGATGCTTCATACGACATATCCGAACTGGCTCATGGCAACGATATGAGCCAACGAAGTCTTGAGGCGATCCCGACCTTTGAATTGTTGGAAAACCGTCAGGCGTTGACCGCAAACGAAGGGTTCAGCGAAGGAGAGCTGGTGGATGAACTGCACCAGCGGTTCTCATGGATTGCCATCTGCGTAGCGGTGGCCATGGCGGGATATGCCACCCTGATGCTGGGCAGCTTTTCCCGTTTCGGTTTGTGGCCGCAGATTTTTGGGGCGTTTACTATTCTCGTTTTGCTGGAAGGTGTTCGGGGGTTCGTGTCGCCTATTGTAATCGACGATCCCGCGCTGTGGGCGGTTCTCTACCTGCCCGCCGTGATCGGCATCCTCATATCCTGCCTGTTCTTGCTGATTGCGGGGCGACCACTTTTGCGGAAAAAGCCACGAGAGAGCGATCTCGCCTGGCCGCAGGCCTAAGCCGTCCGCAATTCCTGCAGGCAATCTAGAACATCGCCAAATGCTGGGCTGTCGCGGCTCGTGACCAGATAGAGCGGCAACATCAGGTCATAGGCATTTGCAACGGGCGTAACCTGCCCAGAATGAAGGTATTCAGCGATGACATAGCGTGGGAAATACCCTAACCCACCGCGCCGCAGGACATAGCGTAGGGCCATCATGCAATTGCCCAGAAACACCGTCTGGCCCGAAGCCCGATGCGCGGTGGATCGAATGTGATTCTGATAGACCTCCCCCAGTTCCAAATTGACGAAAATCGGGTCAGTTCCGGCATCAGGGGTCTGGACCAGCACCAGTCGCTCGGGTGGCAATTCGTGAAACATGACCCGTCTGTCCGACGGTTTCTCATGGGTCAAGGCCGCGTCAAGAACATGGGTGGCTACCGCATCAACCATATTCAGGTCATGATCATAGTTGAGCGTCAACAGCAGCTGCCCCAGGTCGTCCTCATAGCGGATTGCCAGATCGACCAGCAGCGGGTCCCAGATGCTCAGTTGCGCGCCCAGGCGCAGGGCGACCCGGTTCTGCGACTGCGCGGGCAGATCGCGTGAGGCAAAGGACCAGAGCGACAGCATCTGTTCAGCATAGGGCCGGAACTGCCGCCCGAATTCGGTCAGGCCGGTCCCGCCTGCCCCACGGGTGAACAGGGCTTTGCCGGTTTCATCCTCGATCAGACGAATGCGGGCGCTTACAGCGGTTTGCGTCACGTTCAGCTTGCGGGCGGCAGCGTGGAAGCCTCCGGTCTCGGCGACGCACAGAAAGGTCTCAAGGGCTTTGATTTGCATGTTGAAAGTAATTTTTGATCGAGGTGATAAAATCAATTCATTTTTTCGCTCAGCTGGAGTGGAGTAAGCTTTCGTAAACGGATCGATGAAAGGACCGCTTCCATGCTGGACAAAAGCCACAAACCCACTTGGACCAGTTTTGAAGAGGCGACAAAGGCCGATTGGGATGCCGTGATGGAGTATGAAGAGGCGTACAACGCCGCTTTGCCCGACCGTATTCTGGACGCTATCCGGTCGCTGGACGAGGAGTGGACGCCATACCCGGTCAACCGCTATCAGCATAGTTTGCAGGCCGCGACCCGCGCTTACGAAGATGGGGCTGATGAGGAACTGGTGGTCGCTGCTCTGATCCATGACACCGGCGATATCCTGTCGCCCTACAATCACGGTGAGCTGTCAGCGGCGATGATGAAGCCCTATGTCAGCGAGAAGACCTATTGGATTTTGAAACATCACTGTGTGTTTCAGGGCTACTACTATAACCACCACCTTGGCGGCGATCGCAACGCCCGCGACAAGTACCGCGACAGTCCTTATTGGGAGGACTGCCGCTATTTCTGCCATGAATACGATCAGAAGGCGTTCGACCCGGACTACCCGACCAAACCGTTGGAGTTTTTCGAGCCCATGCTGCGTCGCGTATTGAACAAGGGCGAGGGGCACATGGAATTGAACGAGACTTCCGAAGGTTAACAGGACGCCATCAGCCGATAGACGATCTGCGCGGCGGTGAAATCCCACGCCGCGTTGCCATCGGGGGCCAATTCGACCACGTCGAACCCCACGCATTTGCGGCCTTTAAGGGCATGTTCGACCAACCGCAGGGCTTGGTAGTAACCGAGCCCGCCCGGAACCGGGGTGCCGGTGGCAGGCATCAACGAAGGGTCCAGACCGTCCACGTCAAAGCTGACATAGACCAGCTCGGGGAAATCCTCGGGCAGGTCGACGGCGTGGATATTGCCTGTGACCAGTTCCTCGGCGTCGACGTGGAATACGTGGTTTTTCAGACGGCTTTTGGCCTCTTCGGTGGAAAAGGCGCGGACGCCGAATTGGGCCAGTTTGATGCCCTCTTCGGTCAGCAGATGCATGACTGAGGCGTGCGAGTGTTTCTTACCCTGATAGGCGTTGCGCAGGTCCGCATGGGCGTCGATTTGCACGATCCCGACGGGCTGGTTCAACGCCCGCGCCACGCCCATCACCGCACCATAGCTGAGCGAATGTTCCCCGCCCAGTGTGACCGGCACCTTGCCAGCGCGCACCGCAGCCTCGGTGCGTTGCGCAAGGCGTTCCATCACTTCGGGCAAGGGGCCGTCGCAATCCAGCGGGTCTTCGGTGACGATGCCTTCGACGCAGGGTTCCGCGTGGCCTGTGATGCGTTCCAGTTCATTACTGGCCTCGATGATGGCTTCGGGGCCTTTGGCGGTGCCCGCGCCGTAGGACACGGTGCGCTCCAGCGGTACGGGGATCACGCGGAACCGCGCGTCTTTGGTGCGTTCAGACGCGGTCAGTTCACTATCGAGGAAAATGCTCATGAGAGGCGGTCCTTAAAGTCGTCATAGCCGAACTGTTTGATGATATTCAGCGCATCCGTTTCGCTGTTCCACAGGGCGATGGTCGGCAGGGGCACCCCATTGAACGTGTTGGTTTTGACCATCGAGTAATGCGCCTGATCTAGGAAGGCAAAGCGCTGGCCGATCTCAAGCGGCTGGTTCCACGTGTAGTCGCCGATCACGTCACCAGCCAGACAGGAGGGGCCACCCAGACGGTAGGTATGACCTGCTTCGGCCTCGTCCATCAAGGCGGGGCGATAGGGGGCCTCGATCACGTCGGGCATGTGGCAGGTGGCCGAGATATCGGTGATGGCGAGGTTCATACCATTGGTGGGCAGGTCGAGGATTTCGCCGACCAGAATACCCGCGTCCAGCGCAACGGCCTCGCCGGGTTCGAGGTAGATGGCGACATCGTATTTCGCCCGGATGGATTTGATGCAAGTCACTAGCCCATCCCGGTCATAGTCATCGCGCGTGATGTGGTGACCGCCGCCGAAATTCAGCCATTTGAGCTGGCCGAGGAAGGGTTTGAGCTTCGGCTCAACGGCGGCCCATGTGCGTTGCAACGGCTCGAACCCCTGTTCGCAGAGCGTGTGCATGTGTAGCCCGTCGACTCCGATCAGTGTGTCTTCGGACAATTGGCTGACGGGTGTCCCGAGGCGCGAGCAGGGCGCGCAGGGATCGTATTTGGGTATCTCGCCTTCGGAATGTTCTGGGTTGATGCGCAGGCCGACCTGAACGTTCGCGGCTTGGGCTGCTGCCAGGAAGCGGTCCTTTTGCGCGGGTGAGTTGAAGATGATGTGATCCGACAGCGATAGGATTTCGTCGATATCAGCGTCCTTGTAACCGGCGCAGAAGGTGGCGACCTCGCCGCCATATTCTTCGCGACCCAGTCGTGCTTCGTAGATGCCACTGGCGCAGGTACCGCCGAGGTGGTGACGGATCAGAGGGGCCAGTGAGAACATCGAGAACGCCTTGAGCGCGCTGAGGACATGTGCGCCGGACCGGGTGCCGATCTCGGAGAGGATGGTCAGGTTCCGCTCGACCGCTTTTTCGTCGACCACAAAGCAAGGTGTGGGGACGCGGCTGAGGTCGAAATTGCGGAAGGCGCCGGCGTCTCCGGCTTGGGTCGTCATCATGTCGGACATGTCCGGCGTCTCCGATTGTGGTTAGGCCGGGGGCTCTGCCCGTCGCCATTGGTGCTTGAACCAATGGCGCATCAATGGCGACCCCCGAGGTACTTTTGAACAGAAGAAGTTCTGCGGATTAGAATTCGACGGGACCGTCAAGTTCATGAACTTGCCATGGCAGGCCGTGATTGTTCAGCATATCCATGAAGTCATCGGGGTCGAGTTGTTCCATGTTCCAAACGCCCGGCTCGCGCCAGTTGCCTTTCAGGACCTGTGCCGCGCCGATCATCGCGGGAACGCCGGTGGTGTAGCTGACGGCCTGAGAGCCGACCTCAGCGTAGCATTCCTCATGGTCGCAGATGTTGTAGATATAGTAGGTTTTTTCGCCCGAGCCGTCCTTGGCCTGACCTGTGGCGATGTCGCCGATGCAGGCTTTGCCCTTGGTTTCCGCGCCCAGATCGCCGGGATCGGGCAGCAAGGTTTTCAGGAACTGGATCGGGATTATCTCTTTGCCGTCATGCATCACCGGATCGATGCGGGTCATGCCGACGTTTTCCAGCACTTTGGCGTGCATGATGTAGGCGTCGCCGAAGGTCATCCAAAAGCGGGCGCGTTCGATCTCGGGGAAGTGGGTGCTGAGGCTCTCCAGTTCCTCGTGATACATCAAGTACATGTTCTTGGGACCGATGGCGGGGAAGTCGAACTCGACCTTGTGGGTCATGGCGGGGGAGTGTTGCCACGCGCCGTTTTCCCAGTGACGCACTTCGGCCAGCACTTCGCGCAGGTTGATTTCCGGGTTGAAGTTGGTGGCGAATTCCTGATCGTTGCTGCCGCCATTGGCGTCTAGCACGTCGATCTGACGGATTGTGTCCAGCTTGTGTTTCTTGAGCCATTTGGCGAACACGCTGGTCACGCCCGGATCGAAGCCAGATCCGAGAATGGCGGTCAAGCCGGCCTCTTTGAAGCGCTCCTGATAGGCCCATTGCCAGTGGTATTCGAACTTGGCCTCATCCTCGGGCTCATAATTCGCGGTGTCGATGTAGTGGATACCGGCCTCAAGACACGCATCCATCAACACCAGATCCTGATAGGGCAAGGCGAGGTTCACAAGGATTTCCGCGCCGGTTTCTTTGATCAGCTTGACCGTGTCTTCGACCTTGTAGGCGTCCAGTTCGGCAGTAGCGATATCTACACCAACGCGGTCTTTTACGGCTGCGGCGATGGCGTCGCATTTCGATTTCGTGCGGCTGGCCAGAGTGATCTCGGTGAAGATGTCCGAGTTCATCGCCATCTTGTGCACGGCTGCGTGGGATACGCCGCCGGCGCCGACAACCAGTGTTTTGCCCATGGTCTGTCTCCTTCTTATTCGTAATAGGTGTAGCCGTTGATGGAGTCGCGATAGGCGCTCATCAGGGTTTTTCGGTCCTTGGCCATCAGAGTACCGGTCGAGATCGCCTCGTCCACCATTTTCCGGAAGGCGGCGACGCAGTCTTGCGGGTCGAACTCGACATAGGACAGGACCTGACTGATCGTGTCGCCCTCTTGTTCGTGCAGCAGGTCGAACCCGCCATCGGCGCGCAGATCGATGGTGACGACGTTGGTATCGCCGAACAGGTTGTGCAGATCGCCGAGCGTTTCCTGATAGGCACCGACGAAGAAGACGCCCATGAAGTACTCGCCGTCCTTGGGCAGGGAATGCACAGGCAGGCTGGGTGAGACACCGTCGGCCAGAATGAATCGGTCGATCTTACCGTCGCTGTCGCAGGTGATGTCTGACAAGACGGCGCGGCGGTCGGGGGTTTCGTTCAGCCCTTGGAGCGGCACGATCGGGTGTAGCTGGTCGATCGCCCAGACATCGGGCAGGGATTGGAACAGCGAGAAGTTGCAGTGGTAGATATCGGCCACTTTCTCAAGCTGATCGTCTACATCCGTGTCCAGATCATCGCTTGCGGCCAGCGCCTTGAGGCGGGCCATCAGCGACAGATAGATACGCTCGGCGCGGGCCATCTGGCGCAGGTCGACATAGCCGCGACGGAACAGGGCGCGCAGTTCGTTGCGGTAAAAGGTGGCGTCGTTCCAGCATTCTTGCAGACGATCTTGGCTGAGGTATCCGTGAACGGCAGCAAGGTCCGAAACCAGATGGTTGTCGTCAGGTTCCACATCCGGTGCAGTCGGTGCATCGTAAAGCGTGCTTTCCAGCACGTTGAACACCAGCATCGAGGATGTCGCCACCACCGCACGGCCGCTTTCGGTGACCAGCGTTGGGTGGGCGATTTTGGCCTCATCCATCGCGTAGGCGACGGTCTCGACGACGTTGGCGCAGTATTCCTCGACCGTGTAGTTGATCGAGTTCTCAGCCGCTTTCTTCTCACCGGTATAGTCCACACCCATGCCGCCGCCGAGGTCCAGATGGGTCAGCGGTACGCCCTCGCGGGTAAGTTCAGTGTAATAGCGGCAAGCTTCGCCGACGGCGCGGCGCACATCGTTGACGTCCTGCACCTGCGATCCCAGATGCGAGTGCTGCAGCTTCAGGCAGTGCAGCAGCCCTGCCGCCTTCAGCTTGTCCACCGTGGCGACAAGTTGGTCCGTGTTCATGCCAAAGGCTGATCGGTCGCCCGAGCTTTCTTCCCATTTTCCGCTGATCTGGTTGGTCAGTTTTACCCGCACGCCGATCAGCGGTTCGATGCCTAGCTCGTTATAGACCTCGATCACCGTGTCGGCCTCTTTCGGGCTTTCCAGAACGATGACGGTGTTGAAGCCGATCTTGCGGGAAAGAATGGCCAATTGGATGAATTCGGCATCCTTGACGCCATTGCAGACGATCAGTGCCTCGGGGGCCAGACGATGGGCCAGCGCCACAACCAGTTCGGGCTTGGAGCCCGCTTCCAGCCCATAATTGTATTTCTTCCCGAACTCGACGATCCGGTCGACGACCTGTGCCTGCTGGTTCACCTTGATGGGGAAAACACCACGATAGGCGCCCTTGTAGTTAACGCGGGCGATGGCATCGCGGAAGCTTTCGTTCAGATGCGCAATCTCGTGTTCCAGATACGAGGTTACGCGCAGCACCATCGGGGCCTTGATCCCCCGGTCGTCCAGATCGGACAAGATACCGGGCAGGCTGATTGCGGCGGCTTCGGGGTGTATAGGGTTGCGCAAACCGATCTCGCCCTGCTCTGTCACCTCGATGAGGCCCTTGCCCCATTTTTCAACCCCGTAGATGGAATGCGGTGCGTCGGGCGTCTGTTTCAATCAAGTCAGTCCTTAACGTAGGGTGCCGGTTTAGCGCCCGCCAATACGGCAGCAATTTGATTCGTCCAAGTGTAATCTATGTATCGCGAATTGCCGAATTTAGGCCAAGGTGCGGATTGGGATCAAGTGGTTGTCCCATTGGCATTTGGCGCGCGCCATGATGTGGGCGCTTTCGATGATTTCTCCGACCGCGCCAGTGCCTGTGGTGAAGACAAATCCCTGCTCGGCTGGGCCGATGCCGCAGACATCCGTCAGGGAATAGGCCGCCGTCAAATTGCCGGTTTCGACATCGAATTGATGCAGCGCGTTGCCTCGGGGGCAGGTGATGGCGACGGTTTTGCCATCACTGGCGAAAGCGATGCTGCCCGCGTAACCCTGAAGGGTGCTCTGTTCTGTCTCGGGAGCGGTCAACAGGCGCGGGGCCGTGCCGCGCCGGTGCAGGCCCAGCAGCGGCGGGTGCTGTGTTTTGTCCCCTTGCCATTGCAGCGCAAAGGCCACCAGGCCGTCGGGCCGGACAGCCAGATGGCGGATCGAGTTTCTGTGCAGCGCGCGCGGCAGTTCCATCTGTTCTATAACCGCGCCAGAGTGGTTCAGATATGTCAGGTTGGGGCGCATGACGGGCAGGTTCAGCTTGGTGCGACCTGTTTCGGGGTGGGTTTCGATGCCGCCATTGGCCACAACAAGTGTTTGGCCGTCGGGCATCAGGCGCATGTCATGAGGGCCGATCCCGCCCGAGGGGAACTCACCCAATCGCGCTAAATCTTCTGTATTCCAAACGCCGATCACGCCTTCGCCTGCCTCATAGTCGTTTTCGGTGGTGTAGAGCGTTGCCCCATCTGCCGAAAACACGCCGTGGCCATAGAAATGGCGGTCTTTTGGAGCGTCCAGCCGGGCGGTTTGGGCTCCGGTTGCGCAATCGATCACCAGCGCAAAAGTGCCCGGTCGGCGGGCAAATGCCACCGCCTGCGCGCGCTGAGGGTGCGCGGCTGCCGCGTGACCCCTTGCGGGCAAGGGTAACGTGAACAGGATATCTCCCCCGGCACTCAGCCCCGCCAGCCGGTAAGAGCCATCGGGAAACAGCGCTGCGGCCAAGTAGTCGGGCGCGCCAACTTCCGCCCAACCGCCTATGGGTGTCATGCTGGTGGCGGCAAGCCCGACAAGAAAATGGCGACGGCTGGTCATGGTCAGTCACCGTCCAGTGCGTTGAACCCGGCGCTGATGCCCAGGGTTGGGCCCAGTTCAGTGGCGGCAATCTGGCGGATATCGTTGATCGACTGTTGCAGCGCCTCGATGCGTAAACGGCCTTGCGGGTTGGCCACGCCCGCAAATGCAGGGTCGTCCAAGGCTTGCACGCGGGCAATCGCATTGTCGAACGCGCTGTCCATGTCTGCCGCAATGGCAGGATGATCCGCAGATAGGCGCATGGCCAGATCACGCAGGGTGATCAGCGACAGTTCCACATGGCGCACGGACCGCGCTGACCGGCGCGCCTCGGCCCGCTTTGGACGGGGGCGGTCGAATGTGCCCAGCGGGCGTCCAAGGCGGGTCTCGGACGTGAATTGAAGGCCGGTGGACAGTGCCTTGTATAGCTCTTGCAGGGCTTCGTTTTCAGACCGATAGGGGCTGTTGCCGCCGGAGTGTGTCACGTGTTCGGCAAAGGGCTGCCAGTCCTCGGCGATGGCCTTTGCGTTGCGGTCGATGTCAGTTGTGATCGCGCGGATCAGGGCGCAGCGATAGGGGGCTTGGCCCTGATCAGCAAAGGCGGGATCAAAGAGCATCATCTCCAGCGCGAAAAACCCGCGCCCGGCGATGGAGGTTTCGGCAAAGGCCTTGGGGCTTTCTACAACGGGGTCGCTGGTCGAGATCAAACCGCTCAGGGCCTTGGGCGTGAATCCCTTGGTGTCGGGCCAAAAGGCCAGCGCAAAGGCGCGGTCGTCCCGTTCAGACGGTCCGAACCGAAGGTGACTGACCAAGATCCAATCGTCGAATGCGCCATGGAATGCGGCCCGCAGGTCAGGTGATGCAGGATCGCATCCGGCCTGCGCGGTCGCGGCCAAAGTGGCGGTCGTCTCGGTCAGTCTCGCATAACCGGGCAGAACGTGTGCTTCGACCACGTCCGTCAGAATCGCAGCACTGTCCTGCGCTGTGGCGGGCAGGGGCAAAGCCAAAGCAAGGGCAAGAAACAGCGGGCGCATCAGAGGCTCTCCAGAAAGCGGATCAGGGCGTCTCGGTCAAGCTTGGGCATCGACACAACCGTATCGCGCGCCGCTTGCGCCTCGCCCCCGTGCCACAGGACCGCCTCCAGCAGGGATCGCGCCCGCCCGTCATGCAGGAATTGGGTATGACCCGAAACCTGCTGGGTCAGGCCAATACCCCACAGCGGCGGCGTGCGCCATTCCCGGCCCGTTGCGCGCGCCTCGGGGCGATGATCGGCCAGACCTTCGCCCATGTCGTGCAGCAGCAAGTCGGTATAGGGCCAGATCAGTTGGAAACTGTGTTCAGGCCGGTCCTCCATACGGTGCGTGACGTAGGCAGGGGTGTGGCACAACGCACAGCCGGTCTGGTGGAAGACCTGCTTTCCGCGCAGCACTTGCGGGTCGTCTGCATCTCGACGTTCTGGCACCCCAAGATTGCGGCTGTAGAAGGCCACAAGGTCCATACCCTGCTGATCAATCTCGAACACACGGTCGTCGCCATCGCCATGCGGGGCATTCACGCAGTTCTCCTGCAACTCCGTGCAGTCACCATGGGCCGCAGGGAACAGAGGGCTGGATATCCCGATGTCTCCGGCAAAGGCACCTGCCGATTGCTCCAAGATAGTCGGCATCCCAGCCTTGTAGCCGAACCGCCCCATCATCGGCGCATCGAATTCGGTCGACCACACAATGTTGGGGCGGCCTGAGATGCCGTCCCCATCACCGTCTTCTGGGTCGGCCTTGGCCAGTATATCCCCGACCGGGATCGCTTCGAGCAGACCCAGCCCGATCATCTGCGGTGCCACGCGTGGGCTGAGCATCGCCTGCGGGTGCAGCGGCCCATAGCCCAGATCAGCGGCGGTATAGGTCGGTGCGCGCAACGTGACCGTCTCACCATCCAACAGTTCGACAGGGACGTCCGTGTAGGTGATGTCCAGCCGGTATTCTGCCGGGTGGCCGGGCAGGGCGAGGTCCTGCATCTGACCGCCGTAGTTTGGCTCTGGCTGCGTGGCGACATAGTCCGCGATCTCGGACTGGCCCGCCCCGCCAGGGATTGAGACGCGCAGGAACATCGACACCGCGCTGTCCTGTGGGCCATTCGGCGTATGGCCGCGCCCGTCCTTGATGTGGCACCGCTGGCACGACCGCGCGTTGTAAAGCGGCCCCAACCCGTCCGAGGCCAGTGTCGATGACGGCGACGAAACCCAAATCTTCTTGAACAGCCCGTTGCCGACTTTGAAATACAACTCCTGCTCAAACTCCAGATTGCCCGATGGTTGCGAGAACGCATCCGCATCCGCGCGCAACCGCACGGTGGCCGCCCCTGCGGGCAGGTCCTCGAACCGTTGTGGCACGCTGAAATCCTCAGGCGCGGCGGTGACATCCGCGATCCGGGCGGCCTCGTCTTCGGTTCTGGGCTGGAAGTTGAGGTGCAGGTCCTGCAACTCGGTCGGGAAAGAGGGGGTGGCCGCCAAAGCCGCCACCGCCACGATCGAAAGCTTACTCGCCTTCGTCCATTTTCGATGCATTGAGATGCGCATAATTGGCTTCGCCAATCCTTTCATACAGATCAAGCTGCGTTTCGAGGAAGTCGATGTGACCCTCTTCATCGCTGATCAAGCCTTCAAACAGGGACATGGTCACATAGTCCCCCGCCTCGCGGCAGTATTCGCGGGCCTCCACATACAGGGCGCGCGCGTCGTGTTCGGCTGCCAGATCACATTCCAGAGTTTCCTTGGGTGTCTGCCCGATGCGAAGTGGGTCCAGCTTTTGCAGGTTGGGATGGCCTTCCAGAAAGATGATCCGTTCGATCAGCTTGTCCGCGTGGCCCATCTCCTCGATGCTTTCCTCGCGACTTTTCTTGGCCATGTGACCAAGGCCCCAATCCTCCTGCAAGCGGTAGTGAAGCCAATACTGGCTGACCGCCGTCAGCTCATGCCGCAGGGATTTGTTGAGGTATTCTATGACTTTGGGATCGCCCTTCATGTGCTTTCTCCTGTGATGCTGCGGACCGCAATGTCCGAAGCTGCATGGGGATTTCCAGCTTATCGTTGGACCGCATCGTGTCTAGGAAAAGTGGCATGCATCCGCCACAATCCGCTGATTTTCCAAGGGCATGATAGATCTTGCCGGGGGTGATCACCGCATGGGAATCTGATGCGCGCATCCAGTCGATCGCGGCGCGGATGTCTGCGTCCGAGATGTTGGTGCAATGGCAAACGATCATGGCAGAACGCCTTTAGCTGCTTATTCTGACTATAATAGTCGGTTAATTGCTGAATGTCCTGCGGCAAACCGTCTACCAGCCCTCAAAAACCTGCGAGGCGACTATGAGATGCCGCCTCACAGGTGCGGGATCACTGGAAGACTGCGTTGGGGTTGTCCAAACTGTCCGAGCCTTCAAAATCAATCTGATCCAGCTCCAGCTTGGTGACGATTCGTTCGATGGTCTTGGTCTGATCGATCAGGCCGTTCACGCCGCCCATGATCAAGGCTTCGCCACCTGCATTGCCGCGTTCCAGCATCTGGTCATAGGCGAACCCAGCCTCGGCCGTCGATTTGATCCGGCCTAGCGCTTGCATCGTGTTGGCCAGCTTCACCTTCATCTCGGCATCCAACGCCGGGTCGGTCGCGGTGATAAGGTCGGACAGTGACGCGCCCGAGATCGGAGTACCGTCGATCCGGGTGTAGCTGCCCAGATAGACATTCTGGATGCCCAGACCGTCATAGTAGTGGCTGTTATGGGTGTTGTCCGAGAAGCAATCATGTTCCTCTTCCGGATCATTCAGCATCAGGCCGAGGCGCATCCGCTCACCGGCCTGTTCTCCATATGACAGCGAGCCCATGCCGGTCAGAATTGCGCTGACGCCTGTGGCCTCGTTCTCGGTCAGTGCCAAGCGCGCATCACCGCCTTCAACCCATTGTGCAACCATCCAGTCTAGATCGCTGACCAACAAATCGGTCACAGCGCGCAGATATTCTCCGCGACGGTCACAATTCCCGCCGGTGCAATCGGCGCCGGAGGCATAGTCCGTCCACGGGCGGTTTCCGGCCCCGACACCGTGGCCGTTCAGGTCCTGCCCCCAAAGAAGAAACTCGATTGCATGATAACCGGTGGCTACGTTCGCTTCGATCCCATCAGCCTCGTGCAGGGTTTCGGCCAGCAGTTCGGGGGTGATCTGGCTAGCATCGATGGTTTGGCCCGACAGGGTAAAGTTGGGGTTCGCGATGATGTTCAGCGCGGCGAACTCGTTCTCGTCCGATGGGCCGCCATAAGTGGCATCCACATAGTCGATCAGCCCTTCATCCAACGGCCACGCGTTCACTTTGCCTTCCCACTCGTCGACAATTGGGTTTCCGAACCGGTAGACCTCGGTCTGCTGATAGGGCACGCGCGCGGAAATCCACGCCGCCTTGGCCGCCGCCAACGTCGCGTCCGAAGGGTTCGCGATCAGGGCATGCACCGCCGTCTGTAGCATTTTGGCGGCGATCAGGCTGTCATCGTATTTCGCTTGGGCGATATTGGCGTAGGTGGCGAGGATGTCGGCTTTCGAGGGGGTCTCGGCCGCGGACGCATTGGTTGCAACGCACAGCGCCAGCGCGCTGGCAGCAGCATGGAATCTGGTCATGGGATCAGGTCTTTTTTGTTAATTCAGAGTGGTCGGCGCACCTGATTGGTGCTGGCTGACAAATAACTGAGTGAATTAGTCTCCTTTGTCAACCTGAGTTTTTTAATCAGGTATAAACTCCGCGCAAATACCCAAGACAGATGATGCACAGATACTGGTCGGTCGAACCGAACGCAGCGAGTCTGTGGTCCAAAACTGTTTGGGGAACGAGAAAGCTGAGGAGGGGCTTGAACCCCGTTGCGCGGATCATGACCGAGTTCTGGTACGGTCCGAGAGTTCGCAGGCCGCTACATCCGACATCGTAAACTTATTGGCGACGGTGAGTTTCTGGCGGGCAAACCACCACAAAGCGCCACACCCAACCACACGGGATTTGTCACCCAAACGCTACCCAATCCCCAAAAGCGGACAACTATATTCCGCATTGCGAAATCAAACTTTCAAGGGGTTTTGGGTGATACTGCGCAATGTTTGCAGCGGATCGCTGTCAGCCGCTTCGAGGGATTGTGACTTTATATCCGGTCTTGAATTCATTCGGCATACGTGTCGGACGTCCAGTTGTCAGATTGGTACACACATAGTCTGATCTGGCGCGCAATATCGTTCTGCTGTCACCCAATCGGATCATCTGAAACAGGCGACTGCAACGCAAACGCTCATCATTCACCGAGAGCCAGTTGTACACGACGATCTCATCATCCAAAAAAGCGGAGGACAGATAATCGATCTCGTGGCGCACTGCGGCCATACCGCGATTCAGGTCGAGGCAGGCTTGCTCGGTCAAACCGACATGCCGCGTATGTTCCCAAACGGTAGCATCCATCCATTTCAAATAGACAGCGTTGTTTACGTGGTGGAAGCCGTCCAGATCGCCCGCCGTGACCTTGAACCGTTTCCAGAAGGAGTTTGGATAATCTGCAAGTGAGGAAATGTCTTCGTTCATTGCGCGAAATACACCATTGTGAGTCTAAAATGGAGAACGTGAAGAGGCCTTTGACGAGCCTACTCTGACAACCATAAGGAACGTCCTATTGTCCATTGATCCCTTCAAAGAACGGCAAGACATCTATTTGATTGCCTGAGTTTGGTTGCGAAACAACCACGGCTTTAGCAGCAGAGTTATGATTGGCATTATCAGATATGTCATCGACACAACCTGAATTGTGACGATGCTGAGCGTCTGTGCCCAACGTGGCCAACCAGTCATGAAAGGAACGAGGAAAACCTGAAGCGCAAAGACAAGGGCAAAGATCACAACGATCAATACAACAGCCATTTTATGGCGTGGTGCTGGAACGGCTGCAGGGATCTCGGGCACATCGAACCACACTTCGAGACCGGTCTCGCTTTTGCGATCTGCATCGCCATCGGATATCCCTTCCAGCTTGGCAATCCACTCGGATCGCTCGGGCGAGGTTTCCCAGGCGGCAGCATGTTCGTAATTATCGAAACGATAAATCATGACGTAGCGCCCGCCAGTCTTTTCGGAGGGGCGCAAAATGCTTAAACCTTGTTGCCCCTCGAAATGCGATGCAGCCTCGGCTATGCCTCGGATCCAATCCTCGAATTCGGCCTCGCGCCCCGGTACGACGCGACGTGAAACAGAGATCGTTACGGGGTTGTTGTCCGTGTCTCGGTGATGTGTCATGTGATCAGTCATTGTGAGCCAAGTTTCCTGCTATGAGGCGCGTGAACGACCTTTGATCAGCCGAAACGCAGCGCCTCTGCGGTTTTCCTAAACCAACATCAATCTGTGTAATTGCAAAGTGGACCCTCGCATCGCTGAAGATCCCTGATGTCTTGGTTTTCAAGAGCTCGAGATGCTTTCAAGCTCTCGTTCCACGAGATCCAATCGGTCCTTGCCGAAAAACATTTCTTCTCCGACAAAGAAGGTGGGGATGCCGAAGACACCACGCTCGACAGCAGCGCTGGTGTTGTTTTTCAAGCGCTCTTTGACCGCATCTTCATTGGCACGCTCCAACAGATTTTGACCTTCGAGTCCTGCATCGTTCATCGCAGAGACAAACACGTCCGGATCATCCATTTTGAGCTCCTTTTCCCACATTGCGGCCATCCCTGCCGTGATGTAGTTGCCTTGGAATCCGTCAACCTCAGCGGCTGCCGCCGCCCGCATCATAAGCAACGTGTTAACCGGGAAATGGGGGTTCATTCGGAACTTCGACAGCTTATGCCGGCGAATAAACCGTTCGAACTCCACGCGGTCGTAATCCAGCCTACCTTTGACGTCCCGGAACATGAGAAACGGAGACTGATTGCCTGTCGCTTTGAATATCCCGCCCAAAAGACAAGGAATGTAGTTGAACGACGCGCCGGTTCGGGTCTCGATGTCATTGACCTGGCAATGGGCCAGATAGGCGTTGGGGCTGCCGAAATCGTAGATGAAGTCTACCTGAGCTGTCATGGTTCGCTCCAGTTACCAGGTTTCTTTCCAGGGACGCAGGTCCATCTCATGCGTCCAGGCCGTACGGGGTTGTTTGTGCAGCATCACATAATTCTGCGCGATATGCTCGGGGTTCAGAATACGGTCTTCCTCGCGCATCTGGTCCACATCCGGGAAATGTTCGCGGATAAAATTGCTGTCGATGGCCCCGTCGATCACCGTATGGGCGACGTGGATGTTTTTTGGCCCCAACTCGCGCGCCATGGACTGCGCCAGCGCCCTCAGCGCGTGTTTCGCGCCCGAAAAGGCCGAGAACCCGGCATTGCCACGCATACTGGCCGATGCTCCGGTGAAAATGATCGTCCCGCGTTCGCGCGGTAGCATCCGGGCGGCGACCTCGTGACCCATCAAGAACCCGGCGAAAGCGGCCATCTCCCAGACCTTGCGATAGACGCGCGGGGTGGTCTCGGTGATGCCAAAACGCACATTGGCCCCGATGTTGAAAACGGCGACCTCGATTGGGCCAACCTCCTCCTCGATCTTACCGATCAGATTGCGCATCTCGGTCTCATCCCGTGCATCAGCGGGATAGGCGCGGGCCTGATGACCCTCGTCGCGGATTGATTCCGCCAGCGCCTCAAGAGCATGGGCATGGCGGTCGCGGCGGACGACACAAGCGGTTAACCCCTCGCGGGCAAATGCCCGGGCGATAGCAGAGCCTGTGTCATCGCCAGCTCCGATTATCAAACATGTACCATTGGGGTTCTGCATCTCGTTCTCCTCAGTAGCTCAACATCCGGTCAGCCGTGACCGCGAAACAAACCGCGCAGCAGATGGATCGTAAATCGAGCCTGGCTGGGCAGATAGCCGCTGGATTTCGGCAGATCGTCCTGCGCTTCACGGACCCGGTGATTGTAAAAGATGTGGAAATCGGGTGAAGGTAGGTCTGCCTGTTCGACGATCCGGGCCGAGGGCACCAAAATCAGTTTTGGAAACAGCGGCACGTTCAATTTTTCCAGTGCCGGGTTGCCGCATGCTGTGCATCTGCCACGCGCCAGCAAAGGCGGCTGCTTCAAGCTTTCGTATACAATTTCACCACACCCGGCCTGGTCCACGTCCGCAGCACGAAACAGCAGGATATCGCCATATTCGGCATCGTTGAACCGCTGGCAGATGGTGCAGTGACAGATCGCCCTAAACAGCGGGCGACCTTGTGTTTTGAAGTGAACCTGCCCGCAGCTACAGGTGCCGTTGGAATGCGTCATCTAACTTTTCCTTGTTGCGGGCAGGGTTCCGCGAGATCAGGCGCGGACCTTTTTGACCGCTTTGCCGTTTTTCCAGAACCGGTACATCACGCGCAGCGCCGGCCAGACACCGTCCGCTTTGGTCTGCACCTTCTTACCTTGCGAGATGCGTTCGATCTGCATGGTGTACCAGCTGATCTCCATGATCGCCATTGCGTCGATCTTCTTCAGACCCGAACGGATGGGCGCAACATGCGATACGTGCTTGGGGTTCTGCAGAACATGAGTGCCGAACTTGGGATCGACGGCGAAGGGACGGGCCACACCGGCCATATCCAGAGCGCCGGTTGCCAGAGCTTCGCTCATGCCCTCGGACGAGCGGAAACCGCCGGTCACGACCAGAGGGGTCGATATCTGGTTTTTGACCTTTTCGGCATATTCCAGGAAATATGCCTCGCGCTTGAGGGTGCTCTCCTTTTTGACTTCCTGCTTGCCCTTGCGGTTGACGGGGTTTTCCCAACTGCCTCCCGAGATTTCGATCAGGTCGATGCCCAGACCGTCCAGACGCTTGGCCACTTCGATCGAGTCTTCCTCGGTGAAACCGCCCTTTTGGAAGTCGGACGAGTTGATCTTGATGCCAACGTTGAAACCGGGGCCGGTACGAGCGCGGACGCGTTTGTAGACCTCTTCGACAAAGCGGAAGCGGTTGTCAAAACTGCCGCCCCATTTGTCTTCGCGGCGGTTGTGATGCGGCGACAGGAACTGGCCGATCAGATAGCCATGCGCGCCGTGCAGCTGAACGCCGGTGAAACCTGCCTCTTCCAGACGGGCGGCGGCTTCGGCGAACCGGTCGATGATGTCCTCGATCTCGGAATCGGACAGCTCGCGCGGGGGGGCGAACATCTCATTCGGGATTGGCACGACCGAAGGTGCAACCGGTGCGTCGTTGACCATTTTGGGCGACTGCTTGCCCGGGTGGTTCAGCTGCGGCCAGATATGGGTGTTGGTCGCCTTGCCGGTGGCCGCCCATTTGCGCAGCAGGTCCATGTTGCTGTCCAGCAGCGCATCCACGACCAGCGGTTCGTTCATGTGCTTGCCGTCAACCATCATGTTGCCGGTGATCAGCAGGCTCGCGCCGCTATGGGCCCATGCCTCGTACAGCGAGACGTGAGCAGGTGTGACTTTACCGTCCGGAGTGGCCAGAGCTTCGTTCATCGAAGCTTTGCAGATCCGGTTGCGCAGAACCGTTCCCGATTTCAGCGTCAGGGAATCCCCAAGCGTTGCCATTTCTGTGTTTCCTTGATTCGTCGTTTCGATTTTCTGAGCAGCAACCATTGGTCTTTACTCCTGAATATTGCGGCGCCGGAAGCGCATCGCCTGAAGCTTTTTCAGGCTGTTGAACATGAAGTTGTCCCAGGGCGGGGCAACAAATGCGGTGGCATTGATGCGGCCCTTGCGGACCACGCCTTTGGCCTTCGAGAAATTGCGGAAGCCTTCTTCACCGTGATAGTGACCCATGCCCGACGGACCGATGCCGCCGAACGGGATGTCATCGGCCATCACATGAGACATGGTGTCGTTGATGCAGGCACCACCCGCATGGGTGCGGGCCAGAATGTCGTTGGCGCGGCCCTTGTCCCAATCAAAGTAGTAGAAGGCCAGTGGACGCGGGCGATCGTTGACGTAGGCCACAGCCTCGTCGATCGAGTCGTAGGGGATCACCGGCAGGATTGGGCCAAATATCTCTTCGCGCAGCACCAGCATCTCGTCGGTAGCGCCCAGTATCAGCGTCATCGGCATCTTGCGGGTGTCGTTGAAATGCTCACCCTTGGGGTTGATGGTGATCAGCTCGGCACCTTTTGCCTCGGCGTCTTTCAGATAGCCTTCAAGGCGGGTTTTCTGACGGTCGGTGATGATCGCCGTATAGTCCTGATTGTCGCGCAGGGTCGGGTAGGCTTTGCTCATCGAATCCGCAAAGGCTGTGCAAAAGGCGTTCACCGTGTCGCGCGGGCACAGGATGTAATCGGGCGACACGCAGACCTGGCCGGCATTGATGCCTTTGCCGAATGCAATCCGGCTGGCGGCTTCATCAATCGGGAAGTCCTTGTGGATGATGACCGGCGATTTGCCACCCAGCTCCAGCGTAACCGGCGTCAAGTTGTCGGCAGCGGCCTTCATCACGATCTTGCCGACCTGAGTCGAACCGGTGAACACCAGATGGTCGAACGGCAACTTGGTGAACTCAGTCGCGACCTCGACACCACCGGTGACAACGGTTACTTCGTCCTCAGAGAAGATATCGGCGATGATTTCTTTCAGCAGATCGCCCGAGGCCGGTGCGAATTCCGACGATTTCAGCATCGCGCGGTTGCCCGCGGCCAGGGCGCCTACCAGCGGCGACAGGGCCAGGAAGATCGGGAAGTTCCACGGCACCACGATGCCAACCACGCCCACGGGCTGATATTGCACCTGAATGCTGGCAGGCATCAGGGTCAGCGGCGTGTGGCGGCGCTGCGGTTTCATGAACTTGCGCAGGCGCTTGCGGTAAAAGGCGATACCGTCCAGCAGCGGCATGATCTCGGCCAGTTCGGTTTCAGCCGCCGAGCGGTTCGAGAAATCCTTGCTGACCGCCGCGATGATGCGCGCCTTGTTGTCGATCAGCGCGTTGTGCAGCTTGTCCAGACGCCGCACCCGAGCCGCCCGGTCGGGCATGGGATCGGCCAGATAGGCCTTTTTCTGAGCCAGAAGCAGAGCCTCGAGATCAGGCGTTTCCGATTTAACGGGTGTCAGGTGCGGTGCGGACATTGTTAAACCCTCCTGGATTTAAATGTAATCAGTTACGGGGCCGATCCCCATTGCGGCATGGGTGGCGTTCTTGCGCTCAAGCCAGTCGGCTTCGTCGCCCGGGAAGGGCAGAACCATACCGCCTTCGACCACCCAGTTAGCTTCGATGCCGATCAGCGTGACCAGCACCTTGCTTTTTTCCAGCTGGGCCGCCTCGGAGATACGCGTGTGCATCTGCTCGTTCAGTTTTTCATAGAGACCAGCGGTCCGGTCTCCGCCCATGCGGACGTTGCCGTTCACGCCCAAAACAGTTCCGCGTCGCATGCTGTAGCCGGTCATGAAAACGACGTTCACGAACTCGGACGGCGCGCCAGTTAGGCCGCAATGCACATCGGTGATGACCTGCGCGATGTCAAATCGGATCTGCTCGGGGAAAGGTTTCTTGGATGCAAGAGTATAGAGCGGCATATCAATTCCTCTCCTATTGATTGAACTGCGTGATCAGCACGCCGTGGCGCATTTTTGAGATCATCGCGCGCGAAAACAGCTTGAACAGATAGGTAAAGCGCCCCCAAGGCGACAAGCGTGTCAGGTTGCCTTTCAGAATGTCGCCATAACGGGACTGGTCGAATGCACCCACAGACACCTGATCCGGGTGCTGACCGGTGATTTTGCGCCAGCATCTATCGACCTCCAGCATGAAGGCTTCGCGGCGTTGCGTTTCAAACCCGTCCGGCACTTCCATCGAGACAGTCGACGAGCGTGACCAACGGCGATCTGTGATCGTGTGCTGTTTGGCAGCGACGTTCCAGATGATCGTCAGTTTGTCGTCGCATACGTGCTCGACATAAAGCTTGCGCACGACTTCCTCGAGCGCTTTGATCTGCTCGAGTGAGATCTGACCTTCCTGAATGGCAATGAGTGATCGCATAACATCCTCCTGCCCGGTAATTTCGGTTTTTGGGGATCAATTTTCGATGATGACAGCGGACATCTTTTTGACATTATCGGCCACAGTGTTTAGGTTCAAATCATGCAAAACGCGTCCCTGAAACGATCACCGGGCAGCATCCGCATCCTGTGCGAGGAAGCAGCAAAATATGGTGTGACTCCCGAACAATGCCTGGAGGATACCGGGCTGGTCACTTTCGATCTCTACCAGAACGAGGCGACTGTGACGCTTGGGCAAGAAGTTGCGGCGATAGAAAATTTCATCAAGTACGCGCCTGACCGCCCTGGAATGGGAATTGAAATTGGTCGCCGCTACAGACCCGAAGTCTTTGGCATTTGGGGATATGCTATTTTGAGCAGCCCAACTCTTCGTGCTGGACTAAAAACGGCTATAGATTTCGCGAACCTGTCATTCGTGATCGCCCGATTGCGTCTAAACGAGCTCGAAGATCCACCTGCCCTAAATTTGGATATCAGCGGTCTGCCAAAGGCAGTCGAGAGTTTTGTGCTGGAAAGGCACCTGACGGTTGTTAGCAACTTCACCTCGCAGTTTCTGCCCAGGTTTTCTATGTCGCGCGTGGTCTTTGAAACCACGCTGGATAATCCGGCGGTCGCGTCCGCAATAAAAACTGAACTCGGAATCAGCGTCACGCTGAACTGTCAGAGAAACTCGATCATCCTCCCCCAAAAGCTTCTTGATATGCCCTTGCCGCAGCACAACCCAGCAACGATGGAGAATTGCCTGAGGCAATGCCGAAGCCTACTAAACCTGGAAAACTCCGATATTCCAGAAATGACGGCGCAAGTCCGCGAAGCCACTTTGTTGGAAATCAACAACGATCCAACAATCGTTTCAATCGCTTCAAAGCTGGGGACAAGCGAACGCACGCTGCGCCGTCGTCTTGCCAAGGAGGGGACAAGTTTCAGAAAGATCCAGACAGAGGCGAAACTGGCAATTGGGCATGAGTTGCTGAGCACGGCCGGCCTGGATGTATCAACCGTCGCTTGGAGAACCGGCTATTCGGAGCCATCCAGCTTCGTAAGAGCCTTTACCAAAAAATACGGCTACTCGCCCGGCAGTTTGAAACATTCATCCCGATATGGAGACAACAAACTGACGTGCTAACAGTGGCAACGTCAATTGTTGGTTTCGGCAAGCGTTGCCGCTGATCGCGCCAGTAAGTCTACAAGCCACCCGTGACCCGGATCAGTGTTTCGGCTTTTGTGCCAGTATAGGCGCACCTCGATTTCTGGATAGTCGAACGGAAGGTTGTGCGAAACCAGCGAACCGGCGTCGACCAAGGGTCGGGCCAAACGGGTGGGGACTACAGCAATAAGGTCGGTTGCGGCAACGACTTCAGGGATGGAAACAAAACTCGACATTTGCAGAGCGATATTGCGAGCCGGAAGCGAGTTTCCCAACAAAAACTCCAAAGGGGTAGTTCGTCGACTGTTCTGGCTGCGAACAATACCAAACCTTCGCACCAGCGAAACATGTGCCAGTGTTTGAAACTCTTCCAGCGTAACTCCTGTTTTTGCGCATGGATGATCGGCGGCACTGATAAGCGTAAGCGACTCACGCAATATCAGCAGCGAGTCAAAGTGGTCTTCCGGCATAGGCGTGTAGTCAACCGCGTATCCCAATCTTCCATCCTTGAGACGCACAGGAATTTCATCCAGGTAATCTGGATGTACCCTCCACTTTAGATTTGGCGCCTGCTTTCGGGCTTCCCTCATCAATACGGGCCCCCAGATGTGTTCGACTGCATGATTCACCGAGACATCGATGGTTCGGGAAAACGTCTCTGCAGAAAACTCCTGGTCTTCGAAACTGCTTCTGATCTGTACGAGAGCAGGGGCAACCTTGGCATGCAGATCAAGTGCGCGTTGCGTCGGCTTTAGACCTCGACCGGTGCGTACAAACAACTCGTCATCGAATCCCTGTCTCAGTCGTTTGAGCGCGTTGCTGACAGCAGGTTGACTCATGTTCAGACGCTCTGCTGCCTTGGACAGGTGCTGTTCTCGCATCAAAATATCGAAGACTGGAAGCAGATTCAGGTCGTGATTTCTTAGCATTAGCTTAGTTATTTCCCAGAGTGATAATATCCTTAAGTAATATAAATTAGAAGCTATATCAAATCTGCATATTCTGACTGGCAACTTTTGGTTAGGGAGGACCCAGTTATGAATGATGAAGCAAGAGAGAAGTTTCGAGCCAAGTACCGCGCAGGCGTAAGCCCAAACTACAGCGGTCTGCTGCACCTGTCTGTCGTTGTGATCGGCGCAGGATCTTTGATCTGGTGGGGTACGACCAAACTAGTGGATTTTAAGCTCTACCAACTTTGGTTCGTTGTCGCGACCTATGTCGCCTATAATCTGGGTGAGTGGGCATCTCATAACTATTGGGGGCATCACAAAACAAAGCTTTTCAAGCTGTTTTATCAGCGTCACACAGGCGACCATCACACCTTTTTCGTGGATACGGACATGGAATATCAGATGGTCCTGGATTGGCGCGTCGTGATCTTCCCGATCTATCTGCTCGTTCTGACCACGGTGGCAATTTCAATCCCCGGAGGTCTGGTGTCCTACTTCCTCTTTGGGGGTAACTACGGCTATCTGTTCTTCATCACGATGACCTCTTGCTATCTGCTGTATGAAGTCCTGCATTTTAGCTACCACCTGCAGCGTGGTTCGGTCACCGAACGCATTTTCCGACTTATCCCCGGCTGGACGTACCTGCGTTTGTTTCACACTGTGCATCACAATCGCGACGTGATGGTTGAGGGCAACTTCAACATCACTCTGCCTTTGTTCGATTGGATTTTCGGCACGCTCTATTTCGACGCAAATGACCAGCAGAAACCATCGGATAGTGGTGCGAACCCGCAGCCTCAGTAACCGAGCAGTCGCAGTTTAAGGCGGCGGGGAATTGCCCGTCGCCTAAGTATTGCTGAGCGTTTGAAAATTCAGGATCTCCTATGCCTAAATCAGACCCGCGCCCTTTTGGTCAACGGGTGGCCATGTGGCTCATCAAAAGTCCAACGGGGCTCAAAATCTCAGCCCGCGGCAGAAAGAAAGCAGCGGAAAAACAGCTTGAAAACGCGGTCAACGAAACGGTCATGATTCCGCGCCGGGATGGAACCGGTGAAGTTCGTGTACGTATCTACAAGCCCACCAATTGCAAGGGTCCGCTGCCCATTGTGGTGTTCTTCCATGGTGGTGGATACGCGACAGGCTGGCCGGAACGCCATCATGCACTATTTCAACGCCTGATGGCGTCGCGCCCCTGCATCATCGTAGCACCAGCATTCCGGCTATCGATTGAGGCACCCTACCCAGCAGGGCATGACGATTGCTATGATACGCTGCTCTGGGTGCGTGATCATGCCAAGCAATTGGGCGGCGATGCGGGCAACCTCATCCTGGCCGGGAACAGTTCGGGCGGTGGGCTGGTTCTGTCGACGGCATTGCGCGCGCGGGATTCCGGAGACGCAAAGATCGCGTTCATGATGCCTTTTTATCCAATGATCGATGACCGCGCATCCAACTGGACAAAGCTGCCAAAGAACAAGATCACATGGACGCGCGAACACGGGGTGCTCGCCTGGCATTTGTTGCTACGAGAACTACGAACGCAGAAGCGGTACGATATCTCGCCCTACGCTGTTCCGGCGCGCGCCAAAGATGTGTCCGGTCTGCCACCTAGCCTTGGTTACGTGGGTGATCTGGACATCTTGCAGGCCGAAGCCGAGGAGATGGCCGATCGCATGAAGCGAGCGGCTTGCAGCGTAACTTTCCGCACATTCCACGGTGTTTTTCACGCCATGGAAGACAGCGCTCCGCAAACGCCCCAAGCTCTCGAACTCAACGATTGGGTTTCCACTGAATTCGCTCGCATGGTGGATAGCTACTGCTCGGAATAGCCAGCAAATCAAACGTCGATTGTTCGTCAGGGCGCGTCTTTGGCCGAAAGTGTCAAACATTTGACCGATGCGACGCTATTGCGAAGCGAGCCCTTTGGCCATTTTGGTGACAGGGAGGAATGCGATGCAGTTTGACTACGTGATTGTTGGTGGAGGATCAGCAGGGTGTGTGCTGGCCAACCGTCTGTCGGAAGATCCGAATGTAAGTGTGTGCCTGCTTGAGGCGGGCGGCGGCAACGGAGACAGCATATTGGTTCGCATGCCGGCCGCTGTTGTGGCCATGCTTCCGGGTAAGCCATTCAAGATCAACAACTGGACTTTTGAAACCGTCGAGCAGCCGGGGCTGAATGGCCGTAAGGGGTATCAGCCGCGCGGTAAGGTTCTGGGCGGGTCCAGCGCGATCAACGCCATGTTGTACGTGCGCGGTCAGCGCGAGGATTATGACGAATGGGCGAATCTGGGCTGCGAAGGCTGGGATTGGGACAGTGTTCTTCCCTATTTCAAACGATCAGAAAATAACGAGCGTGGCGGCGACGATATGCATGGTGGGGCTGGTCCGCTGCAGGTTTCGGACCAGAAAGAGTCCCGTCCGGTGACGCGGGACTTTATCGAAGCCGCTAAGCAATTGCAGATTCGCGAGCGCGAGGACTTCAACACCGGCGACAATGAGGGCGTTGGCTATTATCAGGTCACGCAGTTCCACGACAAAGCCAAGAATGGCGAGCGGTGCTCGGCCGCGGCGGCCTATCTGTTCCCGAGCATGGACAGGCCGAACCTGACTGTGATCACCAAGGCGCATGCCAAAGGTCTGACCTTTGACGGCAAACGCGCGACAGGTGTGGTTTACAAGGAAAATGGCAAGGGCCGCGATATCGAGGTCAAAGCCACGCGCGAGGTCTTGCTGTGCAGCGGTGCGCTGAAGACACCTCAGTTGCTGCAACTGTCCGGCATTGGTGACCCGGCAGATCTTGAAAAGCACGGGATCGAGGTGCGACACAACCTTCCCGGTGTGGGCAAAAACCTGCAGGATCACATGGACTTCACGCTGGCCTACAAATCGGCTGATACCGACAATTTCGGCATTGGCCTTTTGGGCGGCATGAAGCTGATGGGTCACATAAACCGCTGGCGCAAAACCGGCGTGTCGATGGCAGCCACCTGCTTTGCAGAAGGCGCGGCTTTTCTGAAAACCTCGCCTGATCTGGATCGCCCCGACGTGCAGCTTCATTTCACAATTGCGCTGGTCGATGATCACTCGCGCAAGCTGCACTATGGCTACGGCTTCAGCTGCCATGTCTGCAAACTGCGCCCCGAAAGCCGGGGCTCGGTCACGCTGAACAGCGCCGATCCTTTCGCCATGCCCGCCATTGATCCGGCCTTTTTGGCCGATGACCGTGATCTCGAAACGATGATCAAAGGCGCGAAACTGACGCGCGAGATTCTTGAGACTCCGGCGCTGGCGAAATACCGCAAGAAAGAGATGTTCGGCACCGAAAACGCAAAGACAGACGCGGATTGGGAACAGCACATCCGATCGCGCGCAGACACGATCTATCACCCGGTTGGCACCTGCAAAATGGGCACCGATGACATGGCCGTGGTTGATCCGCAGCTGCGGGTACGTGGGCTTGAGGGGCTGCGCGTAGTCGATGCGTCGATCATGCCGAACCTGATCTCGGGCAATACCAATGCGCCAACCATGATGATCGCCGAAAAAGCCGCCGACATGATTAAGGCTGCAAGCTAACGCAAAACTGCGCGCCGATCGCGGTGCGCAGGAACAAGAGGAAAGAAGATGAGCACCAACGTTGTTCTGAAAAACATGGATGAGATTCTGGCGTTCGAACAGACACCTCTGCAGGATCGCACTCTGCCGCAGACCACCTATGAGGCGCTGCAAAAAGGGGCGGCCATCAACCCTGACGCGCCTGCGCTCAGTTTTTTCCTGAGCGCGGCCGCGATGCGCACGCCCTATACGCTGACCCACGGGCAGCTGCTGGCGCGTATCACTCAAACCGCCAACGCGCTGCGTCGGATGGGTTTGGGTCGTGACGATGTGGCGGCCTTTATCCTGCCCAACATGCCCGAGACGCATTTCGCCATCTGGGGTGGCAGTGCGGCTGGTGGCATTCTGGCAATCAACCCGTTGATGGAAGCCGATCAGATGGCCGATCTGCTGAAAGGCGCGGGCGTCAAGATTCTGATCACGCTGGAGCAAACACTGGGCGTCGATATCTGGGAAAAAGCCAGCGCTGCGGCCAAGGATGTGCCCTCGCTGGAGCATATCCTGCTGGTCAACTTCGCCACCTATATGAAAGGCGATGGCGTGTGGCCCGATATACTGCCGCTGCCGCCCGTCTCGGCCACCATCGAAGGCCGCGACGATGTCACCCTGACCCGTCTGCTGGACGAGATCGCAGGTGAAAATGCCGATGGTCTGGATTTCGAAGGACCCGGACCCGATGACACCTCGACCATGCTGTGTACCGGTGGCACCACCGGCCTGCCCAAGATCGTGCGCCGGACCCATTTCGGCGAGGTTTATAACTCGTGGTGCCCCAGCCTGTACGTTGGTGCCGAGAATGTTGGCCCCGGCACCGCTGCGCTGTGTGGTTTGCCGCTGTTTCACACAAACGCTATGCTGGTGACAGGTCTGTTGCCCTGGATGCATGGCGGCCACGTCGTTCTGGCCTCTCCCTCAGGCTATCGCGGCGATGGTGTGATCGCCGGGTTCTGGGACATGGTCGAACATTACGGCATCAGCTCCTATTCTGGCGTGCCGACCATCTATGGCGCTCTGCTGCAAGTGCCACATAAGGACAAAGACCTCAGTTCGTTGCGCTTTGGGGCCTGTGGTGCCGCACCGATGCCGGTCGAATTGTTCAACACCTTCGTCAATGAAACCGGCGTCAAGATCATTGAAGCCTATGGCATGACCGAGGGCGTTCTGGCCTCGTCCATGAACCCGATCATCACGGACAATCCGCGTATCGGCTCGATCGGTCTGCGCTTCCCTTATCAGGACATGCAGATCGGCATCCTGAACGACAATGACGAATTCGTTCGCTGGGCCGATGTGGATGAGGCCGGGGTGATCTTTATCACCGGACCGAACGTGTTTGACGGCTATCTGATCGAAAGCCAGAACAAAGGCATCTGGCTGGAGCAGGACGGCAAACGTTGGTTCAACACCGGCGATCTGGCCCGCTGCGATGCCGAAGGGTATTTCTGGATGACCGGCCGCAAGAAAGAGCTGATCATCCGCGGCGGCCACAATATCGACCCCAAGATCGTCGAAGAGACGATGCACAAGCACCCTGCAGTGGCCATGGCTGCCGTAATCGGCCGTCCCGACGCCAAGGTGGGAGAGGTTCCAGTGATGTACTTCCAGAAGTCCGCGGGTATCGATGTGGATGTGTCCGATCTTGCCGCCTTTGCGCAAGAGCATGTCTCGGAACGTGCGGCGGTGCCGAAAGACTTTATCAGCCTCGACGCCCTGCCAGTGACTGCTGTTGGTAAAATCCACAAGGTCACGCTGAACATGATGGAAATCGAACGCACCATCCGTGAACTGGCGGGTCAACACGCAGCCGAAATCGGATCACTTGAGGTGGTGCAGGATTCGAGCCGCGGCATTGTTGCAAAACTGGCCCTTTCCAGCGGTGAAGACGCCATGCGTCACGCTTTGGGGCAGTTCACTTTCACCGTGGACATGTAAACCACTCACCCAACGGGTCCGTTTTAGCGTCGTGGGAGGCGAAACAGGCGGGCCCGTTTTCCTAAAGAGGGAGGAAAACAATGGATTTCGCAATCAACGTGGTGGTGCCTGCGGCGCAGGCTTTCATCATGTTCTCACTGGGGCTTGGTCTTGAGATCGACGACTTCCGCCGTGTGTTCCGTCGCCGCACCGCCTTCGCCATCGGTGCCATTTCACAAATCGTCCTGCTGCCAATCGCGGCGTTTTGCGTCATCATGGCGTTCAGCCTGCCGCCTGTCATGGCCGCTGGTCTGATGTTGCTCAGCTTCTGCCCCGGCGGCGTCAGCAGCAACGTGATCACCAAGCTTTCACGCGGCGATCTGGCCCTGTCGGTGTCGATGACCGCTGTCACCAGCGTTATGGCCTTCCTTACCGTACCGCCGCTGGCCACCTGGTCGGTGCTGTATTTCATGGGGGAAAGCGCGCCTGACTTCTCGTTCTTCGAGATCGCGATCTTTACCTTCCTGGTGACAACGCTGCCTGTTCTGACCGGTATTGTCGTGCGCCACTTCTTCAACGGTTTGGCCCGTCGCCTTGAAAACCCTCTGCAGAACGTCGCCGTCATCTTTTGGGCCGTTCTAATTCTGGCGCTGTTCGCAGCCAACCGCGAGCTGATCATCACCTACATGCCGACGCTGGGCTATTCGACAATGACGCTGCCGCTGGTGCTGATGTTGCTTGGTCTGGCCTTTGGTAAAATCCTTGGCCTCAGCAAGACCGAAGGCAAAACGGTTGGCATTGAAACCAGCGTTCAGAACTCGCCCTTGGGCATTACGCTGGCGATTGTGATCACCGGCACCAGCACATCGCTGAGTGACGTGCCGATGGCGCTGCCATCCGCGCTGTATTCGATCACAATGTACCTCGTAGTTTTGCCGTTCATGTTCTACTTCCGCTGGAGAAGTCGCGGAGATGTACGTCAAAGCGTGGCTGCAGAGTAAGCCTCTGACCAAATATCAGAGTATGCACACGCAAATTCTGATCACGAAAACCTGCCCTTTTTGGGCAGGTTTTTTTTGACGCTGCCTTTCCAATGGGCGAGCTTTCAACGAGTGTTTTCTGCGGCTTGGATCGAGAAGTAATTGCCAGGCTGAGGTGCCCGGGAGTTCTGATATGAGAACAGCAAACACTGAAATGTTAGGCAGCGGACGTCCCGTCATTCAGGGCGGATTGCACCATGTAGGGTTGGCTGAATTGATTGCTGCTGTGTCGAACGCGAGTCGGTGGGCACGATCACTGGTCTAGCCTAGCAGGTGCCCGCCGACCGCGCCAATGAACTCGCAAGGTGCAAGGACATGACTGGCAAACAAATCGCGGTTAACGCCAAAAAAGCGCTCGCTGCGAAATACAGAACGCGTTCCGCCTGACGCAATGGTTTCGCGGGTCCTGGTCACAGAGAAAAGAAACGCGGTCCAGTTCGCCAACATCATCGATGCTGTCATTGGCGTGTAAGCGCCTTCATTCCAAACAGAGAATCTAGAGTGGGGGGTGTGGTAGCGGAGGTCCGTCTTGGACACAAACCCCACACATTAACACTCTGTAAAATATGGGTGCCGTGACCTTCAAGGGGTAAGCCGAAAGGTCAATTGTCGTAGCGGTGCCCTGACTGGCGAATGCGATCAAAAGAAATTGGCCTTCACCGGGGTGCTCTGCGTTGAAGGCTGTCGCTATTGCGGCAAGGGGAACGTCTTACATAGCCTCCAAGGTATGCTGGAGGCCATTTCGAATGTGATCTTCCAACAGCCTCTTCGCCGTGTCGGCGTCTCTGGCCAGCGCGGCATCGAACATGCCCTTGTGCTCCTTGACCGCCTCTTCGCCGCGATAAGTCAGTACAAGCATCTGATACCGCAAGTACTTGTCGTAGATGATGGAGTGCAGAGACAGAAGGTTTTTGGAGTTGCAGGCCGCGATCATCGCTTGGTGAAACTCCCAATCATATCGTTTCCAGGTTTCTTTCTCCGACTCGTCGCCCTTGAGAAGCTGCTGTTCCATCAGGTGCAGTTTGTGGTGTGCGGCAACGAGGTTGCCTTCCCAATCCGTGTCGCCATTCGCAATGGACAATTCCAACGCGTGGCATTCCAACAGGACCCGTAGCTCTGAAATCTCGGTCAGGTCTTCTCGTGAAACTGGTGTGACCAGGAAACCCCGTTGCTCGGGAGCTTCGACAAATCCGTCGCTGGCGAGCCTGTTCAGCGTTTCACGAAGTGTCGAAAGGCTTGCCGAGTAGCGTTCCTTCAAGGCGTCCAGCTTCAGTTTGGAGCCGGGTTGCAGCTCCCCGAAGATGATATCCCGCTTGATGCGCTGATAGGTGCTTGCACCTATCGTAGACGGCTGTTTCGCCATGCGTTTCACCCGATATTATCAGTTTCCTCGTTCACTTAGCATTTTTCGGAGACATCAACAATCCAAACTGATATATGGTAAAAATAAAAATATCATACATTATTGCGGAATCGCGAAAACCCCAATACGGTCGTGGCCAAGTTGGGCAAAGCAGCTCGATCGCTATCATCGGTTTCGGGATTTTCCGGACCCTCCGGAAGGAAGCAAAGTGTCTAAGAACTTTCGCATTGCCATTGTCGGCATTGGTCTTGTTGGGCGCCGCCATGCGGACGCTATCCGAGCGTTGCGCCATGTTGATCTTGTAGCGGTGGTCGACCCCAGTGACGGAGGTCGTGCCTACGCCGTTGAGCACGGGGTCGCGTGTTACGAGACGTTGGAGGAAATGTTTGCAAACCAGACGCCGGACGGAGCTGTGCTTGCGACGCCCACTACGCTTCATGTTGATCAAGGCCTAACCTGTGTTCGACATGGCTGTCCCGTTCTTGTCGAAAAACCGATCGCCGTAGAAGCCACCGCTGCACTTGAGCTTGTTCAAGCAGCGGAGAAGGCCAATGTGCCTCTGATGGTCGGACATCATCGTCGGCACAATCCTCTGATCCGGTCGGCTAAGGAAGCCATTGTCGATGGGCAGATTGGAGATGTGCGCGCTGTCCATGCGAATTGCTGGTTCTATAAGCCTGACGAGTATTTTGATGCTGCGCCCTGGAGAAAGAAACCCGGTGCAGGGCCCATCTCGGTCAATCTTGTCCACGATGTGGATCTGCTGCGGTACCTGGCCGGAGAAGTCATGACCGTACAGGCTCAGTCGGCTGCATCGCAGCGGGGATACGACAACGAAGATGTTGCCGGTGCTCTGTTGACGTTCGAAAGCGGGGCGATAGGGACGATAAGTGTGTCCGACAGCATCGTAGCTCCATGGAGCTGGGAGATGACGTCTCAGGAATATCCAATCTATCCTTCAACCACTGAGAGTAGCTACATGATAGGTGGATCTCATGGTTCGTTGTCCGTTCCTGATCTTCGATTGTGGAGTTACCAGAGTGAGCAAAGGGACTGGTGGACGCCTATCTCATCAACCGCGCTGAAGAAGGGTGCGTCTGATCCTCTGGTCGATCAGCTTAGGCATTTTGTTGAAGTAGCTTTGCACAAAGCAGAGCCGATTGTGTCTGGATGGGAAGGTTTCAGAACGCTTCAAGTTATTGAAGCTATTCAGAATTCCTGCAGAACAGGTGAGGCGGTCAGGATCAAAAACCTACAAAAAACACCAAAGGTAGATATGACGGCTGCATAAAAATATCTGATATTTTATAAAAAATCTTGCAAAACGACAAAAATAGGTCAAAACTCTGAATCGCAAAGAAGAAGCATCATGATGTCTCAGGGAGGAGCAAAGTGATTACCAAACTTACCCGCCGGGCTGCTGTATCAGCCCTGGTTGCAACCGGTGTTCTGTTTAGCGCAACAAGTGGTGTGCTGGCGGAAGACAAAGTGCAACTTCGCCTCGCAACATCAGGATCGGAGACCGACCAGCGCTCGGTCGCTATGGCCGAGGTTTTCGCGCCTATGGTCGCTGATTTCGCAAGCTATGAGCCCAGCTATAATGGCACGATCTTCGCCCAAGGCACCGAGCTGGACGCCATCAGCCGGGGCAACCTGGAAATGTCGATCACCTCGGCGCAGGAACTGGCACAGTTCTTCCCCGAGTTTTCGATCTTTACCGCCGGCTATGTCCATCAGGACGCCGCGCATCAGGTTGCCGTCTTCAACGATCCCTTGATGGACGCGTTCAAACAAAAGGCCGAAGAGGAGCTGGGCGTCAAACTGTTGTCGGTCATGTATCTGGGCCGTCGCCAGGTGAACCTGCGCCAGCCCAAGGATGAATTGACGGTCACGACGCCAGCAGATTTGGAAGGTGTGAACCTGCGGATGCCGGGCACGGATGCGTGGCAGTTCCTTGGCAAAGCGCTGGGTGCCGCCCCGACACCAATGGCCTTCTCCGAAGTCTATACCGCGCTGTCGACCGGTGCCGTTGACGGTCAGGATAACCCATTGCCGACTGTGGTTGATGCCAAATTCTACGAAGTGACCAATCAGATCATCCTGACATCGCATCTGGTCGACCTGAACTATATCGCCATCGGCAAAGAGGTTTGGGACGGGCTGACACCGGAACAGCAAGCCAAGGTTCAGGAAGCTGCGGATGCAGCGGCTGAATCCGGTCGCCAGAAGCAGCTTCAGAAAGAAGAGGACCTTGTCAGCTTCCTCAAGGAGCAGGGCATGGAGGTCTACGAGCCCGACCTCGCGGCGTTCCGTGATCAGGTGCAGTCGATGTATCTCGAAAGCGAATTCGCCGGATCATGGCCGGACGGTGTTCTCGAGCAGATCAACGCTCTGGGCAACTAAGCCCATCTACACAAGGGAGGGAGAACCACAATGAAAGGCTTCACAAAGGGGTTCTCCCGACTGACCGAAGCGATTGCCGGCGGGATGCTGGCGGCAATCTTCCTAATCTTCCTTCTGCAAATTCTCTTGCGGTATTTCTTTACCCCCGCCGGTTGGACGCTTGAACTGATCGGCATCCTCTGGGTCTGGGTGATCTTTTTTAGCTGCGCGTTCATCGTGCGCGAGAGAGATCACGTGAAGTTCGACATCATCTACCTTTCGGTGCCGATGCGCGTTCGTCAGGTCTTTGCGATGCTGGCGGCCGCGGCGATTGTAGTCGGGATGCTCTACAGTTTCCTGCCGACGTGGGACTACATCGACTGGATGAAAATCCGCAAAACCTCGACTGTGCGCAATCCGTTCTCGGGTGAGAAGATACCACTGCGCACCGTGTTCTCAATCTACGCGGTGTTCATGCTGGTCGTAGCTGCGCGGTATGGGTGGTTGTTCTTTGACATCCTGCGAAATGGCCCACCAAAAACCGAGCTGGAACTGGTCGTTGGGTACAACGTGGTTGACGATCATCCCCGTGTCGACGGTGAAGACGACGAGGAAGCAGGCAAATGAGCTTTGAACTTCTTTCCTGCCTGCTCGCGCTCTTTCTTCTGGCAGGCATCGGGACACCTATCGGCTATTCCATCCTTTTGGCCTCATTGGTTTATCTGGGCACGGCCGGATTGGACGTCGCACTCGCGGGCGAGAAAATCCTGCAAGGCTTCTACAAAAGCACGATCCTGCTTGCCGTGCCTTTGTTCATCGTCGCCGCCAATATCATGAACGCGGGGTCGATCACCGACCGCTTGCTGAACTTCTGCGTAGCCGCTGTCGGTCGTTTCAAGGGCGGCCTCGGGCACGTCAACGTGGTAGCGTCCCTGATCTTTTCCGGTATGTCCGGCTCGGCTGTCGCGGATGCTGCGGGGATCGGCAAGATCATCATTGAGATGATGACCAAGGATGGCCGCTACAGCCGAGGTTATGCTGCTGCTATTACCGCGGCGTCGGCGACGATTGGCCCGATCATTCCGCCCTCGATCCCAATGGTTTTGTACGCGCTCGTTTCCAAGGCCTCCATCGGATCTCTGTTCTTAGCCGGTATTCTGCCGGGCCTGATCATGGGCGTCGTCCTCATGGCAATGAACTATTACCTGGCCGGAAAGCGGAACTTTGCATTGGAAGAACCTGTTCCTCTGCGCGAATTGCCGGCTAAAACCGCCAACGCGTTTCCGGCACTGCTGATGCCCGCAATCCTGCTGTACGGTATATATGGCGGCGTCACCACTCCGACCGAAGCCGCCGCAGTTGCTGCATTCTACGCTCTGCTACTGGCAGCGTTGTTCTACCGCGCGCTGACCTTCCGTGGCCTTTATCAAGTGTTCGTCGACAGCGCGCGCTCCTCCGCCGCCGTCGGGGTCGTCATTGGTGGCGCGTTCATTCTGAACTTCATCGTCATTCAGGAACAGATTCCACAGTCGATCTCGGCACTGCTGGAGGGTTCGGATGTTAGCCCGATTGTATTCCTGATCCTCGTAAACCTGCTGATCCTCGCGCTGGGATGCGTGTTAGACGCAACAACGATCATCCTGGTGATCGTGCCCCTGTTTATTCCAACCTGCGAAGCGCTCGGGATTGATCTGGTGCATTTCGGAGTGCTGGTCGTCGTGAACTCAATGATCGGTTTGATCACGCCGCCCTATGGCATTCTACTCTTTGTGATCAACGCCGTGACGGACATTCCGCTGCGCGAAATCATCTCCGAAATCTGGGCCTTCCTCGCGGTTCTCATCTTCGCCTTGGTGATAATGATGCTGATGCCGGATCTGGTCCTGTGGTTGCCGCGTATGTTTGGATATCAGGGATAATGTGCCTGTCGGTTTCGACAACGTCGATCCCCGGTGATCTGGCTGAAAAGCTGAGTGCTATCGCTGACGCGGGATTCGGGGGTGTCGAATTACACGAACCGGATTTGACCGCTTTTGACGGACCGCCATCGCAAGTCCGCAAGATTGCATCGGACCTCGGCCTGAAGATATGCCTGTTACAACCCTTCCATAATCTTGAAGGCCAGCCCGAAGCCGGACGTGAGCGCGCCTTTGATCGACTGAAGCGCAAACTCGACCTGATGAGCGAGCTGGGAACGGAATTGCTGCTTATCGGGTCTGCTTTCGAGGTCGATGTCGCTGCGACCGAAGAACAGGTAATCGCAGATCTTGGCGAGGCGGCCCAAATCGCTAAAGAAATGGGGATGCGTCTGGCCTATATGGGCTTGCCATGGTCGGATCTTATTCACTCGGATGAACAGGCGTTAGGCGTCGTTGATGCTGTCGACAGCCCTAATCTGGGGTTGGCTTTGAATTCCTTCTTCTCGCTTGCCGACGGATCCAAACCAGCCCGCCTTCGGGACATTCCCGGAGAGCGGCTGTTCCATGTGCAACTGTCCGATGCACCCCGGCTTGAGATGGATATACGTCGGCTCAAGCGGCACTTTGGGCTTCTGCCGGGGCTTGGGTCGCTGAACCTTGCGGGCTTCGTTCGCGTGTTGTCTCGCGCCGGATACAAAGGGCCTTGGTCGGTTGCACGCGTCAACGAAGCAGCTCCTCAACCCGGTGGCCGAACACTGGCCCGAGACAGCTACAGGTCGCTGGTGAACCTCCTGGATGAGGTATCCCGGACCGAGCCGGGAACCGATTTCGGCATCCCGGACCTGCCGGAACGCGTCTATGCGTCAGGCTTCGAATTTGTCGAATTTACAGCCGACGAAACAAGCGGCGCGCAGCTGGCAGATATGTTGTCAGCAATGTGTTTTCGAATGGAGCGAAAACACGTATCCAAGTCCGTCGAGCTGTGGCGGCAGGGCGCGATAAACATCGTTGTGAATACCGAAAAGGAAGGATTTGCCCATTCGGCGTTCCTGGGTCACGGCCCCTCCGTTTGTGACATGGGGTTGCGTGTCAAAGATGCGGATCAGACGGTTCAGCGGGCGACCGCGTTGGGCGCGCCGAATTTCTCACAACCGGTGGGAACAGGGGAACTGGATATCCCGGCCATTCGGGGCGTTGGTGGCAACGTCGTTCATTTCATCGATGAGAAATCCGATCTCCATCGGGTATGGGACATTGAGTTCGAGCCGGTTGCGAAAACCAAAGCCACCCAACCTGCCGGTCTGCGTCGTATCGACCATCTGGCCCAGACGATGCGTCACGATGAGATGCAAAGCTGGCTACTCTACTACATTTCGACTTTCGAGATGGCAAAATCCCCTATCGTGAACGTCGCCGACCCGTCTGGTGTCGTGCAAAGCCAGGCTATCGAAAGTCCCGAAGGCGAAGTGCGCTTAAACCTGAATGGGGCAGTTGGGCGTCGAACACTGGCGGCGTCATTCCTTGAAGATGGCTTTGGGGCTGGTGTTCAGCACATTGCCTTCCAGTCGGATGATATTTTTGAAACTTCAGCCCAGTTGCTCAAGTCTGGCTTTCCCAGCCTGTCCATCCCGGAGAACTACTACGCTGATCTGCAAGCGACATTCGGATTGGATGACGATTTGGTCGCCCAATTGCGCAGGGGGAGTATTCTCTACGATCGGGCGGCGGGTGCTGAGTATTTTCAGATATACAGCCGCCCCATCTTTAACGGCTTCTTCTTCGAAATTGTTGAACGCCGTATGGGCTATGCCGGTTATGGCGCGCGCAATGCACCCATTCGCCTTGCCGCGCAAAGCAAAACCCAGCCGGTGAAAGAGGTGCAGACGCAATGACCGCGCAGACGACAGACGATGAGCGCGCCGTTCGCCAATGGTGGCGTACCTCCATCATCGACATGAAACCTGGACAGATCTCTTTTCGTGGCAACGCCATAGAGGAACTGATCGGAAACGTATCTTTCCCGCAGATGATCTGGCTTATGGTGCGGGGCGATCTACCCAGCGACGCGCAAGCGCGCCTGTTCGAAGCCGCTTTGGTCGCAGGCGTGGATCACGGCCCACAGGCTCCCTCAATCGCGGCTGCGCGTATGGCCGCCACCTGCGGGGTAGGTCTCAATAACGCGATGGCGACTGCGGTGAACATGCTGGGCGACGTGCACGGCGGGGCAGGAGAGCAGTGTGCAGAGCTGTACTATGATATCGCAGCTGGCATGGATTGCGGAGCATCGTTGAATGACGCAGTGAAGGACGGTCTGGACAGCTGGCGCGAGACCTATGGCAAGATCGTCTCGGGCTTTGGTCACAGGTTTCACAAACCTGTCGATCCACGCGCACCCCGATTGATGCAACTTGTTCGAGATGCGGCGGCAGAAGGCACAGTTTCTGGCCGGTTTGCCGATATCGGAGAAGAGGTTCAAGCCGAACTCGGTCGTCAACGAGGCGGTCGGCCAATTGCCATGAATATTGACGGCGCGACAGCTGTGATCTTCTGCGAACTTGGCTTTCCTGCGCCCTTGTCGCGAGGGCTGTTCTGCCTGTCCCGCTCGGTCGGAATACTCGCCCACGCTTGGGAACAGATGAACCAGGGTGGCCGCAACAAAGGGCCGATTCCCCCTAATTACTTACCCCTCTACGAAGACAGGAATGATGAAACGTGAGACATCGAAATCCTTCCGGGTCGGCCTTATCGGCTGTGGTCGTATCAGCGATATTTATCTAAAAACACTATCCAAATTCTCAAACGTTGAGGTCGTGGCTTGCGCAAGCCTTGACCCTTCGGAAAGCCGCACCAAGGCAGATCAATACGGTATCGCCAAGGCCTGTGCGCCAGATGGGGTGTTTGACGATCCGACGATTGACTGCGTTCTGAATCTGACAATTCCGGCGGCGCATGCCGAAATCAGCCTGCGTGCGTTGGAGGCGGGCAAGCACGTCTATTCCGAGAAGCCGCTGGTTATGGATCGAACGGATGGTAAGACGATTCTGCACATGGCCTCTGAAAAGGGGCTACTGGTCGGTTGCGCACCCGACACATTTCTGGGCGGTCGTTGGCAAACCGTTCGGCGCTTGATCGATGAGGGTGCCATTGGCAAACCGACAGGGGTTTTTGCCCATGTCGGTACCCACGGGACGGAACGCCACCATCCCAACCCGGATTTCTACTACCAGGCCGGTGGCGGGCCCTTGCTGGACCTTGGGCCATATTACCTGACCGCCATGGTTTGCTGCGTTGGTCCGGTTGACCGGGTCGCCGGAATGGCTCGGCGCACGTTCGACAAAAGGATGATCGAAAACGGCCCTCGCAACGGTGAATGGATGGATGTCGAGGTCGACACGCATTCCCTAAGCCTACTGCAGTTCTCTTCCGGGGCTATAGGGTCGATGACCATGAGCTTTGACGTCTGGGATAGCGAAACGCCGCGGTTCGAGATCTACGGTGAAAAAGGCACCATCAGCATCCCAGACCCTGACCCGGTACATGGTGCCAACATCTTTCAGGGGGATGTCTGGCTGAAAACGCGGGAGACCTCGCGCTGGTCTCATCAGCCGCGCCCATCCGGTCGCGAAGGCTGGCAGGTGGTCGTCAACAAACACGGGTTCAATGAGGACAGCCGTGGTCTCGGCCTTTTGGATCTGGCTCTGGCGGCGCAAGAAGGACGCCAACCCCGTGCAAGTGGAGCGCTCGCCTACCACGTTTTCGAGGTCATGGACGCGATCGAACGGGCACCAAAATTTGGCGCCTATCAGACGATAGAAAGCCGTTGCGCGGCTCCGGAGCCTTTGCCGGTCGATTTCCTTAACGATGAGAGGAAGGAATTGGTTCATGCCGATTGAGACACTCGACTTTGCTCAGCCATTCTTTCGCGTCCAGCACATAACTGACGAGCGCAGAATTTCTATCGAGGGTCGCGCCATCGTCCTTAACCTTGGGGGGCGAAATCTCTCTGTCGAGGATCAGACCATTGCACCGCTTTCCTCTGTGATCGTGCAAGACAGCACGCTTAGCGGCGTGGAACGTGCAGTCATTGTCCTCGATTTCGACGCCCATGCCGATGACAACGAGTTGTTCGCATGGGTGAAAGATACATGGCCATCTGCTTTTGATGTTCGCCAAGAGGAGCGTTTACGCGGTGTCAGCCACTACATGTCGCCAAAGGTCTTTGTGGGTAACGTTGGGCTGACCATGTACCATTCCGGCTCGGTGCCGCTGAATGTCGGATTGCACAAGGATCATCCGTTCTGCCCGGTACCGGGGTTTCGCGAAGTGCATACACAAATCGTAGGCTTTGGGAAAATGCAGCAATGCCGTGAGCGGGATGTTGAATCCCTTTACCTCGAAGAATTCATGGCCCCCGGCACGACGCACAAACCGATGTATGACGCCGAAGGCAACTATCCCTGGCATCAGTACGAGACGATTACCCCCAGCATTTTCATGGCGGTGGAAATGCTGCCGGAAGGCGTACGGGTCCCGGAAATGGAGATTCAGAATGGCTGAGAGACTGTTTTCCGAAGACCTGAACTTTGACGGACCTTTCCCCCGATTGTCTCGCCGTTTGCGGCTGGGTGTTGTTGGCGGCGGACGTATCTCTGTCACGCAGGCAACGGCCGCGCGGATGACCGACCGGTGGGAGGTCGTCGCAGGAGCGCTCAGTTCTGACGCCATGCGAAGCAAGGCGCGCGGGGCCGAGTGGTTCCTGCCGGCCGACCGGTGCTATGCGTCATTCAATGAGATGGCGCAGGCCGAGGCGGCGCACCCGGATGGCGTAGATGCCGTCATGATCACGACCCCGAACCACGTTCATTTCGAAGCGGCCAAAGCCTTTCTTGAGGCGGGCATTGACGTGCTGTGCGACAAGCCCCTGACCAACGAAGTTGCCGAGGCCGAGGGGCTTAAGGGGATCGCCACGCGCACGGGACAGGTCTTTGCCGTCGGATATGCGATGTCGTGCTTTCCGGTCATCCGTCAGGCCAAACAAATCGTAGCGGAAGGCGGCATCGGTAAAATCAACCAAATCCACGTCGAGTTCATGCAAGACTGGATGACGCCCGATGATGTGGCTGATGCGCCCCATGTCAAATGGCGGCTGGACCCAAAGATTTCTGGCCCGACCAGTTGCGTCGGCGATATCGGCACCCATGCCGCGCATCTGGCCAGTTTTGTCTCGGGCCTGCCCTTAACCGACCTACGGGCCGAGTTTCATGTCTGCGGCGCGCCAAAGCCTTTGGAAGACACGGTGTTCATGTTCACCCGTTACCAAAATGAAGTACCCGGAACCTTGATGGCAACACGCCTTGCCCCCGGAAATCGGGGTGGGTTGCGGTTGCGCATATTCGGGAGCGAAGGAGGCCTCGAGTGGGATTTGGAGAATTCGGAGCAGCTGAAGTTCAATCGGTTCGGCGAGCCGGATCGTATCATCAGCCGAGGTCACGGGCATGGTATCGGCCCCGGCGCAGAACGTCTGATCCGTACCGCGCGCGGCTTCCCCGAAGGGATTATCGAAGCTTGGGCCAACCTCTATACGGAATTTGCCATGGCCGTAGCCGCGCGCCGGGATGGCGTTTCCGTTCCGACCGATTGGCTGACATATCCCAGCGTCAATCAAGGCGCAGACGGCGTCCGATTCATAGATGCCACTGTGCGCTCTCACCAGTCCGGAGGCGACTGGGTTACTCTCTAAGGCGCTGCCAACAAGAATGAAAAACACGCCCGGGCAGTTGCCCGGGCGCTTTCATTTCCTGCTCAGTATTTAAAGTTGATATTTTAAAAAATATCAGATATTTTTTACTACGTGTGATGAATTTGAGATTCGCAGACACGTGGAGCTGCCGTTCATGGTGAAACCCGAAGAGGCTGGCGCAAGCCCCTCTCTGTATTCCTTGGCGCATCTGACGCTGATTGGCTGTACGCCGCCCGAGTTGGTCTATATCGCCGCGCGGGCCGGTTACGATGCCGTCAGCCCCCGATTCATTCCGATGCATGTGCCCGGTGAATTCACTCAATCTCCAATCGACAAGGCACAGGTGCAAGCCACCAAAACTGCTCTCTCTACCACTGGCTTGAAAGTCCTCGATGTCGAACTTGCGCGCATCACGGAAGATGTCGATCCGCGCAGTTTTGAACCTTCTCTTGAGATCGGTGGGGAATTGGGTGCTAAACGCATGATCATGAGCGCGTGGACCAATACCCGCGATGATCGTGACTTCCTGATCGACGTCTATTCTGAAACCTGCGAACTGGCGGCGCCCTACGGGCTAACAGTGGACTTGGAATTCCCAAGCTTCTCTCGCTTGCGCACTCTGGATGAGGCCCTGGATATTGTCCGCGCCTCTGATCAACCGAATGGCGGTATTCTGGTCGATACGCTTTATTTGCACCTCAGTCGCGTTGATCTCGGAGAGCTTCTGCACGTCCCCTCGGAGTTGTTTCACTTCCTGCATATCTCCGATTGCCTACCCGGGATCGCCGATACGCGAGAGGGCATGATCCAACTGGCCCGTGATGCGCGGCTCTATCCCGGCGAAGGCTGGATTGACTTCACCGGCATCATCGAACGGATGCCGCCCGTCGACTACTCCATTGAATTACCCAACCAAAGCCGCGTTGCCGAGTTGGGATATGAAGAACACGCGCGTCGCTGTCTCAGCCACGCCAAGCGAACATTCGGCGAGGCGCGGTCACAGCGTCGTGTGCCCGATGCTGCAATTCTAAAACACCAAGAGGATCATCATGGGCAAAGAGCTCACTGAAAACGACCGCAACATGGCGGCCGATATGCTGGCACGCGCCCGCGCTGCTATGGCCGAGATCGAGGATTGGGATCAGGACAGGCTGGACCGCCTGTCTCAGGCAATTGCGTGGTATGCTGGGAACGAGAAGACCTTCACGCGTCTGGCCCAGCAAGGCGTAGACGAAAGCGGTATCGGAGATCGCGAAGGGCGCCCTGCGAAGCGATTTAAGATTCACATGGTGCTGCGTGATGTTCTGCGCTCGCCCTCGACGGGGATCGTCGAAGTCGACGAAGAAAAGGGGCTCGTGAAATACGCCAAACCTGCTGGTGTGATCGCATCCTTGATTCCCATGACCAACCCTGCGATGACGCCACCGGTGACCGGCGTGTCCGCCGCGAACGCCCGGAATGCGGTCATCTTCAGCCCGCACCCGCGAACCGCCCATACCACCTTTGAGATGGTCGAAGTCATGCGCGCAGCCTGCCGTGCCGCCGGTGCCCCCGAAGACCTATTCCAGTCGATCCGCAAACCATCGATCCCGTTAACACAGCACCTCATGGAGATTTGTGACCTGACTCTGGCAACGGGTGGCAAGCCGATGGTCAAAGCGGCCTATAGTTCTGGGCGCCCGGCCTATGGCGTTGGCGCGGGCAATTCGTCCATCGTCATCGATGAAACCGCCGATCTGGACATCGCCGCACAGAACACTCGCATTTCAAAGACCTCCGACTTTGGGTCGGGCTGCTCGGCCGACGGCAACATCATCATCCAGCGCTCAGTTTACGACGATATGGTCAAGGCGCTTCAAGCCGAGGGCGGTTACCTGTGTTCGGATGAAGAGAAGGCTATGCTCGAAGCGGCCATGTGGGACGAAAAGGGAAACCGTACGTTTCCGACCATCGCCTGTCCGCCGCAGCAAACGGCCAAGGTCGCCGGTTTTAGCATCCCCGAAGATCGCAAGTTTCTGATGGTTGAAAATCAGGGGCAAATCGGGCCGCAGCACAAGTTCTCCAAGGAAAAACTGACCACGTTGATGGCGCTATATCACTTCGACACATTCGATGACGCGCTGGAAACGGTTAGCCAGATCTACAACACCGGAGGTAAGGGCCATTCCTGCGGCATCTACAGCCACAATGACGATCACATCGACCGGTTGGCTCGTCTGGCTCCGGTCAGCCGCATGATGGTGCGGCAACCGCAATCCAAGGCCAATGCGGGTGCCTGGACCAATGGCATGCCTATGACCAGCAGCCTGGGCTGCGGCATCTGGGGCGGCAACATAACCAACGAAAACGTCACCATGAAACACATGATGAACTACACCTGGGTCAGTCGTCCGATCCCTGAGGATCGACCCTCGGAGCCGGACTTGTTCGGTGAGTTCTACGGACAGGAGGTCGCGTGATGGACGGAGCGAAACTGGACGGCAAAACCGTTGCCGAACATATCGTTGACTTTCTCGAACGCCGTGAGGTCAAGCACGTTTTCGGCCTGTGCGGGCACACGAACATTGCGGTTCTGGCTGCGCTGGCGAAAAGTCCCATCGATTTCGTCACAGTACGACACGAACAAATCGCCAGCCACGCGGCGGATGCATATGCCCGCGTGACGGGCAAGGCCTCGGTGGTGCTGTCCCATCTCTCCCCGGGGCTGACCAATTGCGCCACTGGGGTCGCCAACGCCGCACTGGACTGTATCCCGATGGTCGTGATCGCGGGTGACATTCCCACGCATTACTACGGTAAACATCCGCATCAGGAAGTGAACCTGCATGCAGACGCAGCCCAATGGGAGATTTACCGACCCTTCGTGAAGCGCGCTTGGCGCGTGGATCGCGCCGACCTGATGGCCGAGATTCTGGAGAAGGCGTTTCACCTCGCGGAAAGCGGTCAGCCTGGCCCCGTGTTGGTCAATGTGCCGATGGACATCTTCTCGGAAGTCATCCCGTCGGACAGCTTTGATCGTATTCTCGGTAACACGAGCGCGCTCAAGAAACCATCGATCGACGACGAAACCGCGCGTGAGATTGTCGAGGCACTTGCGAAGGCCGAAAACCCAGTCGCTTATGTCGGAGGTGGTATTCTTCTGGCACAGGCCAGCGAGGAGTTGCGAGAATTTGTTGACCATATGGGCCTGCCCGTCGCGCACTCCTTGATGGGCAAGGGTGCATTGCGTGACGACCACCCGCTTGTGCTGGGAATGACCGGGTTTTGGGGCACCGAATTGGTTAACCAGTCCTGCTTGAATGCGGACTACATCTTTGCAGTGGGAACACGGTTCAAAGAGGCTGATTGTTCAAGTTGGTACCCTGGCTACACGTTCAACATTCCCGGATCGAAGGTCATTCATATCGACATTGAGCCGCAGGAGATCGGTCGGAACTATCCCACCGAGATCGGAGTCTTTGCTGACGCCAAGGCCGCTTTGTGCGTCCTCAACCGGGTCGCCCGCGAGATGTATCCGGACGGCTTCAAGCGCCCCACGCTGGAGCAGAAAATCGCTGGCTTCCGGACGGACTTCAAAGCGCGCAACGAGGAAATGGCGACTTCATCGGCCTTTCCAATGATGCCCGAGCGTATTCTGGCAGATACCCGCAAGGCACTGCCCGAGGATGCCATCATCACAACGGACGTTGGGTGGAACAAGAACGGTGTCGGGCAACAGTTCGACATTTTGACGCCGGGTTCAATCCTGACCCCCGGCGGGTTCGCGACGATGGGTTTCGGTCCTCCGGGCGCGATCGGCGCGAAACTGGCGGCACCTGATCGCATTGTCCTCAGTCTGGTGGGCGATGGTGGCTTCGGTCAAAACCCGTCGATGCTCGCGACTGCCGTCGAACTCGATCTGGGCATCATCTGGCTGGTTATGAACAACAACGCCTTCGGAACTATCGCCGGCCTTCAAAAAGCGCACTACGGTCTGACCTATGGAACGACGTTCCCCGGATCAGCCGCCGCACCCGCAAACGGACCGGGCTATGCCGACATAGCACGAGCCTACGGCGCGGAAGGGCACAGACTCAGCGCTGCTGACGAGTTGTTGCCTGCATTGGAAGCGGCAATCGCCAGCGGCAAACCAACCGTGCTGGATGTGCCAATGATCAACAACCCGACACCAACGACCGGTCATTGGAACATCCTGGACATTTATTCGCCGGACAAGGATGTTTCTCACGTCGCGACCTGACGATACTGAGCGCGGTAAGCCGCGCCAGTTTTTTTCTTTCAATAGGCCCAAGTCAGCCAAACCTTCTGAGAGCGTGCAGTGCCTTAAGAAGATCTAACTGGGTTTACAGCCTTAACAGCTCTCGATCTGAGTCGCGTGAGATACGTTCGTGCAGAAGCTTGAGCAACCGATCAGCTTTGTCTCTCTCAATTTCCTCGAGAAGCTTCAAAACAGCAGCGCCATAGATAATCTTTTTGCGCGTTTCATCGCGACGCCGTTGTTTGCTCGCCCGGGCCTGAAGGTCTCTGAGCCTCACGCGCGCCTGCTCGATTTGTTGATCCAGATCCGCCATTTCGTCCTCCCTTACTTGAAGTGGTCGAACAGGAAATGCGGCCCGGATCCCGGCATCGCCACTCGGGCGCGAAAATGTGGCTTCGCCAGGCCGCTTGTGAGCGGCCGTCCGCATGCCCGTTGGGCAATGCGCGCAGTTACGCAAACTTGGGGTTTGCCTGCGCGCCTGCCGCGGGCTTTTTTGTGCGGAGATCGGGTTGGGGCCCGATGTCCTTTACATGATACACCCCGCCAGCAGACTCGAAGTCATCCTGCATTCTCGTGCCGACGGTCGCTCCGCCGTCAAATCCGCCGCTTACACCGCGCGCACCACCTTCCGGGATGCGCGGGTTGGACGACGGTTTTCGCCGGGCAGAAAGGGTGGCCTCCTGTCTCATGAATTGATCAACTGGACAGGAAACGCCGAGGAGCTCTGGAACGCTGCCGAGCGTTCGGAACGCCGAACGAATGCAAGAGTCATCCGCGAACTGCGCCCATCCCTGCCGCGCGAGCTACCGCTTCCCGAGCAGGTCCGGCTTGTCCGCAGCTTCTGCCTCTGGCTTCGCGATAAATACGGCGTTGCCGTTCAAGCCGACATTCACGCGCCGCGTTTCTTGTGCCCTGTGGAAGAGAAACGGCACAGCGCGGGCAAACTCGAACTGACGCGAGAAGACTACGTGCAGAGGCTCTTCAATCCATCGAAGACCAACCTGAATTTCCACGCCCACATCCTGATGACGACGCGGAAGGTTGATAGGATCACTGGCGATTTTGGTGAGAAAACGCGTGTTCTTGACGACAGAACCTCAGGCCCCGGAGAAATCAAGCGTATCCGCGGAGAATGGGAAAAGCGGACCAACGCGGCCCTGCGCAAGATTGGCTCCCACGCGCGGGTTGATCTTCGTTCGTATGCCGAGATGGTCGAGACAGGCGATGCACCGCAAGGCCTGGCAAGACAAGATCATGTCGGGCCACGCAGATCCGCCAGGTCGCGCCGCAGACTGCAAGAAAGCGGAAACGACGACACAGTTGCCGGAGTGCGGCGCCAGGCTGTCCAAGAACACAATTCAACACTCTGGCACTCGTGGTTGCAGCTGCGCGCCCTGGAGCGTCAGAGAGACGACCTCGAAGCGGAGCGTATCGCGCGGGTGAGAGAGGCTGCCCGCAAGAAAACGGCCAGCGATGAGAAACGTCGAATGCTGGAGGCGAGATCCGAGCGCGAAGTGAAAGCAGCGCTGGAAGCTTCGTCGCAAATAGAATGTCTCAGAACTGAGACAACATACCAGCAAGCGGTGCGATGGGCGACAGAAGGCATAGACGCCGATCCATCAGATATCCTCGATGAGGAATTCTCCTCTGATGTCGACCTTGAGGCGTATCGCCCACCTCAGCTCCAGCGGAATGATCGGGTTTCCAACATACCGCGTGTAAGAACACGCAAGCCGCGTCAGCGTACGCGATGACACCGATGCCAGTTTTTGCAGGGCGCAACACTTGATGCGATCTACAATGTTTGGACTCGAGCCGTTGATCGGTTGACGGGCATGGGGCGTCACCCGGGCCTTGCCTTTCTTTGCTTGGATTTTTCTGTGCCAACAACCGCAGAGCCAATTCCCGCGGATGAAGCACACCGATCCGCGCGACTTTGCCCCGCATTCAGATGATATCCACACCGTTTCGCCAGAGGAATACGTTCAACTCCTCCATCCGCAAGGAGTGATTGGGAATCCTGCCGTTCTGATCAAGAATTCCGAGAAGCCAAGCCAACAATTTACACGTTGTCCGGATGGGATTGTAGCGTGTCTTCATGCGCTGCTGGATCGGACATCGTTTATCTCGCTGAACCGGTTTAAGGGCACACGCTGCAATTCAGGATTGGTCAGCCTGAATTCGCTTTATGTCGATCTGGACTATCACAAGGATCCCAGCTGGCGCGCTGAGGGTGAAGAAGACGTTCAGGCAGCCGTCGCAGACCATCTTCTGATGCGCGGTGTCTCTGAGCCATCATTCTATTTGCGGACGGGACGAGGACTGGCCGCAATCTGGTTGATCCATTCGATGCCACCTGCTGCACTATCCCGCTGGCAGGCGGCAATCCGGGCATTGATGGATCTGTTTGCTCCCTTTGGTTCGGATCGTACTTGCAACGACCCATCTCGCGTCTTTCGCATTCCCGGCACTCGAAACGAGAAATCGGGCCGGGTCGTTCGGGTGTCTGGTGGGAATTGCCAACGCCAGGATTTCGATGTCCTTGCCGATCAGATTTTTGCCGCCGTCGGGCGGCCCACCCGTTCCGAGCTTACGGAGCGCCGCAAGCAGCGTCAGGATCGGGAGCCGGGTAGTCAGACAATGCCGCGGGGATTGACCCAAGCTGAGCGATTTGAACAGATCCTGAAAGATCTCGAGGCTTACCGGATTTACTAAGATGGGGTGATCCCGGTGGGGCACCGAAACACTTGGCTGCACTTCTATGCCACCTGCCTGACCCATCAGTCAGACACCAAAGGCATCGAAGGTCACATTCAACGAGCGGCAGCCATGGCAACGCCCGGGCTATGCCAGAACGAAACGAACGCAATCATCAAGCAGGCTCTTGCGAAGTCAAAGCTGCCAGTATCCGACAATGCACGCGAAAGCGAGAGATACTGTTACCGGGGCGCGACCGTCGCGGAGCGTCTCGGCGTATCAGCCGACATGGCGCGCAGATTGAGTATGCGCCAGGTCATGCCAACCGAAGAACGCCGCCGCAGAAAGGCGGAACGAGAGCGACAGCGACGTTCTTCGCAGGGGAGTGTCCCTCGAGACCAGTACCTAATGGAAAACAGCGCGACGAGAAACAAGCCTTGGACGAGCTATGGCCTGGGTAGATCTCAGTATTACGCGCGCAAGAAGGCAGGAACACTCCCAGAGCTGCCCGAAGCTCCGGATCGGACAGGTCCATGCCCACTACAGGGGAACCATTCTGGACACAGAGAACTCTGTGGCGCTGCAACAGAGGCACAGCGGTCAGAAACACTCGTCAACCGACCCATTGGAAACACTTCGAACACGCTGGCAACAGATCGGAAAGCTGCAACAGACCAGACGAAAGCGCACGGGCAAGGACCGAAACGGCGGAAAGGGCAGGCCTCCCACCTTCGACTGCGCAGTCCGGATGTCGCGCAGCCGAAAGTGGGAACCAGCCCAAACACGGTGGAAGACGCGGCTCTTTTCAACTTCGATGAAGGATGTCTCATGACACTTCAAACTGAAATCGCGCTGCCCTCCGAGAACTGGAAATCCCGTTTGAAAGTTGGCGATGTCGTCGCGTTTCGCTTCCCCCATGAAACGATGGGAGAGGATGATCCAAAAGTTCGGCCGTCGCTGGTTATTGATGTCGAGGAAATGGCCGGTGAGCGCTTTGCGGTTCTGGCTTACGGTACGACGAACCCCTGTCCACGCAAGCAGGCCTATTGCGTCGATGTGCGTTCGGAAGAGGAGCGGGAACAGGCTTCTTTGAGGGCGCCAACACGCTTCAATGCGGCTCGACGTGTTTCCGTATCTGTCAACAACAGCGGCTTCGACAGAAACTCCGATGGAACGCCCGTATTGGGTGAACTCGCCGACGCAGCGCTGGATCGACTTCATCGCGTTCGCGCACGAATACATGCAGAACGCGATATCCGGCGCTCCCGTAGGTTCGGCAGCAGAGGCTCGGGTCGAAAGATACGCGCCGTCACGGTTGAAACGCGGCGCAAGGGACGGCCGGATACGCGGGAGGTGCGCTATGTATGATAGCATCGCACAGCAGCTATTGCCCATCGAGGCAGCGATCCTCGATGCGCTCAACATGGTGCCCTCAGCGTCGAAGGCACTCGACACGCTAATCGACAATCTGGAGCCCACTGGCGCGCGCATTGCTTATCGTTTTGGCTCACGCCTCCGTGCGGGTGAAATGTTCGGTGATCGCGATCTCAATGATCTCGAATCCCTGCTCCAACCTGTCTTGGCTGAGATAGAAGCCGGATGGGTGAGCGAGGTGATTGCAGACGAGCATTGCCCGGGCGGTGCTTGGATCAACAAGCGGCTGACAAATCGAGCAGCCGAATTGAACCGGACCGTTGAACCTTTGGTGGCGCTTCAAAGATGTCTTCAACTCATCCAGAACCTGCGTCGAGCCGACCGAATAACACGTCGAGTGATCGCTGAAACGCAGACTTAGCCTGCAGCCTTCGGAGAGCGTTTCTCGCTCTCCGAACCGTTCGGATTAAACTGCGTTTCTAAATTTTCCAAAGGAGACCGATCTCACGCTCGTTGAAACATAAGGCGAGCACCATGACAGTTCAAAAACCGATCCAAACCGATTTTTCGATTTGTGAAGAGATCACCAAGTCCCCAGCAGCAAAGCAAAACCCGACGCCAGATGTTGGTTTGCTTGAGCTCGTCCGGGAATTGGCCCGGGCGGCAGCACAACAAGACGCGAGGAACTCGAGAGAATGCAACGCCGCGCTGCGATCTACGCCCGCTATTCGACCACGCTCCAGTCGGAGCGCTCCATTGAAGATCAGGTGGAGCTCTGCCGACGCTACCTGACAAGTGAAGGCTATAGGGAGGTCCGGACATTCGAAGACAGGGCCAAAACCTCTGAGACTCTGATTGGGCGAGTTGGTTTTGCTAATCTTCTCGAAGCGGCGAGTGCGGGGGAAATTGATGCACTGGTCGTGGAGTGTGTTGATCGGATCAGCCGGGACGCAGGTGATCTTCACACGGTGCATAAACTGCTTAGCTACGCTGGCGTCGAAATCATTTCAGCCAGCGAGGGGGTACAGTCAGAACTCCAGATTGGCCTTCGCGGCTTCGTCGGTACGGTTTTCCTCAAAGATCTGCGTGAAAAAGTGCATCGCGGAATGTCAGGCAACATAGCCAAAGGTTTGAGTGCCGGCGGTAAGGCTTATGGTTACTCACCTATTGCGGGAAAACCCGGGGAGCTCCAGGTCAAGGCACACGAAGCGGAAGTTATTTGCCAAATCTATAAGGCCTACGCAGAAGGAGCTTCCCCGCGAGATATTGCTCATGATCTCAACGCTCGCGGTGAGTTGCCGCCTCGTGGGACGAAGTGGAACGCGTCAACGCTGAGTGGAAACGGCAAGCGCGGCTACGGTATTCTCAGAAATTCCCTTTATGCTGGCATACTCGTTTGGGATCGCGTCAAAATGGTACGAAACCCGACAACAGGCAAAAGGGTCAGCCGTGAAAAGCCGGTCAAGGACTGGAAAATTGCGGAAGTTCCGCACCTTCGTATTGTCGAAGAGGAACTTTGGGACGCAGTTCAGCGGCGTTTGGCCACGCAGTCTGCGGCCAAGCGATCGGGAAAATCGACCCGAAACCCTGTGCGCCCGTTCTCGGGGCTGATCAAATGCGGGTGCTGCGGTGGCGGCATGTCGATTCAAGACAGAAACGGCAATACCATCCGCATCCGTTGCTCAACGGCCAAAGAGAGTGGCTCCTGCAACAATAACGGGAAGGTTCGCCTCGACAAGATCGAGAGCGCTCTGCTGACCGAACTGCGAAAGGAGTTGTCTGAGCCAACCTACATCGATGAGTTCATCCGCACCTACAATGAAGAAAGTCGCAAACTCAACGCAGCGGACAAACCGGACAGGAAGAAGCTCGAACGCGCGGTAGCAGAAGCTAACAAGCTGTTATCGCGCCGTATTGAACTTTTCGAGATGGGAATTCTTGAAGGAGTTGAAGGAGAGGCAAAGTTGACTGAGGCCAAACAACGCGTTTCGGTTGTCACGGACGTATTGGCCAGCTTTGACGAGAAGGAGAAGGCGCTCGAATTCAATCCAGCGACAGCATCCAGGTATGTCACTGCACTGGATGAAATGATCTCTTCCATGCAGGCACATGACGGCAATCCGAACCCAAAAGCGCGTGACGCGGTGCGCGGCTTGATTTCGGAGATCGTTGTGTCTCCAACCGAGAAAGACGGCGTGCCAGTCGAGGTGAAGGGCCGCCTTAGCGCCTTGGTATCAAATCGTTCCAAAAAGCTGGGGGGGTTGGTGGTAGCGGAGGAGGGACTTGAACCCCCGACACGCGGATTATGATTCCGCTGCTCTAACCAACTGAGCTACTCCGCCATGGGTGAGAGGCGATTTAAGGGAGGGGCCCGAGAGGGTCAAGAGGGAAATCTCCCTGAAACCGGATTCTTTTTGTGCCGGGCCTCAACCGGTTTCGGATGCGGATTGGTTCGGGTTGACAGCGCCTTCTGCGATGCTGCGGATAAAGGTGGCGCATGCGTCGGGCGCGGTGATCAGGATCATGTGGCCCAACCCTTCGATCTGTTCGTTGGTCAGACCATATTGCGTCATCGGCGCGCCGTGGGCAGTGGGGGACAGGATGGCGTCCTGTGCGCCGTATAGAATGCCTCCGGGTACTTTGAGGTCTGGATAGCGGGCCACTTGTGCCTCAAGGCTATCGTCTATGCCGACAACGTCCTGAGAGGCGGTGATGAAGGCTGATGGTCGCAGACCCAATGCGCCGCCGGCGCGGTCCAGGAAATCATCCGGTGCCGGTTCGGGGTCGAAGACAGCGCTGAGAGCATGAGGGGCGGTCTTGGCGGCCATGGGGACGGCAATCGTATTACCGATGAAATTGCGCAACCATTCGGTCCGAATTTCGAGCGGTTTGAACACGGGCGGCGGGCCGGGCATCACCTGCGTCAGCGGAGCCAGAAGCGCCAGTGCCTTGACCTTTTCAGGGTAATCCAGCGCCATCGCCAGAGAAACCGCGCCGCCCAGCGAATGGCCGACCAGAACCGGGTCGGACACGCCCTTGATATCCAGAAACTCCTGGATCATGCGGCCCTGTTCGGGCAGGCGCCCCAGATCGGCGGACTCGCGGGTTGAATACCCGCATCCGGGCCGATCGACAGCGATGACATGGTAGTCATCCGCGAGCATATCCACCAACGCATAAGTATAGTGCTGAAGCTGCCCGGTGAGGCCGTGGATCAGGACAAGGCTCTGATTGGATGGATCGCCTTTTTCGACATAGTGGATGCTGCCGCCGCGCACAGGTTGGATCTGCCCCAGTTGCGGGACACGTCTGCTGCCGTCCCGGGTCAGCTTACGGGTCCACAGGTTCATCGCGCCAAAAAATACAGCAACGAAAAGAACGATAATCAGAAAGGTCATCTCAATGGTCTCCGCTTTGGGATGGGAGGGGGTGGTAATGCTCCAGACCTGATTGGGCCATGCGCTTTTCAAATTCGGACACGGTACCGGGCCAGAGGGTTGTGTTGCGCCCCTCGGCATCCTGATACCACGAAGCGCAGCCACCCGTCTGCCAGATGCTGTCCGTATGCCGGTCTTGCATCTCTTGTTCAAAGGCGGCCTGTCTGGAGGCGTCAGGAGTGATTGCATGCAGACCACCGCGCTGCATCTCGTCCAGAACGCGGCCAATATGGCGGACTTGCGCTTCGATCATCAGAACGACCGAGTTATGCCCCAGCCCGGTATGCGGCCCAAGCAGTATGAAGAAGTTCGGGAATCCGGCAATCGCAGTCCCCAGATTGGCCTGCATCCCCTCGCCCCAGGCGTCGCGCAGGCTCAGCCCATCCGCGCCGGAGATGTTCAGATAGTCGACCATGTCGGTAACGTGAAACCCCGTGCCCCAGATGAGAATATCAGCCTGCGCCTGTGACCCATCGGCGGCGGTGATCTGGTCGCCCTCGATTTTGGTTACGCGATGCGGCACCACCGTCACGTTGTCGCGTGCAAGGGTCGGGTACCAATCGTTCGAGCTAAGGATGCGCTTGCAGCCGATCTGATAGGCGGGGGTCAGCTTTTCGCGCTCGGCCGGATCAGTGATGGCTTTCTCTAAGGCCGTGCGCCACATTTTCATGGCGAAATTGACGGCCCCCTTTTCGCGGCGAAAGACCCGGTGGCGGTATTCGAACACCATGTAGATCAGCTTGCGCCGCAGTTTCGGCAACAAGGGCATGCGCTGGTACAACCTGCGCACCCATGGCGCGATGGGGCCGTCTGGTCGGGGCAGAACATAAGGCGCGCTGCGCTGGTAGATGGTGACCTGCCCGGCCATTTTCGCAATCTCGGGCACGAATTGAACCGCCGAGGCCCCGGTACCAATCACCGCGATCCGTTTACCCGACAAAGGTACTTCGTGATTCCATTGGGCAGAATGAAAGCTGGGGCCAGGAAAACTGTCTGCGCCGGGAATATCGGGGATGTTGGGTACATGCAGCGCGCCGATGGCCGAGGCCAAAATGCGCGCGGACCAGATGTCCCCGCCTTCGGTTTCAACCTGCCAATGGCTGCCATCCCACCGGGCGGATTTCAGTTTCTGCTGGAACTGGCAAAAGTCGTACAAACCTTCATCCTGCGCGACCTTGCGCAGATAGGCCTGAATCTCGGCCCCGCCTGCATAGGCGCGGCTCCAGTCCGGGTTTAGGTGTGTGGCCATGGAATAAAGGTGCGAGGGCACGTCGCACGCGACGCCGGGATAGGTGTTTTCCCGCCATGTGCCGCCGATATCGCTCGCTTTTTCAAGGATCGTGATATCGGTGATCCCGCGCTTGCGGGCCTCAATCGCCATAATCAGCCCCGAGAACCCGGCGCCGACGATCAGCATATCGGTTTTATGTTCCACGCGCCCCGCCCCTCCCAAAACGATCCAAATGGTTGTTTCAGGATATAGGCAGGGTGGGGCGCGTGGATAGGGTCTCGTTAGGTCAGGGGCTGATCACGGTTTGATCAGGCGCGCAGTTTTTCACCTTTTGCGTCGAACGGAGGCTCTTGCAGGATGGTGGCCTTGTGCGGCCGGCCCAGCACCATCACCTCGACCTCATCGCCGGGCTGGGCGTTTTTGACATACCCAAGCGCCAGCGACATGCCGACCGTGTAGCCATAGGTGCCGGACGTTACACGACCGATGCCTTCGCCGCCTTTGAAAATCGGCTCACCACCGGTTGCGTCGGCGTTGGACGCGGTCACGTCGGCCTCATCCAGATGCAGCAGGACCAGTTGTTCGCGGGCGGGGTTTTCAAGCACGTTCTGCGCGGCCTCCTTGTTCAGGAAATCCTTGTCGAACTTGCACAGACGGTCCAGCCCAACCTCGTGCGGCCAGTATTCGGGGCTGTATTCGCGGCTCCACGAGCCATAGCCCTTTTCCACCCGCAGCGACATCAGCGCGCGGCTGCCAACGGGACCTGCGCCGAAGTCTTTGCCCGCTTCCAGCAGCGCCTCATAAAGCTGCGCCTGATCTTCGGTCTTGCAATGTAACTCCCACCCCAGGTCACCGGTGAAGGACACGCGCAGGGCCAGAACTTCGACGCCTGCAAGCTCGATCATCGCCGAACGCATGAACGGGAAATCCTCGGTTGCCAGCGAGGTGTTGGTCAGGCGGTGCAGGATATCACGTGATTTCGGACCGGCGACGTTAAAGCCGCACATCGCTTCGGTGTGGCTTTCGAATGTGGTGCCTTCGGGCAGTGGAACCTGCTTGAAAAAGCGTTTGTGATACCGCTCGGCCATACCCGAGCCGATGATCCAGAATTCGTCCTGGGCCACGCGGGTGACAGTAAAGTCGCCTGCAATCCCACCGCGTTTCGAGATCAGAGGCGTCAGGCAAGAGCGGCCAACCGCCTTTGGCATAGTGTTGGCAAAGACTGCGTTCAGCCAATCCGCCGCGCCGGGGCCTTTGCAGATGTATTTGGCAAAGTTCGAGATATCGATGATGCCCGCACGCTCGCGCAGCATCTTGCATTCTTCGCCCACAGGGGCCCACCAGTTCTGGCGGGTAAAGCCGTTGGTATCCACCGTGCCCGACTCATCCGCGAACCAAAGCGGATGCTCCCAGCCGACATTCAGGCCAAAGACCGCACCCATGGCCTTTTGGGTTTCGTAGATCGGGCGCACGCGGGCAGGGCGGCCTGCGCCGCGCTCCTCGTTCGGGAAGTGAATCGCAAAACGGTGGGCGTATTGGTCGCGCACCTTGGCTTTGGTGAATTCCTTTGTCGCCCAGGTGTCAAAGCGGGCCATGTCCCAGGCGAACATGTCGTATTGGGTTTCGCCTTCGATGATCCACTGCGCGGCTATAAGGCCCATGCCACCGGATTGCGAAAAGCCGGGGATGATGCCGTTGCAGCAGAAATAGCCATCAACTTCGGGCACCGGCCCCATCAAGACATTCGAATCCGGAGACCAGATCATCGGGCCGTTGATGACGCGCTTGATTCCGGCCTCACCTACGGCAGGAAGGCGTTCGATAGCGTTCATCATGTTCTCTTCGATCCGCTCCAGATCGTCGGGGAACAGGTCATGGGCGAAGTCCAGCGGCGTGCCGTCCTCGGCCCAGAACTTCATGTCTTTCTCATAGGCCCCGACCAGCAAACCGTTGCCTTCCTGACGCAAATAGTACTCGCCATCCCGGTCCGAGACCGAGGGCAGGCGGGCGCCATGCGCCTGCACATCCGGCATGGCTTCGGTGACGAAATACTGATGCTCGGTTGGTTGCAGTGGCAGTTCGATCCCAGCCAGTTTGGCGACCTCACGACCCCACAGGCCAGCGGCATTCACCACCCAAGGGGTTTTGATGTCGCCCTTGGGTGTGCGCACGATCCAGGTGCCGTCTTCCTGGTGTTCGGTCGCGGTGACGGGGGTAAAGCGGTGGATCTCGGCACCGCGCTGACGCGCACCCACCGCATATGCATTGGTTACGCCCGACGGGTCCACATTGCCACCATCAGGTTCGAACATTACGCAGCGGATACCATCGTAATTGACCAGCGGGTTCAGGCGTTGGGCCTCTTCAATGCTGATCTCATAGAAGTTCATGCCATAGAGCTTGGCCTTTGCGGCCTGCAGGCGAAGTTGATGTTCGCGCTCTTCGGTCTGCGCCAGATACAGCGAGCCGGGCTGGAACACGCCGCAGCTTTGGCCCGTTTCGGCTTCCAATGCGTTATAAAGGTTCATTGTATAGTGCTGAATGCGGCTGATATTTGTGCTGTCATGCAGCCCGTGGATGTTCGCCGCCGCGTGCCACGTCGAGCCCGAGGTCAACTCATCCCGTTCCAACAGGACGACATCCGACCATCCGAGTTTGGTCAGATGATAGAGGATCGAGCACCCGATCACCCCGCCACCAATCACCACTGCCTGTGCATTCGTTCTCATGTGCCTGCAATATCCAAGTTGGGTTCTTTGCGCTTTCTGTCACCAAGGACGTCGCGCGGACAACGGAGAATAATTTCAATCTGGGTTGAGTTGGTTTAACCTGAGGCTAATCCGAAAAATCCAACCGGTGCGCGCGCCCATGGGCGGCCAGTCTTGCGTTCAGGGTATCTGCCTCGGGCGCGCCAGATTCCAGCGCAAAAACAAACGCATGGGTCAGATAGAAACAGGCCGCGTCGGTGTCCCGCGCGGCCTCGCGTTCGTCTGCAGCCAAGGTGTAATAGCGGATCAGCGCGTCGTGATCATCGCGAGCATGGGCCTCGAGCAGCAGGTGATCCAGCTTGGACTTGTCCATCGAACCTCCGTCGGGACCGGCCATTGAAAACCGACCGGTCCGCAGTTTCAATCCGCGCGACCGTTTTCGATCTGCGTTGCGACCCAATGGTGGAAATTATGCGTCGGTCCGTCCATCGCGGGCGAGAACCGTCCGCCGTCAAACAGAACACCATGGCGACCCTTTTGCATGCCTTCTACAACAAAGACATCCTCTTCGAATACCGTCTTCCAAAGCTGCGCGTTCGAGGCGCGCAACCCGTCATGCTGCGGCGTATCTTCAATGCTTTTTGCGTAGTACAGTTCAATGTGTTCGACGGTGTTTTCCTGATCGACAGGTTCTAACACGATGGCAAAAGCGTGGTCGCGCTGCACGCCCAGCAGAACATTGGGATAAAGAGCGATATATTCGGCACCCTCGTCCCATTTGTCGCTGAGGCCCGGAAAATCTTCGAAAGTTGCCCCATCCTGATCGGTGAGTTGGCGATAAACCAACGTGCCCTGACCGGAATAGTGCCCGCGTGCTTCGATGTTGTAGTGATCTTCCAACCGGGAATAGCTGTTCAGACCGGGATGAACCCACGGCAGGTGATAGCTTTCGCAATAGTTCTCGACCGCCAGCTTCCAGTTTGTCTTGACCTCAAGCTTGAACGAGGACGTCTCGCCGCCGTGATGCACGGGCTGGTCGAACTCCTTCCAGCGCTCAAGAAGAGCGGCGTGGGCGTCTTCGAACGCTGGGGCGTTGCCGTCGACGTTCACAAAGATCACATCGCGCCAGACGTAGGACCGCACGCGGACCAGTCCCAGATCACTGCGGTCAACGTCTTCATGGGTGTTGTGACCGGGTCCGCCCACATGAGGGGTTGCGCGCAGCTCACCCTTCAGGCTGTAGCACCAGCTGTGATAGGGGCAGCGGATCGCGCCTCCGATCTTGCGAGGAGTGTCCACCAGGATCATGCCGCGGTGACGGCAGGTGTTCTGAAATACGCCGATTTCGCCGTCGCGATCGCGTACGATCAGCAGGGGCATGCCCAGAAAGTCCACAGGTTTGGCATCACCCTCCTCGGGTACGTCCTTACCGAAGCCAACCCCGGACCAATTCGCATAAAGAACCGATTTCCGTTCCTCGGCAAAAATTGCAGGGTCGACATAGTGTTCATTCGGCAGACCGTTGGCGATATTCACGTCGGCCAGAACGGAGGACAGAGGGCTATGCTTGTTCATCGGGCTCTCCTAAGATTGGTTTTAACCGTATTGGGGAAGGCGTGCGGGCGTCTCAATATCAGAAAACCTCATCAGAGAGTTATCTGATCTAAACCGAGCCGTCCTCTACCTCTTGCAAGATCCAGTTCTTCAGTGCGCGAGCGCTCTCTGACAACTCGTTGTCGGGGCGCCCAACAAGGTAGAATTGGTTGGGTGCGGTCAACCTATGAGGGCCGATGATGACCAATTTACCCGATTGCAGCATCGGTTGGATCAGCCGTCGCCAACCCAGCGCCAGACCAGCCCCCTTGCGGGCCAATTGCAACGCAACCGAATAGCTGTTCACGCGCGAGTCGATTGGGATCGCGCCATTGTGACCCATTTGATGGAACCATTCCGGCCATGTGGTCCAACTGCGATCATCTGAGTCCAAATGGATCAAGCGCTCGGCGGCGAGGTCTTCCAGTGATGCGTCAACCAGGCGTTCGGCTATGTCCGGGCTGGCTACGGGCACAAGGTGGTCGCGAAACAAGGGGGTGTGTGAGAGGCTTTGATCGCTGTCACGACCATAACGGATGAAGAAATCAATATCGGGCCTGTCGCGAAAAGGCCGGTCCTGCGATAGTTGGTCGACATTTATCTCAGGCTTTTCGCGCCAAAACCGGATCACTGCTGGAGAAAGCCATAATGCAGCAACGGCCGTTGTTGATCCCACTGTCACCTTGCCGATTGCGGCCTGGTCCCGGATTGTCGCCAGTGTCTTGGAGATTTTGGTAAAGGACGACGACAGAGTCTCAAACAGGGCTTTTCCGTCTTCTGTCAGATCCACACCCCGATGCTTGCGTTGGAAAAGGACGGCGTTCAAGTCCCCCTCGAGCGCTTTGATCTGATGGCTGACCGCCCCTGGGGTGACAGACAATTCTTCAGCTGCGTTTTTGAAGCTGAGATGCCGTGCGGCGGCTTCGAAGGCGGATAAGGTGGTAAGGGGCGGAAGGTTATAGTGGCGTCTGGACATGTTGGCTTAAGAATCAGCTTTCGTGGTCGCGTTAGATCATTTCAATCGAGTATTAGTTTATTTGGGGTTGAATGCCAGATTGCCTCGCCAATTAGATGAATTTTACGGTCACGATTTCGGTGGATGTCGCCAAAAACGACAAAAATGTCGGTTCTGTCTAATGTCCCGCACGGGGCACGCTATAGTCGCATTCACCAAATTTATTGGGTCATGCACGCGGTTTCGAGTGTTCTTCAACGGGGCTCAGACAGGCGGGCGAAAAAACAACAGCGAATGCTGACATTCGGAAAATGGCCGAAAGGGAAATTGATGGATTGGCATAGCCTCACCCCCGATTGCCAGATTAAACCACAGGTCAATAGCGATCTGCGGCGTGTTCCACACAACGCAAATCGAATTGTCGGATCAACAGGTGGCGACTGGTGGAAAGCGTGCGGCACGTCCGATCTGGAAAGTTCATTTATCACATAATTGCGAAATCTCTGGGTGAAGCGCGCCGGTCGCGGCAGCTTTCCCCAAAAACGAACGACAACACGGAGGAAGTAGATGTCGATAAAGGACCCGTTTACGGACTTGGACATAAAAACGGCGGATAGCGGTTTTTATGAAAACAACAGCGTACCGATTGCGCTAATCAGTAAAGGCATCATGGTTGCGCTGGTGCTGTGGGCTTTGGTGTTCCCGGCCAATGCCAACAGCACTCTGGGCAGCTGGAACTCTCAAATCTTGGAAGTGTTCAACAGCTTCTACATCATCATCGTTGGCTTGTTTTTCTTCTTCCTGGCGGTCGTTGCGATTCTTCCTTCGACGGGCAAGCGCGTAATGGGTCAGCCAGGCGAAAAGCCCGAGTTCTCGAATTTCTCGTGGTTCTCGATGATGTTTGGCGCCGGTCTGGGTGTGGGTCTGATGGTGTTCGCCACAGCCGAGCCTCTGGGCCTGTGGGGTTCGAACCCCGTTGTGGTTGCGGGCGACGTCCCGGGTAACGTGCCAGATGCTGTGCAGTCGGCTTATCGCTACACCTATCTGCATTATGGTTTCCACGCCTGGGCAATCTATGTGGTGACCGGCCTATCGTTGGCCTACTACGCGTATACACGCAACATGCCATTGACCATCCGCGCGGCGCTGACGCCGCTGTTCGGCAAGCTGATGAACGGCTTCTTGGGTCACGTGGTTGACGTGCTGGGCGTGGTCGCGACCATCTTGGGTGTGTCGGTGACGATCGGGTTTGGCGTAAGCCAATTCATCGATGGGCTGTACGCAATTACCGGTATGGAATGGATTATGGACTTGGGCGGCGAGGTTCCGACACCATCGAAAGTGGGTCTGATCTCGGGTCTGGCTGTCATCATGGGGCTGTCGATCATCTCGGCGGTGTCGGGTGTCGGCCGGGGCGTTAAATATCTGTCGAACCTGAACCTTGTTCTGTCGATCATCCTGCTGGGTACGTTCGTTGTGTTTGGCTCGTTTGTCTTCGCGATGACCACCTATGGTACGGCAATGGTCGACTATATCCTGCACTTCGTATCGCTGAGCTTTGGTGCCTATGGCCCGCTTTCAGCTGAAGCTTTTGCAGCGGCCTTGCCGGCCGAGGCGCAGGCCCATGCGGATGCGCTGATGGGTGGTGCGACGAATGCTTGGGGCAGCTTTGACGGCTTCAAGAGCGGTCTGGAAGGCGCAGCGGCTGAGCTGGATGAAGCGACGCTGGCCGCAGCCTATGCTGCAGGCGAGCAGGGCCGTCAGTTCGGCTGGCAAGCCGGCTGGACCACGTTCTACTGGGCTTGGTGGATCGCCTTCTCGCCCTTCGTGGGCCTGTTCCTGGCGCGCATCTCCAAGGGTCGCTCGGTGCGTGAGTTCATCCTGGGCTGTGTGTTCGCACCGGCGCTGGTTTGCTTTGCATGGATGACCGTTCTGGGTGGTACCGCGATTGATCTGGAATTGGCTGGTGCAGCGGAAGGCGCGATCATCGGTGCGTCGAATACCAACAAGCTGTTCGTGACCCTGTCCTACATGATTGACGGCGGTCTGCTGTCGATGCTGAACGTGATGTGCGTGATCCTGATCATGACCTTCCTGGTGACCTCTGCGGACTCGGGTATTCTGGTTATGAACACGATCATGTCGGGCGGCAGCCAAGAGACTGGCATTAAGCACCGTATCATCTGGGGTCTGATCCTGACGGCTGTGATCGGTACGCTGATCCTGGCGGCTGGTGACAACAACCCGCTGGATGCGCTGCGCAACGCAATGATCATCGGCGCGTTGCCCTTCACCATGGTGATGGGGCTGATGATGGTGGCGCTGGCCAAGGCATTGTTCCGCGACGGTCTGCGCGACAAGAGCGAGGTGGCGCAGGCGGCTGAATAAGCCTCCATTGCTCAAGGTAAGACGCGCCGCCCCAAATTGGGGCGGCGTTTTTCATGTCACGACCTCACTCAAGGCCGTGAAAAAGTGGAACGAAACAGGCGGATGTGCCTGTTGTTGACAGGCGATCTGGCAAAGCAGCGACCTCTGTGGTGCAGCTTTTCAGGCGGTTTCTGAAACTGGTGAAAGATCTGCATGCGGGGGGAGCTGGCCTGCCCTTGGGCGAGTCGGGCTTGGCGGGCGCTCACCCCCTATTCCCGCTCGTACCCCCTCGTTACAACAAAACTGGTCAACTGAATTGCGGGATTGATTATCAGTATCCGGCGAAATGGGCAGAACTATTGTCAGAACATGTCCATTCTAAGAGCCAATTTGGAAACAAATTGCAGATTTGCCTTAATTTGTTGTGCGACATGAAATCTACTTGGTGGGAATTGACCGACGTCTGATGCAGCTAATGTTTGCGTTAAATGCCTTTCTGTGACATTTTCGTGAAGACAGTCATTTAACACTTTAGGGAATTTTTGGCGAAAAATCACAATCGAATGTTTTTGGATGTACCCATGTCTTCAGCAGGAGTTAGAGCTGGAGGACGATTATGAACTTAGGAACCGCTGGTACCGCTGTCCCGTCTGCTTTTATCGCTGCGTCTGTGACGTCGCGCGAGGCACAGATTTGCCGAGCCTCTCAGGCGGCTGAGGCAGCTTTCGAACGGATTGCACAGACAGCGAGGGTCGCCCAAGAGCACCCGACCGAGTTCCAGGATCGGGTGTTTTCGATCTTTCGTTGGTATTTCCTATCGGCCTTTTGTACCCGGCTTTTGTCGGGCGCGGCGCACAGGATGGAACATCAGACTCTTCAGATGTCGATGGATATCATCAGCGCTGTCAAAATGGTTTTGTCCGATCACGAGGTCGAAAAAGCGATGACCCTGGTTCAGAAGGAACAGACCTGCCCGACCGAAGTGCGCGCAAATGGCATTGGTGCACGAGGCCATATGGTGGGCTGGGTCGCGGCAGGATTGCATAAGAAAGGCCGTGACTTTCCCAAAGAGATCGAGAGCGCTCTGGCCGGTGCTTTGGCCGCATCCGGGCGCCTGAACTAGACTGGTTCTTCAGGTCCGGGTTGCGGTTCCGAACGGCAGAGAAAGCGTGCGGTTCAACACTCGATCGGGCACTTTGATCAGCCATTGGAGTCTTGATCCTGTCAGCACTTTACAGAAGACGATTCCGAACACTAGCGCCCCCAGAACCGAAAGCGGGATCACCACCAGCGGCTCGGTAATACCCAAAATTTTGGATAGAATGATGCGCGTCCCTGCCACGGGAAGGAAATGGGTGAGGTAGATATACAGGCTGAAACTTCCGATTGTAACCAACCACTTGGCCTTACCCGCGTTCGAGGCCAGAACTACCGTTCCAATGATTGCCGAGGCGGACAGGGCCGATAGGGAAAAGTAGACCAGAGGAAGTTTCTCGAATCCTCCCGACAGCGCAGCGATGCTGAGCCCGAGGAACCCGATCCACAATGCGATCACCGGTAGCGCGCGCGCCTTGACCGCCGAAGATCTGATCCATTCAGACGCATATACTCCGATCGCGAAATAGACGAACAGCTTGGCCAGTTTATCGGCGATGACGACCACGCCTTCGGGCCAGACATTCAGCAGGAACTGCGCCTGTATGATGGCCGCAAACCCGACAATATAGACCGGGGGAACGCCGCGCAGCAGGCGCAATATTACGAAAGACAGCATGAGGGCGTAGAGAAACCAGATCGTCGGCAGCGGGTCCCAGGGGATTATCAGGATTTCCCACCAATAGGTGGTCGAATTGGTAATAGCGTTCAGTCCAAACCGAAAGGTGAAGATGATCATGGACCACAGAAGGTAGAAATAGAGGAAATAGATCACCTTGCCGCGGATGAACTTGTCTGCGGGGCCGTCGATAGCCTTTTTGGCAAACAGCCCGGCTACCAGAAAGAACAGGGGCATGCGCACGGGATCGAGGCTGTAGTTGAAGGTTCTGACCCATTCGGGGAAGGTCGGGTCGAACCGGAACCCGGCGATAGAATGGTGTAGAACCACGAAAATGATCGTCAGGCCTTTTACCGCATCAATCCAGCCCAAGCGCCCTGCCAATGATTGCGTTGGGGCCGCGTTGCTATTGTCGGAACGAATATCAGTCACTCTTTAACTCCCGAACCTGCAAACAAGGTTACAGAGAAATGCCACCTGAAATGGGAAGCTTATGAACACAATGGCGAAGGGTCCCATGCCGCGTTGGGCCGAGTCAACACTGTTGGTGCCGAGGGCAATTGGCTAGCGGCGCCGCAGCAGCGAGACGAGTATTGAAAATCAGTAATTTGGGAATGGTGCTGCTGGAGAGAATTGAACTCTCGACCTCTCCCTTACCAAAGGAAGTTTTGAGTTATTTTTATTAATAAAAATCAATTACTTAATGGGCGTTTTTCGTGGCGCTGCACAACTTTTGCACACGTTTTTTGAACTGTTTAAGCGCCAAAAAATGAAGGATCTAAGTCTAAATTTTTACATTTAAAAACAATAAATTAAGGGATTTGGCAGTCAACTGGCAGGTCTTTCAGATATGCTCTGCAAACAAAGTCCTGCCGAGAATTCACTCGGTATAGCAACTTTCCACGCCAGAAATACCGATGCTGGCTTTTCGCTAATAGGCACGCAACAGACGATAGAAAACCTAGTGGCATTCTGGAGAAGGAGCTGCTCCTAGAATGCAGCTTTTATAACTCATCTGCGATGCGTTTCATTACCGATCGAAGTGAAACACCTTCGTTGTCTTCCAGCTCGGCGACAATAGAGTCGCGGATACGAACAGCACCGCTTCTGCCACTTAAGCCCTGAAACGGTCCGCTTTTGCCCCAGTCCCAATCCGGTCCGGATTTCAGAATCCTAACCATATCGTCAGGTTTGTATTTGCCATCACCCAACGCTCGGTCGATTACTTCAGCTCCAAGGAAACAAGCACCCCAAAAACCCGCACCGCGTAAGAGGAGGTATTCTTTTGGTTTTTTGAATGCTTCTGGTTGCCACTTCTTGAGGGCGGAAAAGTAGTTTTTGACAACAGCTGCTTGAACATCGCGATCGTCTAGGGCTGTCAGTTTGGTCGGTCGCGAAAACATGTACTCCAGCCCTGTCTTCAGGCTTCGCAGGGGTAAGAAGCGCGTAACGTCTGACTTGCCTCCATCGTAGACCACACCAAAGAATGGGCTGTCAGAGTCATCGCGAAGCTTGTTGGCAATATAGAGCATAGGGTCTCTGCGAGCCAATTCTGTGGCCGAAGACAACCGAAGTTTGATGTTGTCTAGATGGCTGGTGTTCATCCTTCTTTGGTTGTCGTTGATGTCCCTGAAGAGTTTAATCTCTTCATCTTGGGTCATCTTCAGAGCCAAGCAAAAGGATACGACCTTCTCAATCGCTGGATAACCTTCGGTCTTACCATCTGCAAAATGTAGTCTGTGGTTTCCGTCCACTCTAGAGATGTGGATATTGTCCGCTCGCGAGATCGCATCAATATCAATCTCAAGTGTGTGGAGTTTGTTTTTCTTCGTCAACGGCCTCAACACCACGTGAACGTCGTCCCTTAAGGACAAAAAGACTTCTGGCCAAAACGCAAGATCTTCTTCTTGCACGTAACTGTAGGCATCGCGTGCATGTTTGGGGCTTAAATCTCTTTGAGTGCCAGTCGGGTTTGTTTTGGCGTCGTAAATGTCGGGCCTCGACATCTTGGCGAGTTCCGAAAGCTTTGCAAAGCCGCGAGCAACCTTTACACCCAAAACGTCGTCTACCAGCACGTCTAGTTTTATTGGCGAGATCTTGCGTGGGGTCATGCTGCTTTCTCCATGCCTAGAAGTAGTTTCTCGAGGTGCTCCCGCCAAAGCTTGGGATCGTTTTCTGATATGAACTCGGTTTTGGAAAGAACTGACAGTTTAGCCAGGCGAACAATCTTGCTCCAATTTTCGTCGAACCATTCGTGATCCAAAGTGTGACTGCCATGAACAATCTTGCTCCGCCAAGCGTAGAACTTCTTCAAGGTTTTGAATGTGTCGTGCCGTTTTTTCGGATCAGCCTCAGCTAAGATGGCGTTGTACAAAGAAAACTGAAATGAGATTTCAGACTGACTAGCAAACATTGATTCAAGACATATTGCCAGATCGATAATTTTTTCTTCGGGAGAGTTTTTTGCCAACGACGCGTTGAAGCGGCGAAGAGAAATGGCGAACGTTGGGTCTCTATCTATTGCTTTTCTAACGTTCGAATAGATTGCTGATACTTCAGAGGGTTTGGTCCCTTTTCGAATGGCAAAACTATGATCGTCAGCGGCTGCAATTGAGAGGTAGTCATGCACTTCAGTGGCCAGATGAACTTTATTGAAGCGAATAGTGATGGGTTTATGGTGAATAACCGAACCTTTGCTGGAAAATGCATTTAGTGCAAAAGTGCTAGCTAACAGATCGTCAAGGATCGCTTTGTGATCCGGTGGGGTGTTCTGGCAGTCAATAATTATAGACTTTGAGTTCGCCTTGATGAGAGGTGCGTGACCCGGAGACTTCTTCAGAATGGCGCCGAGGTGTTCCGTCCTCAAGGTTCTTACTGAAATCTTATCGCCCAATGTAATCGGCGAAGCTTTGATCAATGTACATGGATGAAGAATCGGGCTTACAACGAAATATTGATTTGGCATATCGCTAGCAATTCAGCACTGGACCAAGATTTAAGTCAAGTCACTCGTTATGGTTGATGGGATTTATCGCCCAACACGCATATGGCATGGTTTGAGTGCTACGGCAACGGTTGCTTTGGGCATTCACCCTAGCTTTAGCGTGCCGTTTTCTTTGGACGTCGATTGCTTCGAAGTCAGCGCCAAAACCCCAGTAGATTTTAGCTAAGTGTGGATTTGCGCACGGAAACCAAACGTTGCCGGGCGCGTGATATATGCCTCCTACAGCTAAAGATTGAACATATCTTGTTTTAGGCACCCTTTTGGGCGCGCAAAATTTGCACCACTTTTGCACACTTTTTTGGTGCAGTTTCCCGCACTTCACCGCGCTTTGCCGCACTTCACAAAATACGGTGAAAGCGAATTTTCGGAAAAATCGGGATCAGGGAAAAAGCTAAAGCCCTTGTTTTACAAGGGTTTTTTGGGTGTGTTTTGGGGGTTTGGATGGTGCTGCTGGAGAGAATTGAACTCTCGACCTCTCCCTTACCAAGGGAGTGCTCTACCTCTGAGCTACAGCAGCGCTGTGGGCGGGTGATTAGACTCAAACGAAACGCGGCGCAAGGGTGTCTGGACGGTTTTTTTCGCCTCCTGTAGAGAAAGATCATGACGGAAAAAAATTCACCAAAAAAACAAGGCAAACCCAGTGATGCGCGCGAAGAGCGGCTGAAGGCCGCGCTGAAGGCAAACATGGCGCGGCGCAAGGCGCAGGCCAAGGCGCGGGCGGTCGCTGGGGGCAAGGCCGATAAGGACGAGGGATAAGAGCAAATGGATTCGATTCTGGTAACGGGTAACGGGCCGCTAAACGGTCAGATCCCGATTGCAGGGGCTAAAAACGCGTGTTTGACGCTGATGCCCGCAACGCTGCTCAGCGATGAACCGCTGACGCTGACCAACGCGCCGCGTCTGAGCGATATCAAGACCATGACCGCCCTACTGCAATCGCTGGGGGCCGAGGTGTCGTCGTTGCAGGACGGGCAGGTGATTGCCATGTCCAGCCATGATCTGACCAGTCAGACGGCGGATTATGACATCGTGCGCAAGATGCGGGCCTCGAACCTTGTGCTGGGGCCTTTGCTGGCGCGGTTCGGGCAGGCGGTCGTGTCGCTGCCCGGTGGCTGTGCGATCGGTGCGCGCCCGATGGATCTGCATGTGGAAGGGCTTGAAGCGCTGGGCGCCGAGATCGAGCTTAAAGACGGATATCTGCACGCCAAGGCCCCCGGTGGGTTGAAAGGCGCGGTGCATGAGATGCGTTTTGCCTCGGTCGGGGCGACTGAGAACATTGTGATGGCGGCCACGCTGGCCAAAGGTACTACCGTCCTGAAAAACGCAGCGCGCGAGCCCGAGATCGTTGATCTGGTCGAATGCCTGCGCAAGATGGGCGCGCAGATTTCAGGCGAGGGGAGCTCGACCATCGAAATTCAGGGCGTCGACCGTTTGCACGGCGCGACCCATCAGGTTGTCACTGACCGGATCGAACTGGGCACCTATATGCTGGCCCCGGCGATCTGCGGCGGTGAGGTCGAGTTGCTGGGCGGGCGGATGCCGCTGATTGCGTCTTTTGCCGAAAAGCTGGAAGCAGCGGGTGTCAGCGTGACGGAAACCGCAAATGGTCTGATGGTCGCGCGCAAGAACGGGCGTGTTCGGTCGGTGGATGTGGTCACGGAACCCTTCCCTGGTTTCCCCACGGATTTACAGGCGCAAATGATGGCGCTGATGTGTACTGCCGAAGGTGTGTCCGTTCTTGAAGAGCGTATCTTTGAGAATCGCTTTATGCACGCCCCTGAACTGGTACGAATGGGGGCCAATATCGAGGTACATGGCGGCACGGCCACGGTAACGGGCGTCGAACGTTTGAAAGGCGCGCCTGTGATGGCGACCGATCTGCGGGCCTCGGTTTCGTTGATTCTGGCCGGTTTGGCGGCCGAAGGTGAGACGACGGTTAGCCGGGTCTATCATCTGGATCGTGGCTATGAACATGTGGTGCGCAAGCTGGAAGGCGTGGGTGCAAAGATTGAACGGATCAAAGGCCAATGACAGACGCAAGTTTCCATGACGGGCGCGAGGCCCCGCTGAATCTTGGTGCCGAGGATGCAGATGACCTGCAGGTGATCTCGACCCTGACACAGGACGCGGTGTTTCCTATAACCGAGATGACTTGGCGGCCATCCCAACGCCGCTTTGGCCTGCTGTTGAACCGCTTTCGGTGGGAGGACAAAGACGCCGCCACCCTGCGCGACCGCCCGTTTGAGCGGGTACAGTCGGTGCTGGTGTTCGACTCGGTGCTGTCGGTGGCAAGTCAGGGGATCGACCGCAGCGACAAGGATATGGTGATGTCCCTCTTGTCGATTGATTTTGAGCCGGGCGAAGATGGGGCGGGCCGCGTGGTGCTGACTCTGGCCGGGGATGGCGCGATCCGATTACTGGTCGAGGCTGTGGATGTGTCCCTCAAGGACGTCACGCGGCCCTATCAGGCACCGTCTGGGCAGGCGCCGCATCATCCGGAATAAACGGGGCATAGCGCAAGCGTTTTCCGGGCCTTCCACAGGCCTGGTTTTGCGCCGTGCGACCGTGTTCGATGTGTTCCAGATGAGCCGCGCTCTGATCCGCTCGATCACCTATCTTTGTGCGGCAGACCATCACAAGCAGCCCGCGCTGCTGGCGGCTTGGACGGCCAACAAGGACCCTCAGACGATCCGACGCTGGATACAATCCGGCGCCCAGCTTTGGCTGGCCGAGATTGACGGGCAGGTGGCCGGGGTCGGCGGGCTGCACAACCGTTCGGAAGTGTCGCTGCTCTATGTCGATCCAGCCTATGTGCGGCGTGGTGTCGGCTTGGCTCTGTTGATCCGGCTGGAAAGTGAACTGGTAGATCAAGGGTGTGCAGTGGCACATGTTTATGCCACTGCGACGGCACGGGAATTTTATCGCCGGTTCGGTTGGAAGGACGCGGGTGAGGCCGAAGAATGGCAGGGCGTCCTGCAATATCCGATGCGCAAATCGCTGCACCCGACCGACGAAGGGTTGAGGCCCTTCCCCTCGGGCGATATGTCCCGATGAAACGCCCCGGAGTGCAAGACGATGCCAGTTTTCCTTGAGACAAGCTCGACCGATTTCGAAACCGCCTTTGCGGCGCTGTTGTCGGCCAAGCGCGAAGACAGCCCCGACGTGGATGCGGTTGTGGCCGAGATCATTCAGGACGTGCGCGCGCGCGGCGACGCGGCGGTGATCGAGCTGACGGCCAAATTCGACCGGCTGGAACTGACCCCTGATACTTTGGCGTTTTCGGCTGATGAGATCGCGGCGGCAGTGGCTGAGGTCACGGATGAAGATCGCGCCGCGCTGGAACTGGCTGCGGCGCGCATCAGGGCTTATCACGAAAAGCAAATGCCCGCCGATCACGAATGGACGGATGAGGCTGGGGCCACACTGGGCTGGCGTTGGTCGGCCGTGTCGGCGGCGGGGCTTTATGTGCCGGGTGGGTTGGCCTCGTACCCTTCGTCGGTCTTGATGAATGCGATTCCGGCCAAGGTGGCGGGGGTTGAGCGTCTGGCGATTGCCGTGCCCACGCCGGATGGGGTGGTGAACCCCTTGGTTCTGCTGGCCGCGCAGTTGTCAGGGGTGGATAAGATTTATCGCGTGGGTGGTGCGCAGGCGATTGCGGCGCTTGCCTATGGCACGGACAGCATCGCTCCGGTGGATAAGATTACGGGTCCGGGCAACGCCTTTGTCGCGGCGGCAAAGCGGCGGGTGTTTGGCAAGGTGGGCATCGACATGATCGCGGGCCCCTCCGAAATTCTGGTGATCGCCGATAAGGACAACGACCCCGATTGGATCGCGCTTGATTTGCTGAGTCAGGCGGAACATGACGAAAGTGCGCAGTCGATCCTGATCACTGATGATGCAGCTTTCGGTCGGTCGGTTGCCGCTGCCGTGGACAAGCGCCTTGAGACGCTCGAGCGCCGCGCCATCGCAGGCGCAAGCTGGCGCGATTTTGGCGCAGTGATCACCGCGCGCGATCTGGATGAGGCCGCCGCGCTGTCGAACCGTATCGCCCCAGAGCATCTTGAACTCTGCGTTGCCGACCCTGTGGCGCTGAGCGCAAAAACCGTCCACGCAGGCGCCATCTTTCTGGGCCAATACACGCCCGAGGCCATCGGCGACTATGTTGGCGGCCCCAATCACGTGCTGCCCACCGCGCGCTCGGCGCGGTTTTCTTCGGGGCTGAGCGTGATGGATTTCCTCAAACGCACCACGCTGTCCCAGATGACCCCCGCCGCGCTGCGCGCCATCGGTCCTGCTGCGGCGCAACTGGCGCGGTCTGAAAGCCTTGAAGCTCATGGCCTGTCCGTCACGGCCCGGCTGGATCGTCTGAACGACTAAAGGCGCGAACCAACAGATATCAGGTGGAGGGCAGTTTGGAACGCGTGGCAACCTTGTGGATCGGCAAGCGGTTCAGCTTTCTCGAGCACCTGTGTCTCAAGTCCTTCGCGGATGTGGACCAGACGCCCATCGTCTACCACTACGGCGATCTTGAGGATATCCCGGACTATATCGAGGCCCGTGACGCGCGGGAGATCTTTGACACGCCCGAGATCTACCGCGACCCGATCATGCGCTCGGTCGCAGTCCACGCCGATCTGTTTCGCCTGAAACTGATTCAGCAGAGCGACTATATCTGGGTGGACGCGGATGCCTATGCTGTTCGGCCGTTCGAGACCCGTGAGGGGTATTTGTTTCCCAAAGCCAATCTGGCACGGCAGCGGATGATGAACGGGGTTGTGGCTCTGCCCAGCGACAGCCCGGCTTTGAAGAAGATGTGCGATTTCGCTTTCGACAGCGACCTCGTGCCGTTCTGGTGGTCGGATGACAGAAAGCACGCCTATCGGGACATTTACGGGCAATCCACCTACTGGAGCCTGCCTTTGTCAACGCTTGGGCCGCCGCTGTTTTTTCACAGCCTTTATGGGACGCCGGAGCATGACATGAGCTTGCCGAGAGTCGAGCTTTACGCCGTTCCACTCCGGCATCGCGGTCTGTGGAACGAGCCTGATATGTCCAAGCTGGAATTTCTGGATTGGCAAAGCAAAATGTCCATCCATTTCTTTGGGTCGTGGTTTCGAAAGATATTCAAGGACCGAGAGATCAATTCCGGATCTTTGGTCGACACCTTGTTGCGCAAACATGCGATTGACCCGTCCCTGTATCCGCTGTGACAAAAGCCACAGGGCCGCGTTGCTCATTCAATTTTCTTGCGATAAGTCTGACCCGACCTGAATGGACCACGTACGCATGACCCGCATTTCGCACATAGAACTGGATGACCGAAACCTGCCCCCGCCGACACCCGAGATCGAGCAGGAGCGCAAGGTCGCGATCTATGATCTGCTGGAGGAGAACTCCTTTGCGCTGCCCGCGCGCGACGATCGCGTGGTGCCTGACGGCCCCTATCATCTGCAACTGTCCATCCGGGACAAACGGCTGGTTTTCGATATCGCCACCGAGACCGAGGAAAAAGCCGCCGAATTCCACCTGTCGCTGGGCCCGTTCAAGCAGGTGGTAAAAGACTATTTCCAGATATGCGAAAGCTATTTCGACGCGGTGAAATCGCTGCCACCCAGTCAGATCGAAACCATCGATATGGCGCGGCGGGGCATTCACAACGAAGGCAGCCGGGTCCTGCAAGAGAGGCTGGAAGGCAAGGCCGAAATTGACACCGACACCGCCCGCCGCCTGTTCACGCTGATCTGCGTGCTGCATTTCGGGGGGTGACGGGTGACGCCTTTGCCGCAGTCGATTCTGTTCTGTTGCGACCACAACTCGGTTCGGTCTCCGATGGCCGAAGGCATCATGAAAAAGTTCTACGGCACCGGTACCTATGTGCAATCTGCCGGTGTCCATAACGATCTGGAGATCGACGGTTTCTGCGTCGCCGTCTGCCAGGAAATCGGCGTTGAGCTTTCGCGACACAGGTCGCGTTCCTTCGACGAGATGCAGGAATGGGGCGATGACCTCAGCTCGTTCGACCTGATCGTCGCGTTGTCACCCGCCAGCCAAAGGCGAGCGTTGGATTTGACCCGTATTTTTCATCTGGATGTCGATTATTGGCCAATAATGGACCCTACCGGACTGGGCGAAAGTCGTGAAGACAAGCTAACGCACTACCGACAGACCCGCGATCAGATCATCAAACATCTGAAGGACCGCTGGGGCGAACCAACGGAGTGACCATGAACCAGACCGTCGAAACCTATTTTAAAGCCTTCAACGCAGGTGACGTTGATGGCATGCTGGCCTGCCTGTCCGACGACGTGGCCCACCATGTGAACGAAGGCCAGATTCGCGTCGGCAAAGAGAAATTCGCCGCCTTCTGCGCCCACATGAACCGCTGCTACCGTGAAAACCTGACCGACATCGTGGTGTTCGACGCCCAAGGCGGCACCCGGGCTGCGGCCGAGTTCATCGTGAACGGCACCTATCTGGAAACCGATGAGGGCCTGCCCGAGGCGCATGGTCAGACCTACCGCCTTCCCGCTGGGTCTTTCTTTGATTTGAAAGACGGCAAGATCACTCGCGTGACCACCTTTTACAACCTGGCCGACTGGACCAAACAGGTGTCCTGTGGCTGAGGTCACAGACGTCCGCCCCCTGACCGGAGCGGCGCTTGAGACCGCTCTGGACGATGTGGCCCGGTTGCGCATCAATGTGTTTCACGCATGGCCCTATCTCTATGATGGGGATCTGGGCTATGAGCGGAAATACCTGCAAGCCTACCGCGACAGTGCCCGATCCATCGTGGTAGGGGCCTTTGACGGCGACCGTCTGATCGGGGCCTCAACCGGTGCGCCTCTGGCCGATCATGCCGAAGATTTTGCTGCGGCCTTTGACGGGTCAGGTGTGGGTTTGTCAGATGTTTTCTATTGCGCCGAATCTGTTCTGCTGCCGGACTACCGGGGGCAGGGAGTTGGTCATAAATTCTTCGATCAACGCGAAGCCCACGCGCGCGCTTTGGGCTTTACGAAATGCGCCTTTTGCAGCGTGCAGCGCCCTGTCGACCATCCGATGCGACCAGAAAGCTATAGGCCTTTGGATGCGTTCTGGCGGGCACGCGGGTATGAACCCCTACCCGGTGTCGTGGCGCAGTTTTCGTGGAAGGATATAGGAGAAGACGGCGAGACGCAGAAACCGTTGCAGTTCTGGATCAGGGATCTGAACGCATAACTGCGCCTTGCGGTCTCAGCGTGTCTGTTTGCGGCTGAGAAGGCCGTACTTTACCGCCCATCCGCGAAAGGACCGGCGTTTGGGCTTTTCCAGCCTAACCTCGGATTTTGTCTGTGCCCCGCCTTTGCGATTGAATTCGAACACGTCAATGACACGCTCAGCGCAGCCGCAGGCCTCGCCCATACCGACCTTGGCGAAATAGAACTTTTCGAAGCTTTCGGGGTTTTGCATGGTGATCCTCCTGACCCTATTGAACCAAGTCTGGGCCGGTAAGCCAATTCACTTTCCCGTCGGGCCCGTGTCGGGTCTATACATATCGCGCGATCCTGTCCTAGGGTCGCTCCAATCCAATGCTGAAGGACGCAGCCCATGAAAGTCGCAACCGCCGCCTATGACCTCGACTGGCTCGACAGTTGGGCGCAGTATGAGGACAAGCTGAACCGCTGGGTCAGCGAGGCCGCCGGGCAGGGGGCCGAGTTGCAGGTCTTTCCCGAATATGGCGCGATGGAGCTGTCGACATTGGACGGGGCCGATGTGGCAGGTGATCTGGAACGTTCGATCCGCGCGGTGTCGGACCGGATGGCAGATGCGCAGGCCCTGCATCAACGGCTGGCGCGCGAATATGGCACCTATATTCTGGGTGCGTCTGCGCCGGTTGTGGATGGGCCGGGGCGCCCGGTGAACCGAGCGGCGCTTTATGCGCCTGATGGCCAGCAGGATCACCAAGACAAGCAAATCATGACCCGGTTCGAGCGTGAGGCTTGGGATATCGCCCCCGGCGGCCCGTTGAAACTGTTCGACACCAAGCCGGGCAAGATCGGCGTTCTTATCTGCTATGACAGCGAATTTCCCCTGCTGGGTCGCGCGCTGAGTGAAGCGGACCTGATCCTTGTACCTTCATGCACCGAGGCACTCTCGGGCTATTGGCGGGTGCGGATCGGTGCGATGGCGCGTGCGCTGGAAAACCAGTGTGTGACGGTCATGGCGTCGCTGGTCGGCAGCAACGCGTGGTCCGAGGCGGTGGATATGAACACAGGCACCGGTGGCATCTTCGGCCCGCCGGACAAAGGGTTCCCCGGCACCGGCGTATTGGCCGAAGGACAGTTGAACCAACCCGGCTGGACCTACGCCGATATCGACCTGTCGGCCATTGCCGAGGTCCGCGCCGATGGCCATGTGCTGAACCGAACCCATTGGGATGAGCAAACGCCCCGAGTCGAATCGGTCACAATCTCTGCTCTTTCGTGATTCCGGCCTTGAAATAAGCCCGAAATAGGCTCATTTAAGCGCACATCCTCGCAGATTCTGCGAGTGCAACGTAAATGTGGAGACAACATGGCCAAGGAAGATACGCTCGAATTTCCCGGTGTCGTGAAGGAACTCCTGCCTAATGCGACGTTTCGGGTCGAGCTGGAAAACGGCCATGAGATCATCGCACATACGGCAGGCAAGATGCGCAAGAACCGCATCCGTGTTCTGGCTGGCGACAAAGTTCAGGTCGAGATGACCCCCTATGATCTGACCAAGGGTCGGATCAACTATCGCTTCAAGTAACGCCCTATCTCATGGCGTTTATCCTCGGATCGGGCAGCCCAAGGCGGCTGGACCTGTTGGCTCAGCTTGGCGTGCAGCCCGATGCGATCCGCCCCCCGGACATCAACGAAACGCCCCTGAAGGGCGAGCTGCCGGTTCCCTATTGCAGCCGCATCACGCGCGAAAAAGTGCAGGCGGTGCAAGCGGATGGCGACGATATCACGCTGTGTGCGGATACCACCGTGGCGCTGGGCCGTCGTATTCTGGGCAAACCCGAAAACGCAGGCCAGGCGGCTGAGTTTCTGCACGCCCTGTCCGGGCGTCGCCACCGGGTTATCACCTCGGTCGCGGTGCGACGCGGGGATCGGGTGCTGCAACGCGACGTGGTCTCACAGGTCAAGGTCAAACGCCTGTCGGATGTTGAGATCAATGCCTATCTGGCGACCGGAGACTGGCAGGGCAAAGCAGGCGCCTACGCCATCCAAGGCCCGGCTGGCGCATTCATCCCGTGGATTTCGGGATCGTTCACCGGTATCGTGGGCCTGCCCTTGTCTGAAACCGCCGCCCTTTTGCAAGGCATCGGCTATCCCCTGTATCGTGAGGCATCATGAAGGGTCGCACCATCGTTCTGGATCATATCAAGGGTCGTGAGGCTGCGGCACTGATGGTCGACGGCAAGCTGGATGATTTCCTGATCGCCGCCGATGCGCCTGCACCGGGCACAATCTACCGTGCTCGCGCAGATCGGCCAGTAAAAGGGCAGGGCGGCATGTTCCTGTCCACGCCCGACGGCCCCGCGTTTCTGCGGCAGGTCAAGGGGCTTGCCCCCGGTGCGCTGCTGCTGGTGCAGGTGACGGGCTATGCCGAACCGGGCAAAGCCTTGCCTGTGACCGACCGTGTTCTGTTCAAAAGTCGCTACGCGATTGTCACTCCGGATGCGCCGGGCCTGAACATCTCGCGCTCGATCCGGGATGAGGACGAGCGTGACCGCCTGCTTGAGATCGCTCATGAGGTGATGGACGGTAGCGATTACGGTCTGATCCTGCGCTCGTGCTGCGCCGGTGAGGACGCGGGCGAAATTGCCGAAGATATCAGCGCCATGCTGGCCCACGCGGACGCAGTGGTGAACGACCCTGGAACCGAGCCGGAACTGCTGCTTGAAGGCGACGGCCCTCATGTTCTGGCCTGGCGCGACTGGACCGACCCGGCCGAGGTCGAAACCCGCGCAGGTAGTTTCGGCACCCATGGCGTGCTGGAGGCATTGGACACGGCCCGCGGCATTTCTGAGCCTTTGCCCGGCGGAGGGCACCTGTTCATCCAGCCCACCCGCGCGCTGGTCGCCGTTGACGTCAATACCGGCGTTGACACATCCTTGGCAGCTGGAACCAAGGCTAATTTCGCCTGCGCCAAAACGCTGGCCCGCGCCTTGCGTGTGCGGGGTTTAGGAGGGCAGATCACGCTCGATCTGGCACCAATGCCCAAGAAGGACCGCCGAGGGTTCGAGTCCGCTCTGCGCGCCGCCTTCAAGTCCGACCCGATCGAAACCACACTGGCAGGCTGGACGCCGTTAGGGCATTTCGAATTGCAGCGCAAACGGGCCCGGCTGCCGCTGAGCGAGGTGTTGAAATGAGCTGTCCGATCTGCGGTGAAGACACTGTTGCCACGTACCGCCCGTTTTGCTCGAAGCGCTGCGCGGATGTCGATCTTGCCAAGTGGCTGAACGATTCTTACGCGGTGCCGTCGCAACGTGAAGAGAACGCTGAGGCGGATGCCGAAGTCGACGAAACCGGTCATTCGCGTCCGCATTGAAAAAATGTAAAAAAGGCTCTGGACACTGCCAGTGGCAAGTCATAGAACGCCTCCACCCAACGGCAGTCGCCGTTCCCGTGCCCGGGTAGCTCAGGGGTAGAGCAGTGGATTGAAAATCCTCGTGTCGGTGGTTCGATTCCGCCCCCGGGCACCATTAAATTACTGAAATATTTGAAAAATTTTTCGGCGAATGTCACTTGCGTCCAATAGAATCGGTCTGTGTACCATACCTGTACCATTTGACTCCAAATTAAGATGTTTTTCTGAATGCTTAACGCTTTATTTTGAATGCAGCTGTGGTCCGTTTCAGTCATAACAGCCGGCCAAGTTTTTCTAGAAAATATAGGTCCGCGTCGTAGGCAAGGATAAATGGCCACCGTCTGAAAAGGATAGAGAGACGATGTGTTGCCGGTTGGCAACACTCTATTCTTGAAACTATTCTTGCCTATCCTTGAGAAAGTCGGGCTATTCTTTAAATTTAATTAAAACAATAACTTAAAGAGATTTCGGGCTTGAGGGCCGAATCCTTAGTGCCTACCCTTGGGGGCATCTTCAACTGCTACCAAGGTGAATAAATGACGAAAAGATACGAAACGTTTCAGATCCACAAGACTGGCGTCATGAATGACTTGTTCGAAAATGGGCCGACGAAACCCGACCTATTGTACCCGTTCAAGTACAGCCAAGCCTCAATGTTCGGAGAGTTCCGACCGAAAGAACGTGATTTCATTCCGCCCCACGATATTGTGCAACGAATGGCAGAACGCTTTTTGAATTGTGTTCGCTGCGAATTTCCTCTCATTCCGGAAGGCCTTTGGGAATGCTTTCTGAAGGCCGGTTCCCCGCGCACTGAGCTAACGCTGGCGGAAATCGAGTTCCTCATTGAAGATGGCTTTGAGAACTATGCGAGCGCAGTGAAGCCAGTTCTGTCCTCAATCCAAAAAACGGCAATCTCAATGGTCGTAGAAAACTATTGGAGTATGGCAGACGACTTGGATACGGACCTGCGCAACGTCGTTTCTAGATTGTCTGGGCGACCAGAGTTCTCAGTCTTTTCAAGCGACCCTGCAACGATTGACTTCTGGACACTCCAATCAGTTGAATGGGAGGAACGGAGCAGTAGGGCGATTGTTTGGATGAAACATTCAGTTGTTCCAAATCTCAAGTCCAAGTTTCAAGTGTCACTACAAAATCAAGGGCGGGACGTGAAAGTAGTACGTTTGAGAGGTACTTGGGATGACTGTGTTGCCTTAGCAGAACCTTACGTAGGTGAGGATTGGCAAGAAATGAGACGGCGGGTTTCCAGTCACTTCTTGAGACAGCTCAAAATGGAAGAAGGTTGCCCTTAATTGGATGTCTCCTAGGGCTTAAAGTGAAGTAAGGCGTAGGTCCTCGCGTTTTTTCGAAGAATTTGCTGGCACCCGATCTATTTTCGGGTGCCAGAATGGTCTCAAAAGGGGGCGGTCTAGCGGTGCGCCGAAAGCCCGATTACACTTTCAAATAGGTCACCTCAAATTGCTTAACCGCCCTGTGCTCTTGAAAACGGCCCGCTAAGCTGAAGGCACTAGACCCAAAGTGCTGGAAAATATCCAAGCCCCGGTCGAGTGAAATCTTCCAGCCCGTGTCCGTGATGATATGTCGAGCGTGCGCAGTGCCGGCGTCATCAAATCGCCAAGTAAAGTCGATGCCTGCCGTACTGCACGACCCAACAATTTCGTCCAGAAATTCGCGCTGCTTTGCAACTTCTCCATCGTTGGGCGCTGTGATCAGCTCAACGGTGATGTGATCCTCTGGCTTCTTTTGACGGATGACCAATTCCAGGAATTCCATCAAATTGCGAGCCTGGTGGAACATCCGGATGTAAGGGTCCGTTATCGTGATTTTGGTGGCACCTTTGATCCAGGGGCCAAAGATCTTCTCAAAAGTCACACCCTTGAGGTTTTCTTTGACCACAATATGCCCTTCGCGAGCTTGCATCTCGGTCGGTTTTCCGGATCCAGTGGACTCGCTTGGCGTCGAGGCTTCTGTGCCGCTAATGTCTTCCGCATCGATCAGCACCTCGTCATCCTCGGCATCGTCGTCGTGAGCAAGGTTTCGATAGTAGAACTTGGGGTACTCGTCTTCTTCCAGAGTTGTAACGGTGCACTTCTCACCGTTTGGACGCAAAAAGTGAAAATCTGTCTCGGGATACGTGCTGTCGATACGCTTTAGCTGATCTTTGACGCGCTTGCGGCTCTCAACAGCGAGGGTTAACAAACTTTCGATCTCTGCTTCTGTCGCCCCCCCATTTGGGAACAGAAGCTTGAGATAACCGGACATGGTCTTGTTGATTGCGTCCCTGTCGCGTGTGGAGATTTGGCTGCTCAGCTTGAAGCCCGCATCTTGATAGACAAGTGAGAGGTCGTCGTTCCGGAGGTGGCGCAATATCTCAGCAAGGTAATCAACTATAAAGCCGTATCCTTCCGAGAATAGCTCACTACGAATGACCTCGACTTCCCACCCCGGAAGGTAGGCGTGGATTCGGTCTATGAACGCAGAATCATGAAATTCGGCAGGCAACTCTTCGAAAAGGTCGGAGTTCTTCAGCATGTAAGGGACATTGTGGGCAGTATTGCCAACGAAAGCGAAGCTAGCTTCCGCTCCCATGGTCGCCACTCCGCGCGAAAAGCTCTTGTTCGCCATGTAGTTCTTCATGATATCGACCAAAGCCTTCTGGGGCTTTTTGGTACGCCCTGCGAATTCGTCAAAGGCGACGACGTCCCAGTAGCCGACCAAACCGATCCGGCCGTTGCTATTGTTCACAAAAAGCTTGGGTACGGTAACTTCGCCGCCTGAGATCAACTGCCCGTGTGGAGAAAACTCCGAATAAATATGCGATTTACCAGTGCCCTTGGGACCAAGTTCAATCAGATTGTAGTTTCGTTCTACGAAGGGAATGAGCCGCATTAATTGCAATAGCTTGCTGCGATTTCCAAACTCTTCGGGATTGAATCCGATGCTTTGCATCAAAACATCAATCCACTCATCTGTAGCGAACTCATCTCTGGTTTTTTTGAAGGTATCGAAGTCCACACCAGCAACCTGGATCGGCTTTAGGGAGTCAACTGTCCAAGGAGAAATCCCGGATTGTTCTGAGAATTCATAACTCACGTCGCTGATGCACCAGACGCCAGTTACAAGCAGCTTTGGATGAGCTTTGATCGTACCAGAATCTATCGCGACTTTTTTGATGGAAAGGTTCTCGAAAACAGCCTCGTATGCATCCGTTTTTTCGTTGAGCGATACCGATACCCTGTCGATGACTTTGAAATGCCCTCGCTCTTTGATTTCTGACTGAACGAGACCAGCCTGGTTTCGATGCACATAGTGCTTTCGTAGGATCTCTTTGACCGTTTCTATGCCTGTCGCAATGGATGCTTCGTCATCGGTCGCACAATATTGCCCGAGGAGGTACTCGAGCACATATCCCGGCACGATGGCATTGCCTTTGACCGCTTTAACGAGGTCCTTACGTACCACAAATCCAGCGAACTGTTCGTTTATCTTGTCATCAAGTGCGCTCATTTGTTCGCCCTCTTAAAAGTCAAAGTCGGTTTTTATACCGCGCTTCAGTTGGAACCGATGGCTGGCAATTTCTTCAGAGTGGCTGGTTCTGCCAATCTGCTCTTTGAGTTTTAGAAAAACATCCTGGTTATTGTGCTCGTCCGCAGCACGAGACAGCAGGAATTTCAACGGCATTTCCCGCTCCCGGGCGTTCTCCGAGCTGAAATCAAAAGTCAGCTCGTGCTTGTCAGAGATGAGTTCATCGTTGGACGCGTAGATCCCAGCCGTCACAGTTCTGGCATGCCATTTCTCTGAGACCGGCTGTTCCTGATAGAGCATCACTGCCGTTTGGCCCGAAGAAATCAGGCTCTTGCCAGATACAACGATCCTGACATCAACTTTGCTGACATCCGTTTCCCGCTGCTTGCCAACCCTGAGAACCGGAATAACAACTTCTTGCAGGCTGGCGCCGCCGTGGACAAATCGGGCACCAGAGCCGCTGACACGCAGCCGGTTTACCGAGTTTGGAATGGCCACCTGGTGATCGCCCGCCAAACCAAGCTGCTTTGCTTCCCACAATTTGAACCCGTCTGCGGGTTTCAGGCCGCGCCCAACCACAAAACGGCGGTTCTTGGTGGTGACACTATCGCCGGCCGGTTCGGCGACCGAGAAGCTGCTGCCATCAAGGGGTTTATTCTGATAGAGGAAGCCATGGTCTGCTGTAACGACGATGTTGGAGAAGTTGGCTGACTTTAGCTTCTGGACCATCTTCTTCAGATCTTCGACAGCGTCCTCAGCTGCTTCTGGCAGCCGGTCTTCGGTTTGCAGCTTGTCACCCACCGCATCGATGCGATTGTGGAAGATGTAGACGACATCATGGTCTCGGAAGAGCTCTTTGCCTTCTTCCGTACGCATATTCATGAAGTCTTCGGCCTTCAGGACCTTGGTGCGGTCCTCACCGCGTCCCATGGCCAGAACCTTACCCCGGTTGCTCGTGCCAGATGTGGGCAAAGCATGTGAGGACACATCACCTTTTTCCGTGATCTCCAAGTCCTTGTTTGGCAGAAGCGACGCCATGCCGAGCTGGGTATAGCTTGGAAGCGAGCTGATCATAGGGGTCAGCTCGGCATCGAACCGATCCAGTGATCGGATCTCTCGCATGCATTCTTCCGCCACCTCAAAGCGCAATGCGTCCGAGATGATCACAACGAATTTTTGGTCCTTGCTTCTGAACCTGTCGGCCTGAAGCCTGAAAAAATCTTGCTGCCGTTCGAAACCGGAGATTTTCCACTCATCCAGACCTGCAATCTGATCCTGCCAGAGGTCATTGATCTTCAGAACGAAGTTCGTGCCGTATCGGTTTTCGATGCTTTCATAGAGGCTCGACAACAACGTTGCCTGACCGCTTTTCTGCATGTGATAGAGGAACTTCCGATAGAGCTGATCCAGCTTGAACCAGCTTGTCGAATAACGCCTGACCGCGTCCGCAGGGCTGTGCATCACAAGTTCGGCACTGGCAAGTGCCTGCTGGAACTCGGTCGCGCAGGCGATGGCCTGATAGATATTGGCGTATTTGGGATACCAGTGGCTTTGGCGGCGTTCTCGAACCCATTTCAGAACATCGACACTGCTTGCCGATTGCTCCGACATCGCGTTGACGATAGCGCGAATGATATGTCGGTCGATTTCTTCAAAATGGTCTATAGTGACGACCGCATGGATATCGCGAAGTTCGAGGTCTTCTGGGATCTTCAGGATGTCCTGATATTTCTCCGACAAGCGCTCAAACGCCTGACCATTGTGACGGCTGTTCTTCCAGCGTCGGAACGTGAGCAAGGCTTCACCGTTCAGATCGCCGACCTCACCTAATGCCCGCTTGTAGGCGGATTGGAACAGGGCGATTGAAAAATCTTGGAAATCCGGTTGTTCAGACTGATAACCATAGGCGTTGGCGACCTGCTTCCAGAAGAAAGACAGCAAACCGGATCTTTCGATCACCCGTATCCTGTCATCACGACCAAACGCGAGATCCTCGAGCAGCGCCTCGACAACGGTATCCAGCTCCCCATCGGCTTCTGCACACACCGCCAGCATCTTGCGGCGAATGTCAGACACACTGGCCGAAGGTTTATCGGCCTCAAACTGCTTTAGGCGGTCCAGACGCTTTTGTGAGCGATAGAAGGCCATGTGATCGCGAACGGCAGTGTCGTATTGCGTTGGGATCCCCAATTCCTGAACCCAGATGGCCGCCTGATCGGCTTTGAACATAGCCGTGGCCAGTTGCACGTCCAGCAGCCAGTTGTCCTTCATCGCAGGCTCAGGCCCATGATGGTAGATCAGGAACTTCTGGTCCGGCTCCTTGCGCAGGATCCGGTATTTCAGCCCGAATTCGTTATCCTTGATTTCGACCTTTTCCACACCCGGCAGGGCCAGCGCCGCGAACGTGTCGCGCATGTCGCGGTCGGCATCGTACCAAAAGACGATCCGTTCTTCTTCGAACATCTTTGCCAGCGTGGTTGAGACGCGATCTGACATCAGCTCAGTCCTCTCATGACAAACCTGCGATCTTCTTCAGCGCGGTGCCGAATTTAGGATAGTTCGCCTTCACCCCGTCATCGAGGTCGATCTCGACCCGTTGCTGCGCGAGGGGGAAGACAACGTCCCGCTCCCATTCAGTCAATTCATCAATCTGCTTGGCGATCTTGGCGCTGTCTTTCAACGCCTTGGTGCGCTGCCCTTGGGTTGCGGTGGCATCATCGGCCAGCTTGTCGAGGCGCAAACGTTCACCTTCCAGCTTTGTGATGAATTCCCTCAGGTAATCGTTCAGCACGACCGACACCGTATCGCTGCGATAGCGGTGCATGTAGATTAGCGCATTGAACGTGCCTTTGGGGCTGGAGAACATCCAATAGATCGGGCGCTTTTTGTAGCGTTTGACGTGGTCGTTGTAGAAATCCTTGGTGAAATACTTGCGCAAATCCTTGCCAAGGCTGTCTTCGACAAAGCGCAGGTTTTCCTGGAAATGCTCGTCGCCAAAGGTCACGCGCAGGAACTTGCGGAACCGCGCGACAATGTCGTCGCTGAACCAATCCTCGTCGAGCACGGGGATGACGTTGTCCTCGTCTGGCATGAAGGCCGGTTCAGGAACGCGGGCCAGGTAGTCTTCCAGTGTCTCACCCTGATTGGCGAGGATCAGTCCCGGTACGTCGAGGCCGTAGCGGCCGAACATGCAGCCCACGGCGTAAGAGAGGAACTCGGCCATGGTGTCGGCGCGCTGGCGGGTTTCGCGGTCTTCTTCGGAGTTCTTCACGCCATAGCGATAGGCGGGGTTGCAGGTGAGGGTGATCTCCTCAATTGGAACTTCGGGGGTCAGTTCGTCTTGCAGACCGTAGGCGTCGATGAAGATGCGGTTGTTCTCTTCCTCAAGGCGCTGCATTTCGTCCGTCATATCCTGCCAGTGGGCGCGGAGGGTAGCGTAGCTGTCCGCCAGCGTCTCGCCGCGATGTTCGGGCGAGAGCAGCGGGAGCGTGGTGAAATCCCAGGAGGTTTCGTAGGCGTCCCAGTCAGACGCCGAATAACGGATGAGATCACCCACCAAAGCTTCAACGTTCGAGCGTTGTCCCACCGTTGGAGAGACAGGGGAAACGCTTTGCACATGGCCTGCCTCAATTTTTGTGCCAGAAAACTTCCCAGTTCGATTAAACTCGCCGACCTTTGAATTTAGGTAGCCCTGCGCAAAGTCGAGGTCGCTGAAGATTGCGGGCGAAGTATTATCAAAGAAAGTTCCCTCGCGATAAAACCGCAAGTTCATGTTTCCTGACACGCGGGTCCAGCTAATGTGCGGCTTTCCGTAGAAGTGTTGGTTTGAGAGCTGCCCGCCAGCCTTGGTGACATTTTCACCATTCTTGCCGTAGTCTAGAATCCATACCGCATTACCGAACCAACGACGAAAAGTTCCGCCCTTATTGTACTTGCGCCAGCGTGATCCAATATTTGAGCAGAGCACCTCCCACCAAAATATTATCAACTCAGAGCCAGGTTGAGACCCGATCCTCGCATCCAGATCAACGATATCACCTGCGAGCAGCTTTTCTTTCAGAACAGGATTGCTAAGCATCTTGTACGCAACTGAAAGATCGGGAAGTTTCAGAAAATCCGCTTGTCGAATTCCCGAAAATTTTCCATTTCTCCGGAGGAATTCTGCCTCCTTTTCGTCGCCCTTTCCTGAAATAAGGCGGAAGAAGATCGGCATATGCTTGCCTATTGGGGTGGCAGTCTTGAAAACGAACGAAGCTGCCTGCACTCGTTCTCCCTGAATTTCCGGGAACGCTCTGGGGCCAAGGTGCAGTAGTGAAATTAGTTTGGTTTTCGTTAAAACGATGCGGCGAACGTCCATGAATGTCTTGAGATACATCCAAGACTGCATGGCAATCATGCCAACGTAGCCTGATGCCCTTGCAAGAATTCTATTTCGGTCAATGAACATTGAGTACAGGTCATTCTTGCTCTCTGGATAGGTGACCTCAGAATGCGCACGTAGCGCATCATTTAACCCGCTGGCCGAGGCGTATGGCGGGTTGGCCACCACCACATGATACTTCGGCGACAGTGCCTCGGCCATGCGCAGCACGGCGATGACGCGTTCCTGCACCTCCTTCAGCAGCAGGTCGCCGCCGAAATCCCGCGCCTCGACCACCCGCAGTGTATCTGCCGGGTCGCGCAGTTTCGGCACGATCAATGAGCCGAAGTTCTTGGCCTGCTCGAACTGCCCCAGCGTCTCGCGCAGCTCATCAGTGAACAGATCCTTGCCTACCACGGCGGCCACGTCCTGCATCTCGGCCTCCGTAAAGGTCACGTTCTGCAACACGCAAATGTCGGGCTTTGCCTCCATCCGTAGGAATCGCCGCCGTCTCAGTTTGCCCGCAGCCTTCATCGCCAGGGCAAAGGCGGCAAGCGCACCCGCCCGGTCGTCAATCTCTACTCCGGTCAGGTTGTGCGTCAGGATCAGCGCGGGGATCTCGGTCGCGTCATAGCCCTCTTCCTCGTAGATGGCATAGAGCAGGTCAAAGGCATAGGTCAGCATGTGGCCCGAACCAGCGGCGGGATCGCAGATGCGGATCTCTTCGGGCTTGGTGATTTTCAGGAAGTCCGTCTCGGGCTCTTCCGGCGCTATGTAATAGTCCATCTTGGCCGCCAGCCCGCTGCGCGGGTTGTTCAAAAGCCAAAGCCGCCCCAGCGAGTTCTCCACCAGGTAGCGGACAATCCAATGCGGAGTGAAGAGCTGAGTGGCGGCCGGGATGTTCTCGGCCGTGATCTTCTGGTTCTTCTTTAGACCTGCGAAGACCTGATCCTTCTTCTCTGAGATGTAGAACTGGTAGAGCCAGCCAATGATCTCGACGTCCTGGCAGGCGTCTTCGGTCATGACGGCCCGCATCTTTGCCAGGATCGCATCGTTGGAGAGAAGATCGTCTGGCATCAGGAGCTCGGAGAAGTCGTCGATGGCCTCGAACATGTAGGGCAGTACTTTGTGCAACGCGTTGCAGTCATGGACGAGGAGCAGGCGATAGGCCTCGCCTTGCGCATCATTAGACGGGATGCGCCCGTCCAAGAGCTGCACGATCCGATCCGGAGCGCCGTCGGGCAGATTGCCTGCCGCGGCCTCAGCCAAGATCTCCGGTCGTGTAGCGCCATCGGCGGGAGACACAACGCGGACGCGGTTGTAGCCATTGGCATCCATGAAGCGCAGCGCAGTGAAACGGTTGAACCAGGTATAGGCGACCTTTTCGACCACTTGCGTCCGCCCGTCCCTGGATACAGCCTTGTCCAGTTCTTTGACGATCTGGGGATACTCGCGGCGTTCGACGCTGCTGTCGGCAATCACACGGTCAAAGCGCGAAGCCACCTGTTCGATCAGCTGCGTGCGGGCGTCCTGGGCAAATTTCTTGAGCGCGTTTGTGTCCATCACACAATTACCTTCTTGCCACCACGGATTTCCGCGAGGAGCGATTTCTTGAGTTCATCGACATAGCGGCCCACATCCGCCTCATCGGCCAGATAGATGCCGTCATAGGCGACGGACACATCGCGGATATTTGCCGGTGGTATAGTTTCCTTTTTTACAGGAGGCTGAGCGTCATCATCTCCTCTCCCGTCTGACTTGTCCCCATCCGGCACCGGCTTCAACCGTTCGATTAGTGATAGCGTTTGGGCCATCAGATCATTTCTGAGGCTGTACTTTTTGTCACGCAGCGCTGGGATCAGGCCAATCTCATCTAACCCTTGGGTCCGAGACGTGATCGCAGCCCGTATCTCGGTTTTTGCTTCGTCTGGCAGGGCTTGGAACTCATCTAGGGACGTGACCTTGCTTTCAACCGCTTTCACCTCGTCTTCCACATCCTTGCGTTCTGCAAGCAATTGCTGATCGATTTTCTCCTTCAGAGCGTAGAAGTCATTTTTCAAGTTCTGAATGCCGGAACCTTTGAAACAGTTCGGATCATCAATCGCTGCCTGCAACTGGGTGCCTGCTTCACCATCAACATAGTCGATATTTGCACGATGATCGGTCAGGAACTGGCGAACATCATCATAGATGCTCCGCTGGGTGCCCCCCAGGAAGCTCTTGATCTTGTCGAGCAGATCTTCCTTGTCATCGAGAAGAGCATCTTCTTGAGGCGCAACGCCCGTGATGTACCAGGTGGCCGGCTTATCCGTCATGGCTTCCAGACGGTCTAGAAGGGGTTTCAACGCGACCACGAACGGATAGCGCGTGTCCTGGCGCAGCAAATCTTTCAGCTCGTCACTCATTTTCTGCACGGCATTCGACCATTCCGTACCCAAGGAACGCGCATCTGACCCGTCGGCAGGGGCGTCAAACAGTGCAGCGTACAGATCCTTTGCCTTTCGCAGCTCAGCGGGCGTGAACTCGGTTTGCGGCGTAAAGAGCACGTTATCCAGCAAGCGGTTGTTCTGAAGATCACTAGCGAGCGCGTCACCTTCTCTGACAGCCCCGTCCGAGCGCGCCTCAACCTTGCCTTTGCCAACGAGACTTGCAGCAATGCAATAGACTGCGATTTCCGGCCAACCATATGGCTTGGAGGAAAACCTATCCCTGAGATACTTGGCGGAAACTCTCACACCATTGCGTGCTTGTCCTTGTACGAAGTTCAGCATTTCCTGCTCAGCCTCGGTCAAGCCCGCACCGCTGTCCCCAAATAGAGAGCTGTCAGGATTGGCGGCTTTCTTTAGGTCAACTTCAGTGTAGACTACGCCGCGCAGCATGCTGAGGTTGACGTAAATCTTGTCCACAAGGGCTTGGAACCCCTTAAATATCCGGTCCTGCGGTTCCTCGCCCCCAATCTCCAACTCTTCGCCACGCACAAAAAAGCGCGCAGACCCCAGAAGCTTGCGAAGACGCATCTCCAAATCTTTTTGGCGGCGGCGGTTTTGATCGCCTTTGTCGCTGACGATCCTATCGCGACCTGGTTGTTGGGATCCGGTTCGCTCCTGGCGGACAAACTTATCTGTCTGTTTGAACAGTCTTAGGTCTCGGATAAAACGTTGGTCAGCGGACATAACCACCGAAAGCTCGTCATTGCCCATGCTGCGCATCCGAATGGCGTCGGGAGTATCCACGTCGTCATGGAATGGGCTGATCGCGTTGATCGCAAGTTCGTAGGGTCGTCCCGACGCTCTGTCATCCAACATGCGTGTATAAGAATAGTCGAATCCGGTCGCCGTGTGTCTGATTTTGCGCAGCTTTACGATGGCGTCATAAATCAGAATTTCTAGCTCGGCCGAGAGCTCGGACTGATCGATTTCGACGTCCTTGATCTCGTCTTCGACGTCTTTTTCTTCATTCGTCAGAAACTCGTAAACTTCCCCGTTGCGCTGGATCAACGTGTTGCGCTCAAGTTCTGAAAGCGCCTGCTCAACATTTCGCTTCAAAATGGTCTGATCGGTATCCAGCTCCGATAGCATCAGGATGCTAATGTTGCGCACAGTCGGTTTGAACTCTTTCACATATTTAACGAGGAAGAGAGCCTTCAAAATGCGTACTGCGAATGGGTCCGTCAGATTACGCTCCGCCACCAGAATGGAGCTTTGCGCGGCGGATTTCAGCGCGGAGCGGATGCCTTCGAACATCATGTCAAAGGTCGCAAACCCTTTGACTGGCTGATCCGCCATCGCTTTGGAGACGTCCTGGAATACGCCCAGCATCGACCGCTCCCCAACCGAGCTGTGCTTGCCTTCAAAGGCATTGTGTTGCGACAGACCCTGAATGGCCATTTGGAACAGATCGTATTGATATCCGGGGAACGGATAGCTCGCGATGAAATGGTCCTTATCTTTGAAGTTCTTCAGCTTGATGGAGCCGTCAGCGAAATCAAAGAGCGTCTTGAGATTGTTTTCTTCGCGGTCATGAAGATGACCAAGCGTGATCGTGCCGGCGTCCGTTTTGGCCAAGAGCCTGCGCTGAATGACCTCTGCCACATCCGCGGAGTTCAACGGCATCCGCACATCAAAGCGGGCCATAATCTTGGAAAAGTCCTGCGCTTGAAACGCTTGGTTGTCGCCGATGATGGCTTCCATGTCCTGCTGAGAGGTTACGATGACCCAGGCCTGACCCTTGCACTTGGTGTTCAGGCTTTCAGCAATCGTTTGCAGGTTGGTCATCAGCTTAACGTTGTCGGCAATATATTGGCCAACTTCATCAACAAAGAAGTTCAGACGAAACTTCGGGTCCTGACGATCAATCCAGGCTTTCACCTGATTGGCGAAGTCCTCGATGGATACCCGTGTATCGGCGCGGTACTGCTTCAGGATATCTTTCGCATCATCGGCATCGTTTCCGGAAACAGACGCATAAGCTTTGCCAATGTTCTTTCCTTCAAGAACGGCTTGCTCGCGGCCGCGCGCCCAAGGCTTCCCGGCGGCCTTCTCATAGGCAACCCTGAACGCATCGAGCTGACCACGTTCATCGAGATCGCGCTCGAACTGCGCAATGTGTGCCTGTTTGCCAAAATACCCGCAGGCCTCATCAAACACCTTCTGGAACACAGACAGAAGCGCATCCACATCGCCCTTCGAGATAACGTCTGCCTTCTGGTCGATATTAAACAGGATCGATTTGGATGGCACCGAGACGGCTCTGCGCAGCGCGCCTGTCAGCATCGGTTGATCCGTGAGCTTGTCTTCGAAAATCTCAAGTGGCGTCTTGCCATTCATGGGGGAGTTTTCAAGAAGGAGCGCCAGCATCTTCAACAGGTGCGACTTACCAGATCCATAGAAGCCCGAGATCCAGACACCGTTCGACTTCTGATAGTTGTTATATTCCTCAAGGAACCGCTCCAACCGCTGGCCTATTTCGCCGGTGATGACGTATTCTTCCAGCTCGATCAGCAGGCTTTCATCGTCATCGGCCTTGATCACTGCATCAATTGGGCGATCAACGGGTTTTTGGAAGATGTCACGCATCAAGGTGGTCATTGGTCAGACCTCGTAAGTCATGAGATTGAAGGCACGGTAATACTTGTCGTCATGGAGCAATCCGAAGAGATCCAGTGACGCACCGGTTGCCAGGGCATGTGTATAAGTGCCGGGAAAGAACATCACCGTGGGCACGTGTTTTGCGGTGCTTTGCAGATTGTTCAGCACATTGTGGGACCGGATATAGGGATAGATCTCACCAACTCCAGACAAGAAGATGACGTCGTGGTCTGCTTCTTTGATCTTTTCAGCGATCTTGGGAATGAGATGTTCAGAAGGATCCAGAACGTTTTGCAGCAATTCCAGAAGCTCGGACTTCCCCAACTCCGCCTCTGCTTCCAACACCTGATCGAGGACGTCCCGCTCATCCAGGATTTCAAGGCAGAGATCATAGAGGTTCAAATCCAACACACGAACGCCAGCATGACCTGCGCGCTTGATGATGTCTTCGCGATCTTCATTGATTGCCAACCCGTCAGAGGCCGGATACTCACAGATGAAAAACGGAACCTCGTTGTAGCCCTGCATGTCGAGAAACCGTGGGCTGGTGATGGCGTTTAGAACATGCTCGAGGCGTTCTTTACGGCTAATGGGTGCTTTCATATTCATGAGCCCTCCCATGTTTGGCCGGGGAAATAGTTTAGCTCTTCCGGGGTGTTAGACTGGATCATTGCAATCAGCTTTGAAGATAGGAGATAAGTTTGGATCTCCTTCTGCTCGGACAGAATGTCAGCTTCTCGCATCATCCGAAACAGGATCTGGCGCAGCTTTAGCCTTGTGGACGTGCTCAGTTCTGCTAGTTCGTCATGCCATTCGGCTTTGGCATCAAAAAAGATGTCAAACGCCTCGAGCGGAAGATCAAGTTGGTAAGATAGATACCGATCCTGCAAAACATCGACGGCAAATTCGCGGACAAAACGGTAGGCACGGCAACAGGCCAGCCACAACAGCGCTTTTTGATCGGCGCGGTCGGCCTCACGCACAAAGAAGTCAAGCTCTTCGGCGGTGAGTGTCGAGACCCTGTTTTTGATTTCTCGAATGCTGCGAGTATTGGAGGCATCTTTCGGCAGTTGGGTGGTGCCTTCTTTCACGGCCCGTGCCTGGGTTTCCTCCCAAGCCTCATCTTCACGATGCAGCGAAGCAAACTCAACGCTTTCGTTGAGAAACAACCCACCTGTGGAAAAAGACATTCGGTAGTCGTTTGATCCTTCCAATCGTTCCCTCACAGTTTTATTTTGCGTGTCTGTTTTTCAGTGTTCACTACCAATAAGCCATAGATGCCGTAGCGTCGCCGAAGCAGCAGGATATGGGTTGAGCCCTCAAATAACCCAATTTGTTGTAGGATCATGAGAAGATGGACTTGATATAAGTTTGGAGGAGATCCGCGAGTATTTTTTTGGTGCCATGAACTTGTGACTTTATGCCAAAGTGGTTCATTTTGAGGTCTCTATCGTGATTTTTACGGCCGCCGGCTCGACACCGAGATCAACTGCAATGCGTTCGCGGTGCAGTTCGATGATCTCGCCAAATGTCAGCTCGCCTGTGCCTGATGTTGGAGCCTGTCTCGCTTGCATGCGCGCTGCGGAAGCATCGTCACGCCGCCTTTTTGCCTGCGCGTCCTTAAATGAGACCTCTTGTACTTTTTGCCAATCACCAATCTCGAGCTGATCAAGTACTCCATCGGTGTCCGTATAATTGACAGGGTTTCTATATCCAGGCCACTTCAGTCCCGCACTTGTCATTGCATACTGATCAAACTGAATAAGCCAACGCCCGTCCTCATCCTGCAAGACATCTTTTATCGTTGCTACCATGAACGATTCACCGTGATGCTCTGGATCCCCAGGTCGCCTCTTGTCGAAGGCGTTGTGAGTAAGGACAACATGGGTCGCGCCCCGTGCCTTTACGGGGTCAACTTTCCACCACCCAGTCCCGCCCAAGTTCGCGACGTCTTCTGGCTTCTTGCTTGTGAAAATGACCATGGTCGTAGGCATGGGAGTTCAACCTTTCAATCTCAAGGTGATATTACCCAGGGAAAATCTGAGTGCAACAAGTTATATAATTTTTATATAAAAAGTATATCTTAAATTAGTTTTTTGACTGTGCATGGCCCCGGCGAAGTACCCCAAAAGGCTTGAGCCTTATCGCCTCTGTCAACGCTCAACGACAAACTCTGCTGAAAACGTTAATCCCAAGTTAACCTTGTTCTGGCACCATGTCTGGGTATCTAAATAATGAGACAAAATTATGGACAAAAATCCGGATTCTTGAACCCTGACGAAGGTAGTTAGTCGGGTCTTGTACTCGTAGTCAAACAGCACTAAATTGCTGATCCCAAATTGGAAATATTGATGACTTTTGTTGTGAAACAACCTGAACTGTTCAGTCGCCCCAGCGTGAGGCTGATATCGCTTGGATAGTCCCTGGTCGTAGTTCGACCGTTCCAAGCTGCTTCAGATTGAATCCGACAAAAGGGGTGCTCGATGCCACGAGGATCTAAGACTTCTTCCAGTTTTCTAAGACAACTCAACACCTGGTTCGATGACGCGCTGCGTGAACTATGCTCTACCGATTCTCAAGAAAATGCTTGGGGCGCAGATGAGGGAAAAGCGGGTGTGGGGACGAAGTGGTTCGCTTGCTCACCAAAACTCGATATCCACTCTGCGGCAGCTTTGATCCGGCTGTTTGCAAGCTTCCCCGAGGACCAAAAGACCGTCATCGAAAGCTTGTATGCCCCATATGGTTTCACCGTCGTTGAAACCGGTGATCCGGCATGGGTTGAACATGTCGAGGACGCTTTCGAACGCGGCCTCATGCCGGCAACAAAAAAAGCTCAGAAACACCTTCCAAAGATCAGCCTTGTTACTCGGAATTCTAGGACCTATTCATCGCGCCGGGCCAAAGGAAAAGATGAGTTTGAGAAAAACTTGTCTGATCGCATGGCGGAGTCACGGCCGTTCCTGTGCATTGTCGAGTGTTTGGAGGAAATTCCTGAAACAATCCGACAGGCGGCAACACAAGTTGTGCGGCTAGCGGAAATCTCTCCGCAAATCGTTCTAAAACTTCATCAGGTACTGCACCGTCCATGTTGCAACCCGGTCATGCAACCGATCCTTGACCAACTGCCTCAAGCACAGGAGTTGCAGTGTTTGACGCTGGAACAGCTGACCACCGCAGTGCGACAGACGAACACCAAGAAGATGGTGGAAGCGCTTGTTCGATTTGCCGATGACAACTCGGTTGCGGCCGATAAGTCAGCGCTTGACGCAGTAAAGGGCTTGGGTTCGACCAAAGCGGTTCTGAAGCAACTGTCTGCCGACATTCAAACATGGAGAGGCGGTCAATTGGATTGGTCGGAAATTCCCAGGGGTGTTCTCATGTTTGGCGCCCCGGGCACAGGTAAGACTTTTGCCGCTTCAAAGCTTGCCAGTCAGATCGGTGCGCACTTCATTGCGACGAGCTACGCCGACTGGCAGCAACATGGCCACCTGGGCGATTTTCTGGCGGCAATGAACAAGTCCTTCGATGCAGCGCGCAGAAGGTCGCCGACGGTACTGTTCATTGATGAAATCGATTCCTTTGAGGATCGTGCAACCGCAAGCGGCGAGAATGCAAATTATACCAGATCGGCGCTCAATGGCCTCCTTGAGGCAATGGATAAAGCCAATTTGCATCAAGGTATTCTGATTGTCGGGGCGTGTAACCATCCAGAAAAACTGGATGCCGCGTTGGTCCGCTCGGGGCGTTTTGATCTGAAAATTGAGATGTCACAACCCGGAAAAGACGCGCTTGTCGACATTCTTTTAGATCATTGCGGCGACGAAATTACGCTGCGCACGATTAAGGACGTGGCTGCACATCTTATTGGCTGCACAGGCGCGGATGCGGCGGCGATTGTGCGAAAAGCCCGCAGTTTGGCGAGATACAAAGGAGCCACGTTAGAAGATGCTCATCTGTGGGCTGCCGCAGAGAATATTGTACCTGAGAGTTCGCAATCGGATTTGCTGCGGGCAGCTTATCATGAAGCGGGGCACATTGTTGCCGGGAGCCTTCTCGGGCTTGGGGTGCCTGATCGTGCCGAGATCCGAACTGGAGGTGGGGTCGTGTTCTTTGAGAACAAGAGCCCATTTCCCTTGCTCGCTGAGCTTGAAGCGAAGCTGGCAATGCTTCTTGCAGGGCGCGAAGCGGAAATGGTTTTTCTTGGATCGGTTTCTACTGGCTCTGGCGGCAGTGCGCAAAGTGACCTTGCGCAAGCGACACTTCTTGCGACGCGCCTGGAAGAGATGTTTGGACTTGGCGCAAATCCTTTGCTGTGGCGGCCAGTCGAAGTGACGAACCTTAGTAAGGTCCTTCAGGATGAACAGATTCGGCACAACGTATTACAACGTTTGGAAACGGCCAGTTCTCGGGCGAAAGACGTCATCGACAAAAGCCGAGCCGTCATTGAAAATTTGAGCGCTCTTCTGGTTGAGAAACGCGAGATCTACAAAGCAGAGATCGAAACAGTTTTTCGCCAAAATGGGACACATGTCGCGTCCCACTCGGGAGCACTTGTTACCTCACCGGAGCTTGTGCCGGTGAGGTGAGGCGGACTGTTTTTTTCGTCTTGGGCCAGTCCGATAGTTCTGTCTAGGATGATCGAAGAATTTGCGCCATGAACAACTCCTTCTAGCGCTTTCCAGTAAGGAGTAAGATCAAGGTTCGGCTGCTCCTTCTTCAAAGCTTCTAAAATCTGCTTGGTGAACCGCCCTGGCACAATGGGGTGGCCGAGCATTAATTCGGACATTCGGGATAACTTCTCGTCTCGGATTCGCGTGAAGGAACTGTTGAGTACTCTCAAACTGAGGGGATCTGTCTCCGGTATCGCAAGATGCCAGTGAACATTTGTGCACTCTGTGGAAGCACGCGGTTTCATATGCTTGATCAGGCAAAGGCGTCTTACGCTGGAATTGGGTACTCGATACTCTTGGCAATATGCCTTGATCACTTGCGCGAGCTGAGTGTGATCTAAACGGGCCTGGGGTGCCAGAACCACGTGCCGTACGGAGAAAGCTTTTCCCGAGAGCTTCGAAATCTCGCCCATGATTTGGATGTCATCGGGATGACCGCAGAGCCAATCAACCCGCTCGTTTTCGCCTTTGGCGGCAAGGTATTTGGCAATCTTGTTGGTATGACCGGTAGGGACACGAAATGTTTTGATGATCATGTGTTGCCTCCTGTCACGTGGATTTGGATGCCATGTAGGGAAGCAGATATTTTGGCCAGAGCAGCAGCAATGGCGCGGCTTTCAGAAGGATCGTTATGAGTGCGCGTTAGGGTATGCGCGAGGTATTGAAGTTCCCTGCGCATGTCCTGCAAAAGATCCAGAAAACAGACGGCGCGTTTTAGATCTTGTGAGATCGTTTTTTGACTGCAACGCCGAGATGGTGGCCGCGTTTCCACTTCGTTTGAGAACCCGAGTGAACGTGCAAGCAGGACGCGAGCCTGTGAAGTAGGTGAGATACCATTTTCCTTGGCCCGTTCATCCAACAGGCTTTTCAAATCCGAGTTCAACCTAACTCCAATGAGTTCAGTTTGTCGGGTCTTTGAACTCCGGGCAGCTTTTCCCATCGCGTAAACTCCATTTGGCTAGCGGCACAACTTGTTGTTGGACGTTCGCGTAGCCAGAAGTTTGGTAACGACATTGCAACAAACAACTTACCAACAACCGCGGGACGGGCCGTTGTTGCTTGCGTCCGCACATACATTTGCCATCGAGCAAATGAGGTTATGCAATATGACAAAGACAGGATCTGCAAAGCTGTACCCAAATGGGATCCCCAATCACAATGAATGCTCTGCTTGGCTTGGCGTGCTGGATATTTGCGGCAAAAGATATCTTGTTACAGGATTTGTAGAGATTTTTTCTCCATCCGACGCAGCACTTTTTTTGGAGATTCATGAAAGGCGCTCTGGTGTGCGAACCAGCCAAAAAGCAAAGCTTGAGGTCTTTCACAAAAGAACCGAGGAGAGCGAGCCACACCTTTTTGGAGTGGCAATAATCCACCAGCAACGCTTTGCGGTCGGATGTTGGATGTGCCGCGATACGAACGGGAAAAGGTACTTTCTTTTGACTTTTTCTATGATCGAGGAGCAGAAGCAGGTGCAGCCTTTCATTCGACGCCGACCGCGTATCAAGCCCGTTAGGCTGAAATAATACGGTGTCGAAGGAGAGGCTGCACCTGCATGGCTATATCAAAGTGCGTACAGGTCACTTGGGGGTCCTTATGCATGTGGCAGAATGTGAAGCAGTTGGCCGAAAACAAGCAGAACATGAATGATAACTGCTGCGACGTGAAGTTGATTGTAGGCGGTTCGAATATACTCAAGCATGCGCATCTCCATTTGATTGTTTTCACGCAGTTCTTTTGACATGTCTAAAACTGCATGTCAACAAAAAATCAACCTAACACATTGATTATATTATATTTTTTAAGTAACTTGCTTGAGGCCAGATATGAATTCGGAAGGCAAAAAGATAGAAAAGTGAAAAAGATAGAACTGAGAAAATATAGAAAAGATAAAATATAGAAAAGATAACCGGTGTTCGCCGATGAGCTCCGTTCAGAGCAGGTAGCTAAACCCGCCAATTTAGAAACTTGGGAAGAACCGTTGAAGACTCGCTTGTGCTACCCCCGGTTTACCCCCTTTTTTCCTTGGCGAGGAAAAAGGGGGGGTAACCCCTTGAGCGCATCCGTAAACGAGCTCGAAGCCATCGCACAACAGGCTTGCCTCACCTGGGTCCTTACCCAATTCGCAGACCACAAGATCACACGCCTCGACGAACATCTCCCCTGGCGTTACGCTACCTAAGCAGCGTAATAAGCCGTACCGGAACAAAACTAGAGCGCCTTAGCCGGACGGTCACAAAGCTTTCGCAGGAGACCTGACATGATTGGACGGATCGCATACTACGTTTGGATCGTTGCGTTCTTTCCAGTTTGCTACTTTGCTCTACCTGGTCTTGAGTTGTCATTGGATCGACCAGGCATGTTCGCGACAGTCTTTGTTGCCAACGCTCTGCTGCTCGGGTGGCTAGGCGACGCTGTCATCTTTGGTCGAGGAACGGCATTTGGTCAAAAGGTCGAAAGCGCCGCGCTAAAGTGGGGTTTCTTGGCTTTGGTGATATTGCTGCCGGTCATAGTCATGAGTTCCGATTTCTTCGCGTCGTGATTTCAATCGCATAGAACGGACACGGAAATTGGGTAGCTGATGGTCGATAGAATTAGGCAGATACTTAAATGGGCAGACGAACGAAGCTGAACAAAGCTACCAGCAACCTCGCAGAAGCAAAGAAGATCGCTTTGAAGAATGAGGAGCGACGAACGCGGCTCGGGAAACTCCTGAAAAAAGCGAAATCTGGTAAAGAGTTAACTCCGAAAGAGGCTTTGGAAGCAAGAAAGCTCGTAACGAGCATAAACAACTGCAAAAATCAGATAAAAGGGCTTGGTTTCAACCCAAAGGAAGCCTCAGATTGGGCTAAGTTTCATAGAAAGAACCGAAACAAGCCATCAGCGAAGTATCCAAAGAAGTCGAAGGGCAGTGGGGTCGGAATGTACCAACTGGGTGGGGCGTTGAAAAATTGGAGGTAAGAAGCTTTTGTGGGAGGCCAACACCCAAATGAATAGGGAAAAAGCTGCTGACATGCTGTCCAAGTTTACCAGTGATCTTTGTGTGAAAATTGGTGGGGACATCGATGAGTTTGATGAGGAATATCTGAAAGCGGAGGTTTCGGTGGTAACCAAGGAGGACGTCAATTGGGTTTATAGAATATCCATGGATATGCGCCGTGGTGGTTCCTTCCTTGTCGCGGTCGACAACTTCGAGGATGTGCTGGAGGACGGCAGGTTTATCACTGCAACCGAGGCGCTTGATGTGCTCGGGCGGCCATAAATTTAACAAAATGCAAAGCCAAGTTTTCATGAAAACAATTAGTTAAATGATCAAAGGCGAAACTGAAGCAGATACTCGCGCCAATGGTATCAACCCGGCCTTAAGGGCTTCAGATTGGAGTGGATCGGACGGATCTCAGGTGCGACGAGAGGTGATCAGCCCCGGTCGCATCATGTCCAGTGGCAAGCGGGCACACGCACATCTTCGGACTATGTCAGGCTTTGTCGCGGGCATAAGTTGGCTATAATGGAAGCCAAAAAGGTCAGCGCCTCGTACACGATTGAATGATCAAACAAACAAATACACATGCAAATGCAGACGTGCGTATGTAAGTAAAAAGGCGCCCCTATCGGGCGCCCTTTACGGATGTCTTTGTTCTAAGGAAAAACAACGCGACGGTTCGGAAGGATAGTTACGATCCTTTGCAGTTTTCTTCGGAACGGAATACGCTTGAGATTATATCTACAGCTCAAATTCCTTGTCGTTAGCGTTCAGGAAAGAAATTAGCGACAGTTCTAGAGCTCGGACAACTGTTAGCTCCTTAGCCTCGCGAAGTTCGTCCCATGCCGCATAAAGCGCTGGGTTCACATCCGAAGTAAACGTCTTTGTCCGAAGCGCTGCTCTTCGTCGACTCGGGCTCATTTCTGCCAGCTTCAGCTGTGACAGCGATACTGGTGCCTTGCGCTCGAAACTCATGTCGTCTGGTGTGTGTTCCTGAATGCTGCCAATACTCGGTACTTTTGTGTGTGTGCTCATCCGGCTTTCCTTATACATGTTCGTAGCCAGGTGTTGTGGCACGAAGTAGAACCTCGCGAGCCAGTGCCCTCGCATTTTCGTAAGCGGATTTTGGCGAAGATCCTTGAAACGCACGCGGTAGATCGACGTAGTCTCCACCCAGACTCATCATCGCCTGAAAAACGGGTCGAGCCGCCAATTGCGTTTTGAAAATCGGTGCACCGGCTTCTTCGAGAATGGCTTTGATAGCGCCTGTGATCCGGAACTCTACTGCCCCGGGTTCAGTCTGGTTGAGCAGTACACCAGCCGGAATTTTCCGACCCAGAACCTGGCTTTTCTGAGCTACTTGCTTGAGAACCTGTACGGCTCCTAGCGCATCCATCCTGCTTGCCCGGCATGGTACAACTACAAAGTCAGAAACCAAGACTGCGTCAATCAGGCTAGCATCATTTGAACCCTCAACATCCACCAGTACAAAATCCGCCTCTACTGCGGATTTGAAGACGGCATCCGTAAGGTTCTCTTGGTCAATGGGGCGCACATCGATATTGCTGTTCAGCTGTTTCAGGTTCGCCCAACTGGAAATCCAGCGTTTTGGATCAGTGTCCAGGATGATTGAGGATAGGTCCAGCCTAGAGAGTTCTTGTGAAATCAACGCACAGACGGTTGACTTTCCGCAACCACCCTTTGGAGAAAGAAACGAAATAACAGGCACTTATAGACTCCTTTTTTTTGCCTGGTTCCATATTGGCAGATCGACCTTTCGGAAAATTTAAGGATGCTTTGGAAAACCAAGAATTTGGAGGCCAAGTCTCAGATTGGCATTCTTTGTCTTGGGTTTACGAGGATTGCCATACCAAGACTTGGCTATTTTAGGCTTGCCTTTCCAAGCCCTTCCTATCCTCGGGTAAGCCCTGGTGTTGTGTGAAGTTAACAAAACCTGAACGCCAGCCTTGAGTCTCGGCTTTAGAAACCACCGCTAAACCAAAGTTCGGGACACTCCGCATGTCAGCAATTTCGCTGGCCAATGGATGAGAGCCCAACGGCAGGACCCGAGTAGTGTCAGTCAATTTGAGAATTTTCGCATTACGTAAACTGAACGCGCCTGGCTATGTGCTCCCGGAGAAACACCCATGGCAATTGATGCCAAGCGAACAACTAAGGTCGCCGCCAAAACTAATGTATTCAAAGTAACTGTCTTAGAAGCCAGCACCAATAAACCTCAAACGAAGGTGTTTCATCCAGGCGGGGTGGAGCGCAGCAGTCGAGCAAAACACTTCAAACCTCATGAAGCCGAAATCTCAGGGTTTGATGGTCTTGCAGCTTTGCTCACTAAGCTGGCTTACGAGCCATCCAAAGTGGTCGTGATGGGCTCAGTCACCGAGGCATACCGCAATCAACAGAAAATACGAAGATTGGCCAATCCACGTGACGGGGCGCCTGCGACGCTGGAAGACAGAGGCTCCTACCTTTTACATTTCGATGTGGATGATCTCGTACGTCCCGGCCATTTGGGATGGGAAGATCCGGCGGCCTTAGCGCAATGGGCCTGGAGCGCACTTTGTCGCAAAATACCTGTGTTGCAAGGTGTATCCGTAGTTTGGCAAGCGTCTTCCAGCGCGGCAGCCCCCGGGAAAGATGACTTGGCCAAGTTTCACTTCTGGTGTCTGGCAAACCGTCCTCTGTTTGCACACGAGCGTCGATTTTTGTTCGAACATGCCGGAAGCGACAAGTCTCTCGCGGGCATTGCTCAACCCAATTATACGGCCTTCCCGATCTTTCAGGGCGTATCTGATCCACTCGCAGGGTGCCCCAGGTCAGGAGTGTTTAGAGGGTACAAAGATGCCGTCGATGCCTCGCTCATTGCTTTTCCAATCGAAGCCAAGAAAAGGCATGCCAATCCAAGGCAGTCCAATAGAAGAAACGACAAGGGTTCTCTTACCAAGTCTTCAAAAGGATGCACGTCGACATCCAATTTTGGACGACAGCAGTTGTCCAAGGCCTGCAAACGAATTGTACTGAAGGGGGCATCCAATCCTCGGATCTTCGACGAAGTTCAACTCGTTGGCGGCTACGTAGCAGGTGGACACATTTCCTTCGACGAAGCTCGAGAAAGCCTTGTCGAAGCTGCGCGATCTGTTGGATACAAACGTGCGGACGAAGTAGTTGAGAACGGTCTCAAAACTGGCTTGGAGCGGCCGCTCAGCCAAAGCGACATTAAAGTCGCGACAGTACCTTTCTATCCAGCGCCGACCCTCCATCGTGAAGAGGCCATCGCAAAGCATGCCCAGGTTTTGGAAGACTGGGGAAGACAAGCCTTGGCTTACCATGCCAAGTCTTGGCAATTCACAGATGGCCCTCAACCTGTAACAGCGCCGCGTGTTCTTCTGTCCGGGGCGCAAGGCGTTGGGAAGACAGCGTTCCTCGTTGGCAGAGAGGGAGCGCCAGGCTTTCTTCACAAAACACATGGCCTGGTTTCACTGATGCTCTTGCCGGATCATGCAAAAGTTCAAGAAGCGCTCGACGACTATATCGTCAATGCGCCGGCTGGTGCTCCCCTCGCGATAGGCCTACGTGGGCGGGGTCAGACCGACCCAATGGAAAACGGGGTAAAAATGTGCCGGGTATTTGAGACAGCCCGGCACGTGTCGGCTCGAGGTTGGTCGGTTCGTTCATCGCTATGCAAGCGATGTCCACATCAAGACACTTGCGGATATCTTCGCCAAGAGGCCGAGATCAAACGAGCTTTGAGGGACAAGACCGGTCTAATTGTCTTTGCCCCACACGAATTTGGCTATTTACCGCTGCCGGGTGAAGCGAAACCTGACCTTGTCATCTTTGATGAGCGCCCGAGAGATTTCGCCGTTGAAAGTGTAGATGTCACATTGGAAGAACTCGGGGACTTCATTCTTCCTGAGGCCCGGTCATTTTCGGAAGAACACGGCGCTACGAAAGGAGTTGCTCCCGTTGTCGATGAGCATCCCGTTACCCGTGTTCAACGAGCCCTTTTAAGTTCGCTTGGGCAGTCTTCCAGTGTGTCTCTGAATGCACTCAGAGCCTCTGGCATAACGTCCATACTCCTCGAACAAGCTATCGCGGCACTCGAAGCCTTTAACTCGAAATCGGTGTCAGTGATTCTTCGAAAGGCTCTGGGCTATGGCACTCAAACATGGAACGCGCGCGACATTGCGCTCTTGCGCAGTAGGCTGCAAAGACTGCCCACCGAAGAAGCTCAGTCGCTTCAGTTTTTGCTCGAGTGCCTTCGCTCCGAATTCGATTACGGTCTTGAAGAAGCCGTAGGTGTTTTCAAACAAGGCCCTGATTGGCGCGACCCAAAACGTGAGCCGAGTTTGACAGCTGTAAGGGTTAAGTCGCTTAAGCATGGAAACGACGTCCCCTTTCTGTACCTTGATGGCACGGCAGATCAAGAGTTGTCTCGTATAGCTTTTGGGTCAGATCTTGAATGCCATCACCATCCGGTGGAGCGAAACGCCAAAATTACACAGGTAGTAGGATGCAATTTTTCTAAGCGTCGACTGTGTCAGGAAAGCCAAGCTCGTCAAGGATTAAGCACAAAGATCCTAGAAGAAAACCAAAGACTCAAAGCCTGGGTTGAACAAGTCATTGCACGCCAGCCTAACGCCGCGGTGTTTGCAAACAAAAGTGTTCTCCAGTCACTCGACATTATCAACACCGAACGAGCAGGGCACTTTGGTGCTCTAAGGGGGCAGAACAGATGGGAGGGTTGCCCTTCAGCACTTGTAATTGGCCGTGAGCAACCGGCTTGTCAGGACATAGAGCGCATCGCGCGAGCCTATGCTGCCGCTACAGGTGATGCCTTCCAAAGTGGGGAGTACACTAAAGTATCTAGAGGTATCCGGCTGAAAGGAGGGGTTTCGCCCTTAGAGGTCGTTGCACATCCCGATGCTTGGGGGGATAGGATTCTCAGGCAAATCCGGGAAATGGAGATATTACAGGCGATGGATCGCATCCGGTTGATCCACAATGAATGCCCCAAAAACGTGTATCTGCTTTCACCCGTGGTTGTGGATGCCACTGTTGACCGCATTGAACAATGGCGGAGTTTCAAAAAGGGCGGCACACGGATCCAACGTGCCGTTCAATCCCATGATGTGATATTTCTTTCACCGACTGACTGTGCCAGGTTCATGCCGGATATCTGGGCTTCCAAACAGCTCGCTGCGCAAGACCTCCCCACCGCGAAAGAAATGTCAAAAGACCCATATAGATTTATCTATGGTGGGGGCTTTGACGGTAAGTGCGCGATCCAAGTCACGTTTCGATTAAAAAACAATGCTGGGCGTACATCGCGGGAAAAGTCAGCCCTGGTTTTCGGCGACGACAGAAAGGCACGAGCAAAATTGGAAGCGGTCACAGGACCCCTGACATCATTTCAAAAGTTTAATGGCGCTTAACTCCGACTCAAGGAAGAACGGGAGCAACCTCATTTGTGCTTTTTCATGAAGGCTCTGAGATTGCTCTCACGCCATGGTTTCCCTGTTGGTGAGGGAGTTTTTTCCATGTTCAATTGTTCGGCTATTGCGTTCACGCTCAGACCGGTTTCCTGAAGCTTTAAACTTCGACGCAATGCAAACGCTTCTCGTTCACGCTTGGAGTTAATCCAGTCCGAGTGCCGCTTGCGCCAATCGCCAAAATGCTGGCCGGGATCGAAAGTCCATTCAGCAGACAGGAGCGGATCAGGCGGGATGCGAATAAATGGCATGTCAGTGTTTTCAAACCATTCGTCCATATACCCATTCCGACGCCAGTTCTGCACAACTGAAAAATCGACGACTAGAATGGTTGCACTACTGGTTCGACACATGCGCTCAATGAAGTCCAGAGCTGATTGGATATGTACGCTGCCCCTGTCAGGTTCGATTTCGAGAAAAATCTCTTCATGTATGAGATTGTAGTCATGGTTTTTCGCGTATCGTCTGATCAGTTCCATCTGATAGCGAATAGTTTTGCTGACAGTGGCCGCAGCTTCCAAATCTTTCGGTAGTTCTACAAAATGCGCCCAAGTAACAGGTAGTGTCCAATAGAAACCTACAGCGTTTTCCAAGCGTTACACTCCCTTAGTTCGAATTCCGCAAAATCCCGAGGGATCCAAATTCAGGTCTGACGGTTGGTTAAGTTGGCGTCAATCGAAAGAATCCACGGAGAACCTTCAATGATCAATAAGACCAAAAACCCGATTTCTAAAAAACTGCCAGCAATCATCCAATTGGTAAAAACGGCCGGTGCAATGATCCGAGCCGAGTTTCATCGACCAGAGGGGCCGCGCGGAACCCTTCACAAGGCCATCGTCGACGCCGAAGTAGAAGCCTTTTTGAAAACAAATCTGATGCGCCTTCAGCCGGCAAGCTGGCTTGGAGAAGAGACTGAAAGCTCGTTGATCGACGGGTCTCTGACATGGGTGATTGATCCTCATGACGGGACGGCGGACTTTATGAAGGGCTTGCGCGGGTCCGCTGTGTCCGTGGCGCTGCTTGAAAACAATACGCCCATACTGGGCGTGGTGTATGCACCCACAGCTCCGGACGATGCGGGCGATCTGATAACTTGGGCTAAAGGGGGCAACCTGAAACGCAATGGAAAGGTTATCAATCCGGCCGGTTCCCACGATAAGCCAATTGTTGGATTAAATGCAGATGCAGCGGATTTTGCCCTGGCTAACCATGTTAGCCTCAAAGGGCTCCGTGTGCGCACAATGCCTAGCCCCGCCTATAGGTTGGCGCTCGCCGCTGTAGGGGAGCTCGACGCTGCCATGAGTTTGGTAGGCGGGTTGTCTTCTTGGGATATTGCTGGTGGACACGCCCTGATAATTGGTGCTGGCAAGGTCATCGCACAGAGAAACGGAAGTCCTATCGACTACCGTCAAACCTCCTTCGATGGCGTTGTCGCAGGCGCGGAAGCTTTGGTACGCGGATTGTCCGGCGCCCAAATGACCGCGCACCCGAAAGCTGACCGTAGACCTGCCGTTCCAAGGCGACGTACAAATCTCCCCACGAACCTCGCGCGTGCACATGGTGTCTTGTTGGGACAATTGGCAGGCGACGCGTTGGGGTCATTCGTGGAATTTCTGGAGGCAGAGACGATTGCCCGCAGGCATCCAGGTGTTGTCGACAGTCTTCAGGATGGCGGCACTTGGAACCTGATTGCTGGCCAACCCACAGATGACAGTGAAATGGCTTTGGCACTGGCCCGAAGCCTGTGCGCGATGGATCGTTTCGACAGAGATCACGTGGCGAATGCTTATGTCGATTGGCGGAACTCCCGGCCCTTCGACATTGGAATGACAACCAGCAGTGCGATATCTGCGCTGGCACAAAGTGGCCCCGTCGCCTCTGATAGCCAGGCAAACGGGGCATTGATGCGTGTAAGCCCTATTGGGGTCTTTGCATGTGGAATGCCTGCACTGGCCGCAGAGATCGCACGCCAAGACGCTTCTCTCACCCATCCGAATGAGGTGACCAAGGCCGCTAATGCCGCATTTGCTGCGGCGGTATCTACGGGTGTGGCTGGAGGGAGCAAGGAAGACATGTGGTCGTCCGCTTATGCCAATGCGGGTCAGGATGAAGGCGCGGCTGTTGTACGCGACCGGCTTCTGGCAGCACGAACGAAACGTCCCATCGAGTTCCAGCATCAAATGGGTTGGGTACTCACTGCGTTTCAGAACGCATTCTATTGCTTGATGGCCGAGCAATCGCTTCGGGATGCGGTGGTTGGAACTGTGGCTTGTGGAGGAGACACCGATACAAATGCTGCAATTTGCGGCGCTCTTCTGGGGGCGTCACAGGGACGCGATGCCGTACCGTTGCAATGGCGAAATGCCGTTTTGACCTGTCGACCGGTTGTAGCGGATGACATCCATCACCCACGACCCAAAACCTATTGGCCTGACGATGCACTAGACCTTGCTGAGGCGCTGTTAGTTGCAGGCGCGCTGGCCAACCAAGATGCAATTTGATTGCAAATCGCAATTGAGCAAAAGTTGGAGGATTGATCGATGAACGACTTCAAAAACTTGAACAAGCAGCGCCAGACTGTGCTGAAAATCAAAATTGATGGATATATCGAAGCAGCCATTTTGGCCGCAAAAACACATAATATTGGTTTGAGCGAAGCAGTGTTTCTTACCACACAGGGTTTGATCAGGGAGATGGCGGCGCAGTCTATTGAGAAAGACAAGGCGCGCATACTAATGGATGCTGCATTTAAGAGTGCCTTTCCCGAACACCACGCGCGCGTCGTAACCCACTGACGGCTTTTTGCAGTCTAAAGAAATCACTGTTTTCCGCTGTGATCAGAGCGAAACGAGCGCCCATTTTGCTTTCTTGCTATAGGGGTGGTTCATCTCGGGAGCATCGACACCAAACAGACGGACCTGTGTTTTCTTAATGACCAATGTATCGCCATCTACAACGTACGCTGAACCCGCCAGTATCGTGACGTCGGGTTTCGGTAGCGTATGGTCTGGATCAAAACTCTGTGGCGGCGTTGTGCGCTGCCGTTGGTTCGTGGTCAATCTAGGTTTCTCATTCACACCTGATTGACTCGGCGGAGTAGTTGTATCGCCTGGCCTGTTACTGCGGACTGCCAAATACACCGCGACAGCCAAAACCAAACCTAAAACTATCAAGATTTCCACGGGACAGGTCTCCAAAAGTTCGGTCAATCAAAATTGTCATACTGGATCATGATCGACCCAAGCACACGTTCGGGTTGATATGGTAGGGACGCTTCACATTCACTTTGAGAGATGTGGCGGATTTACCCCGCTGAGCGCATTCACTCGCGGGTAAGCCAGGCGACTGATCTCCACTTACTGAAACTTCCAGAATAACGACTGGAGATTCAGTTAGTTCGTGATTTTCGCTTCCGCTAGGGCTGGCAGCGCAGGTTGGCGGAAACTCACAGAAGAATGGCCGTTGCGCGCAAGCAATCGTTTCGTACCGTTCAGATGTGCAACCCAAGGTGAAAAATCTTAATGAATGATTAAGTAGCGAACTATCGCGTGATGAGTGTGGAGCAATATGCAGTATGACGGAGAACAAGGATCGCTTAACGGCTGAAGAAGCAAAGGGACTTCGTACGGCTAAAGAACTCGAAGGTCATCTTGCCTGGTTAGATACTTTTACTCCCGCAGCCTTGGGGGTCCTAGCTATTGCGTCTGGCATTTACACCTATCTTGGTGTGTCCTCGCTGCTTGAAGATAATGGCGCGGTCTCATTCTTCGCTGCGGTCGCGTACTCAATCGCTGTCTCTGTCGGTATCTTTGTCTTCTGGAGCTATATGCTCCGTCTGTTGCCTTCGATGCGTACGGCCAGTGGTTTCATCGGTTTGACCATCTCCACGATTGTTGGTTCTGTCGCCATCATCGCCATGTCTAGCTGGCTTAACGCAGCCGCCCTTGCAGGTTCCGCAGCGGTCGAACAACACTTGGAAAACACTGTCCGTGACTACCAAGCTGCTCTTGAGCAAGCTCACGATATAGCTCTGAGTGGTCAAGCGTTGGGTCGCGAGGTGGAACGCGCCCGCCAGAGTTTTGAAGAACTCGCTGAACTGGAGCAATCCGGAGACCTCTCTGGAACCGCTGGCCGAGGCGCAGTGTTTCGCGTACTGACCCAAAAGGCCGAAGAATTACGCAATCTTGAAGAGCAGATTGCGGCACAGCAGGAACCCATCGAGGAAGCGTTCCAGCAAGGCAACGAAATTCTCGCAAAGATGCGCGAGCTTACTGTAGCGCCCGGTCCAGTGGATCGCCGCTCAGTTCAATTCTCCGAAGAAAGCGTGAAGCTGGCGGGTGTTATCTCGCGCCTCAACCAATACAGCGTGGCACCACTTGTTGCCCGCGCTGCTGAGGACCTGCCATCCTCGGTTGTACTTCCTGAACTTGATGGGCGCAGTTCCGACGTACGAGATGCGCAATCATCCACAATCAACTCAGTTTTGAATGCACTGGACCAACGCAGCAAGACACTCAAGAACGCTGCTGACGAGGTGTTGGAAATGGAGCCGCCCATCGAGACGGCATATAACCCGATTTCCAGCGCCGATGCGGTGATCAAGTACGCCCACAACTTCGTACCTTCTTGGGCTGGAGCTATAGCCATCGACTTGTTGCCCGCCGTGTTGGTGTTTGTGCTGGCTATCACACAAGCCGCGATCCGCAGTGGCAAGGACGGCATGAGCATTGAGGATACTCTAACGCTTTCTGACCTTAGAGCCGCAATGAATGCTATGAAGGACGTTGAGGCGACAATGGGCGTGGCCGACGCAGCTATCCTCAACCGCGCCACTTCACAAAAAGATGAAATGTGATGGGCCTGCTACGTCGTCTCGATCCGCGCTCTTGGCTGCGCTACATTCTGATTTTGCAGTCAGCGATTGCGGGCGTTCTAATAGCGTCGGACGTTCTTGGTGGAATCCCCAGCCCGTTCAAAGAGCGTGTTGAACTCCCAACAGGACCTATATCCCCCGGTGATCAACGCCGCGAGTACCGCACTGACCGCAGTGATCCATCGCTTGTGCCTCAAGACGGGCCACTAGACGTCCCCGTACCTGAAGCATTTCCAAGCCGATTGGACTTCACGGTTCAGGAAGTCGAAGGACTGGGGAGGGTACTTCTACTCAGCGGTCAGATAGAGGTGGATGACTCGTCTCGCTTCGCTTCGTACTTGTCGGACATGCAGGAGAAGCCTGACTTGGTAGCTCTTCACAGCCCAGGAGGAGTGGTTTCAGAGGCATTGTCCATCGGTAAGAAAGTTAGAGAGGCTGAGCTGGCTTCTGCCGTTCTCGCTGGCGCGATGTGCGTGTCCTCATGCCCTTACATCCTAGCAGGCGGAGAAGATCGCATTGTCTCGCTGCGCGGCCTTGTGGGTATGCACCAACACTACTACGAGCAGCCCCGCCTGATTCCAGTCGTTTTCGCCGTCGAGGGTATCCAAAAAGGGCAAGGAGAAACTATGCAGCATCTCATCGACATGGGTGTGGAACCGGCGCTCATGTTGTATTCGCTGAATACTCCTCCGGAGGAGATCTATGCGCTTGTCGAGGATGAACTCGTAGATACCCGCATAGCAACCCAAATAATCGATTAACACCAGACACCGAGGACTTTGCCTTGTTAAAGAAGCTAACCATTGCCGCGGCGCTGTTCGCTACGACTGCCACTGCGGGTGGTCTCCAAGTACGTGACGCAGACACAATTGTTGTCGATGGCACTCCCGTGCGCTTGAACGGCGTGGATGCGCCCGAGCTTGGCACTCGTTCTGGTCAAGACGCAAGACGCTGGATGGTGAATTTCCTTCGAGGCAAGGACGTAGAGTGCAAACTAAATGGTGAGCGCACGCATGATCGCTGGGTCGGTGTTTGTTTTGCGGACGGGGAAGACATTGGGGCGGCCGTGATAGCGGCTGGACATGCTCTGGATTGCGCGAGGTACTCGAATGGGCGCTACAGGCAATTGGAGACCCCGGCGGCGAGGTCGCGTCTAAAGCGGGCCGGTTATTGCCGGTAACGTGCAAGCGCGCCGTGGGGAGCGCTCATTTGGCCGAAGCACGTAACGCCACTGTCACAGACAAACAAGACCATTGTTAACCGACAACGAAGTGCGCGACCTAGTGCAACTTACATTGGATATCCGGAGCAGGACATGAGGACGATTGGGTTTAGAGATGTTTGAATACAAACCCGGGGATGATGTGGGGCACCTAGATGACTGGCCCTTCGATAACCCTCTTAGTGACTATCAAATCAAGGAAGGCCAGCCACGTGCTTCAGGTCGTGTGGATGCTGGAGGTCCTGGACATGCGACCCGTGCCGGTATTTGGCGATGCACAAAGGGTTCTTTTGAGTGCACGGAACAGGGGGATGAATTGATGACCATCTTATCCGGGAGCTGTCGTTTGATTGATATGCAGAGCGGTCAGGTCAGTGTGCTCGAACCGGGAGACAGTCTTTTCGTTCGGGATGGAAGCCGTGTTACCTGGCACATTATCGAGGATGTGACAAAGGTATTCTTCGGACATAAAACGGATGGGTATTGAGGCGCACATCGAATATGATCGAGTTTCGCCATCAGACCAATGATTACCCCAATTTTGGCGTTTTCCCTTTTTGCTGGCGGCGCTTCTCACGTTGAAATTTGCAGAAAGCAACGGATCTCTAGGACCAACTCAAACAAAAAGCCTTCAAACGGTCCTTTGCGAAACGCGCCGGTATGCATCTCGACTGACCTGGTCAAGTTTGGTCTTCAATCAAGGCTCCTCTCGCGATGGCCAAAGGGAGTTACACTTGGTTCTTAAATTGGATCTGGGCGACACCTTGCAACCCATACGACAGCACTGAAAGAGTTTCTTAGGTCACGTGGTCTCTATTTTCGGGATTTCTGCATCTTCTTTAGAGACGTCCCTTTCCATGGAATTTGCTTCTGCTCCTCGTAGGTTTGCAAGACGGCATTGACCCAGAGTTCCATCGAGTCTTTCTTCAGTTCCATGTAAGCTGAATGCGCACCATATGACTTCTCGGTTACATTTGCCGGGCTTTGCCTCATTCGATCAAAAACACGCTGGTCGTTTTGGCTGAAAGCGAGGATCGCGGGATCTTTGATGGAATGTGTCAGAACTGCTGAGGCGCCACCGGGATATCCTGCGTCGCTGAGAAAGTCCGAAAGGGTTCGCCTGATGTCATGTGGCGACCACCAATCGATCCCTTCTTCCGTCAGCAAATCCGGCCAGGGCTCTCTTTTCGGGCTCACCCGTCTATCGGTCTCGGGCTTGTTTCGGTCTCTGCCGGCCAGGCGGGACAGGATTTGATACGCCCCTGACCCAGTGACGTTTTTGGTCAGGTCTTGCGCGGAAGGCAGAAACACTGCGGAGCCATCGTAATGTTTGGACATCCTCAAGAACCTGTTCAGGTGGTCAACGGCTTGTTTCGGTACAGGCAGGATGACGCGTTGCTTTCCTTTAACCTTGTCCACATCCCAGGACGCCAGTTGCCATTTCTCCGGCGCATGGATGTCCGTCAGGAGGTCGCTTTTCAGCGGCGAGAAGGCCGCTCCAGTTCTTTGACAGGTCAGTACGGCCCACCACAAGGCGGCAAGCGTCCAAGGGTGTACGCCATTTTTCCTACATTGGCGTTTGGGCAATGGATGGTTCAGAAACTGCTCGGCGATCCATAGGGTTCTCACCGCTTTGTCCAGTGCCGGCATCCGAGTTTTGGGATTCACAATCACTGGCGATGACAAGTTGGGCCACCAACGGTTTACTTCTCCAAGACCGCTTGCGCCGTTGTGCTCCCTGGCACACCAAGTGAGAGCTTCTCTTGTATAAGTCACGACTTTAAGCGAGGTGGAAACACCGTGAGCTCTTCGGGTATCATCCCTGACTTTCTCAAGATCGCCCTGGGTGAGGCGGGTGACTTCCTGGTCCAAGATGTTTCCCCAGGTGGGGCGTGACATCATAGATCTGATATCTTTGACGGTTGAGAACTTGATCTGTTTTTTGCCGTTTAGAGATTGCTTGTCTTCCAGAGTTGCTTCAAAGCACTGTCGCAAGGTCCATCCTGATGGAACTTCCACCAGCTTTGACACCGCTGCCTCGTGATCGTGCCCTTGATCTCGATGTGTCATGTACTCATCAAATTTGTCTGGCTGAGACATGAGTACAGACCTCGCGTTGGCCGCTCTCTCCCGGGCAACTTTCACGCTGGTGATCGGCCGTTCTGTGGGACGCGGGTAAAGCTGCCCGATGGTTTTGGTGCTTTGCTTGTATTTTGCCAGCCAAACGGCGCGATGGCCTCGCACGCGCAACAGCAAGCCCAGCTTACCGTAGTCTTTGAATGTGTAGGTGCCGTTGTATCCGACTTCAGCCATCTTCTCGGCTCTATTTACAATGCGTCTGTCAATTTCGCACGCTTCTGTCGGCATGATTTGTCCCTCAAATAATGATGTGAAGGGCATTGCATGCTCCAGGGCCTATGTCGTTTAAGGCTGGTTAACGGCTGTCGATTTCTGGCAGGAAGGCACGGCCGGTCAAGCTGGCTGTAGCCAATCACTCAACTGTAGGGCGCTTCACATAACACCCGTTCTCTGACGTTCTGGATTTGTTATGGAATAGAATTTCTAGCAGAGGTTGATATCTGGGCTCGCTTTGATACCTCTGACGGCGGGTATTTTTCAACTGGCAGGTCATTTCGGAACAAGTTGCTGACATCACATGGTCGACATCACCCTGAATTCTGATTTTACGGCGCGAATGCGAATTCGTTCCCAATTTGTTCTAATTGTCAAGGTTTAGGTTCAAGTTCAGCCGGTGGGGTGTGACAGTTTTTGACACCCTGAAATGTCAAATAAGTCGAGCGCTTGGCAACAGGCAACGTCACTTCGATTCGATGAGGCCAATTGATGGTTAATTCAATATTCGGTTCCTTGGAGCCAAGCCAGTTCAGGCTCTTCAGTACCGAGAACGCGATGTTTTATGCCGACCTGGTCGAACATCTGGCGACCGAGGTATTTCGCTATGCGGCGGAAACTATGCGGAAGAAGCAGGTTCAACGCGCAATCGAAGACTTCATCCTGGCTCGGGAATGGCAAGCCAGCCTGACTGGAGAAGAAGGTCTCCGTGACGGCCCTGTGCACTACGCGGTCTATAGCCATCTAGTGAAATCCAAATGGCTGGAAGAAAGCAGAGACGGTCTGAGAACCGTTGTCGATCTCAACAGTGAAGCGCGACTGCTGCTCCAAGCGTTGCTGGACATCAAATCCGGAAAGGTGCGCTCCTTTGGTGGGGAAGTGCTTCAAGTGAAAACCCTGGTCGACGCCGTGCGTCGCGACCCTGAAAGCGCATCAGAAAATCTGACTTGGGCCGGGGCCCATGCAGAACGTTTTATGACAAACCTGCGGGCCATCGTGGGTGCTTTACGCAAAGTCGAGCAAAGCATGAAAGGGCAATCCAGTGTGGCCGGCATGATGGACACATTTTTCCACAATTACATCACCGACAATTATATCGCCGACTACAGAAAGCTGCGCGGTGAAAACAGCCCCTACCGATTCCGCCACGATCTCGTCGAGGATGTACGCGCCATGATGGAGGATGCCGTTCTAGTCAATGTGCTGGCCACAGCTTTTGTCCGTGAAGGCCGGGCCCCTTCTCTGGAAGAGGCTGAGCACAACATCATCAGCTCACTCAGCACGATTTCAGATGTCTTCAGCAGTATCGACAGCCACATCGATATGATCGAGGCGACAAACTCGCGGATCGAGCGGCGCGTGCTTAACATCAACCGCTTCCTGAGCCGCATGGGAGATGACCAAACCGGCCAGTATATTGATGCTGCCAAACGCCTGGGGCGATCCAAACTCGCCAGCGACAGTAAATTTCCAGTCAAATACGACGTTTTGGATGTCCATGCACATTTTGATCGCGGCTCCCTCCACAAATCGCGGCCGCCGCGCAAGGCGCCGCCACCCGTTGTCGCCAGAAAGCGCCTTAAAGACCCCGCACTGGTAGCCTATGAGGCAGCCAAACGACATTACATTGATCGCATACGGGTCAATCCCGAGCGCGTTCGAAGCTTTTTGGATACCAAAATGGGTCAGAAGATCTCCATCAGGGCTTCCGACATCGAAATCGTTTCGCTGGATGAGTTCTTCATTTTCGAGCGCTTGATGATCATCAAGACGATCTTCCCTGATGACCTGAATGATGTGGAAATAACGAGGCTTCCGACGTCTCTTGAGAACGAATGGATCAGCTGTTCCGACTTCGAAATCAAAAAACGCGCCGAAACACTGGAGATTTCAAAATGATGATGTTGGACGACTTCGAGCGCGCCTTGGATCGCGAAATCAAATATCGCCAGATCGAAGGCGACGGTGTCTCACGAGATGATGACGACATGATTGTTGATCAGTTCCAGAAAGCTGCCCGTCAACTCATCGAAAAGCAGGTCCTGCACGCTGACGACCGCATGAAAAGTGTCTACCGGCTCATCTGCCGGCATGAGCCCTATTTCGACCGGCTGATGCACGGTTTGGGTTATGTTCTGCTGATCGATTCAATCTACGAATACATCATCGTGATGCCCGGCAATATAGATGGCGCCACGCGCCGCGGGAAACTGAAAAAGGATGAGAGCCTTCTTCTTTTGACCCTGCGCATCATGTGGGAGGAAAGCTCACGAGATGGCGAAATGGACGACCTAGGTCGTATTTTGATCGATACAGACGCCCTTCTTGATCGTCTGACCGCCCTTGGGGGTGGGGATACACCGAGCAAAAGCCGTTTGAAAGAGATGCTGGATCTCTGGCGGGCTAAAGGGTTTGTCCGAGTTGGCGAGGAAGATCGCGAAGAAGAGATTATTCCCGTCACGATCATGCCGGCAATCAAGCACCTGGTGACACCAGATCTCGTGAAGGAGATCGAAGCTTTCTTGGATGCCGAAGATCCAGAGAGCGACGTGTTCGCCAATATCGAGAAAAACCGTGTTGAAGCTGAAGAGGCTGCCCGACAGCAAGCTCTGGATGCCTCAAGAAAAGAAGACGCTGAAGAAACCAATTTCTTTGACGGTCTGCATGCTGACGTGACTGAAAAAGAAGACCTCAAAGACCCCGTGACGAGCAACTCCAAGGTTGCCGAGGAGCTGCCCGATGTTTGAACTGAAACGCATCAGTGCAATGAACTGGAACCTCCTGGAGCTGGAGGATATCGAAATTGATGGGATCACTGCCATCATCGGGATGATGGGATCCGGAAAATCGACGCTTCTGGACGCCATTCAAACCGTCAAAACGGGCAACCAGGTTTCAAAGTTGAGTCTGAACCGTGCCGCAAGTTCGATCAAATCTACCCGGTCAGTAAAAGAATATTGCCTTGGAGTGACGGAAGACACCATCCGCCTCGGCCTGACGCGGGACGCGTGTCACAGCATACTGGTCCTTAGCTACCGGGACGACACCCTAAATGCCGAATGCGCCGTTGGTCTCACGATCTATGCCGACAAGGATGAGCCCCGGGAACACACGACCTGCCGTTTCATCGCGGAAGGCACTATGTTCTCTTTTGAGGAATTCGCAGATCGGGAGCCTGACGGAACCCTCGTCGTCGGCAGCCCGGAAATCATTTTGGAACGCGTACGGGAGAAATCTGGCCGCGGATATTCGGTTCACAACAACTCCGCCCGCGGGTTTATCGAAAACTACCTCAGAGCGATGCGCCCGAAAGGGGCGACGCCGAACGCAGATGACTACATCCGCCGCTTTCGTAATGCCATCGCCTTCCAGGAAATCAAGGACCCGACCGAGTTCGTTCGAACCTTCGTGCTGGATGAAGATCCCATCCAGACCGACCGACTGCGTGCCAATCTTCAAACTTGGGATGAAATCTCTGCGTCTATTGAAACACTGAAAAAGAAGATCGGAGAGGCGCGCTCCCTTCGTGCAGCCTATGCCAGCCACGCCGAATGGCTTTTTACGGCTCAGGAAAACGCCTTCCAGACCGCCTGGTCTAAGGCTCAGATCGCTGCCATCCACAGCGCAGAAGCCAGTGACAAAACTCGCCAAGCTGAGGTTGATTTGGCGGAATTGACCCAGGAGCGGACTCGGGTAGATCAGCAGATCGAACGTGAAGAACGCCTGCGAGAGACCAAGAAAGAACAGCAGATGGCTTCCGGCTATTCTCAGTCGCAAGCCCTCATGCAGGAGAAGATTGGCAGCCAGGAGCTGGTTATCAAAACCTCTGCCGGCAAGCTCAACGACATTCTTAAACTGGGATCCTCTCTGCGCCATACGGATGACCTGAAACGCTTCCTTCCGATGTCGACGGGCAACATGAAGATTGCCGCCGAACGCCTGGAGGAGATCCGCCGGGAATTTACCGGTAGCGGAAAATTCCCTGAAGATACTGCCGAAATTTCACGGTTGATTGCGACCGTCAAAGATACTGAAGGCGTCGTTGTCTCGCTGAACACGCAGTATGAAGACATGGTCTATCAGCAGCGGCAGGCTGAGGAGAAGCGGACAGAAAAGCTTCGCCAGCTTCGGTCTCGCGAACGGGGTGGCAAAGGCCTGGACGGACAGGTGCAGGACTTCATCGAATACCTGGTGAGTGAAGGTATTGTCGCCGAGGCCCTGCCGATGATGGTTGATGTCGTCCCCGGCATGGAAGATTGGGTTCGTGCTCTCGAGACCCGCCTGGGCGCCTTTAAGGAGGCGATCTATGTCGATCCGAAAAATTTTGATGAAGCCTACAGAGTGCTTCGAGACCGAAAGCAGGCAACAGGTCAGGGCTATGAGCGCGAGCATCGCAACTGGAAAGTGCGACTGATCAACACGCAAAAACTCGCTCGTGGAAAGGGTCTGCGTAATGCAGCACCAAATGCCATCGTGTCGGTCCTGGAGACAGACAACGATCTGATCAGAAAGTTCCTGGACTCACAGTTCGGCGGCACGGTCATGGTCGACACCCTTGACGAGCTGAAGCAGCACTCTGACGCAATCATGAAAGATGGCTCACAAAGCCAGGGGTTCTCCGTTCGTGTGAACCGGATGGGATCTCCTATTCTCGGACGGGTCGCTCAGGAGAGCCTTGTCCACGAGCTTCAGACCCAAGTTCAGGATTTCACATCAGAGATTGATCGCCGTAAAGCCGACATGAAGAGACTTCAGAACGGCGTGGCACTCTTTCAGGCTGTTGGGCAACTCGATACCCAGGAAGCCAGCGCACGTGTGGCTGAAATCGAAGAAGGTCTGAATACCCTCAAAGACCTCGAGCGTCGGCGGGATGAAGAAGTGTCTGATGACGTCCGTGAGCTGATCGCAGATATCAAGGCACATGGCGAGAACATCAACAAGCTGAAGGTCTATCGGGAGGGAGAGCTGGAAGATCGCAAGAACAAGCTGATCAGACAGCAAACCAAAGCCAGTGAGAAGGCAAGAGAAGAGGACGACACGCGCGCTCGCCATCAGGCGGAATGCGATGAAATTGCCGAGATCGACAAGGGCTCAGAGAATATGCGGTGGAGACATGCCCTTTACCACATGGATCACCATGCGAAGGGCCGCTCAATTTCTTCGTTGAAGGCGCGACTCGACAGGATCTCGGAGCAAGACGAAGCTTGGCATATCGACAATGTAGAAAGGCTTCGCAAGGAGAAGCGTGAGGAGCTTGATGCCAACAGTGAAGCCGCTGGGCGCCGGGCTCGCCGGATGCGGGGCATTGCCTCCTACCTGGCGGATTTTGATGAAGATATCGAGCTCGCCAAGAAATCAGAACCAGACATTCTGAACTGGTTGGTGACCCATGTTCTCTACATGGAGGACAACGAGCTTTTGAAATATCAGAAGCAGATCAGCGAATTCCGGGAGGTGACCCGCCTTGAGGTGCGTGAGGTCTTCATGACCAAGCTCAATGATAACCTCAAAGGCGCACTCTCAGAGATGCGCAAACTTAACAAGCGGATCCGGCGCCACAAGTTTGAAGGTATGACCTATGTCTTCGACTGGAAGATCGACCCCACCATGAAACCTCTCTACCAGATGGCCCAACGCGTCTCGGAAGAGGCTGACAAAGCGGAAACCCTACTGATGGAAGGCGGAGACGAAATCCTGAACCAGGCCGTCGACATTATTCGGGAGATTTTCAGATCCGAAGAAGGTGCCGCCAAGTTCGAGGACTATCGCCAGTATTTCGAGTTCGAACTCGTCATGACCCGGGATGAGGTCACTGACGTTGATATCGACAACCAGGGTGTGGATGGCCTGAAAACAGACATTGCCGTGACCGGAAATCTGACAGACCGGATCGGCAAGGGTTCAGGCGGACAGAAGCAGACCCCCTACTACGTGGCTATCGCCGCCTCCATGGCCGCAGCCTACTACCCAAATGCGCGTCCGGGCGAGAGCATGGGGATGGGTCTCGTATGCTTCGACGAGGCATTCAATAAACTTGATATCCGCAGCACACAGGAACTTATTCGCCTCTATCGTGACCTAAATCTGCAAATCCTGATTGCAGCACCCGAAGAAAAGCGGACCAGCTTCATGGAAGTGGCCGACACCATCGTCACCATTTCCAAGGCCCCGGGCGTTCCGGAACTCTTCATTGACGTGGAGAAGATTGGAAACCGGACCAAGAAGGAACTTCGACAAGCCAATCCCGAGCATCTTGGGATCGATGGTTTCCGCCAGCAGGTGCAGTCCGGACATATCGGTCGCCTTCCCACTCTCAACGCGGCGACAGAGGCAGCTGAATGAGCGCCAGGAAGCGACACCGGGTTGCAGGGGAACTGTTTGCCAAACTGCTCGACCGTCATGAGGCGGCTGAGCGGGATGGCCGACTAGGTCCCAAGATCGGAGAGTTTGTTTTCCAGGCCTTCCGGGACCCCGACAAGCAGAGACAGTTTCAAGAGGCTATCCAGCATGCTCAGCGTATAGGGGCTGTCCATGTCGAGATGGACAAGGGTGACCTATCGCACCTGATGAAGCGCGTCGTATTGGCTGACGCGGATGTTCTTTACAATATGACAGGCCGGACACCTAAAGCAGGCAAGCTGGCAGGGGCCAGGAGCACTCTGGAGAGATTTCTGAAAACATTGCCCGAAAAACACCGAGGAAATGCGTCAGAGGCCATGGAGCGACTATTGGAGCAATGGGAATTGAACAAGCGCCCTCACCGTATGAGTGAAGATGACCTTCAGCCCGTGAAAGAATACCTCAAGGCCTATGGGGCGGCGCTCTCGAAAGATGTGACCGACGGTCGAGACTTACGAACGTATTCCCGAGTGGAATGCGGAGACTCGAAACTGATTGAGCGCCATTTGACGAGAATCCTTGCAGAGCTCCGCGCAATCGATCTCTACGGCGTTGATGTCAAAGACGAAATGATCCACTCAGATCTGGGTTTAGAAAAGTTCGCACACCTCGTTCAGTTTACTGCGGATATTCCCTTTGCGCAGTCGCACTTCGACAGAAAGCTGCATTTGGGCATTCACCCTTCAATGATCGACACGCTTGAGGTCAGCCCACTACGCGCGCTCGTGACCATTGAAAACTACGCAAGCTTCAATCGTTATGTCGCAGAAGCCCTCACCCCTAATACAGCAGTACTCTATACGGGCGGCTGGCCGGGATTCGGAGAGAAGCAGCTGATCGCGAAGCTTTCAGAACATGTCACCCAAGGCGTGTTTCATTGGGGGGATATCGACATGGCTGGCGCTGCAATTGCAGATGCTGTTGCATGCTGTTCAAAAGCTCCTGTTTCTCTGCATCAAATGTCACCTGATCTGGCGCGCAAACATGGAAAACCCCGCTCCGCCAAGGCAATCTCAGTTTCCGAGAACTCCCCGGCGCGGGAGCTGATCGCGTGGCTTGCTAGCGAGGATGCCTTCACCTTGGAACAAGAAGAGCTGGATCCAGTGCCGGTTTGCCACATAGCGACGGTTTCAATTCCTTCAATGGAAGTCAACGAACCCAATATAGGTTTTAGTAAGGCGAGTAGCCTTGGTGTGAACGAGAGGTAGTGGGCCAGCAATGGATGCACGCGAATTTAAAGTGACAGATGTGTTGAGCCGAAATGAACGGTTTGTTGTTCCGCTCTATCAAAGGCAATATCAATGGCACGACCATAAGAACTACGATGGTAGAACCAGCGCATTTTGGTTGGACGTAGTGGCCAAGGCCACTGAGGTCTTGGAGGGACATGCGAGGTTTGACCATTACATGGGCGCGTTGCTGTTGGCACCTGACGCCACGGCAAGATCTTTTGGAGCCACGCCGACCGTGCAGGTTGTGGACGGTCAACAACGTTTGACCACCTTTCTGATTTTGCTCTCTGCAATGCGCGAGGTCGCTCGCAATAAAGGATATGTCGCGCTCATCGATCAAATTGAAAAGTACCTTTTTAATCAGACCGGTAGAGCGGATACGGATCCCCTTGCGCGTTTCAAGCTGACACCAACTCCAGTAGATCGTTTGGTCTTTTTGGGCATTCTAGAAATGCCCTACCCGGATGTGAGAAACGAACATCACGGGTACTACTGGCGAGGAAGCGTGCCACAAAATACTCCCGTCCGCGCACTTCGGGCTTATGAGTATTTTATCGCGCAAATTGAAGAGTTCGCCGCGAGCGGAGCGGGAGATGATTTCGAAGTAGACATAGATGAAGAGAACGAGAGTGAAGCTGCCTTTGAAGGCGACGAAGCGGGTCCAGAGGAAGAAAAAAGAAGACTCGATGCGCTCCTGGAGGCGCTCGTGTTCCACCTCAAGCTCATTGTGATCACGCTGGGTCCAGAGGACGATGCACAAGTAATCTTCGAAACCTTGAACTCTAAAGGTCAGCCACTCCTGGCTATGGACCTAGTTAGGAACAACATTTTTCACCGGGCTGAGGCTCAAAACCGTGGCAAAGATAATGCCCGCGAACTTGCCGAAGCGTTATATAATCAGGTTTGGAGGCCATTTGACGATGGATGGTGGCGAGAGAACGCTCCAAATGCGCGCCCGGCTCGCCCACGCATTGACCACTTCCTCGCAGGGGTTCTGACAGCTGAGACCGGAAACAGGATAACTGTCCGTGAGCTTTACGCCGAGTACAGAGCCTGGGCCGCGCCCAATAGACGACCCCGGTATGAGAGAGTTGAAGAAGAACTGGCCGTCCTACAGAAGCACGTACCAACCTATGAAACTTTGGAAGATCGGTGTGAAGGAGCTGAAGACGTTGCATGGCTCGGCGAGCGGCTACGTCTTTGGCAAAACACGACAGCATACCCAATCGCGTTTCAGATCGCCGCTTCTGATCTAGATTCAGACGAACGTTGGCAGGTTGCAAAATGGTTGGACAGTTTTTTGGTTCGTCGGATCCTATGCGACTTGACGGCCAAGAACCTCAATCAGCTGTTCGCAAGGTTAGCTGACGCGTTCCATCGGGAAGGAGTCTCAGTCGAGGTCATGCGAGAATTTTTTGTAGGGATGACCATGGATACAACGAGGTTCCCAGGTGACGCGGAACTAGTAAGCAGTATTCTTGAAAAACGCGCTTACGGTCGCGTGCCGTCTCGTATTCTCACGGATATTCTTTGGTCACTAGAGCTGGCAAGCCGCACATCAATGACTGAAGAAACAATGCGACCGCAATCGTTGTGGGTCGAACACATCATGCCGCAAACTTGGGAACCGAACTGGCCGCTGGACGGCCATTTCGTCGCTGAGTTGGACAGTGATGTGCCGGGGTATTTTGAGCGTGAAGAGGCTATCCAAACACTTGGGAACTTGACGATCACAACGGACAGACTGAACCAATCGCTCGGTAACCTTGGATTTGAAGAAAAAGCCCTGAAACTTGTAGAGCACTCCAATTTAACGCTTAATCGAAAAGTGGCGGAGAAAGCGTCTTGGGACGAAGAAGAAATTCGCTCGAGAGGTGAGTATCTCGCGAATCTGGCGACTGAAATCTGGCCGGCACCGAACTAGTACTCCAGTCGCTTAACCGCGCTGCGCGCTTCCACTAATGCTCCTGTTTCACTCATGAGGAGGGCAAATGTCTTTTGAAAAGGCGCGGGATATCTTGCGATTGGCGGACATGGCAATGTCCCGACACATGGGTGTTAGCCTGAGGGAGATTGAAGAAGAATTTGGTGTCGCAAAGCGAACGGCGCAGCGAATGACGCAGGCGCTACATGAGATTTTTGGCGATAGCGTATCGGTCAATGACGCCGATCCCGACAGAATACGACGATGGAAGATAACTTCATCAGCTTTAGCCGGGTTGCACTTGAATGGGGCCGAGGAACTAGAGGCGATTGAAGTCGCTTTGTCGCGGTTAGACGAACCGGGGGACGTAAGGCAAAGGCAGGCTTTGCAAGCGCTGCGAGATCGGTTGTTGGCGGCGTTGCCATCTGCAAAGGCGAGAATAGCGGAGACAGACGCCGAGGCGGCGCTCGAGGCCTTTGGCATGGCTGCCAGGCCGGGGCCTGTTGCATATGCAGATCGTGAGGTTGTCGAAGCGATAGCAAAGGCGATCCGGGGCTTCAACGTGATGCGTATCGTATATGGTGGAGAAGTGCGGTTGGTGGAGCCATACGGCGTTCTTTTGGGAGCGCGCCGATATCTCGTGGCGCGACAACCGGCTAAAGGTAACAATCTACGTCATTTTAGGCTGGACCGGATCGAAGATGCTGAAGTGACGAAGGATTGGTTCGAACGAGCACCTGATTTCGACCTTTCGAGTTATGCAGAGGCGGCGTTTGGCTCCTATCACAATCCTGATCAGGTTACTGAAGTGGTTTGGATCTTCAGCAAGGCAGCGGCGGACCGAGCAGCAAACTGGCAGTTTCATCCCAAACAAGTCGTAAAACGGCTCGGCGATGGTCGGCTCGAAGTGCGGTTTCGAGCAGGAGGGTGGCTCGAAATGGCGTGGCATCTCTATCAATGGGGGGATGAGGTCGAGGTGGTCTCACCAAAGGCGTTGCGGGATCTGGTCCATGTCGCGCGGCGTTCTGATTTCGAGGCGCTACCGTAAGTTTGTTCCTAATTTGTTCGGCGCGTCAAGTTCTTGGTTTAAGTTCAGTCGCGAGGGCATGACAGCTTTTGACGCCCCTAGGTGTCAAATAAGTTGGGTGTTTGGGGAGAGGCCACGTCAATTCGATTCGATGAGGGTAAGAGATGGTTGGTTTTACATTTGTTCATACGTCCGATCTGCACTTGGGAAGCGGTTTCGGGACGATGCCCGAAGAATTACGAGGGCGACTGATTGAGGCACGTCACGAGGTGTTGTCGCGTTTGGTGCAAGCGGCGCGGAACCATGAAGCGCGGCATATTCTGGTCGCTGGGGATACATTTGACACAACCGGGCCGAGCGATGGGGTGCGTCGTCAGGCGGCGACAGAGATGTCGGCGGATGGCGATGTGCATTGGTGGATCATTCCTGGCAACCATGACTCGTTAGCCGCCGAAGAACTTTGGCGGCTCTTTGGGGAGGAGGCGGGGCCAAATGTTCATGTCCTACGTGAGGCCGAACCCGTAGAAGTCGAGGCGGGCGTTTGGGTGCTGCCTTCACCATGGCCGCGGCAGTTTCCTGGCCAAGACCTGACTGCTTGGATGCCTGAGGCCGAGACCCCCGAAAATGCGCTGCGCATTGGATTGGCGCATGGCGGAATCACTGATTTTGGCGACGATTACGACGCATCCACTTTAATCCCGCCGAACCGAGCCGAGAGTGCACAGCTGGATTACCTGGCGTTGGGGGATTGGCACGGCGTTGTTGACGTGAACCCGCGCACCCAGTTTTCCGGCACACCGGAACGAGACTCGTACCGACATGAAGGGCGCGGGTCATGCCATGTCGTGACGATTGCAGGCTCAGGGGCTGTACCTTCGATTAAACGGGTGGAAACAGGACGGTTCTATTGGAGCGCCAAACAATTGAGCCTGATGCCCAACATGGACGTCGTGGGAGCTTTTGAAGCATTGCTTGATCCCGAAACGGCACAGCGGCGCGACCAACTATTGCGGATCGAAGCACAAGGCTACTTGCACATGGAAGAGCGTGCAGCGCTGGAGGATGCGGCGGCCAAAGTCGCACCCGATTTCGGGCGATTTGTGTTGCTCGATGACGAACTCGCGACGGAGTACCAGGCCGGTGACTTGGACCTTATTGCAACCGGTGGGGCGCTCCGAGTTGCGGCCGAGGAATTGCAAGTCGAAGCAGAAGGTCAGGGAGTGTCAGAGCACGATGCGCGCGTGGCGCAGGCGGCACTGAACCGGCTGTGGTCACTGGTTCGGCAGGGCTGAGTTATGATGATTACATCCATATCCTTACGAAATGTGCGCCGCTTTGTTGAACCTGTGACCATCGACAACATTGGACCGGGGCTAAACGTGTTGTCGGCTCCAAACGAGAGCGGAAAATCGACGTTCTTCGATGCGTTACAGGCCGGATTTTTTGAAAGTCACCGGTCGCAAAACCAACGGATCAAGGGGCTGACCCCGAGGGTGGGGGGGGATCCGGAGGTGACAATCTGTTTCGATCTGGATGGCGCCTCTTGGACGCTGTTCAAGCGGTGGAGTTCCTCTGGCAAGCGCAAGCAAGCGAGCCTTACGAAAGACGGGGTCTTGGTTGCGCAGGGTGAGCAGGCTGAGGATACCCTGGCCAGCATGGTCGCTGCGCCAAAAGAAGGTGGTCCGGCAGCCTTGCTTTGGGTCCGCCAGGGCGTGGTTGAAGTGTCGAGCGACAGTGCAGAAAACACCGCCCGTCAGGATATCATGAAGCTGGTCACCGGCGAAGTGGAGTCCATGACGGTCGGGCGGCGAATGGACAGGGCTGCCAAGGCTTGCGAGGAGGTTCTGAAGGCGAATGTAACCGCAACTGGTAAGCCTAAAACCGGCGGGCCGTTGCAAATGGCGTCCGAGACTGTCGCCGGCCTTACCAGCCATCGCAATGTTGTGCTGGAGCGGGTAACTGCGTTGGAGGAGGCACTAAAACGCCGTCGTGCTGTGAGAGCGGAGCTGGCGGAGCTTCGGGACGAAGAAGAGACAACAGCACGATTGGGCCGGTTGAAAGAGGCCGAAAAGCGCCTCTCTGAGGCGAAAAAACAGGACGCGGATGTGCAGCTTGCACAAGGCCGAGTCGATACCCTCGAGGCCAAGGAGACCCGAGCGCGAGAGAAGGTCGAAAAGTTGCGGTTGGACGTTGTAGGACTGGCCAAAGCCCAAAGTTCTGTCAAAAGAACCGCCGAGCGAACAGAGAAAGCGCAGAGGGCATTTGACACGGCGCGGGGCCGTCGGGAAAAGGCCAAGACGGCCCAGAGCGAGGCTCAGGCAGCGCACAACACGGCGACAGAACAGCTGAAGTTGGTCATGCAGTCCGAGGCTTCAGCCGGGGCTGTCGCTCGGCGCGAGGAACTGACGCGCCAGATTGCCGATGCCGAGACGCTGCGCGGTGAGATCGAAACCTTGAAAGCCGAAATTGGTCAGGAGATTTCGACCACGGGGCTGCAACAGCTGGAAGGGCTTGCAACTGCGCTTTCAGTGGCAGAACGGGCGCGAGAAGCTGCGGCGCCGATTTTGCGCGTCACATACGACGGGGCAGATGCAGGTAAAGTTCTGTGGCGTGGAGAAGCCGTTGAGGGGGATCGCGATCATCCCATCACTGAAGTCACTAACCTTCAGATTTCGGGCGTCGGGCGTATGTCGATAACGCCCAGTGACAGCACTGAAGGCGGTGGGGTCGGTGCTGCGCAGAAGGCACTGGATCAAGCTTTGGCCAGCTCCGGATATCCCACCGTCGAAGCGGCGCGCGCATCGGCACAAATCAGGACGGCAAGGGAGGAGCAACTGCGCACGAAGGAGGCCGAGTTCAAAGCGATTGCGCCGAAAGGTGTCGAAAGGTTGCGTGCAGCTCTGGCGGAACTGCCGGATGCCATAGAAACTGATGTTGACTTGCCGGTCCTCGCGGATGCGGAGAAAGCGGAAGCTGAGACCAAAGAGGCGCTGCACGGCGCCGCTGTAGAATTGAGCGCCGCGGAAGAAGCATTCGATACCCTCCGAGATACGCTAGAGTCTGAACAGAGGGAGGCGGCATCGGCCGAAGCGCTCATGCAGGCGGCACAAACGGCGCTGGGTGGTGTGAAGGACCCGGAGGCTGAGATTGCCAGTCAAGATGAGACGCTACAAAAGCTCGTCGGAGAGCTGACCGAGGCGCGGGATGGTTTGGCCACTTTGCGGGAGGCTGTCATCGACCTGGACGCTGCAAAGGTTGCCGTTGATCGCGCCAGAAGCGTTATCGAAAACAGCCGCATCCTTGGCGAGAAATTGGAGCGTGAGCTCGCCGGACTGACTGAACGAATCCGGTTGTCCAGTTCGGATGCGCCGGAGGAGGAACTCGCTTTCGTCGAGGGCCAGTTGGAAACTGCCGAGGCGCGGTTAGCCGAAATTGAGTTTGAAGTGGAAGTGAACCGGCGCCTCAAGGCGGCGTTAGATGCGGCGCGTAAAGCGGCGTTGGAGGCTCATGTCAAACCGGTGACAGATGAATTGCAACCGCTGTTAAGGATGCTGTGGCCGGACGCAGAACCCGAGATTGATGCGGAAAGCGGCACAATAATCCGGATCACCCGACGCAGCGTGGAAGAGGACTTTGAGGTGCTTTCGGGCGGTACGCGAGAGCAAATCTCTCTAATGGTGCGACTGGCATTCGCCAATATCCTTGCCAAGCAGGGTCGGCCAGCGCCACTCATCCTCGATGATGCAATAGTTTATACGGATGACGACCGCATTGAGCAGATGTTCAACGCATTGACGTTGCGGTCGAGCAATTTGCAGATCATCGTGTTTTCTTGTCGGCAACGGGCGTTCCGCGGATTGGGCGGTGATCTATTGTCGATCAACCAGGCGGACGATGCGGCTTGAAGCGGGACGGAGCGGACATACGGCTGTCGGCCTCGGACCTGATGCGGTTCATGGGCTGCGCGCATGCAAGCGCCCTGGATTTGGCGTATTTGCAGGGCGGGGGGGCGGAGCCAGTTCAAGACAGTGCCGATGCCGCATTATTGCAAGCTCATGGCGATGCTCATGAGGCCGCGCATCTGGACCGGTTGCGGTCTCAAGGCCGGGCGATCATTGAAGTCGCAACCGAAGGCGTGCCGTTTAGTCAAGCCGTGGAAGCGACACTTGCAGCCCTGGCCGAAGGGTCTGAGGTTGTGTTTCAAGGTGCCTTGGAAGGCGGGATGTGGGGTGGGTATTCAGACTTTTTGGAACGAGTCGACCTGCCATCCGAGTTGGGATCATTCTCCTATGAAGTGACGGATACCAAGTTGAAGCGCAAACCCGCGCCAGGGCATGTTCTTCAACTGGTTCTTTATTCCGATTTGATAGCAACGATGCAGGGTCGTGCGCCTGACCGAGCGCATGTGGAACTTGGCACAGGGGAACGGTTCAGTTTTCGGTTGAGTGAGTATTCAGCCTATGCGCGGGCGGCGCGGCGAAGGCTGGAGAGGTTTGTCGCCGAACCGAGTGCGACACGGCCTGTGCCGTGCAGCAGTTGTGGTTTATGTCGGTGGCGCGAGCATTGTGCCGAGGTTTGGGAGACTGAAGACAGTCTGTTCCGAGTGGCAGGGATTTCAAAACAGCAGGTCAAAAGGCTGGAAAGTGCTGGGATCAATACCATGCGGGGCTTGGCCGAAAGCGATGGACATGTGCCGAACATCGCTGCCGAGACGCTGGGTGCGTTGCGTGCGCAAGCGCGATTGCAAGAGGCGCGCAAATCGGGTGAGCCGCGAGCGGAACTGCGTCCACGGGTTGAAGGCAAAGGATTTGACCTGTTGCCGGAGGCTCAGGAGGGCGATCTATACTATGATATCGAAGGTGACCCGTTCTATCGCGAGGGACAGGCTGACGGTCTAGAGTATCTGCACGGCATCTGGGACGGGCGGGTTTTCACGGCCTTCTGGGCCCATGATCATGCGCAGGAAAGGCAGGCCCTGATAGACCTGTTTGCCTATTTCACTGACCGGCTTGCAGCATATCCGCTGGCGCGGATTTACCACTACGCCCCATATGAGATTACCGCGCTAAGGAAGCTTTGCACGCGCTACGGCGTGGGTGAGGCGCTGTTAGATCAATGGCTCCGTGAGGGGCGCTTCGTGGACTTATACGCTGTGGTACGCGGCGGGATTGTAGCGTCGGAGAAAAGCTATTCGATCAAGGACATGGAGGCTTTTTACGCCGTGGAACGGAGCGGTGAGGTAACCACGGCCGGCGGGTCAGTGGTAGCCTATGAAGAATGGCGGGAGAGCAATGATCAGAAAATTCTGGACGAGATTGAGGATTACAACCGCATCGATTGCATCTCGACACAGGAGCTTCGGGATTGGCTTTTGGTGCAACGGCCGGGTGATGCGATATGGAACTCTCTATCTGCGCCCAAATTAGAACAAGAGACAGACCCTTACGACCCGGAAGAGGAAAGCCTTAAAGCGCAGCTAGCGGCAAGCGACCTGCCGGAGGATCGCCAAAAGGTTCTCTTTGATTTGGGCCGGTTTCATCCACGGGAGAAAAAACCTGCTGCCTGGGCGGTGTTTGATTCCGTCAAAAAAACTTTTGACGAACTGGCGGATGATCTGGAGTGTCTTGCTGGTTTACGGGCTCAAGCGCCAGGTCACATTATCAAACAGTCTACTGAACGGCTCTACAAATACCCCTATCAGGCCACGAAACTGCGCAAGGGAAACAGTGTTTCTGCTGCGCGTGGAGATGGTACGGTAGTTGGCCTTACAATCACTGCGATTGACAAAAAACGGCGTGAAGTCACGGTTAAGGTGTCTTTGAGGCAAGGGTTTGACCTGCCTGAACAGTTGGACTTGCTGCCAGCCTTCGCACTTCAGACCAAGGCGATTGAAGAGGCAATTGCCGCTGTGATCGATGATCAATGCAGCGATAGGATCAATCACTCAGCAACAGATCTTTTAACCCGTTCAACGCCACGTTTTCGTGGGGTTTCACCGCTGGTTGCATCAGGTGATCCAGTGCAGCGGCTTTGTGCTGCCGTTGATGCCATGGATAATACGGTACTGCCGGTGCAAGGGCCACCTGGCACAGGCAAAACCTATGTAACGGCACGCGCGATTTTGCACCTGGTGCGAAAGGGCAAGCGGATCGGTGTAGCGTCCAACAGCCACGAGGCAATCAAGAACGTCTTAATGGGGTGTGTCGAGGCGTTGGAAGATAGCAACCTAGACGGCGATGGTGTTGAGATTGTTTATAAGGGGAAGGCTGGGAGTGACCCTTTTCCTGAAGGCTATGAGGCTATTCAGGTGTCTTCAAAGCCCGACGACAGTCGCCATAGAGGTGCCAATATCGTTGGCGGGACAGCTTGGTTGTTCTCACGCACGGACTTGGAAAAGAGTTTCGACTACCTCTTTGTGGACGAGGCGGGACAGGTCAGCTTAGCCAATGCGCTTGCCATGACGCGAGCAGCGGACAATCTGGTTCTAGTGGGAGACCCCAGACAATTGCCGCAAGTCATCCAAGGGTCGCATCCTTCCCCGGCACACCTGTCTTGCCTCGATTGGATTATCGGGGACCAGGCTGTCGTTTCAGAGGACTGTGGGGTCTATCTCGATACAACGCGACGTATGCACCCAGATCTCTGCAAATACATCTCGGAGCAGATTTACGAAGGTACGCTGCAAGCACACGAGGAAACGACGCGGCAAAAGGTCGACGTAGACGGGCTACCGCATGCTGGAGCGTTTCTGGTGCCCATCGCACATGAAGGGCGCGCGCAGGAAGCCGAAGAGGAGGTCGCTGCCATCTCCGCTATGGTCGAGCGGCTTCTGGAAGGCAGTTGGACTGACAAGGTTGGGAATACGCGCGAAATCCAGCGTCACGATATCATCGTAGTTGCACCCTACAACGCACAAGTCAATGCACTCTCAGAGGCATTGCCCGGTGTCCGGGTGGGCACAGTGGACAAGTTTCAAGGCCAAGAAGCGCCAATTGCGCTTGTATCGATGACCGCCTCTTCCGCCGAGGAAACACAGCGCGGACTAGACTTTCTTCTCTCGAGGGAACGTCTGAATGTTGCCGTGAGCCGGGCAAAGGGCCTGAGCCTTGTCTTTGCCTCCCCAAGACTGGTTGAGACGCCATGTACAACATTGGAACAAATGAGGTTGGTCAACACGTTGGCGGGGCTGCGTGTATGGTCTACATGAAGCCGAATAAAGGAACTAAAGGTAACAAATCTTAAGGTCACGCCCTGTCGGAGCTTTTGTCCTGCGAGACAAGTGCTCAGTCGCACACAGACTGTCCCAGTTAGATATCAGCGAACCAATTTGTTTAATCCACGCGACGGTACGCATTCCCTACATGGTCAAATTTTCATTATAATTCAGCATTGTATGATTACATCAGGATGCCTAAATTCACCCACTGAGGGAGACGGAAAGGACGATATAAATGGGGTGGCAATCAGAGCGGGATGCTGGCTTCGAAGTACTAGACAAGTTGCAGCTCATTTCAGACGCAGCCAAAGAAAGAATATCGGATCCAGGAGTTCTCATCCCGGCAGAAGACTTTAACCATCCACTGGCGGCTAGGGACGCAAAACGTGAATGGACGCGTAAGTCTGAAGAATACAGGCAACTTTCGAAAGAGCCGCTGGTGGTTGCGCTGCTCGCGGAAACTGAGGAAGGGGAAAGAAGAGTTTATTATTTCGCCCGAAGGGCACAACTGGATGGTATCGCACGTTACTTTACTCATTCCATGTCTCCAATCGGGCATCTCGCGACCTATGAGCCAGGAGACGAGTATGATCTCCCGAATGGCCAAACACTCACCGTCGTTTCAAAGTTTGTTGTTACGCCTCAGTATCTCTCAGAAGTGTGGGATTCACGACCGGCACACATTTTTTGGGATGAGGAAACGCCGAAATCTCTGTCATCACTGCTTGATCACCTAAACTTTGAGCAGGTGCAATCAGATGGCTGGGAGGCTCTAGAAGGTGAGCTGGAAACCCAGCCAAGGTCAACTCGCGGTGCTTTGAGAGGAACAGGTCTCCGAGACCAGGCTGTATTGGACAAAGTCCAAGATGAAATCTTCAGGCTTCCCCTTTCAAGTCAGTTGATGATTTCCGGTCCTCCGGGTTCAGGAAAGACCACGACGCTAATTCGTCGGATGGCTCAAAAGAACGAAATTTCATTTCTAACGCCAGAAGAGCAGGCCGTTGTTCAAAGAGCCGCCAGCCCAGATAAACACCATGCAGAGTCATGGATCATGTTTACCCCAACAGAACTTTTGGAGGGATATCTGTCGGAGGCATTTAACAGAGAGGGTGTTCCAGCACCCAAAGATCGCGTTTGGACTTGGTCTCAGTTTAGTGTGGATTTCGGGCGTGAGGAGGCACGTCTCCTTCGCAAATCGAATAACCGGTCAGGATTTGTTCTTGACGAGCAAGCTCGCCATTTGGCGCCCAAGGTACATGCTGCACCCACTGAATGGATGGCCAAGTTTGAAGAGTGGCTAGCTGAAGAACACTTGAAGGAACTGAAGAACGCGGCGACCAGACTTCAGACGTCACGGCAGACAGAAGTGATTTTACTATCAAGACGCATTTCAGACATCACGAACGATGAAAGCGCCGTCAGTATGTTCTTTGTTCTTGAAGAACTGTCCTCCCTTAGTGGCGAGCTGGAGCAGATTCGAGGCACCCTTCGTACAAAGTGGAGAGACTTGCTTGACCGGAGAATTGATCGATTTGGCCGGTTGGACAGTGACAATATCAGGAAGTTAGACGCGCTGGTTAAGGATATCGAAAAAGCTTCTAGCTCCGCTGCAAATGAGGAAGAGGTCGATGAGGAAGACGATCTGGAGTTAGAGGAAAGTCCGACGTCGCGAACAAGAAAAGACCGTGTTTTCGCGGTGATCAGGCAGGCACTGAATGCACAAGCTCGCAGTTTGCACAGCAAACGTAAACCGCCGCGTAGATACGAAGCCCTAATGGGCTTTCTTGGTGAAGAGGTGTTGGGCAAAGAACAGTTCGGTGAACTTGGAGGCGACTTAGAAATTCTGAGCGGTGCATCTCGCATAAGCCGTGCGTGTACGGTTTACTTTAGCTCTATGGGTTCTCGTTACAGGTCTTTTCGCAGGCAGGAACCTGAATGGTACAGCGAAGAAGAAGTGGCCCGAGAAAAAATTGATCGAGATGAGTTTGACGCCCTAATACTCACTAAGTTGAGAGCTGTGCGCGCATTGCTGCCTCGGGCAGATACCGACGTAAGGTTTTGGTCCGCACTTCGGCCCTTTGCAGATAAACTACGAAATCAAGTATATGTGGATGAAGCGACCGACTTTTCGGAGATTCAACTCGCAGCAATGTACCACCTCGCGCACCCTCAAGTGCGTTCTTTTTTCATGAGTGGTGACTTTGATCAGCGCCTAACTGAGCGGGGTATAAAAGACTCTCAAGCTCTGCACCGTGCTGTTCCAGGTGTTTCAACCCGTGAGGTGGAGATTGGATATCGGCAGTCAAGAAAGCTTAAAGGTTTTGTTGATTTGATGCGACGTAGATGGTTGGGCGCGGAACCGAATTCAGCAGCGCCGACCTTTGGTCTTCATGATGGCTTCGAACCAGCCATGTTTGAAGCAAAGGGAGACTTAGACGCACAAGCGAGTTGGATCGCTGATCGCATTCAAGAAATTGACCGAATGAATGAACGGCTTCCATCTGTAGCGGTCTTAGTGCCGCGCGCTGATGATGTAAAACCTTTGGCAGAGCGACTTGAAGGGCTTCTGGATAGCATTCCTGTCTCGGCTCATGAAGAAGCTGGAAATTTAGGCCGTGATGAAGAAGTGAGAGTGTTTCCAGTGCATCATGTCAAAGGCCTCGAGTTTGAGGCCGCGTTCTTTGTCGGAGTTGATCAACTTCGCCACGATGTCCCTGAACTTTTCCAACGGTATCTTTACGTCGGCTCCACGCGAGCAGCAACGTTCCTGGGGTTTGCGGCTAACAACAAAATGCCATCTGAGATTATGGACCTGCGAGACAGCTTCGTTTCGACTTGGAAGGACTAGACCAATTTCTTTTTCGCTGACCGGCGTTGACCTGGAGGCTGTTGTCTATGCGCGTGGACCGATGGCGAAATCGGTTGAACATGTGGACGTATCAGGAAATTGTTAAGGCACGACGTTGGATGGTGAACTACCTTCGCGGCAAAGCAGTCGAGTGCGAGCTAACAGGTGAGCGGAACTACGACCGCTATGTCTGAGAACGGCGGAGAGAAAGTCGACCACAGTAGCGGCGGGATGAACCTGCTGTGGGCGGCGCAAAAGTCGTCCGTCTTTGCCCTTTCTTTTGACGGAGGGAGGGTGGGAGGATCTTGACCGCGGACTTGTATTGTAAAGTTCGTTTAGCCCAGCCATCGAGGTCGACAGAGGATTGCACGGAGGATCTAGTCGAGATTCAATTAAAAATCGACAATCTTGGAGCATCCGCTGATATTCCCGCGCTAGAGGGCATCCTAGCCAAGGCAACAGAAGATGCGAGCGCCGCTGAAAGCACGCTGCCGCCATCGTGCAGGCCCTGCGCCGTTCAAACAGCTCCTGGGTGGCGAGGCACTAAATTGCTTTTCGCAACTCATGTTTGTCCATCTCTTTCCATGCTTGCCAGCGCGCAGGCATTCTTCTTCGTGCCGCGAGCAGAAGGACAGGTAGGAGGTTAAAGGAAAGTTTTCTAGTTCACCATATACACCTTCAGAAAGGGTCAGAGCACGATAGCGGTTGAAGTGAAGCTGCTCGTCGAGTTCGATTGCAACGCCTTCAAATTCAATATCCCAAGTCGCCCGCGGGTTGACTGGAAATTCCGCATTTACGCCACCCAGTCTCCGATAAGAGTCTATAGCAACCTCGAAGTAAGCCGAACCATAAATGTCTTCTTCGGTTAGGTGTCGCAGTTTGCGCCTGCCAACAGAGCCTTGGCTTGAAAGCGCTTCTTTCAACGCATTTTCTCTTTTGGGTATAAACGACCCTAGTCAAATTTTCCCTTGCAAAGCAAGGCAACCAACATTCCAAATGGGCACATGACTTTATTCTTTTGTAATGGCTCGGCTATAAAGAAGCCCGGAGAAATTATTCCATTCCTTGGTGGTGGTGAAAAACACTGGCGAAAGGGGCGCTCGGCGTACGAATTGGCTCACAGCTGGATGGATGTCAACGGTATACCGAACCAAGTTCGAAACGTACTTGAGACGCAAAAAGACTTCAGAAATCCAAAGCTTGTCGATGGGCACTTTGAGCGCGAGACCAAGATACCTGGCCGCGGCAAAGCCAGTCAAACAGACTTGTTAGCCCTCTGTAAAGCCGAGGGGGGTAGCTTTATTTTGGGGGTTGAGGGAAAAGTCGATGAAACTCTCGGCGACGTGGTTTCGGATTGGAACAACGGCACTCCGAACCGTCAGGTTCGATTGGAGGGTCTTGTCGACCTTCTTGGCGGTGATTTCACCGCTATTGGGAATCTGCGCTACCAACTCCTGCACAGGTCTGCTTCGGCGCTGCTCGAAGCCAGAAATTTCGGCGTCTCGAAGGCCATCATGCTTGTCCATTCGTTCGATCCGCGCCACGCATGGTTTGAAGACTTTGAAGCGTTCTCAGAATGGTTAGGTGTCCCGTGTGCGAAACCTGGTATTTTGTCCGATCCAGTACACCTACCCGATGTCGATCTTTTCTTGGGTTGGTGCGCTGACAGACCGGCTCTTAGCGAGTAAGATTAGCTGGTGCTCGGCCTTGGGCCAAAAGCGGTTTGCGCCGCCTCAGCGACCATGCTGACGAGAGCAACGCCAAATCTGCGCCGCACGAGGAGCGCATGCCATAGTTGGAGAAGGCACTTCACGAAAACTTGAACATCAGCCTGCGCATACCCATCTTCTCAATATTGTTAGAAAAAATTGGAGCCGCACATGCCTTTGCCTGTTTTCGCCGTAGCAATACCAGTTCTTCATTCCTCAGGCGCTTGGATCGCTTCTACTGGAGCGGCGGGGTACTTGGCAGGTACTATTTCCAGCACTTGGATCGGAGCGTTTGTATTCGGCAATAGCACACTACTGGGCAGTCTTGGGCTTATATCAGCAGCGGGTATTCTGGGGGCGACGGGAACTTTGACCGCGTTATCGTCCAGTGCAGCGCTCGGGGTCGGATCGGCATTAACTGCCGTTGGCCTTGGCGGGGTCGCAGGTACTTTGGGCATTGCGCCGGCAGTAACATTTCTTGGCCTGACGCCAGTGGGATGGGCGATTGCCGGTGCCACAGCGACTATCACCGCCACGCTTGGCTACTATTTTACACGGAAGACAATGCGGAGGCTCAACGAAGAGCGAGAGAAAGGCGGGCTTGAGCCAATCACCCTCGCACAAATTGTGGAAGAGGTAAGGCTACTCGAAGTGCAATCCTTGAAAACAATCCTCGCGCATTTGGAAAAGGAGTTAAGCAACGTCTCCCTATCAAACGACGGCATGGAAGTTTCGGTTGACGGCCAGATCTTTTCGATCCGCCGCCTGAAGTATGTCGTTAACCAGGACGGATCGGAGGAGGTTGTATTTGTGACCCGTTTAGGTCGCAAGAAGCGTGTTCTGCTGGTGAAAGCCGCGCCCGGAACCGATGATGGGCTGCCAGCGTAGGTCCGTCCTGCCCTTTTTTCGATGTGTGTTTAGTGCTGTGCATTCCGTTTCGCGCATTGCGGCATAGCTAGCGTCTTGGGAGAGTCGAGGCTGGCCTTTGCCCTCAGCCCACACGAGTCGATCCGCCGGGTCGAAGACTCGTAGTCTCCAGCATGATGCATACGCTTCGTCCATTTTTTTGAGCGCTTGAGCTTTCTCAGTCTCCGTCGCATCGTTACCTGGTACACTAACAAACTCGTGATTGAAGGAAGGGGCATGAAGCAAGACGATCTGTTTCAACCCTTGGAAATACGTCGAGCCCGAATTTCCAATCTGGGGAATAAACTGAAGACCCTGCGAGATATGCAGCAAGCCATAGCGCGCGAAATAGAAGACTACGAGGCATTCATACCATTAGTCGAAAAACAGAAGCTTCAAGATCTTGAAGCAAAAGTTCCGAAACTATCGCATCAGATAGCAACCGTCGACGAAGAAAGGAAAAAACTCGAACGCAAAATCGAAAATATTTCCGCGACACAAGTCAGCCCTGTGGTTTTCTGGGGGTATTTTCGTCACGGGCAAAGAGAGCTACGAAGTGAAACGAAGAGACTGAAAAAAGAGCTCTGCGCAGTCGAAGTGCGATTAAAGTTCAATCGGGACTCACTGATCAGGATTAGGAACGAAATAGATACTACCAAGACACAGATTTCGTGGCACGAAGCCTTTGATCTCTTGGTCGCCAGCCAACGGTTTTCAAGCGCCGAGGCAGAAATCAGACGCGCCAAGGAAGATCGGGAAGCTCTTCAAGAAGAACTTGTGAAGCTTGAAGAGAAGATCCATCCCCACAAACAAGAGTATGATCGTTTGATGTCTGATCTTGCCTCGGCGAAATCTGATGTTGTAGCTGCGCAGGATTTGGACGAAGAACTCAGTAAGGCCCCCAATAGCTACGAACGTGCAATGATCCACGAGGAATGTCAGAGTAGGTTCGGCGCAGGCAGTCCAAGGAAGATCATCAGTGACCGCAACTGGAAGATCCGCCGTCTTGAGAATAATATTCCAAAACTTGAACGGCGGATCCGGGGAGAACTCCAGAAATCTGAACGCGTAATAAGTCACCTGCTGATTGATGGAAATAACGTCTGTTATGAAGGCCAAGCCTTTATAGGTCTGCGGGCGATCTCGACGCTAATTTCGGCGTTGAGTGATCGCATCAGAGTTACGGTCGTCTTCGACGCATCAATTCGTTCGATGCTTAGGACCGACACCCAAGGGATCAAAGGGAAGTTGGGGTCTTCTGTGACTGCTCACTCCGCTCCGACGCGGACAGCCGCAGATGAATATATCCTAAAGATGGCAGGGCAAGACAAACAGACATTCATTCTGAGCAATGATCGATATGCCGAGTATCACGACTACCACGCAGTTAAGTCGTGTCGAATCCTAAGGTTTCTGATCGCTGACGGAAAAATAATGGCTAACGATTTGGATATAGCACTGAGCATTCACAACTGAAATTTGATTCCGCACGAAGAGCGGCGGGCGCAGAAAGTGTCTCAAGGCGCAGTGTTCGGGCGAAGAATCATGAAGTGCACCCGAATTCAATGGGTCCTTACCCTAGCTTCTGAAGCGTGAGTAAGTGGTGAAGTCGTCAGAAAATTCGAACTCATCTTTCTGTACCACTTCTGTACTATCGCAAAATATGTCGACAAAGTTCGGTCCTTTGAGCGACCGTTTCCCTCGAAATTGATCGGACGCCATATCCGAAGCAAAGTTTGGGTTTATCTGATTTGAGACGCTGTGCTCGGACACTTTGACTTCAGGCGCTTTGGTTGGATTCCCAAAAGCGGAATCATACTTTTGAGCTAAGTTATTGAAATTTTTAGCAATTGAATCTGGGGGTGCTATTGGGGGTATTAACACGAATCCAACATCATTGTGTGCATTCAGATCTCGAACCTGGATCGTAAGGGTGGCTTGAGAAGTGTTGCGTCTAAAGCCGGCTGAAAACAGAAGTAGTAAAACAAAGTGGTTGGCTCATCCATTTCGAGTGGATCATGACACTACGCTTCACTCTGGTTTTCGCTCTCATTGAGATAATGCCTTCATTAACCTGCAACAGGATTGTGCCACTCCATTGACCATGTATCGTGTCACAAAGGAGAAACCAGATGGCATTCGCTTGCTGCGCCTTCGCCACTTCTGGGAAACGCCCCCTGTGATTTGGTGCAGTTTCGGAAACTGGTTGTTTGCAAACACTAGCGAGGATCAATTTGGTTTGTCGGACTGATATCCTGTACCACTTCTGTACCACTTACAAAAAAGTTGACACGGTCGCAGTTTCTCGAATTTTCTTCACTAAGTAGGCACTCTAGGAAAGGAGGGTTCCATTAAAAGCTTATTAAATTCAAATTGTTACTTGTAATGCAGCCAATAAATCATGGGGCATGGGCACGAACAGTGAATTCAAGGTAATTGGATTGAAAATCCTCGTGTCGGTGGTTCGATTCCGCCCCCGGCACCATTCAAGATCTTGATTTTTCTCAATATTCAATTTTGAACCTTTCAGGGTTTGACAGTTTTCTTGAAGGGTTTGACAACTCTTGATCTGCGTTCGTTCTCCTTTTCTAGTGCTTCCATCGTGATCCGGTTGCGGTCCGCGAGGTTGGCGGACCCGGAATAGTGACGGGCCATAGATGGGGTCTTTTGCCCCAGCAGGTCCGCAACCTGGCGTTCCTCAAGCCCTGCTTCTCGCAGTGTCGTGGCCACGGTATGCCGCAGCCCCCTTGAGTGTCAGGCCGGGTTGCACAGCGCCCTCAGCTTCCAGCTTTTTCTTGAAGCGGTACCAGACCGTCGAAAAGCCGTTGTAGGTCCAAGGCTTTCTGTTTGATGAGGCAAGGATGGTCACGGCGTCGTGCTTGGGCGCAGCATCCAGAGCCGCTTGCAGCGTCTGACCGATTGGAACGGCAACTTCCTGGCCCGTCTTGCCCCTGACGCCCCAGATCGTGTCGCCGTCTATCTGGCGACGGGCCAGCTTAAGCGCATCGGACGGATCAAGGCCGGTGTTCATAATCAACGCCACCGCCACTCGAACGTGCGGGGCGGCCCGATCCAGCACAACTGCGCGTTCTTCCACCGTCCAAGGCCGGTTGGCATAGGGCCGATTTTTCGGGCGCGGCTTTTCGCCGTTTTTGATTGTTAATCCGAGATCGATCTCGGGGGTTATTCCAAATGCTCAAGTATTGGTTTCAAGCTTTGAAGATCGAAAAAGTACGGCTTACTGGTAGCGAACATCGGCGTTTGCCGCCCTACAGTCAGTGATGGAGTTTACCTACCTTGAATGGGGCTAAGCTCTCTTGGAACTGCTCGATGAACTCTAGCGTCACCAATGACGGTTGCTTCAAAATCGGACGCACAAGGGAAAGCGTATGTGACAAGAGCGGTTTGAACGGTCGGTATCTCAACCCGTTGTCTGCGTATTGGACGGCGTCCAATTCGCTGACCACGGAAATCCCAACACCCTTTACAGCTAATTCGCAAGCCGCCGCGAACTGCCAGACTTCGATGTGGGAATTGAGTTTGACGTTGGCGCTTTGAAACGCTTTTGAAAGTTTCCCAAAAAAGTCGCTGTCGCGCCTTGTGTGAATAATCTTGGCATTCGCAAGATCCGTAGGTGACACCTCGGAGAGTTCTTCCAATTCATGTCCGGTAGGAAACACGCAAACTGTACGGACATCGATGTCTCTGCTTTCGACGGCCGGATGCCCGTTAAAACTATCTGTGATTCCGAAATCATATTGCTCACCGATCATCCACTCGAGAATGCGTTCCGGTCTGTCTGGTTCGATCGTCATTGTTACACCTGGCCGATGTTCTAAAAACTCGGCGATGACGTTGGGAAGGTGACTGGTGGCGAACCCAGGCAAACATGCGATGCGGATGTGTCCCGCTTTGCGCTTCGTTATGTCCTGACTGACATCCGAGATTTGCTTCATCAATTCCAAAACACGCTCTACGCTGGGTTGCAGATAACGCACTTCCTGCGAAGGCACTAAGCGACCTTCACGGCGATCAAAAAGTTGAAAGCCAAGCGATTTTTCCAGATCAGAAAGCAGTCGGCTGACCGCAGGCTGGCTTATCCCCAGATCCGTAGCTGCAGCGGTGACCGACCCATTTGTAGAAACTGCCATGAGCGCTTCCAATTGGCGGATCCTTTTAAAGTGCCTTTTCAATGAACTTTGAAAAAAGCTCACCCTGCGAATTGATCCTAAGTTTCGCGTAAATGTTGCGTCTGTGGATGCGGACTGTGCCTGGAGAGATGCCGAGAATTGTGCCAACAGCTTCTGCCGAATGGCCCTTCAATGTGAACTCAACGACTTCTCGTTCTCGTGGCGTCAGAACGCCATCGCCAAATGCCTGGAATGCTAGATCAACGCGACGACTAACGCCATTCGCTGCGGCGCCGCGGGCCATCGTTGGAAAGTCACTCCAATGTTTGCAACAGGCTGCCCGAACGAGCGGCCATAGAGCGTGCAAATGCCGAATTTCCTTGGCGGAAAAAGGCTTCTCTGCTCGCATGAGCGAGACCACAACCATCCCAGCGCCTGGGATATCGATAAAGTAGCCAATCTCCTCTGCTAACCCAGTCCTTTTGTAATAGCTGCGATAGTATTCGCCCTGATAGAACCTGTCCGGTGCGATATCGCGCATGCGGTACAGACCCGGTGTTGTTGGTTTTGTCGCGGCCAAAAAAAATGGATCAAGTACGTAGGGCCCGGCTTGGTAGTCCTCAACAAAAATACGCCGTTTGCTTTTGGGGAAATCGTCGTGAAGGTCTATTGGTGCTTCGGTTCCGACATGGCCAAACACCACCGTAAAATCAAATGGTGCGACCTGCCGTAAGCCATCTGCCAAAGCACATGGAAATTCTGGGGTTCCGATCTTCTCCACGACCCTGCCGGCCTCTTCCATCCAATCGTACACACGCCGCTCCAGATTTTCGAAAAGCACCTCTATACCCCAATTGTGGTATATACAGTTATTCCGAGTTATTGTTACTTTTTCCTTGTTTGAGTGGTATGCCAACAAATGCCAAAAAATCAAGCAAAAGGAATACGGCAGTATATGAGCTTTGACATGAGCGTCACCATGCAGACGATTGCGGAACTCCGAGGAGTGACCAAGACCTTCGGGAATGTGGTCGCCGCCAAAGACCTGAATCTTTCCATTGGGAAAGGAGAGTTCCTGTCGTTCTTAGGCCCATCTGGTTGCGGCAAAACCACTGCGCTTAGAATGTTGGCAGGTTTCGAGAAGCCTACCGAAGGTCAGGTGTTGCTCGATGGAGAAGTCGTCAACGACTTGGATGCGCACCATCGCCCAGTCAACATGGTGTTTCAGCACTATGCTCTTTTTCCTCACCTAAGCGTGTTCGACAACATCGCGTACGGCCTGCGCCAACAACGACCACGCGTAGACAAACAAACAATCGCGACAAAGGTTGAGCAAGCGCTGGAAACTGTCCGTCTTGGTGGGTTTGGCCCACGTCGCATCTGGGAGATGTCTGGTGGTCAGCAGCAACGCGTCGCTTTGGCGCGTGCGATCGTAAACGAGCCCAAGCTTTTGCTGCTTGATGAACCAATGGCTGCTCTGGATCGAAAGCTTCGAAAAGAAATGCAGTTTGAACTGCAGAACCTGCAACGACAACTGGGAATAACTTTTGTCCTCGTCACGCACGACCAAGAAGAAGCGCTTTCAATGTCCGACCGAATTTGTGTGATGGAAGGCGGCAGTATTGTGCAGGTTGGCAGCCCACGCGAACTCTATGACATGCCCCGCAGCCGCTACGTGGCTGGATTTGTAGGCACCTCTAATTTCTTTGATGCAACTGTGACTGACTCAGCAGCCGACCAAATCACTGTGCGTTTAGCGAGTGGCCAAAAGGTGCACGGAACTCCGGAGATTCCAATAGATGCAGGGCAGGAAGTGTGCGTTAGTATCCGTCCTGAACAGATCACGCTGACCCGCGCGCTACCCACAGCTGAAATCGCTCTGCCAGTTACCATTCAAAATCGGATCTTCCTTGGGGAGCACACAGAATACCTTGCGCGCAATGAAGCACTGGGTGATTTCCATGTACTTGTGCCAAGGCAAGCGGAATTGAACGAGGGGACGTTCAATGCAGGAGAGCAGGCCTTTGTTTCATGGGGCGAAGGCGCACTGCTGATCCTGGAAAAATAACAAATCCCGCAATCCAACAACAGAGAGGTTCACAATGACCAAGGATAATGGGACTATTTCCAAGCAAAAGTTCATGGAAGAGCTTCGCCGGTACCAAAAGGGTTCGGTTACACGGCGACATTTCTTAGGCGTGACAGGTCTTGGGATGGCAACGGCCGTTCTGGGCACGGCCATTCCTGGGTTGCGTCCACGCCCGGCATTTGCTGCCGGGGACATTGGCGACCGAGTGATCCTCGCCACATGGCCGAACTACCATGACGAGATGAACTTCGAAGCCTTCACGGAAGCCACTGGCGCCCATGTTCAGGTCAATGTTTTTGGCTCGAACGAAGAGATGTTGGCAAAACTTCAGGCTGGAGGGTCTGGCTGGGACGTTTTCGTTCCAACCAACTACACGATCACTACGTATGTGGGTGAAGATCTGATCATCCCGCTCGATACGTCCAAACTGCCAAACTACGACGCAGGTTCATTCGAACAGCGCTTTTCCGATGCCGGTTCTGTCGATGGCCAGCTTTACGCGGTCCCAAAAAACTGGGGCACGACTGGCTTTGCAGTGAACACCAGCAAGCTTGACGGCGCTCCGACTCCAACCACATGGAAAGAGTTCTGGGACCTTACTATGGAAGGTTACTCAGGCCGGACAATGGTGCATGATTACCAACTCACCACCATCGGTAATGCACTGAAATACTTCGGCTACTCCTTCAACTCGGTCGACGAGAAGGAACTGGCGGATGCCGAGAAATTGTTGCTGGATGCCAAACCGCATCTGTTTGCAATCTCGTCGGATTATCAGCCACCGATGCGTAACGGTGACGCCTGGATGACGATGTGCTGGACAGGTGACGGCAAGCAGATGAATGTCGACATGCCTGAAATCGCCTACGTTCTGGGAACTGAGGGCGGTGAACTCTGGTCCGACTACTACGCTATTCCTAAGGGCGCACCCCATATGGATGCCGCTTATGCCTTGATCGACTTCCTGCTGAACCCGGAAGTTAATGCGAAAGAAGTCCTCGCTCACGGCTATCCATCGGCTGATGCTCGCACCAATGCGTTGCTGCCGAAGGAACTACTGGAAGATCCGATCCTTTATCCGGCAGCTGACCTTCTGAATGCACTCGAGTTCGGCGCGGCGGCTACACTAACCGATCCAAACCGTGCCGAGTTGCTCGCCCGCTTCAAGTCGGCCTAAGCGGCAAGGCCGCCAATATCGGAAAGACGAGGACAAAATGACCGAACGAGGCAGAAAAGCACTGTTGCTGGCTCCAGCAGGAATATGGCTTTTGGTAATGCTAGCCCTTCCTCTGCTGGTCGTCTTCGTCTTTTCCTTTGGCGAACGGGGTGCCGCCGGAGGCTACGTTCCAGCGTTCACGTTGGAACAATATGCCAACCTTCCTGCGCGATGGACGGCGTTTAAGAACACTTTGATCCTTGCACCTCTGGGGACTATCGCTGCGTTGGTAATTGCCTACCCGCTCGCCTACTTTCTTGCAGTGCGTTGTTCACCAAAGTGGAGAACTTCGCTGTTGATCCTAGTGATCGTGCCGTTCTGGACATCGATCCTGATCCGGTCATACGCTTGGATTTTCATCCTTGGGGGGCGTGGCTTGCCCGCTTTACTGGAGTCGATTGGCATAGATGATATCCGCCTGATAAATACGCCGTTCGCTGTGCTTGTCGGTATTGTCTATGGGTATCTACCTTTGATGGTTTTCCCGATTTTTGTAAGTTTGGACAAACTGGATAAACGCCTTCTGGAAGCATCGGCTGATCTCGGATCTACCCCATGGCGTACGTTCCGTCAGGTGACACTTCCTTTGTCGGTACCTGGTATCGCAACTGGCTGCATGCTGGTCTTCATCTTGCTGATGGGCGAATTTCTGATCCCAGCGATCTTGGGCGGCGGAAAGGTCTTTTTCGTCGGAAATGCGTTAGTGGACCTGTTCCTGCAGTCTCGGAACTGGGCGTATGGATCGGCGGTCGCAATGACCCTGGTTGTCGTAATGCTTGTCACTGTCTCAATTTACATGAAATTCATCTCGCGCCTGGGTGGCCAGCGCGAAGATGTCTCGCTGATGTGAGGATCCGATGCGCTTATACGCAATTTGCGTCTACCTTTTTCTATATATTCCAATCGGCATCATCGCGCTTTTCAGCTTCAATGCCGGGCGACACGCAAGCCAGTTCATGGGTTTCTCGACCCAATGGTATGGCAAGGCGCTCAACAACCCATTTGTTATGGACGCGCTCGAGACCAGTCTGCTTGCGGCATTCATAACTGCTTGCCTTGCATCAACTCTCGGAACCATGGCGGCCATCGCTTTACAAGGGGTTAAGGGATGGCTCCGAACTTTGTTCGATGGGATGATTTACGTTGCGATAATGATACCCGGTATCGTCATCGGTATCGCGACACTCATTGCCCTAGTTACCGTATTCGGCTGGCTAAACCCGCTTCTCGCGAGCCTATGGCCCGATGGAGCAAATCCCCCGCAACTTTCCATGGGGATGCCCACGCTTGTCGCCGCACACACCATGTTCACAATGGCGCTGGTCATAATCATCGTACGTGCAAGGCTATCGGGTATGGACCGTGCCCTGATGGAAGCTTCGGCGGACCTCTTTGCGACGCCCTGGGGCACCTTTCGGCAGGTGACACTGCCGTTGATAGCACCGGCAATTTTGGCGGGCTTCCTGCTCAGCTTCACTTTCTCATTTGATGATTTCATCATCGCGTTTTTCGTAGCTGGCTCAGAAACAACCCTGCCAATCTACATATTCTCATCCATCCGGCGTGGCGTAACGCCCGAGATCAATGCCATCGGCACTATGGTTATGGGCGCGTCGCTCTTGTTGCTCGTTGCAGCGCAACTGCTTTTGCGCCAAGGCGCCTCAAAATCGAATAGTTAAATAAAGGAGCCTAGTGACATGCGGCTTGCAGGTAAAGTCGCGCTCGTGACGGGCGCGGGATCAGGAATTGGTCGGGCGGGTTCAATGGCGATGGCACAAGAGGGTGCGCATGTAATGGTAACGGATCGCGATGCAACACTTGCTGAAGCCACAGTGGCCGCGATCGTTGCGCAGGGAAATCAAGCATCTGCCATACAGCTTGATGTAACCGATGACGATGCCCTTACCAAAACCATAGACGAAGCAGTAAAAAACTTCGGTCGGCTCGACGTGTTGCACTCTCATGCTGGGTTGCAGATCGAAGGAACGCTGGAAGAAGTAGAACCAGATGGAATGGATGCTTCTTGGGCATTGAATGTCCGCGCTCACTTCATTGCCGCGCGTGCGGCCGTCCCCCATATGAAATCACAAGGTGGAGGCAGCGTGATCGTCACGGCCTCCAATTCTGGGGTTCAATACGACCGGGGTATGATTGCATATGCGACTACAAAGCACGCAGCTGTTGCGATGGTCCGGCAGATGGCAGCCGACTACGCTGTCCACGCAATCCGTTTTAATGCCCTTTGTCCAGGATTTGTAGACACCTCTTTCAATGCAGGCTTCGAAAAGCAGATGGGTGGCCGTGCCAAACTGGAAAGCTACATCGAGCAGGCGATCCCTATGAGTCGGTGGGCGACAGTTGAAGAGATTGGCCACGGGATCGTCTATTTAGCTTCAGATGAATCCGCTTTTATGACGGGGCAGGCCTTGGTTATCGATGGCGGTGAATGCATTTAGTGATGGGTTAGACCGCTGAAGAGAATGTCTATCGCCGCACTTCATTTTTTGCGAGCGCGTTTAAGTTCGCTTTGGGCTCGAAGCGGTCGCTCGTAGAGTTTGGGCGAATTTCTGCTCTGCGGACCAAACAGACGTCGCCACCGTCGAATAAGCGTTCTCCGCTCAATCACTCTAAAATGCGTGTGTGCTATCCGGCGGAAATCTGATGCTCGAGCACTTCAGTCTTCGGTGACACTGACCGACAAACATCATTGAAACTGCGTAGCGGTGTGGCAACGTTTGGCAATCCTGCAAAACTGTGTGCTGAATTGCAGACTTCCACCATGAATCCCGTTAGGAGAAGACATGCTAACTAAACTTCTTGTTTCTGCATTTTTCTTGATTATGCCTGCGTTCAGTTTTGCTCAAACAGCTGAGCGCAGCGTGACCATCGAAGCCGATGCGACAGTTAAGTCGGTTGACCCGGACACTCGGCTTATAGTGCTGCAAAACTCAGAGACAGGCGAAGAAGAGACCATTGTTGCAGGAGCGGAAGTCGTAAACTTCGACCAAATTGAAGAAGGCGACAAGGTCAAAGCGGTTTACACACTGGGGGTAGCTGCAAATATGGCATTCCCTGGCGAGGTCGACAGTATGGTTGAATTGGAAGGCCGGGCGGCAGAGGGATCAACACCGGGCGTAGCCGCTGGAACGATGGTCACGTTAATTCTGACTTTTGTTTCCTTCGACGCCGCGAATTCAATCGCTACTGTGACGGACAGCAGCGGCACAGAACAAATGATCGAGGTTGAAACAGAAGTTGGCCGTGAGTTTGTTGAGCAACTTAGCCCGGGAGACAGAGTAGCTCTAAGATTCACGGAAGGTCTTACTGTGGGAATTATCGAAGAATAGGTGTCCACAGCGCGGCTTCATCAGGCGTATCTTGTGATTGTTATATCGCCACCCATGAAACAACTCGTCCCACCGCTTCCGGCGCCCCAAGGCTCTTAGCATTATTGGTTCAATCTGGGCGTCGAAGGGCGGCGAAAATCAGCCTTCCCAAAAGGGGATGAGGCATAGGTCATACATTGGTCTCTGCCTACTTACCGACAAGCCGACCTTGGCTCGTGGTTCAGCAATGGTCGCTTTGGGCTTGACGTGGATATTCATAGGATTCCGTTCAATGTCTGCTAAGCGGACTAAGCAGACCTTAGGAAATCGAGCGATACATGCATAATCGTTTCCCATGCGTCTGTTCCTGGCAGAGGTACGTGATTTCTACCTTCCACGATTCTCAACTGTGCATCTCGCAGCAAAGAGGCCAGCAAGCTAGATTGGCTTACTGGATTGACGGAGTCTTCAGTTGTGTGAACTACAAGGACCGGCACCCGTACTTGGTCGAGGATGTTTGATACGTCGAAGGTGTCTATCGAACGCCTGAGTTCGATCGCTGTGTCCGGTGATGCAGAGGCCAACTGCATCTTGCACATGTCATCAATCTGTACCGCCGATGCTTCGGGCATAAATAACGTCGCATAAGCCTTGCCAAATGCACCGCTTGGCTTGCCCCAACCTTCTGATATGAGGTCAAGAAAGGTATCCGCCTGAACAGAGTTGGGTTCGGGCTCACGGACAGCGCGGCCCTGAACAAAACCACCGTACAGAACCATTCGGCTTACGCGCTCAGGATAGGCGGCCGCGAATGCCAGCGACACAGGCACCCCCTGTGAAGTCGCCCAGATCGGAAAGCGTTCGAGTCCAGCGTCTTCGGCCACAGCAAGCATGTCCTCGACCAGCCGTTCAAGCGCGAAGTCCGTCGCGGAGGCTCCCGAAAGCCCGGTGCCCCTTTGATCGTATCGCGTAAGAGAAAAATGTGCGCCAAGGCGATCAAGCGTCGGTCGCCTGACTTCACTCTCCCAATCCATATTCAGATGCGTCAGGAATTGCCCAGCCCTCATCAAAGGTGGACCTTCGCCGCTAGTAGCGTAGGCGATGACAGTGCCATCCGCGGATCGAGCAACTTTGCTGATCTGGCGATCAGAGCGTGGTTTAGGTGTATCAGGGCTTGTCCGCGCGACGCTGGAGACTTCAACAGAGAACCGATACCCCCGCTTACTCAGCGTTTCGAGCATGCGGTTCGCACGATCGTTGTCGCCGATGGCCCGTCTGACCGCATTGATCCTGGTTGAAATAGTTGAATCTGAGACAATCCTGCCATCCCAGACATTTTCGACAAGATCGTCGCGCGAGACTACTATTTCTGGATTCCGCAAGAAGTATTCCAACACGCCGAAAACCTGCGGCTCAAGACGTACGGATTTACCTGACTTCCAAAACATCTGCCGATCAGTATCGACCGCGCAATCTCCGAAAGTGACCTTCATAGACTAAGCATGACTCAATGTGGGCAATCCGAGAAGGCCTAATTTTTCTCAAGAAAATCTGGATGCTCTCTTCAAGTATTCGCCCGCCTGCGAAGGCACAGTGTTCACGTCACACAAGGAACAAACACATGCCAACCCCTAGTTCTCAAATGCCTGACCTTCGCCAAATCGGATCTGATTGTGCATTCGGTCGCAGCCAGCAGTGCGATTACATATTTGCCGCCGTCCGTTCAGTGTTCATTCGACTTCGCCATTTAGCCAAAAAAACCCAAGACAACAGAACGCAATAATAGGTTAGTATGTCGTTCCCCGCGTTTTGGTTGATGCAGCAATCAAAATTTGAACGAAACGAGGCGACGGAAGCGGACAGTCCCATTCAAAAAGTGCTCGACTTGGCCTACTTATTCTCTGTGATTGACTACTCCGCATGGCCCGGCTTGGACGGGTTTGCAAAATTCATCGGTTTGCATTCTAAAACGCTGCAAAGAGAACTTACAAGACACGACACCACAGGGCAGAACTCGTAGGCAGCGCGAAAATGCGTCAGGCGGAGCAATGGTTGACCGAGGGGCGCCTTTCCATAACAAAGATTGGAAAGAACTTGGGCTACAAAAACCTAAGTGCGTTTACACGAACGTGTCGCCGTTGGTTTGGATCGTCGCCTTGCCGGTTAAGGCACGACCTAGATGGTCGATGATTTGCCCGTGAAGTATGTCCGCTTTGCCAGCAAAACCTGACAACAACAAACTACGATTTGATTATACAAAATGTTGGAGTATCCTTTTTCAAAGCACCCACATATAGATTGGCTGTTTAGGAGGGGACGGTGAAAGTTCTTAGATCAGCGGTAACAACTGTACTGACTGCAACGCTGATGACATGCCCCAATTTAGGCGCAGCAGACCAAGTCTCGGAGCAGATAGAAGCGCTGCTACGGTCAAATACGAATGCGAGTGGCACACTTTCTAACAGTAAGAGTTTGGACGCAGGAATCCTTGTGCCTCGTTTCTATACAGACAGAGAATTTGCGCCAGCTTGGACAAGTTTTGAATTGGTCGACGAACTATTTCAGGAGTTGGATGGAGCAATTGATCAGGGCTTTACGCCGAGTGATTTCAAGCTAGAAGAGCTTCGATCCGCTTTCAAAGACTCACAGGCTGGCGATGCCTCAAATAAAGCCCTGTTCGACATTTTGGCAACCGACGCCGCAGTAAAACTCGTGCATCATTTGGTTTTTGGAAAAGTCGATCCAAACGCATTGGACGACGATTGGAACTTCTCAAAACCAGTAATTCAACAAGACCCTTCCATTGTATTGAACCAATTTCTTCAAGGTGAAGGCTTCAGCGCTTTGATTGAACGCATCGATATCGACAATGCGCAATATACGATGCTCGTTGATGCATTGCGCAAATACAGAGCTATTGCATCAAAGGGAGGCTGGAACAAAGTCCCCGAAGAAACAGTTCTGAAGCCGGAAATGGTGGATCCTGCCGTCGCCGAACTGCGAAAAAGGCTAGCGACAGAAGGCTACGATGGAACAAATGAATTTCCAGAAATCAGGCAAAACGGCATAGATCCAGCTTGGGTTTATGACGATTACTTGGTGCAGTTGGTTAAATCCTTTCAAAATCGTCATGGCTTGGAAGCAGATGGCGTCGTTGGTGGTAAGACTTTCGCGTCTCTCAACAAACCTGTCGAAGATCGCATAAACAAGTTGCGCCTCAGCCTGGAACGAGGCCGTTGGCTCATGCGGGAAATCGACGAAGAGTTCGTGCTGGTAAATATTGCAGGCGCTCGTACTTACTTGGTCACATCTGGCGGGACGCTTTGGACCACCCGATCAATCACAGGTTCAGCCTACCGCAAAACCCCAGTGTTCCGAGATGAGATTGAATACATGGAATTCAATCCGACTTGGACCGTTCCCGCCTCGATTTTTCGGAAAGACAAGCTTTCGCGCATCCGCAAGGATCCTGCCTATCTGGCGCGCAACAACTACTTAGTTCGGAACAAAGACGGTCACACAATTCCTGCCAACGCTGTGAACTGGGGGGCAAAGAATCCCGGCGTCACTTTGGTTCAGCAGCCGGGCCCAGACAATGCGTTAGGTTTAGTCAAGTTCATGTTTCCCAATAAATACGCAGTGTACTTGCATGATACCAACGACCGCAGCCTTTTCGACCGAAATGAGCGGAACCTAAGTTCCGGCTGCGTGCGTCTTGAGTATCCGTTCGAATTTGCCAGCCTTTTGATGGAGGGAGAGCCGGGCTGGAGCCGGCAAAAGATGCAATCCATTCTCGATAGCGGGAAGACAACGCGAGTTAACCTACCCGAGCCCATGCCGGTCCTTTTGACCTATTGGACTGCGTGGGTCGAAGATGGGGCCGTACATTTTCGTGAGGATCCATACGAACGAGATGCTCGAATACTTGAAGCTTTGGACCGATGAACACGTCATTCTCAAAGAGATACGCAATTCTGAGTGTGCTAAATTGCCAGTAGGATTGGTGACTTCCAATTGGCGGAAATTCGAAGCAGTGTGAGCTGCAATAGGGGAGCACATGAGGGTTTGGCTCGTAAGAATAGTTGGGCTTGTTGCATTTCTAGCCTTCGCTGCCGTCGCTTTTGTCTGGTTGTTGCTTGCCGCTCCGATGTTCTCGGACACGCGGCGCGGCCTTGTGGAAAGAGTTCTTTCGGAACAAATTGGTCGGCCACTTCTTGTCAACGATGATGTAAGCGTCGCGCTTGGCCGCACGAGTTACATTCACGTCGGTGGCGTGGTTATCCCGAGCCAGACAATGCCAGAGTCACCTCTTGTAGAGTTGAACCTGCTGGAACTGGAGCTGGACATTGTCGCCTTGACCAACGGTCGTCTGTATTTTGACAACCTCGTCGTGAAAGGGCTCCAAGCAAATCTTCTTACAGCCGCAGACGGCACGACAAGTTGGCGAAAAGGCAGGCCAACACCCAGGCCCGTGTCCGAGGAACCTGTATCAGCGGATGATCAAAAAGACGTCGCTAGCGTTGATAGTATCGATGAAAGCGACACCGAAAGCAGTGGGATCTTGAACTTCCTGAGCGACAAGAACGTCAGTTTCACGTCAATCGGGTTAAACATCGACGACAAGGTCTCGGGCTTCTCGTTTGTGTTTGACCTTCAGTCACTCGCGCTCGAACAAGTAGATAATGGACAAAGAACAAAGGTCTCTGGTTCCGGCTCCGTTAACGGTCAGGGTTTCGAAATCGAAGGCGACTACCCCCATGACGCGCCATTTAAGACGCGAGCGAGTTTTGGAGAAATGACCGTGAGCTATGATGGCGAGCCCTTCACGGAAGACGAAGGTGGTGGCTATCGAGCTGTGTTGGAGATGGACACCGGTGAATTCGGTGATTTTCTAGATGTCATTGGGTTGGAACGCGTTTTGGAAGGGAATGGCCAGTTGCAGGCTGAGCTCGTGTCTCAGGACGCCCTGAAGATCGAGGCGTTTACAACTACCGTAAGCCTGGAGGATGGACAAAAACTCGAAGCTGAAGGTTCAATAGATGACCTCTACACCGCTCAGGGCGTTGATCTGCTTTTCAACGCACGGCTTCATCCGGAAGGACAGCCGCCGCCAGCAGCAAAAAGTATCCAAGAACTGAAGTTTACTGGCTTTGAAATGCATATGGTCGGATCCCTGGCTTCCTTCGAATTCGAGAAGTTGCTGTTCCAGACCAATGCGTTCGACCAGGGGTTAGACGTAATCGGCCCAGCCTCAATCGAAAGCATTCGCCGCATGCCAGATGGCCGGCTCGCCATGCTGGGAATCGCGCTACAAGCCGGGCCAATTGACGAGCCTGTCCTGAAAGCCGAAGGTGAAATCCTCGATCTGCTTCAGCTTCAGGACGTGACTTTCGATGGTTTGCTAAAAGGGCCCGCCAAGTTGATTTTGCCCAACCTCGATGAAGATTATGTTGACCAGTTCGGCGGCATCAAAGCAGATTTCAACATATCCAATGCGGGCGGGCCGGTTTCACTCAACAGATTTAACGCGACTACTTACGACACCGATCTCTGGGCACTCGATCTCGCACTTTCTGTCAATGAGCTAAAAGGGCTAGCCGGTCTCGATTTCGACGTGGAACTGGATGTCGACGACGGTGCCCAGTTTCTGACCGCGCTCAACTTGCAACCTGTCGAAATCGGAGCGTTAGCTATCGATGCTGAAACCTCCAGGCAGGGCGAAGACTTTGATGCCGCAATCCGGTTCAAAGCCGGGTCTTCCGATCTTCTGGCGGCTTTGGATGCGCGGTTTCCCGAAGGTGCATCCGTCGTCCGTGGCAACATTACGAGCGAGACGCTCGATCTCAACGACCTTAAGAGCCTGACCGCCGTGCTGGACCAACTGAAAGGCCTGGTAGGCGAAGCATCAAAAGAACCTGAAGCCGAAGTTCAGCCTTTGGTTTTGCCGAAGGAAACAGACGTTCAGCCCCTGGTGTTGCCAAAGGAAAAAGGGAAGCCTTCCGATCTTCTGGATGTGCAACGCGTGCTACGAGAAGCTGACGTCGAGGTGCAGATCGAATTCAAGGAGATTGTTGGCCAGCAAGGCATAACATCAGTTTCCAGCCAATTGTCTGCCAAAGAAGGAACCGTGGATTTCGGACCTCTTCAGATGACTTATGGCGACGGAAACTTCAGCGTGCGGGCGGTCATGGATCTGATTGACTCACCTGATTGGCTTTCATTGTCGGGATCGACCTCAGGATGGGAGTTCGGTGAGATCCTTGATGAATTGGGAATAGGTATTGATGCCTATGGCCGTTTGAGCGGTGACTTTAACGTCTCTGGCAGTACCACCTCGGGCAAGGCCTTCATCAACTCGATGCGCGGCAACGCGTCTTTGTCGATGTCGCAAGGTTACATTAGCACCAGTCTGCTGGAGTTGGCCGGGCTGGGTATATTCCCGTGGCTGTTTTCAGAAGAGTTCAGACAAGGTTACACCGATATCACTTGCGTGGTTGCACCGGTTGATATTCAGGCTGGGCGGGTCAGTTCAAACTCTATCGTCATTGAAACAGGATCAGTTCAATTGGTGGCCAGGGGACAAGTGGATTGGCTGAACGATAGCATTGCGATCAGAGCTGAGCCGCGGCGCGTCGGCAAACCCCTATCCCGAAGCGCCTGGCCCTTTGACGTGACTGGCCAGCTTTCGTCGCCAAAGTTCAAGCTAGATGTGGGCGGGTCCAGAAACAAGGCTTCGGAAGGCGCTGATGCTATGCCTGTCGACAGGCAACCTTGTGTGCCGGACATCAATCAATTGCAATAATTGGACGCTACCTAGTTTTTCAGTGGTTCCGGCTGTTCGGCCTGACACGTCAGAACGGCCTCAATGGCTTTGGCAGACCCGCTGAGATCGAGTTCAACCTCGGCCCCACTTTCACCAATAATCGTAACACTCTGGCGTTTTCCAAACTCGGTTACAAACGCCGGGTTGTCGAAAAAGGCGTAGCCACCGGGAACTCCATTCTTGTAGACACCCACGGCTTCTCCTTCGAATTTCGCATCACCAAAGTCGAACCTTACGATGCCCGTCGCACCGTCCTCGATATGAACCCAGGCCGGATTAAAAGCGGCAAAAAAGCCGCCGGCCTGATTGGGTGCTGCGCCGATTTCTACGGTCATGTCATTTTCAAAGGGCTTCCACGCGAGACAGCCGTTTCCCTTTTCGGGATCAATCAGGATTGTCCAGTCCCCGGATTCACCCCATCGTTCCATACCGGCGGCATGAAGTAAGCTTGCACAAAACAAAGCCAATGTTCCCAGCACATACCTGTACATTTTTGACCCCAGATTAGTTTTGAAGGTTTACCCATCCTACCGATCAAGGAAGATCAATCAAACGATACAGAAGAAGCTTAATCAGGTCACAAGTTGTTGGTGCGCAACAGTGAAGTCTGCTTCCTGCTCATAGCCGTATACGCTGCTATTGGAAGGAATGCCCGGTTTGAACAGTCTGCTGCACTTTGCAAAGTCCGCTTTCTGCGCATTGCTGTCATTGGGACATCGCGCGGCAGCGGTCAAAATGGGCTCAAAGCAGCTATTCGCAACACTCGGCTTGAATGACTGCTACGCGGACTGTGCAACCATCCGCATTCTTACTCCAAAGGACCGCAGTCTGCCCAAACCGGACATTCGTAACAACACTTTGCAATTTCCGAGATCAGGACAAAGCGGTCGATGACAAGAAGCCTAGAGTTTTTAAATTCCAGTATCGAAAATCGAAGGGCGCACGGCATCCACTTACCTTCGAACAATAAAGTTTTGGCGATGAACAACGTACACTGCTCAAATTGAATTCAAAAAAACTCTATTTCCACTAGGGCTTTAGGCCAGGCAGGATCATACTCTGGCATCGTATTGTTTGCTGTCTCAAGGCCAATAAAGCGCGCCTTCTGGATGCCAGAGGCGAAAATCCTACCTTGTTCAACACTGTGCATCCTGTCTCGATTAGCGTGCATAACCAGAGCCGGACAGGTGATCCGCAGAAGTAGATCGGTTACGTCGACCCCTGCGACCAGTGGTCCAATCTTGAGCCAATCCTGATGGTCCATTGCGACTTTCATAAATTATGCATAAGTGCGCTGGTCATGCGGACTTGCAGTTGGAGCAAATGATTGCGCCATAAAGTCTCTTGCACAAGGGTATTCATCGTTCCAGCCTTCAAGACTCATATCCATCATTGCTTGCCCAAGCGCGGCAATTCCGGGCTGTGAACGCACCGCGACTCCTTGTGCAAATCCGCCTAGTAGAACCAACCCCGAAACACGGTCAGGATTATTTGCGGCAAAAGCCGCGGCAATGGTTGCCCCAAAAGAAACGCCAAACAATGAAACTTTTTCGATCCCGGCTGCGTCCAGTACGGCCTCAACATCTTCGACGATCCGATTCAAAGACACATCCTGCACGCCCCTCTGGGACAAGCCATTGTTTCTACCATCAAACCGATAAAGGCAGTGATTTTCAGAAAGCAGCGGCAACCACCCGGCGATGGTGTTCATCGTCCAATCGTATTCCAGATGCCTAAGCCAGTTTGGTGTGACCAGCAACTTTCTACCACTTCCAGTGGATGTCCAGGCAAGCGTTGTACCGTCTTTTGATTTTGCAAAGCGGACGTCTTGAGAGCTAGCCAGCAGCTTGTTCTTTGCGCGTCTTTTGTCACCATCTAAATCAATAGAGTAGGCTTCCACTGGATTTGGAATTCCCTTCAACCGTATCGAGCTTTCTGGTCGCAAAGCAACCGCCAGCGAAGTTCCCGCAACTTCAGCAGCTGTCTTGCTGATGAGACAACTTCCAATATGCGCGCTGGACTGAAGGCGCGACGCAACATTCACGGCCTCTCCGAACAAGTCTGTGCCATTTGGCATTACGTCACCAACGTGGAGACCTCCTCGAAGTGTTACGTCTTCATCTCTCATCTGATTGAAAATCTGGCTGGCAGCATTAATTGCATCTGTGGCTGCAACAAACTCAACCAAAGCACCATCTCCCATCAGCTTGAATATTCGTCCTTTGTTTTCATGGACCAATGGTCTGATCACATCGTCCAAAATGCGTTGTAGAGTGTTCAGCGTGGTCTCAGCATCCTCTGACATGCGCTTGGTATAATCGACGACATCGAGGCTTAGGATCGCAGCAATTTTCCGCTTCATCAGTCGATGTGATCCTTATGGCTAAACCAATTCCTCTGAACCAAAATTAACAGACGAATAGATTTTTGTGACCAAAACTTGTGCCTGGACATTTTGCAAAGCCTGCAAGTTCCCAAACTTGCGTTGAAACACACAGCCGAGCAAAATGTCTTACTGGCTGGCGAAACCTAGAATTAAGGTGAATGATTAACGCATTTCGCGATGCTAACTAAGGTTCACTTCGAAATATCAATTCTAAAGGTGTCAGTCCGTAGTTCTTCTCATCTGTGACCGACGGCAGCCCGAAGCGGAACTTCGACTCTGAGCTTTGCAAAATCTAACAAGCGGACGGCAGCTACCATTAGTGTGAATGGCTTGAAGGTATCGAGCGCTTCGCCACGGCGACTATTTAAAAAAATGACTGCGAGAAACTAGGTGGCTGAAACTGCTCTCTGACAGGAAGCAGGCGTCCCCGCACACTTTCGCGCAATTCGAGCTTAGCCCAAGGTGTTGCCGGTGATGAAGGTGTACGAGCTTTCTACCAGATCGATGACGACATCCAACTCTTCTGGTGTGGTCGGTGTATATATCATGACAAAGCCACCCCACCCAGGACGTTGCCTGGCCCAAGGGTGAGCTACGGCCCAGCCGGCCTCAATTGCCCGTCGCGCGATTGCCGGATGCAGAGACGCGTGCAAGCTGCCATCAGGATGCATATGCGCAAACTCAAACCCACCCACGATAGAGTTCGGTTGAGACAGCAGCATGTCGGGATCAAGCTGAAAACCAATCGCGCCGGGTAGCGATATGCGTGTCGGGCCAAGTGTGACCCCTGGGAGTTGCGCAACACGCTCCAGCAATAGCTTGGCCAAGTCGGTATCAATTTCGACACCAATCTGAGTATGCGGTACGCCGCTTGTCGTTTCAGGACGGGGTGAGGTGCGCTCCGGCAAGGGGCGCTCTTGTGCGGATGCCAACGGGCACGTCAATGCCACCGCCGTTGCAGCAACCGCCAATGCTCTCAGGATTTCATTCATCATGTTGACCATCCGCCAAAATCAAGGAATGAGCGTTCAGCGCAGTATCGGTGCCCTTGCACACATCATTCAGCCTTTAACGCTTCGATATTGATCAAGAGCTCTATCTCGTCGCTCACCGCTGGCGCAAATGCCCCAAGTCCGAATTCAGACCGCACGATGGTCGCCGTGGCTGCCAGGCCTAGGGTCGGCGTGCCCTCTTTTGGGCCAAACGGGTATGGAGCTGACTTGTTAAGCGTTGTTTCCAAAACAACAGGTTTGGTGATGCCATTCATGGTCAGGTCGCCAGAAATATTCGCGGTATTGTCCCCGGTGACTTCAATGCTGGTCGAGGCGAATGTTACCACGTCACCGTCAGTCGCGCTAAAAAAGTCATCGGACATGAAGTGTTGCAAACGGGCATCCCAGCCCGTGATCATGGATTTTACAGGCATAGACACTAAGACAGATGATGATGACGGATCATCTTCGTTGAACTCTATCTCACCGCTAAAACCTGAGAACATTCCAAATGTTTCTGAAAAACCGATGTGGTCGTAGCTGAACAATACCTGGCTATGTCCAGGATCCAGCTCATAGGTGCCACTCTCGGACAATGCGTTTGTCGCGCCCATCGATAAGAGTACCGCCAGCGGGGTTGCTGCCACTTTGAACATTGATACGCTCCCGTTTTGACAAGACGTGTTTGTGGGATTTAGGTTTTGACCGCCCAAGCTTTTAGAGCAAATAGTTCTACTATGCAACAAAATGTTCTATAGGAGAGGTGATTGAAAGAAGATCCTAGGCTGATCGCCACACGACAGGCGGCGCTTGATGCGGCGCAAAAGATACTTATGGATGAAGGCGTGCTGCACGTAACTCATGGCGCAGTTTCAAAGGCAACGGGCATTTCGCGCAGTACTCTTTACAGGCACTGGCCAGATGCGCGTAGTCTGCGTGATGCAGCATTCCGGCGCATCGCAACACCACCGAACATACCGCCCAAAACCGATGGCCCGCTGCGATCTGACCTGCGTTGGTTACTCAGCGTACTGATGGGAGCCTTGAATGACACACCATGGGGTCAAATTGCACCTCAGGTAGTCGCTGCTGCGTCCACCGATGCAGAAGCGCGGTTGGTGATCACTGAATTCATGAAAGACAGGTTCGCAAGTGTTGAAGCAGTATTTGCAGCCGCAATAGACCGAGGTGAGATTGCCGCAGATGTTCCGGTTGAACAGCTTTTAGAACTAGCTGTCGCAGTACCTTATTTCCGCAAGCTCATACGTCACGAGGCGCTGAACGAAGAATGGTTGGACAAACATGTCGATCTGCTTTGCAGTATCGCGAAAACCAATTCGGGACAGTGACCATCGCCTGACTTTGAAATCAAAGCGACCTGCAACTGGCGCGAGATTTCGACAGGACAGCAAGTTATTATCAATAGCCTGTCCAGCCGGTTCCTAGTAGCGGTTGCTCCAAAAGGTCTCGGTAAACGATTGCTATGATGGTCCGCCGAAGTTTGAAAAGTCAGCATTCTGCGCACTGTCGACAGTGATGCACGGTGCAGCAATGACCGCTCTGCGGACAAAGCAGCCATCTCATCCCGACGAAAGTAATGCGGTTCGCTTTTTGACAACTGTTCTGATTTCGCGTCGAGCCATCAAAAATGATTTGGTGGCCGCGTGTTAGCCATCAAGGCTTGGGTATTTGTACCAACTAGACGCCGAGATGCCGATGGCTGACTTCACTATCCAGATCGCCCATTGCGCCTGACCAGATCGATCTGCCTCGTTCAAGGATTGTCGCTCGATCACAGACCGCTCGCAATTCGCTAAGCGATTTGTCGATTACCAGAATTGAAAGACCAGATTCACGTTTTAATTGCTCCACGGTCACCCAGATTTCACGCCTGATGTTTGGCGCAAGCCCCTCAGTTGCCTCATCCAAAATGAGCAAGCGCGGATTGGTAACTAACGCGCGCCCGATGACCAGCATTTGCTGCTCCCCGCCTGACAATGAGCCCGCAAGCTGGTCGGCGCGTTCGCTGAGACGCGGGAAAAGCGCAACGACCTTGTCTATATCCCAATGGCCAGGCCGGGACACAGCTATGAGATTCTCACGCACCGTCAGATCGCGAAATGCGCGTCGGCCTTCGGGGACAAGGCCGATGCCCAACCTTGCCACTTGGTGGCTCGCCAGTCTGCGAATGTCGGTGCCGGCAAAAACCATAGAGCCTTTGCTTCCGATCATTCTGCAAATAGCGCGTACGGTGGTTGTCTTGCCCATGCCATTACGCCCCATAAGAGCGACGACTTGGCCCGCTTCGATCGTCAGATCAACGCCAAAGAGGGCTTGGCTTTTGCCATAGCTTGCGACTAGGCCGGAGATGGAAAGAAGGCTCATAGGTTCTCTCCAAGATAAGCGCGCTGAACTATTGGATTTTTGCGAATATCTTCGACTGAACCGGTGGCAATCACACGCCCGTAATCAAGAACCGTAATTCGGTCAGCCAATTTGAAGACGACATCCATGTCATGTTCCACAAGCAGTATTGGGGCCTGATTTCGCAAGTCGCGCAGCAGGTCCGTGAGTAGCTGCGTGCCTTCCGCGCTTAAACCGGCCATTGGCTCGTCCAGTATGAACACCTTTGGTTCAAGGGTCAGCGCAACTGCGACTTCCAGTTGGCGGCGCTGACCATGGCTGAGTTCACCTGTTCGCTTGTCTGCAAAGTCGATCAGGTCCACGCGACGCAAAGCATTCTCTGCGTGATCGCGCAGGTTTTTGTCGCCAAGAACGGGTAGGAAGAATTGCCAGGGTCGGCTTTTGGCCCCAAGCGCGCCCAGCATGGCATTCTGCAAAACGGTGTCCTCTGACGCAAGAGAGGAAATCTGGAAGGTGCGTCCGAGCCCCAGCCTTGCCCGGTTTTTCGTAGTCTCGTGCGTGATATCCTGGCCCAGAAGGCGAATCGAGCCCGCGTCAGACTTCAGGCCGCCGCAGATCTGAGCAATGAGTGTTGATTTACCAGCCCCGTTCGGGCCGATCACGGCGTGAACTTCTCGGGGCCTCAGGTCCAACGTCACGTCGTCGTTTGCAATCAGGGCGCCAAAGCGTCGAGTGAGACCTTCAACTTGCAACACGGGCCGCATCATCGGTCGGCCCTTCCCGTTATGACGCCGTAAAGGCCGCCGCGGGCGAAAAGGACGACCACCAACAAAAGCAAACCAAGAAAGAATAGGAAGTATTCGCCAATGCCTCCAAGCGCATGCTCGAGTACGACGAACAGAGTCGCGCCCGCGACCGGCCCAAACGTCCGGCCCAGCCCTCCGAGGACTATGAAAACGATCAGTTCACCCGACATCTGCCAGCTGAACATCGTCGGACTGACGAAGCGATTAAGATCGGCAAAAAGCGCCCCCGCCAACCCACAGATCATGCCAGAAATCACCAATGCGATGAGTCTCAGCCGAAACGGATCAAGCCCGACGGCCTCCACCCGCTCGGAACTTTGCCGCGCAGCGTTTAACGCAAGCCCAAAGGGCGATTTTACGAGCCGAACGTTTAGCAAAAGGACTAGGCTCAGAATTGCAAAACAGATTCCGAAGAACTGAATGGGATCAAGCGTGTTCATCCCCGGGAACGAATTTCGAATGTAGATAGAAAGGCCGTCTTCTCCGCCATAGGCGGGCCAGCTGATTGCGAAGAAAAAAAACATCTGCCCGAAGGCCAGAGTGATCATGATGAAATAAACGCCGGTAGTTCGAAGCGACAGAAGCCCGATAATAAAGGCGGCAGCACCTGAAAACAGTATTGCCATCAACCAGATCACAGGCATGAGCTTGGTTCCAGAAATCGTGAACGGCCATTCCATCAATGGCGAATACGTCTGCGCGTGAAACGCCAGAATACCCATCGCATAGCCGCCAATCCCAAAGAAGACCGCGTGTCCGAGGCTCACGAGTCCTCCTAGCCCAAGCGCGACATTGAGACCAACCGCAGCCAGAGCGAAGATGACCGCGCGGGTCGCCAATGTAATTGTGAAGGGTTCGTCCGAGACCCAAGCCCAAAGCGGCACGCAAAAAAGCAGGCTCATGAGAATGGCGTTTAGTGCTTTTTCCGAGATCATGCGCGCGCCCCGAACAACCCGGTGGGTCTCCAGATCAGCACGCCAGCCATAAGAACGTAAATTGACATCGAAGCCAATGCCGACCCAGTCGACGTCGCAACATCCGGCGCCACGAGCAGTTTGAACAGTTCTGGCAGGAAGATGCCGCCCAGGGTATCGGTCAGTCCAACCAGCAAACTGCCGATAAGCGCCCCCCGAATGGACCCGATGCCCCCGATCACTATGACGACGAAAGCAAGGATCAGGATCGGCTCTCCCATTCCGATCTGGACCGATTGGATGGCACCTACAAGTGCGCCCGCTAATCCGGCGAGCGCCGCTCCGAGCGCGAAGACAAACGTGTACAAGCTGCCAATATCAACGCCGAGTGCTGCAATCATTTCGCGGTCATTTTCTCCGGCACGAATCTGAATGCCAATGCGGGTCCGTGAGATGAAAAGCCACAGTCCAACCGCCACCAAAAGCCCTACAAGGATGAGTACGAGGCGATATAGCGGATACTGAATGCCGCCTGGCAATGAAACGGGACCGGACAGATAGCTCGGAATATCGAGAAACAGCGGGAATGAACCGAAGATCCATCGCGTCCCCTCGGAGAAAATCAGTATCAGCGCAAAAGTCGCAAGCACTTGCTCGAGATGATCGCGGACATAGAGCCGACGAATGACTGCCAATTCGACGATGACCCCGGCCATAGCCGCCGCAGCAATGGCGGCTGCAACAGCCACTAGGAAAGACCCCGTCGCCGCAGCGGCCGCCGCAGCCGCAAAAGCACCGACCATGTAGAGCGATCCGTGCGCAAGATTAATCAGGCCCATCACGCCGAAGATCAGCGTCAAGCCGGCTGCCATGAGAAAGAGCATGAAACCGAACTGTATTCCATTCAGAATCTGCTCGGCAATAAGGATTAAAGTCACGGTTCGAGCAAAAACGGGCCGCCGCTCTGGAGTTGGGCGCGGCCCTCCGATTACATTTTACAGTCTGCCGCGTAGGCGTCCGAGTGGTTATCCAACGCCACACCAATGATCCGGTTGGTGAATACATCACCTTCCTGAATGACTTCGCGCGCATAGATAGTCTGAATCGGATGGTGGTTTGGACCAAATGCGAAGTCGCCTCGCGTGCTGTCAAACTCGGCGGCGCGCAATGCATCGCGGAACGCGTCTTGATCCGAGACATCAGCCGATCCCAGCGCCGAAACAATCAACTGCGCCGTGTCAAAGCCCTGGCTTGCGTAGAGAGACGGAAGCCGCCCGTACTCGGCTACAAAGCTTTCTACGAATGCGGAATTTGTTGGATTGTTGATATCCTTGTTCCATTGGCTGGTATTAACAATCCCAAGTGCTGCGGGCCCGACGGCTTGAAGAATGCCCTGATCAAACGAAAACGCCGGACCCACCACGGGCAGATCAACCCCGCTGTCCGCGTATTGCTTGAGAAACGAAATCCCCATTCCACCGGGAAGGAAGAAAAAGACACTGTCTGCGCCAGACGCACGGATTTGAGCAATCTCGGCCGCATAATCCGTTTGGCCAAGCTCGGTATAAATCTCACCGGCAAGATTGCCTTGGAAGAACCGCTTGTACCCAGTCAATGCGTCCTTACCTGCCGGATAGTTCGGGGCGAGGATGAAGCTGTTGCCGTACCCTGCTGTATTGGCATAGGCGCCGGCTGCTTCGTGCAGGTTGTCGTTCTGCCAGGCGACGTTGAAGTAATTTTCATGACAGCCCTGACCGGCCAGCGCCGACGGTCCCGCGTTCGGCGACAAATAGAACTTACCTTGGGCCGTTGCCGCTGGAACAACCGCCATTGCGAGGTTCGACCAGATAATGCCCGTCAGGATATCCACTTTCTCGGATTGGATCATCTTGTCAGCAAGCTGCACGGCGACATCGGGTTTTCGCTGATCATCTTCGATGACAACTTCGATGTCATCCCGCCCGGATTGCTTGATGCCCAGCATGAAACCGTCGCGCACATCGATCCCCAAGCCGGCTCCGCCACCAGACAGAGTAGTAATCATACCGATCTTGGTCTCAGCGAATGCGCCTGTGGCCAGCATCCCGATGGATGCGGCAATGGCAATCGATTTATACGTCATAAGTTCCCCCCATGTTGTTTTCTACTGACACCGGATGCATTTGCCCGGCCGTGTTTGAAGTTGCAACAGCAAGGACCGCTTTCGCAAACAGTATTTATTGAGATGCTTTCCTGTTCAGAAAGGCAATGTCCAGTGCAAGCATTGAATCTCTAACTTTTAAATTGGTTTTTAGTACCTAGATTCGCAGATTTTGGGGCCGTATTGCGAGGCGGCAGCTAAATTGGAGCCCATGATCCTTGATCGTAAGTTGCTGTTTACTAAATTTCCGCGTAGCCACACGGAGACAACTTTTACAGTCAAAAAGTATCCCGCCAGCTTGATGCAGATGTTCCTTGAACGCAACTAAATGTCTGCCTTGCGGGACGTTGCAGTCATTGACGTAAAGTTACATGATCACCACCTGACGGGATCAAGTGGAGACATCATGGCAGACGAGAGAGTGAGCCACTGGGAGGAGGTCTACCGCGAGAAAGACGATACCCAGCTGAGTTGGCATCAGGATGATCCCTCGATCTCGTTGGAGCTCTGCGACGTGGTCGGCGTCGATAATGCCTCCTCTGTGATAGACATAGGCGGAGGCACTTCACACTTCGCAGAACGCCTGATCGAAAGAGGACTGAGCGACGTTTCTGTGCTCGATGTATCCAAAGCTGCGCTTGATCGATCTCGTGGACAACTTGGCGCCGTAGGCGAGCAGATTGAATGGATCGCAGCCGATGTCACAACCTGGAGCCCGGAGAGAAGCTATGATCTATGGCACGATCGCGCCGTATTTCATTTCCTTGTCGATGCGGACGACCGTTCCGCCTACCGGGACCAGTTGTACCGCTGCCTTCTCCCAGGTAGCCATGCGATTATCGCAACGTTTGCGCTCGACGGTCCAAAGAAGTGCAGCGGTTTGCCAATCGTTCGCTATGATCCAGAGGGGCTATGTGAGGTATTAGGCGATCGTATTTCCCTGGTCACGCATCGGAAGCACACACACCATACTCCTTGGGGAAGCTCTCAGTCCTTCCAATTCAGCTTGTTACGCGTGGGCCAGTAGCGCTGCTGTTGCGCTGCTAATGCGCTTCGGCACGACTGTGACGTCCAATGGCCTTGCTCATGCCTTCGCTGCAACTTTAATCATCCGGCGGCCGTCTTGCTGACGAAGTCGCCCTTCGGTTTCTTTCCAAGCCTGCGCATGATAATCTTTGATAATTGCACTTTGCTCGGAGGAGGATGACCTCTGAAACGCAGGCTGACCGCCATACTAGCAGCCGATTTGGTTGGGTATTCCCGCCTTATGAACTCGGATCAAAGCGGAACGCTCAGTGCGTTGCGAGAGCTTCGATCTGGGCTTTTTGACCCTTCTGTAGTCGCGCATCGCGGCAATTTAGTGAAATGCATGGGGGATGGTTGGATAGTCGAGTTTCCATCAGTCTCTGACGCTGTGACCTGTGCTGTCGCCATTCAGAACTCTTTGGCCAGCGAGAATACACTGAAGTTGAGAATTGGGATACACACAGGTGAAGTCGTTTTCGAGGAGGATGATGTATTTGGTAACGGCGTTAACGTCGCCGCTCGTTTGGAAGCGCTTGCCGAAGCCGGGCAGGTTCTCATCTCCGGCTCCGCCTATGAATGCCTGGACAGCAAAACGGCTTGCGCGTTCCAAGGCGGAGAAAACCGTGAGCTTAAGAACATTGATCGACCGGTGCCAGTCTGGTGGTGGGGGGACGCCGAGTCTGTAGATCCGCTTTATGATTCTGAACCGCCCGGGTCCCCTGACGGAACTGCGATCGCCGTATTACCATTTGACAACATTTCAGGCGACCCTGAACAGGAATATTTTTCGGACGGGTTGTCCGAAGACATAATTACGGCTCTGTCGAAACACCACTGGCTCGAGGTCGTCGCGCGCAACACGACCTTTGCCTACAAGGGAAAATCCCCGAATGTTCGGCAGCTCGCCGATGACTTGGACGCCGACTACGTTGTCGAAGGCTCGGTCAGGAAAGCGGGCGCGCGCATTCGAGTCACGGTTCAGCTGATTGACGCATCGACTGGCAACCACGTGTGGGCGGAAAAATATGACCGTCAGTTGGAAGACATCTTCGATGTTCAGGACGAGATCACGGAAACAATTGTTGGCAGACTGGAACCCGAGGTCGGAAATGCGATCCGGCGCAAGTTAGAAGATACGCCGCGCCGAAACCCCCATGCCTGGGACTGCTATCATCTTGGGCTTGCGCACTTTTACAAGTTTACTGCCGTAAGCAACCGTGAAGCTCAGAGGTTGTTTCTCCAAAGCCGCGAACTGGACCCCAGTTTTCCCGAGGCACATGCCTGGTGGGCCTATGCCACGATTCTCGGGATGGTGTATTGGGACACGGAACCGGATTCTGCCCTTATGGACGAAGCGCTGGCTGCCGCACGCACCGCCGTTTCAATGGATAACCAGAATGCGCTGCTCTACATGCTGATGGGCAGAGTCCAACTGGCCCGCCGGGAATACCGCAGCGCGCTGGCTGAGAATGAAACTGCAATCAAATTGAACCCGACGCTGGCTCCAGCATATTGCGGATTGGGAGACTCACTTTCCTATGAGGGACGATACGAAGAGGCGATTGCCAATTTCGAGAAAGCCGTGGAGATGAGCCCTAACCATCCACAGCTTTGGGCCTTTCTGAGCTATGGCGCGCTGACTCTGCTTTTCGATCACCAGTTCGAGAAAGCTCTGGACTGGGCAGAGCGGGCTCGCGATGTGCCAAATTGCCAATACTGGGCCACCGCGCATGCAGTCGTGGCGCTTGCCAATCTCGGGCGGGACAAAGATCTGGCCAAGATGGTGCATAACCTAATGGTGGAAGAGCCGAAATTCTCGCGGTCATTCGCAAAAAATAAGCTGTTCTATCTGAAGCGGGACGATCAAATGGAACTTTACCTTGCAGGGCTTGCAAAGGCAGGTATCCCCGCCTGATTTTTCCTGTGATCGGCCGTTGCTTTGCCGCTTGTCTTGAATGCTTGCGTCAGGTCAAGCCGAATGACCGCAAAGGATTCGGAGCGGGACTTAAACTCCCGCAGAAATTGCTTGTCCGGTGACGTGTTGAAGATCGCTCTGCGGTGGCCTTTATCCAGCCTGTGAATACACCAATGTTTCCTCAGGCAATCGTGATCAGCCACCCGCCCCAGGCAATCAAAACCAAGCCCAATCCTCGGCTCAGAAACCGCCCGAATGGCAACGTCTTTTCCGCCAACACTACGATTGTAAGTACGGCAACCCACGGCAGGTTCATGACGCCCAACACAAACAACAGCACCATCAGAATCCAGCAGCAGCCAAGACAGTAGGCCCCGTGGTGAAGCCCCATCTTCGCGGCACCCAGGGTTCCCTCGTGCCAATGAGCCGTCAGAAAACTCATGGGCGAGCGGCAATGCTCTAGGCAAGCGTTCTTGAGTGGCGTCCATTGATGCAACCCGGCAAGTATCAACATCACGCCGCCCACAGTCGGCGCAACCCTCCCCATCATGGATGAAAGCTCGCCACCCGTGTGCAGCCACCAATTCAATACCGTCGCCGCCAGCGAGAATACCAGCCAAACCAACAGATACCCCGCCACGAAGCTGCCCGTTGGCACGAAGGGTCGCCCTGCCTCCTCCCGCTTCGCGCGGACCCGCTCGTAGATCATTACGGCGGGTGTAACTGAAGGCAGCATCATCGCGAACATCATTACCGCCCACATGACAAGCATGAAGACAAAATCCGCGACGGACCACTGCATCATCATCGGCATGGCCATGTCGCCAACCATCGTCATCGAGGACGAACCAAGCCCGAGGTAAATTGTATAGGCCCACGCCAGCGCCGTGAGCGCGGCTAGCGCTGCCAGCACCAGCGCCCGATCTCGTCGTGCAACTCCTACAGCATTCATTATGACGGCCTGACGATCCGGCCCGGCCTCAGCCGGCCCAAGCGACTTGTCCGACCACACCCGACCGGCCCGCCCAGGTCACGGGCATATCCGCGTCGTTCCAGGTGGTTCCTTCACTGGGGGCCAGATCACCTTCATGCCCTTCATGCCCGAAGGCCAGGCTGAACGCGGCGTTCTGCAGTTTCATCTTGTTGCCGAGGTCATTGACCAGACGACGGGATTTCATCTCGCCCACACCTGCCACGCTTGCAGTTATTTCGCCATCGGCCTCGGTCACGCTGATCCCGGCGCGTTTGGTCGGAAGCCAGGTCGACAACAGGCTTGCCGGCACCTCCATGCCGCCGCCGGACGCACCCCGCAAGATAGTCTCCAATGCCGCCGCCTGCGCATCGCTGGCGTTTTCGTCAATGTACACTCGCCCGGTGCCGTTGGCGTCGAACAGTGTCGGCCCGGGGAAATGCAATGAGACAATCGCGTTTTGGCCAGAAAGGTCCACGCCTTCATGAGAGCCCTCGCGAATGCGTATCAACAGGGAAGTCGCGCAATACCCTTGGTCCAAGAGCATGAGGTCAGCTTGTCCGAACCAGCATGGGCAAAGCATGTTGCAATTGCAAGTTTCGACGAGTTCACCTGAAACATTCCAAGACATGATTTCTCCTCCCATCCCACGTTTTCCACGGCTGTATTTTAGCAGAAAGGCTGCTTTTCACCAATCAACCAGAAGGTTAACTATGTCTCCTCAGGGCACAGAGCTGCCTATCCCTACAGCTTACATGATTAGCTGGTTGGCAGCCCAAGCCGGTCCTTCGCAACAATGCCGCCATTCGTCACCAAGCGATCCATACCGAAATATCATTGGGTTGTCCGTCATCAGAGGTTTTGGGCCAGTTGGCGGTCTGACCTAAGAGAGGATCTGGCTCATCCGGTTCGCGTGATTA
>NZ_JBXWQD010000003.1:0-427254 GCF_059612205.1 Ruegeria sp. CDSA089 | reverse complement strand
GTAGGTGAAACGTATTATGAGTGGATCCTGAACGATCAGGGGGCCGTGGTGGGCGGGAACGCCGTCGACAACGTTGCCAATGTCGAAATCTTCTATGGTGACGATATCGACGGCAGCGGCACGACTGGTCCGGGCGAGCCCAGAATTGCCGCTCAGCCCCAGGAAAGCGTTGCTTTCGTCGACACCCGCGACTGGGATATGTTCGAGTTCACAGACGAAACCGATGCCGATGAGCTGACCCAAGAAGACGAAGCCGAGCTTTTTGTTTTGAACGGGGCTCAGACCGAAGCGCTGGATATTGCTGACCAGCTTTTGGATCTGAGCGTCGCTGATCTGCTGGAACATTTGCTACCGGACGACGATCAGTTCCTTCTGTAAGGCCGGTCTGACAAGTAAAATTAGGGGGCTGCCGATACCGGCGGCCCCTTTTTTGCGCCCTTCCTGAACGAAGCGTGACGTTGCCAATAGGACTGCCAAGGCCAAAAAAACTGAGGCTTAAGCGGCATGGCGCGTAACCCGCTGTTCTTTCCACACGAAGACCACACCTGAACGTGAAGGCGAAAACGGATTTGTGGTGAATAATCCTCTACCCCTGCGTGTCAGCCATTTTAGGTGATTACGAAACAAGCGATTGATCAGGGGCGTTGAAGATGGCCGTCAGACATCGAGAGATCAAAGCCAACGGGCGAGGAACCGTGACTCAGCAGGCCCGGTTGTGGTCGGGGCTGGTGCTGTTGGCCTATGCAACGGGGCATTTTATCAACCACGGTCTGGGGCTGGTGTCGCTGGAGTGGATGGACCGGATGCTGGCCGTTATGTCCGCGATCTGGAGCTCGGTCCCCGGAACGGTTCTGCTCTATGGCGCCCTGGCTGTGCATGTGCTGTTGGGCGCGGTCTCGATCCTCAGCATCCGAAGCTTGAAAATGCCGTTCTGGCGCTGGTTTCAGATCATTTTGGGGCTGGCCATTCCCTATTGGCTTGTCAGCCATATCATCGTCACCCGCGGGTCCGAGTTGCTGACTGGCGTGCCCGTCAGCTATTTGCAGGAACTGTCGCTGCTATGGCCGGTTGCGGCGATCAAACAGAATGCGCTGATGTTGCTGGTCTGGGGGCACGGGCTGATTGGCGTGCATTTCTGGCTTCGACCGAAGCATTGGTACAAGAATGGCCTGTTGGTGCTCTTGCCGCTGGCGGTGGCCGTGCCGATCGTGGCGATGGCCGGATGGATGACAGCGGCCAAGCGCGAGGTGTTGCGCCTCAGCCTTGATCCGAACGGGGCAGAGGCGACAGAACTGGCCTTGCGCCTGACCGAGGTGCGCGCTGCCGTTTCCGAATATCAGGCGATTGCGCAGGGCTGGGTGGTGATCATTCTGTGCGCGCTGCTGTCCCTGTTCGTTCTGTTTTTGCTGGGCCAGAATCTGCGCCGCAAGGTGCGCGTGACTTATGGCGATGGGCTGACCGTGGATGCGGCCCCCGGAAAGACCATTCTGGATGTCAGCCGCGACAACGGGATTGATCACCTGTCGGTCTGTGGCGGGCGGGCGCGGTGTTCAACCTGCCGGGTAGTGGTTCTGTCCGAGCAGGATGGCCTCAGCCCGATCGGCCCGGCCGAACGCAAACTTCTCGACAAGATCAACGCGGAACCGAACATGCGCCTTGCCTGTCAGGCGCGCGTGAACGGAGATGTCAGCCTGCGCCCAATCATCCAGCCTCAGCGCGCCGCATCGACTCCGTTGAAATCCGATCCGTTCGGCTGGGGGGTCGAGCGTGAGGTCAGCGTGTTGAACCTCAAGATCAAGGATTTCCGCCCATTCGTGGACAAGTCACTGCCCTATGACGTCATTTTTGTCCTCAACCAGCTTTTGGACATGGTGGTCGAACAGATCGAAGAGCAGAATGGCCATATCGACAAGTTCACCAATGACGGGCTGACGGCTGTTTTCGGACTTGAGACGCACAAAACCCAGGCCGCGCGCTCTGCGCTTTATGCAGCGGCCAAGTGCCAGTTGCTGGTTCAAGAGACGCAAGGCAGCCTTAGTCAGCATCTTGTTGAGCCGCTGAAGATCGGGATTGGGGTGCACTCGGGCCGGGCCATTATCGGACGGGTGGGCAAGACCTCAGACCAAGCAGCACCCAGCCCGGTGACGGCGATTGGCAATGTGTCGATCATTGCCGAGGCTTTCGAGACTGTCACCAATAAAATCGAGGCCGGGATCGTCTATTCAACCTATATGCATGAAATGTGCGGCCTGGGTATTCCTGACATGCTGGGTAAGACCGGCGGCATCACGATCCAGGGCGTGTCAGAGCCGGTGCAGGCCGTCATTGTCAAAAACAGTGGCCCGTTGAAGAAAAAACTGGAACTGACCTGAGGGGGCGATCACATCCATCGCTCCACATACCCGTTAAAAAGTGGGCCGAGATGGTGCGGGAGCGGGTGTTTTTGCCCATGCGGGAACCAATTGATTCGGGGGTGAGTCATCGTTTCCAAAAAGCGAACAATAAGTTTCCCCAAGAATCGTGGACACAATTTTGCCACAATGTCATCCTGCTTGGGTGGGCGGCATGTTTATTTTAGCACATACTGGTTTTTCTGACTGGCTTTGAAGGGGTATTGAGTGCCACATGCCGCCCCACGAACTTTCCCCCATCTACCGACAAACAAGGGCCTAGGCCGTTTGGACTGTGTCTCCGCTCAATAAGATTTCAGACACTTCGGACAGCACTTGCCGTCTGTGTGCCATCCCATCTGATTCCGGCAGACCCAGCTTTTCAAGAATTTGCGCCCAGCGGTGCAGCCAATCGTGTTTGTTCAGGGCTTGGGCCATGTTAACCCGGCGCATCTGATCGAGCTTACCCGGCGTTTCCAACAACCCGACGATCTGGTCAATAGCCTCGTCGGGATCCTCGGACAGGCGGAACACGGATTCTGGCCAATCGAAATACTGCCGATAGTCATCCGAGTCCGGCGCATAGCCGACCTGAGCGGCCCCGCCAGCAATGCCCTCAACATGGCGGGGACCCCAGGCAATATTGCCTTTTTTCTGATCGGCATGGCCGATCTTGGCGATATCCACCATGAACAGTTTGGAATGCTGAACCAGATTTGCCAGCAAATCCCGATGCACCGCATGTTGCGCCGTGGTCGGAGGTTTTGTTGCTGAATCATATAGATAGAAGCCCCCGCGATCCTTGATTGCCTTGAGTAAACGGTCATGCAGCTCGGGCCGTCTGCGTCCCATGCAATAGATATCTATGGGTCGCTCTGCGGAAAGAGAGGTTGGCGCAAACCGGATCATATCCGCAGCACCAGGCAGGTGAATCACCGGTTTGCCGGTGATGCTGTGCAGGGTGTCACAAGCCTCGGCAAAGGCACAGGCGATCAGGTCGAACTTAGCCAGAGATCGGATCAGAGGCAGGTGGACGTGCAGGTCCTTGCTCCAGACCTCTTCCAGCACACAGACGGCCAGACCGCAGTGTTCGCGCCAGTTCGGGATCGCATCCAGCGTCAGTAGCTCCTGCGGTTTCTGGACGTCGCAAACAAAGATGTCATAGTCCTTTTGCAGCGTCACTTTCTGCGCACCAGACGGCCAGTGCCGGAACAGATCTGTTCGTTTGGACAGCCAGCGTTTGGGATCATAAGGCAGCGACCGGTCCCGTTTTCGGGCTGGGGCCACGATGTCGACCGCTTCTATTTCGGTCAGAACGTCTTCGAATTCGAACCCCGAACAGCGCGAAACGTTGTCGTTCAATCTGCGTTGAGAGAAGATCAGCACATCGCGCGAGGCGGTGGTGGAAACTGAGGAACTGGTCAACCGCTTGATCCTTTAACACAAAATAAGGCCAAACTATCTCATATGGCGGCCAAGCTTCCAAAGGTTTTTTCCGAACCTGCGCTTGCACACTTGTTCAGCGTCACCGGCAAACACCCCAAGGAAAGTCTGAAAATTGTGGAAAATCAGGCTGTCTGTGTTTAAGTTTTTGGGGGCCGGCCTAGGTTGCAGAATCCCAGGCAAGGTAGATTTTGTTTGATTTCTGACCACGTGTCGTGCGGGTTGTTTTTGTTTGGGTGCCGTTGATGAAGGCGGGTGTTTAATGATTTTCACGGATTGTCCCTTGCGGCCTGCCGGCGTTGTTTCCCACAGGACGATTTGGCTTTGCGTGCGGGGTCCAATACTGACGTTTGCGCAGGCGTTTAGTTCCCCCACCACATTCAAAAGCACGGAGCTTGGCCGAGGGATTCGAATTGACGCCTCTGCACCGGGTGCACAATGTCCATTTTTTGCATTTACTGTTTCTGAAACAGATGCGACCCGGCCGCTCAATCCAGTCTGATTTCCTGAAAGCTCCGCAAGATAGTATCCCCAGCCATGATGAGTTCGAAACAGCAAAAACCAACGGTTCTGGTCACGGGTGCAGCGGGATTTATCGGACGCGCTTGCGTTCGTCAGCTCGCCACTGCCGGGTGCCGAGTCATCGCCACATATCGAAGTGGTCCACCCCCGCAAGTCTCCGGCGACGTGACCTGGATTAACGCAGATACGACTGACGCCGCGGAGATCCAAGCGGTGTTGGACCAGCACCGACCCAGCCATCTATTAGCGTTGGCCTGGTATATGGGGCCGGGAAACCAGCAAGCGTTGGAGAATTTCCGCTGGGTGCAGCACTCGATCGACCTGTTATTCGCCTTTGCACAGGCGGGCGGGCAGCGGGTTACATTTTGCGGGTCGTGCATGGAATATGACTGGTCCAAGCCGATCAAGCTGCATGAGCGCGAGACACCCCTGACACCGGCAACTGAATACGGCGCGGCCAAGGCGGGGTTGGCTACCGCTTTTGAAAAGATGTGTGGCGCGCTGGATCTGTCGGGGGCCTGGGCGCGACCCTTCTTTCTGTACGGGCCGGGTGAGAATCCACGGCGATTGGCGGCGGATGTGGTGATCTCGTTGTTGCAAGGGCGCGAAGCCCTCTGCACTCATGGGCGGCAGAAACGAGATTTCCTGCATGTCGATGATGTTGCCAGCGCGTTGGTGGCCCTGCTGAACAGCGACCTTGAAGGTCCGGTCAATATCGGCAGCGGCACGGCCATCCCTCTGTCTGACCTGATCCTTGAAATCGCCCGTCAGATTGGTGCCGAAGACCTGGTGCGTCTTGGCGCGCGCGAAGCCCGGCCGGGCGACCCGCCTCTGGTCGAGGCCAACAATACCCGATTGCGGACCGAGCTAGGCTGGTCCCCGAAATTCACTTTGGAAACCGGAGTTGCGGACACCATTGCCTGGTGGCGCCGCGAGATTGCGAAAGAAACCTGATATGAGTGACGAGAACATCATTATCCTTGGGTCCGGCATGGCTGGTCTGGGCGCGGCCCATCATCTGCATGGCGCGGGCGTTTCAAGCCGGATGTATGACAAAAACGCTTTTCCCGGCGGTCATACGGCAACCTTTGCCCATGACAGCGGCTTCATCTTCGACGACGGTCCGCATATTTCCTTCTCGAAAGACCCGCGTATTCAAGATTTGTTTGCCAGTAACGTGGACGGCAAATACGAAAAACTGCAGGCTTACGTGAACAACTATTACCACGGGGCCTGGGTCAAGCACCCGGCGCAGGCCAATCTGCACAACTTGCCTGATGAGCTGAAAACCCAGTGCATTCTGGATTTCATCGAGGCGTCTAAACAGGAAGTGGTCGAAAAGCCTGCGAATTATCTGGAATGGCTGATCTCGGTCTTTGGGGAAACCTTCGGTACGCATTTCCCGGCGGTTTACGGCAAGAAATATCACACCGTTGACGCCGATCAGATGAGCACCGTCTGGATGGGCCCGCGCCTGTATCGCCCCTCGATGGAAGAAGTGATCCGAGGCGCGGTTTTCGCCGAAACGCCGGATGTCCACTATATCACCGACTTCCGGTATCCGACCGAGGGGGGCTTTATCTCATACCTCAAGCCCTTCATGGAAAAAACCGATCTGCATCTGGATCACAAGGTGGTGGCGATTGATCCGGTGGCCAAAACGGTTCGGTTCGAAAATGGTGTGACCGAGAGTTATGACAAGCTGATCTCCTCCATCCCGTTGCCGGACCTGATCCCGATGGTCAAAGGCGCCCCGCAATCGGTTCTGGACGCGGCTGCCAAGCTGGCCTGCACCACTTGTGTGACGGTGAATATCGGCCTTGCGCGCGATGATTTTACCCCGGCGACCTGGACTTATATCTACGACGAGGACATCGTCTTTACCCGCCTCAGCTTCCCGCACAAAATGTCCACCAAGACCTGCCCGCCGGGATGTGGTTCCGTTCAGGCAGAATGCTATTATTCCAACAAATACAGACCGCTGGATGTCGCGCCCGAGGATCTGATTCAGCCGGTGATTGACGATCTGGTCAAGATCGGGTTGATCACCGAGGATGAAGAAATCCTGCACAAGGATGCGCGTCTGATTACGCACGCCAACATCATCTTCGATCTGGACCGGGAAGAGGCGCTGCCGATCGTCCACAAATGGCTGGACGAGGTCGGCATCACCTATGTCGGACGGTTCGGCGAGTGGGGCTATCAGTGGACAGATGAGGCGTTCAAATCCGGTGAACGCGGTGCCCGGACCGTTCTTGAGACGCTCCAGGCAGTTTAATTCGAAACGCTTACAGGGACTTGTAGCGGACCCAGTCCCCCGGATTTCCGCCTCGGCCAATGCCGGGGCGATGACCGTCGCCGGTCAGGCGGGTCGAGTCGTTCGTCGGCCCGTTGCCTTGTTCCCACGTGGCCCAGGGGCGATTGCCGTTCTTCCACATATCTTCCAAACGGCGTTTGTCGGCGAGGTGGTCCATGCAGTACCAGAAGCCGGGATGGCGATAGGCCATCAGCTCTCCCATCTCCATCAGCTTGGGCAAGGGGCCTTCTTCCCACATGATTTCGTCGCCATTTACACTGGCGACGGCATCGAACACTTCGGGTTCCAGAACAAAGAACCCGCCATTGATCCAATCTGCGGCGGTTTCGGGCTTTTCCATGAACCCTTCGACCAGACCATCCTCGCGCACCTGAAGATGCCCGAACGTGGTCAGGGGACGCACCATAGTGATCGTAGCCAGCTTGCCGTGCGACCGGTGAAAGGCCAGCAGCGCGTCCAGATCTACGTTTGACACGCCGTCCCCATAGGTCAGCATGAAGGTCTCGTTCCCCAGATAGGGCTGTAGCCGAGCCAGACGCCCGCCTGTCATCGTGTCGACGCCAGTGTCGATCAAATCCACGGTCCAAGGCGGCATTTGAGCGTCCAGCGCGGGGTTCCGGTATTCAGGTTCGCCAAACAACTCGCGCTTGGCAAAGTCGATCCTCAGGTTCCCGTCATGTTGACACAGATCGGACATGTACTGCTTGATTAGATCGCCCATATACCCAAGGGCCAGCACGAATTCATGATGACCATAGGTCGAATAATGCTGCATGATGTGCCAGAGGATCGGCCGGTTGGCGATTTCCACCAATGGCTTGGGACGAATGCGGGTTTCTTCTATCAGGCGAGAGCCCTTACCGCCTGCGAATATTGCTGTCTTCAACTGGGCCTCCCCCAAATACCTTTGAATCGAAATTGATCTCGATACGCGAATGGCCAGAGTCCACACCACCCACCGTGCGCCTGTCAATCTTTCTGCAACTGCATAGGGTCCGAAATTTCCCTTTGCTTAGAAAAAAGTCGCAACATTCACGTGGGTTTTGACACGAATTGGGAAGCGCGGCGCGTTCTGTTCTGGAGCTCATAGTGGGCCCGTGCATCGGCCCGCAGCGCGCGGGCGACCAGATTCATTTTGGTTGTGTAGGCCAGGAAGAAAATCCAACTGGAACTCATCCGACTAAGAAGCGTGCTCTCGGTGATGTTCGAGAACAGGTACATCATACCCAGAACAAACACGAATACGAACGGATCGCGCTGCGGGATGTGGCGCATGCAGTAGAAAACCGAGAAAAAGAACCTCATTAGACCCAAAAATAGAAGGGCCACGCCGATAAAACCGGCATTCAAGAAGGTCTCAAGCAACCCGTTATGCGAATAATGCGGCAGGAACCCCAGCTCTCCCTTGCTGGCGTAGAACCGCAGGTGTGGTGCGTTTTCATTCCAATGGGCTAGATAACCCCAGCCCAACCAGAACCGCTCTTTAACATTGGGCCAGACCAGCTCCCAGATCGGGATGCGTTCGGACAGCGTGGGTTTGCGTCCGATCAGCGCAAACAAAGGCTCGGCAATCGGTGAGGCCAATAGGAAGGCAATCGTACCGACAAAGAGAACTGCAAACAAAATGAAGCCTATGGCCCAAATTGTTTCCAATCGCGGAACGATCTGACTGATCAAAAGCGCCGACATCGTGATCAGCCCGATGACCTGAGAGGTGCGCGATTCTGAGGCGATCAGCAAAAAGACACCCAGCAGGGCGCCGATCATAAAGACGGTTTTCAGCCGCCCTGTGAATTGTCGCGACGCATAGTAGCACGTCAGCATCGCCGTCATTGCTGCCAGTCCCAGCCCGTTTTTGTGGGCATAGATCCCGTTCCAGGTGTCCCCCCAGGGCGGGATACCACGTGCTTGCGGCAGGGTCATGATTGCGCCCATCGACAGGACCATCGAGCTCCCAAAATAGATGGCGAGAAAGATTAAAAGCCCACGCATGGACATCATGCTACCCAAAGCGATGGCAAACCCGGACGTCACGATCAAGGGAACGAGACGCTCGATTGAATAGGCGGGAAAATCGCTCCAGGTGATTGATAAGACAGTCAAACAGATCAACAGCGTGATCTCAGGTGAGGCCGTCATGCCCCGGATCAAGTGGCGATAATACAGCAACGTGATGCCCATGATCGGTATCAGCAGCACGATTTCAATCTTCTTGGCCAGCCCCATTTGCCACAGCACGATCGAGACCACATCGGTGCCAACCAACAGCATGATCACCAGACAGGCGGCCAGAATCCAATGATGGAAGGCTGCGCCGGATTGTTGCTGGTATTGTGTCTGTCGGGTCAGGGGCGTCATCGCTGCGTAAGGTCTATCCAAAGAATTTGCGGTAGGAATTGGCGCACCTCATCGGGTCGACAGCTTGAATTTTTCCACCGGTTTTAATCACTCGGTAAAGTTTGCCACGGCCGCGGTGGACCCGGCAAATGAATTATGCGCGCGGCGCATGATCCAAAAACCATCTGTACATTCGACGGGCTGGTGTCACAGTAGCCAGACAGGCGAAAGGTCGGCGGACGTGCGGCGTGTCGACCGGGCGATTGGGATTGTTTATGAGTTTTCATCTGTCGTTTCTAAGGTCCGACCTGCGATGACGTGGTTTTTCGTGCCCAGAATGATGTCTGCGGTGATTGCGATTGCGATCCTTGTCGTGATGACCCGCGTTCTGGGGCCTGCGGATTTCGGACGTTATACGCTGACCCTGTTGCTTGGGAATCTGATGTTTTCGTTCACCTTCCATTGGTTGGCGATTGCGATCGGACGATTCCACCACACGCCGGAATTCGAAGGCAAAACCATCGCCATGTCCCTGTCGACGGCTGCGATCCTGGCTGTGGCGCTGTTCGTTCTGGCAGCTCTGGTGTCGGTCATCCTGCCTGGTGGATGGATCGACGGCCTTTTCTTTGCGGCGATCTATTGCATCAGCCACGCGATGCACGAACTGGGAACCGCCTGCCTGCGACAGTACCACGAGGGGCCGAAATACGCAGCCGTTACCTTGCTGCGCCATGGGCTGGGCGTTTCGCTTGCGGTCGGATTTGTACTGACCGGTGGCGGTTACAAAAGCGCGCTGATTGGCATGTCCCTGGGCGCAGCACTGACCGGGGCCTATGCGCTGGCGGTAACGCTGCGCCGCTCGGGCGTGGCGCGGCCAAAAGGGGCGGTGCTGAAAACCTATCTTCTGTTCGGGTTTCCCGTGGCCGTCGTCTCCTCCACCGCCACGTTCTTTGCGATGTCAACGCAATCCTTGCTGGCCATCTTCGCGGGGATGGACTACGCGGGTTATTTCGCGGCGGCGCAAACCTTGGCCTCCCGAACAGTGCGCCTTCCGATGGAGACCCTGTCCCGCGTATGGGGTCCGTCGATATTCGAGGCGCTAGAAAAACGCGGCGCGCAATCGTCAGACGCGGTCCTGGAGCGGTATTTCTCGTTTCTGATGCTGATTGCGGTCCCCATCGTGGCGGCGCTGATCTGTGCGGCAAGCGTTTTTGCCAATCTGCTGTTCGACTCTGAATTTGCCGACCGAACCACAGGGTATCTGCGGGTTCTGGCAATAGCCTCATTTACGTTCGGGTTGCAGGGGGCGTATTTTAGCTTTGCCTTCTCGCGCGCCAAAAAGACTGGGCTGCAATTGACCATTACCTTGTGTTCGCTTGCTGTGCATGTCGCGCTATCTTTCGTCTTCATCTACCTTCTGGGCCCACCGGGTGCCGCCGTTGCCTTTTTGATCAGCGGATTGCTGAGTTTTCTGGCCTACTACCATATTGGCCGCCGCATCGACCCCATTGCGGTGCCCGTGCCAGAGATATTCAAAGCCGTTGCTGGAGCTGTTGCTTTCGCGCCTCTGGCGGTTCTCGCAGCTGAGTCGGGTGGAATCGTGTTACAATTTGCGCTGCTTTCGCTTTCAGCTGTCGTGATGTTCGTGGTTTTCGCATGCCTGCATCAGACGGCAGCTGCCGCAGCATGGCGGAAGATACGTGGCTGGGCGTCCGCAAGCGGATTTCCCTCTTCGAAGTAATTCAGCGTTAACAACTTCTTAACTGAAGACCGACAGATTCGAGTGGGCCGGGTGGCGCAAATTTGCCCACTGGCACAATGAATTTTGAATCCCGGCTAAAGGGATATCGTGGTCCTGAAAATATGATGATATGATGAACTTGAGATCAATTTGATGTGTTACCCCGCGACTGTTTGACTTTGGGAAACTATATTTTCCAACAGTTGCCCCAAAAAACACACATTCTGGTTTCAGGGTAGGCAGACGCAGAAACGACGCATAAACCAAGAGCAAAACCGATGGTCATATTGTATTTACTGTCAGGTCCGCTGGTTGCCGCAATGTGTTTTGTGGCATTTCTTCTAACGGGCACAGGCCTAATTCAGGCCGTGATCTTCAGCTTCCTGATCGGATGCAGTGCTCCGGCTCTGATCGCCGGACTTCATTTTCTATTCAACGGAAGGTTGCGCGTGAAGATCGCTGAGAAATCCGCCGTTAAAACTGGAAACTGACAAAATCCCTGCTCAGCGCAGGGACAATACGCGAAGGGTGGCAAGGCTTGTTTGGACTGGCCTCAGCGGTTTGTTTTGGGTGAAGTTCAGCCCATTTTTAAGGCAGCGTGTCAATTTACTTAGCATGTTCACGAAATTGTGGTCGTTTTGTTAACAGGTGGTTAACAAAATCGTTGTCACATCAGACCATTAGTGCGAGTATCTAGCGGGGTAAAAATCCTGACCGCACATCATGTGTGAGTCGGGAGAAAACAAAGGGTGGGTTGTCGCGTTCGTGTGCGGCGTTCCCCAAATCTATTGAGCGGATAGTAGTCAATCGTTGGGTCTTTGCCTTGTTTTTTGGGGCAGATTCCCAAGCGGGTGTGTTGCGCGGCTGGAAGACTTGTTGGCGTGATTTTAGTCCGTTGTGTTAGTTTTTGGGGGTTATTATGAACCAAATACGAGGTTCTTTCCAATTAGAAGAATCGGAAATTTATAAACCAAACCAAAGTTCTATTAAGGTCTGTGACGAGTTCTCCAATTTGCGGAGCTTCTACGCTGTCAAAGGCAAGCGTTTGCTGGATATTTTGTTGGTTCTAATCGGTCTGCCGTTTGTGCTGCCGGTCATGTTGGTGATTGCCGTCTTGGTGAAGTTGGATGGCGGACCTGCCATCTATCGCCAAAGCCGTGTTGGAATCGGCGGTCGCGAGTTCGACTTCCTCAAGTTCCGGTCGATGGTTTCTGACGCAGAGTTTCAACTTCAGAAACATTTGGCCGAAAGTCCAACCGCTGCGTCCGAATGGGAAACAAAACAAAAGCTGGACAACGATCCGAGGGTCACAAAATTCGGTCGTTTCATCCGTATGACCTCGTTGGATGAGTTGCCTCAGCTTTGGAATGTTCTGATCGGCGACATGAGCCTTGTCGGCCCACGTCCGATGATGCCTCAGCAGCAGGAATTGTATCCGGGGCGCGAATACACGCTGATGAAGCCAGGGATCACCGGCTTGTGGCAGGTGTCCGAACGTAACGAGGTTGAGTTCTCGCATAGGGCGATCTTCGACAGCGATTATGCGCGAAATCTGGGCTTCTGGTACGATCTGAAAATCCTGTTCCGCACGATCGGTGCCGTTTGCAACGGAACCGGCTGCTGATCCCGAACTGACCGACGATAGGATGATGGCTTATGAAACGCAGATTTAGAAACCCAGCGTTGCGCCTGTCCACCGCGTACCGCGCGCTCGGATTGTGCACCCTGCTAGCGATGCCAATGTCGGCGGCGGCGGATTTCAACCTTGAGCCAGGTGACAAGGTCCGTGTGACTTTGACGGGTTTGCAAGATCTGTCCTTCGAAGCGGCGATTGATGCCCATGGCGAGGTCAACCTGCAATGGCTGGGCCAGTTCCAAGCGCAAGGTCTGTCGACGGATGCGCTGGAGCAGTTGGTACGTCAGGACGCAGCGGGCAAGATCGTCAAGCAATATGACCAGAATGGCGAGATCTATATCATCCAGTTGGACGGAGATGAGATCGAGATCGCCCGCAATGGATACCGCCCGATTATCATCGGCGGCGATGTTGCACGCACCGGTCAGATCGACTTTCGCCCCGCCATCACTGCGCGCGAGGCGGTTGCCTTGGCCGGGGGGGTTAGGAGCCGGCTACTGGCCGATGATGTCACCATTGACCCGATCCAACTGCTGCGCTGGCAGACCACCTATGGTCAGGCTGCGTTGCAACACGCACAGGGGCTGGTGACTGCATGGCGCGCCTCATCCGAGTTGGCGCAAGATATGGATCTGGCGCCGCCCAGTCAGACCAGTGTTTCTATATCTCCCAGGGTCTTGAAGGAATTGGTGGCAGAACATGTCCGGATTCGCACCATCAATCAGGAAAACGAAGCAGGTGAGCGCGCCTATTTCGAAGATGCCCAATTTCAGGCGGCCGAGCGGATCCGGATTCTTGAAGAACAGAAAGTAGAGCTTGCCAAGGCTGTCGCGGCCGATGAAGAGGAAGAGGCGCGCGTCGTTGCGCTGGTCCAAAAAGGCCTCGCGCCGGGGTCCCGTATGGCCGATACGCGCCGTACGACCGTTTTGTCTGCAACCCGTTTGCTGGAGGTTGAAGAGGATCTGGCAGCCACAAGCCTGATCCTGACCCGCTTGAAACGCGATCAAGAGCAATATGATCAGGAACGGTCGCTGCGGTTGTTGCAAGAGCGTCGCGCCGCCAGCCTGTCCGTCCGTGATGCGCGGCATCAGATGGATACGATCTCGAAATATCTGGCGGGCGCGTCGGATGAGATCGGAACCGAAAACCTGATTACGGATATTGACTACTCGGTCACGATCTTTCGGGTCGTAGACGGGCAACTGCAACAGTTGGGTGCAGACAAACTGACCCAGTTGTTGCCCGGTGACAGCGTAGAAGTCTCGGTGCAGGAGATCACGCAAGAGGTCCCTCTGACCGAATAGCACCAAAATGCAGCTGGCTTACAACGGGCGTGAGGTCTTTGACCCGCGCCCGCTTCGTTTTGCGAGGTCGGAGTGCCGCCCCTTTGCTTTGGACTGGTCTTTTATCCTAGGATCGGGTCGCCGTAGTGTCGGACCTGTTTCATATCGACCCGCGTAGCCACCAGGGCCGAGGGGCGAACGCCCGCATTTTCCAATTCGCGCATTGCCTGCAGGACCGTGTTCTTATGCGTGCTGTTCCAGCGCGCAAACAGGATTACCCGATGCGAGATTTGCGACAGGTAAGCCGACTCGACCGCGCGCAACAACGGCGGTGTATCCAGAAGGATCACTTCATACATGTCGGACAGCGAATAGAGCAGGTTCAGGAAGGCCGGAGAGCACAGGAACTCACCCACTTCTTTGGCCTGAGCCTCGTCTTCCAACGGTCCGATCAACGGCAGGATATCCAGTCCGTCTTGCGGGGTGCTGACAATGTTGTCCTGAAACGACGCTGGGTGCTTTGCCCCGTGTTTCAACCCTTCGACGGACAGTTGCGACAGGTCGCGATAGGTGGAAGTGACCGTGTCGCAGTCAATGATCAACGTCCGATACCCGGCTTGCGCGCAGACCGACCCGATCAGCAGTAGGCCGGACGTTTTCCCCTCATCTGGTACCGCTGACGCGCCAGAGAAGATCATGCACCCATTCTCGACAAAGCGCTGGCCGTGTTTGCTATCGACATTCTTGGTAAAGAACTCGGCCGCTTGAGAGGTGGTCAGCTCACTCTCGTTGCGTAGGGTGCGCAGACCAATATCGCTGCTGGCCAGAAGCTTACGCCCGAAATACAGCAACTCTGGGTCCAGCTTTCCGTCATTGGTAAAGAAGGTTTCAAAGGGGGGGTCCTTTCGAACTTCGGGAATGATTGCCGAAAGTTTGACGCCCGTGGTGTTTTCAAGCTCATAGGTGGTTCTGAGGCGCGTTTGGAACAGTTCGCGGATCACGGCAAAACCCAGGCCGCCAAAGATCATTGCAATCATGACCCCGATCGCCATTTGCGCCCGTTTCGGCTCTGATGGATCGACCGAAGCGCGTGCAGTTTCGATAATGTGGGCCCCTGCATCCAGGTAATCACCCTGTTCGGCCCGACGCCCCAGTTGCGAAACAAAGTCACGATAGATTGCTTCTGCCACAAGAATCTCATTCTCGATCCGCTTGGTGACCGAGTCATGCTGAACCTGGCGTACCTGCTGGTCCTTGAACGTGTTGATGCTGATATTCAGCGTGGCTAGCTGTCCGTTCAGAATTTCCGTTTTGCGCTGTGCTGCTTCCAACGCACTGTCCAGAACCGCTTGCGCGTCATCTGAATTATTGGCCGTGCTCTGCGGTACCAGCGCCGATTGAACGGCGAATTCTACCGCTTCGGCGACATTGCCATTGTCCCTGAGCAGTTGGATGGTGTTGGTCTGTTCATCCAGCACAAACAGTTCTTCATTCACCAGCCGGGCGCGTTTCTCGGCCTTGATGCGCTGTGCCTTGATGGTGGCGTATTCCTCCGGTGAATACGGCGTTTCGACCGAATGTGCCTCAAGATCCGAGATGAGCTTGTTCAGGTCTTCGCGAATCTGACCGATCCGCGTTGCCAACCATTCCTGCGACTGGCTTAGATCATCGCGTTTCATGCGCGTCAGGACAAATAGGTACTCATTGGCCAGGCTGTTGGCGATGACGGCTGCTTTTTGCGGCGTTTTCGCAGAGACGCGAATTTCGTACACGGCTGAGGTTTCGCCGATCTGTTCGATGCGGCGTGCCTCCAGCAATTTCTCGATGGTCGCTTCGCGCTGCATCTCTTCCAGGGTTTGACCACTGTCGCCACCCTCGTCCGCGTCATCCCCCCCGCTGAGTGCACTGACCAGCCCGTTTTTCAAACGGCGCGCCAAGGCAATAGGAGAAAGGGTAAAGCCAGTTTCAGCACCCGAGAATTCCGGATCCGTATGCAGTTCAAGACGATCCACGACATTTTCGATCAGATCGGTCGAGCGCAGAAGTTGCAGCTCACTCTCAAGCGATGTCAGGGAAAGGGGCAGGCCCGATACCTGCGGCGTAAACTGAGTTTCGGTCTGAACGCGGGTCTCGATCATGACCTTCGCGCTTGAGGTGTATTTCGTGTCCGACAGGTAGGACAGCAGATAGGCGGTCACCCCGCCCAGAAATCCGATCAGCAATATCCACAGGATCGAACGTCGGATCGCCCACGCGATATTCGACAACACCCTAAGTTCGGGATCGCCGGCCGGAGCCTGGCCGAAACCCGTCAATTCAACATCCAATCCTCGGCGATACTGATCAGTCATAACTAATTAACAATCTGAAACACGGACTACAGAAAACATAGGCCCACAAACCTGTATTCAACAGAGAAAACCGCATATGTCGTAAACAATGTGCTAAGTTTCGGAGGATTGATGACTAATTCGGTGCGGCTTGCCTGCAATTGGTGCGAAGTAGGGTCAATTTCCAAGATGAACGGAAGATAAACTCTAATTTAATAGTAAGAATCGCTGCGGCTGTTACTTTGAGTCCAGCGTCGAGTGTTACCTGGTGAATTTGGAACGAGTATTGATGAACAAGACGGTCGAAATGCGCTTGCCGCACATATTGGTCGGAGGGGTACCCGTCGCGCAAGCCGGGGATGAAGACCTGACCAAAGCAATGGCGGAAGATGTGCTCAAACGGCGATCTGGCGCGTTGACACGTGCGGTGACTGTGTTCAGCTCGAATGCGCATGCCATATCCACCTATGCCACGGACGAAGGATTTGCCCGTGTGATGGATTCGGCCGATATCATCCATGCGGATGGCCAGATCGTCGTCTGGGCGTCTCGTATGGCGCACGGAGAGGGCGGGGTGCCCGAACGTACCGCAACCACAGATTTCATCCACTCGGCGGCTAAGGTCGCTGCTAAAAACGGTCTCAGCTTTTACCTGCTGGGCGCGACCGAAGAGATCAACCGAGATTGCGCAGCGCGCCTGCAAGAGATGTATCCCGGTCTTGTCATTGCCGGGCGCCGCAACGGGTATTTTGATCCTGCCGATGAAGAGGCGGTGATTGCCGATATCAATGCGAGCGGTGCGGATATCTTGTGGGTGGGGCTCGGCAAGCCGAAAGAACAGTATTTTGCCGCCCGTATCGCGCCGAAGCTGACGCAATGCGCCTGGGTGGTGACCTGCGGGGGGTGCTATCACTACGTGGTTGGTGACTACGCCCGAGCACCGCGATGGATGCAGTCCATGGGATTGGAGTGGTTGCACCGTATCGCGACAGGTCCGGGCTACCTGCTCAAGCGATACTTGCATACACTACCGCATGCGTTGAGTATCGTTGTCAGGAAGGACGTGTTTACAAAGTTTTTACGCCGGTGACGGCATGGGTAAAGTTGTCAAGCCATAGGGCCTGTTTTTCGAAGGTATGAGTGAGTGACGAAGACAAATTTCATCGGGATTGGTGTCCAAAAAGCAGCCACCACGTGGTTGCATCACGTGCTTTCCGAGCACCCTTCGGTGCGGACCAGCGAAACGAAAGAGCTCAATTTTTTCAATGCCCGTTACGATTTGGGGTTTCAATGGTATGAATCCCGCTTCGACCCGGCTGAGCCGGGCGTTATCCGGGGCGAATGCTCGCCCAATTACTTCTACAGCCGTGATGCCGCACAACGGGCGTGGGATTATAACCCCGACTTCAAGTTGATCTGTATTCTGCGGGATCCGGTCGAGCGGGCGTTTTCAAATCATCTGCACGAGATCCGCAAAGGTCACATTCCGCCCGATACGTCGTTTGAAGATGCGCTGCCGCTGAACCCAGCCTACACGCTGCAAAGCCACTACAAAGCAAACCTGCAAAACTGGTTGGACCACTTCAACAAAGGCGCACTGCTTGTCCTGCTGTCCGAAGACGTGGCGAAAGATCCCCAGGGAACCTATCGGCGCATCTGCGCACATTTGGGTGTCGCGCCCGAGGAAAACCCTTCGGCGATCACCGAACGTCATCACGAAACTATCGTATACAAAAACCAGGCCGTTCAGAACACGCTGCGCAAAGGCGGTTCCGTTCTGCGTTCGCTTGGGTTGGCCAGGCTGGTCAAAGGGATGAAGAAGGTCCCAGGTCTGAAACAGGCTCTGGCTATGAACAAACAGCATCTGAAAACAAAAGTGCCGCCACCCACACCCGAAACTCGCGTGATGTTGGCCGAGCAATTCCGTGACGACATGGAGTTTGTCGCGCAGTTTCTCGGGCGCGACAATCTACCTTGGCCCACTTGGCAACTTTTGCCACCGATCAAGACGGGAACGCACGGGTAAGATATGGGCGTCCGGGATACAGCACGGATTTTTGGGGACCTGCGCATCAACCAGATCACGCGTATGACCCGCCGCATTTTGGGGGCCCGGTTTCTGGATGGCCGGGATTTCATGCCGCAAGTCTCTGCCGAACAGGGCGCACATCTTGCCGCCCTTGCGCGCAGGGCGCGCGGTGACATCCGTACTCCGATCCTGATTTTTGGCGTTTTGCCCCGTTCGGGGACGAATTTTGTGCATGATCTGGTGGGAATGCACCCTGACGTCACCGCCGATCCCGGCAGGCTCTATGAGTTTCCGCTGCTTCACGCGGCTGGCGACGCAGCGGCCTTTTCGCGTGATTTCCTGCGGTACTTCCCGCGCAATGAGGAAGTGCTGGGGCATTATGACATGCTGGCCATGCTGGCTGGGGCATGGTTCCGCGAGTTGCAGGCGCAGGCCGAGGGGCAGCATATACTACTAAAATGCCCGCATGTGCAGGACCTGTCGCTGGCACGCTATATCTTTCCCGACGCCAAGATAATCCTGTGTCTCAGGGACGGGCGGGACGTGCTGGACTCCTCACTCAGAACGTTCTCGCGGTTTTCCCTGCGAAGCAAAAATTTCCGCCAATTGGCCGATGAATGGCGTTTGGGGGCCGAGGCGATTCTGAGTTTCAGCAGCGGCGGCCCTAATGAAAACGCTGATACGATGGTTGTCCGATACGAGGATATCGTCGGCAATACGCCCAGCCACGTGCAGCAGATGCTGGACCATATCGGGCTGGAGGCCGCGCGCTTTCCTTGGGCCGAGATCGACAAGATGCCGGTGCGGGGGTCCTCGCGTTCAACCGCTGCGAACGAACAGCGTTGGCAACCGCAGGCAAAGACCGCGGATTTCAACCCGGTAAAGCGCTGGGCCGAGTGGCCGGACAGCAAGAAAGCCCGGTTCGACAAGTTGGCCGGACAGGCGCTGGAGCAGGCGGGTTATGAGCGCTGATGCCCACCATAGCACGCGACCTCATGTTGCCATTTGTATCGCAACCTACCTGCGGCCTCATGGGCTGAAGGCGCTGATCGACAGTCTGAACGCGCAAAAACTTGAGGGTCGGGATGCGCGCGTGACGCTCGTGATTGCCGACAACGCGCCCGAAGCCACGGCGCAAGCAGAGTTAGGGGATATTCACGCCCTTACGCGTTGGCCGGTTATCTATGTGATTGAACCCGCACGCGGCATTGTTTCGGCCCGGAACCGGACGCTGGCCGAGGCGCCGTCCGACGCGGACTATATCGCGTTTCTGGATGATGATGAGGCGGTCTCGGACCAATGGCTTCTGCAGATGCTGGACACGATGCAACTGCCGGACACGATTGCTGCGCAGGGCCCGGTCGAGCCGAGGTTCAGAACCCCTCCGCCGGGCTGGGTCGAAGCGCTGAACCTGTTTCGAATGGGGCCGTATGAGCAGGGCGCTGCGCTGGTGTCAGCGGCGACGAATAACTCGATGGCCGATGCACGCGTCATTCGCGACCGCAACATGCGCTTTGATACCCGGTTCAATATCACCGGCGGCGAGGACGAAGAGTTTTTTTCGCGCATGCGCCAATCAGGCGGTGTGATCCGGGCGGCGGCGCAGGCAATGGTCTGGGACGACGTGCCTGAAAACCGCGCGACGCTGAAATGGCTGGGACGGCGCTGGTTTCGCAAGGGCAACACGCTGGGGCGCATCGCCCTGATCCGGCGCAAAGGCGTCGCAATGCGTGCGGTCAAAGGGGTGGGTGCCATCGGATGGGGCTGTGTGATATGTCTGTGCCTGGGGTTCGGCTCGAAACCCAGATGGTATCGGGGCTTGTTGGAGATCTATCGTGGCGCCGGGATGCTGGCTGCCCTGATGCGGGTGGAGTTTGCCGAATACAGCGCTTCGGCCGTGCAGGTCGACCGGGTCGGAGGCGGCTGAAATGACCGACCCCGTGCCCGAGTTTTCAATCATCATCCCCGCCCGCAACATGGAACGGTTCGTGACGCAGACGCTCGACAGCGTCAGCAGCCAAACCCTAACCGCGTTCGAGGTGATCTGTATCGACGACGGCTCAACCGACGGCACACGACGCATCTTCGATGCTTACGCACAGAAGGATGCCCGGTTTCGGCCAGTGTCAGGCCCGGCAAAAGGCGTCAGCGCCGCCCGCAATCTGGGGCTTGAACAAGCCAGTGGCGCGTTTGTTCTGTTTCTGGATGCGGATGATCTGCTGCATTCTGAGGCGTTGAAGCGGTTCCACGCATCGCTATCGAACAGCGACGCGGTTGGTGCCGTTGCGGGCGTTCAGCGGATCAACGTCGACGGCGAAGATTTGCGCGGCGCGGACAATCGCGCGCTGATCCCCGAACAGGATCAATTGGCGGCACTGTTGCGCAAGAATTATGTGGTCAATGGTGGCGCGCTGGCTCTCAGAACGCAAGCAGCGCGACAGGCCGGGGGCTATGACACCAGCCTGAAAAACGGCGAGGATTGGGAGTTCTGGAGTCGCGTCGCGCTGGAAGGTCGGTTTGAGGTGGTGCCGGGCCCTGCGCTGTTGCTGTATCGGCAGGTGGCCACCGGGGCGAATTTTCAGACCCGCGACACGGGGTTTACCCAGATGGCGCCTTGCATCGAAAAGATCGCCAAGAATCCCGCAATGCAGCAGAAATTCGGCGCGCAGCTGCGGCGTCTGCTGCGCGCGCGTGAGATTGACCGCTATTGGTCCAATGTCCGCAATCAGTTCCAATATGGCCGCAAACCTGTGGCCTTGTTGGAAGGGCTGCGCGGAGTGATTATGTATCCTGACAGCCTGTTTCGCCCAAAATTGATCTGGCGCTTTGTTCGCAGTCTTGATCGTAGGGTGTAAAACAGTCGCATCGAAGCAAGGAATACAGCCAATGGGACTCACACGGCGCGCAGTATTGCTGCAAGGAACGGCTCTGACCTTGTCTGCGCCCTTTGCCCACACGCTGGTTTCCAGTGTCGCAGCAGGCGAGCTACCAGACCCTGTTATGGGTTTTTTGGGCGATTGCGTGGTCCAACTGACGGTGATGGATACGATGTTCGACCTGCCGCGACCCATTGTCGTGACGGCGCAGGACCGGGCTAATTGGACCCTAGATACGGGCAATGCCTTTGGCGCGCGTGGTAAGCTGAACGGGGAAAAGGGCAATTTCTCGGGTCGTCAAAGCGAAACACAGCCGCAGTTTTTTACTCCATGGCCACAGATAACCAAGGGCAGCCGCAAAGGCGGTTTTCGCCAAGGCCCTCAAGAGGCGCCGACCGCCGCCTTGGCCGACCAGCCCGCGCAATGGCAGGTTCAGGTCGACGGTCAGCCCGCGACGATCCGGTCGCTTTTTCGAAAAACCACCCCTGTTGCGACGCGCGCCATTGGTGTCAGGCGATGGGAAAGCACCAAGCGGCACCAACTGACCTTTGTGCTGGACCGCGTTATTCCCGACGGTGCGACTGTCTCGTTGAACGGGCCGTCTGTGACCAAAACCGCGGCGCGGAAACAGGCCGAGACGTTCAGCGAATCCATCTATCTCTGCCAGCAAGGCTATCCAATACTAGGCCCTAAAAAGGCCTATGTCGGAAGCTGGTGGGGTCATGACATGAACAATCAGGGCGGCAATACCGATGCGCTGTTGTCCGAACAGACGGTTTGGCGCCTGATCTCGACTGAGGACGGGGCCGAACTGCGATCGGGGCGATTGCGACTGGCCAAACCGGGGTCCGAGCCGCATGGGCAGGACCTTAACTATAATGGCTGCGATGTATATGAGGCCGATTTCTCGGACCTTGATCACATCGGATCGTACTACATTCAGGTCGACGGGGTCGGGCAGTCGTTTCCGTTCGATGTGACGCAAAGGGTTTATGACGGGGCGTTGCGGCTGGCGGCGCGGTGGTATTTCCACCAAAGATCAGGCTGCGCGATCACAGATCCATATGGCGAGGGCCGCACCCGCCCGCGCAACGGTCATCCCGAAGATGGGCTGACCGTCTGGCAGACCGGCGTCAAACTGGGTGACACGCGCGAAGGGTATGGCAAGGCCTCGGCCGCGAAATCCCTGGCGCAACAGGCCGAGGCCTTGGGGGTCGAAGACTACCCCGACGCGTCCCAGATGACTGCGAACCCGGAGGCGTGGGGCGGTTGGCACGATGCGGGTGACTGGGATCGCCGTATCCAGCATATGAACGTGGTCTATCACATGGCCGATCTGGTCGAGACCTACCCCCATATCCGCGCTTTGGCACTGAACCTGCCAGAAAGCGGAAAACCTTTCGCGCATGGTGATGTTGCAGCTCGAAAGAATGACCTGGACCGGGGGGATGGTGAAACCGTACTGCCAGATCTGATCCACGAGGCGCTGTGGGGGGCCTCGATCTGGCGGCGCACGCAGTTGCCGGATGGCGGGATCATCGGTGGCGTTGAATATTCCAGCAGCGGGATTTTGGGCTCGGTCTCGTGGAACCCGGTTCAGGTGACGTATGCCTATGCGCCGGAGGACTGGGCTGCGTATCGGTTTGCCCATGGGGCCGCCAAGCTGGGCCATGTGATCAAGACGGTTTGCGGGGACGCGGCCCTTGGAGATGCGCTGATCGACGAAGCGCTTCGTGCCTGGCTTTGGGCGGAACAACAGCCGGTGCCTGAAAATGAGGACGGGCAGGGCGATCCGCGCGCCGATGTCTCGCGCGCGCGTATCGCCTCGGCCTCGGTCTTATACCGTGCAACAGGTCATGCCGCCACGCGGCAGGTGTTCGAGGATTTCAACCCGTTCGAACCCCGTGCCGAGACCCCGCTGGAGGGCGTGCGACCAGAGTTTTTTGCCAATTCTTATTTAGACTACGTCAAGGCGGGGCGCGAAGGGCGGGCCACGGATGCCAAGCTGGTTGCCGCGATCGAAAACTGGATCAAATACCGCGCCTTGAACGGCAAGCGGATGGGTCAGGATTTCGGGCTGCACAACACGGATTCTTATGTTTGGGGGCGGGGATGGCTGCGGTTTGGCCCCGGCTCGAACTGGCGGGCGGGGCAGATTGCGCTGCAATACGCGGCAACGGGCAAAATCCCTGCGGAATTATACGAAGCGGCGGTCGAGGGGATGTGGTTCGGGATGGGCTGCAACCCGGCCAATGTCAGTTTCGTGCAGGGGCTGGGTCAGCGCAGCTTTGCCGACCCTTTGCTTACCGACCACTATGGTGATGAAACCATTCCCGGTCAGATCAGCTTTGGCGTGGCGGGTGGCAAGCTAAACGAATGGGAACTTAAAAAGGTCGAGGGCGCAATTTATCCATTCAGTCAGGACGACTGGCCAATATATGCACAGATATTCGAAAGCCGCAGCATCGCCATAACGGCTGAACACGGGATGAAATCCAACGCGCTGGAATGGCTGCTGGCTTGCGCCCTAGTCACATCGCAGTGACATCGGGCGGTGCGGTGGCGGAACTTTGCGCCAAATCACAAAGCTGTCGGGATGGCTTTCACCTACAGACTGTGTTGGATATGTGTAACTGAATGTCGGCGGAACGTCGCAGGCCTTCGGACCGCAAGAAACAAATCAGGAGCACGCGCATGTTGTTTCTCCGTCGGACAGTTGCCGCTGTTCTGATCGGCACTTTGCCTTTTGCAGCGATGGCGCAATCTGATCAGGCCCAAACGGGCGGATTGCAGATCGAACTCAACACTACGCAGGATACTGGTGAGGCCTGTCGGCTGACCTTTGTGGTGCAAAACGACACCGGCACCGCGATTGAGACGGCCAGCTTTCAGACCGTGATCTTCGATGCGGAAGGTACGGTCGAGCGTCTGACGCTGTTTTCATTCCGCGATATGCCAAAGGATCGCGTGCGGGTGCGTCAGTTCGATCTGACCGGTATCACCTGCGCCGGGGTGGGGCAGGTGCTCTTCAATGGCACAAGCTCTTGTCTTGTAGACGGTGCCGACAGCCCGATCTGTGACGCCGCCCTGACGCTGAGCAGCCGGACCGATACAGAGGTGTTGGGATGATACAGGCAATAGAACAGATCCTTGAACTCGGCGGGCCGGTTGTTGCGATCCTGATTGCGATGTCCGTGGTGACGCTGGCGGTGACCCTTTACAAACTCTGGCAATTTGCAGCCTCGGGCGTGGGGCGGCACCGGGTGTTGTCGCAGGCGCTGGCGGCATGGGATGACGGCGACGTACAAACCGCCCGCGCGCGTCTGGCCAAAAGCCGCAGCTATCTGGCCCCGCTGGTCGAGGTGGCCATGGACGCGCCCGAAACCCCCGGCCTGGATCAGCGTCTGGATGCCGAGGCCGGTCTGGCCCTGGCCGGATTGGAGCGTGGGTTTCGCTTGCTGGACACCGTGGCGCAGTTGGCCCCGCTTTTGGGTCTGTTTGGGACGGTTTTGGGCATGATCGAAGCGTTTCAGAGCCTGCAATCTGCGGGCTCGTCCGTTGACCCGTCGTTGCTTGCAGGCGGGATCTGGGTGGCGCTGATTACCACTGCTGTTGGCCTTGCGGTGGCGATGCCCACCTCGATGGTGCTGTCCTGGTTCGAAAGCCGCACCGCGCGGGAACGGGTGTTTGCCGACAAGGCGCTGCGGACCATTCTTGTGCCTGGTCAAGCAATTCCACTGCCTGACGCACCTCAGACCGTGGCTGCCGCGCCCGGACATGCGTAACCGCGCGCCCTTTGTCCGGCGGCCCCTGTCGATGACCCCCCTCATCGACGTGATCTTTCTGTTGCTGCTGTTCTTCATGCTGACCTCGACCTTTTCGAAATTTGCCGAGGTCGAGCTGAGCAATGCGACCGGCGGCGGCCAGCCCTCGGACACACAGACCGAGCGGTTGTTCGTTCAGCTTGGCTCCGACCGTCTGACGCTGAACGGGGCCGAGGTCACGTTGGATCAACTGACCGAACAGGTTGAGACTGGGCAGGTGCTGGTCAGCCTTGATCCCGACACCACCTCGCAACGTTTGGTCGATTTGCTGGTGCGTCTGCGCGGGCGCGAAGACCTCAGCGTGTTGGTGCTGGAATGATCCGCTCAGGTACTCCGCGTCGCAAGCGCGACTCCACGATTCCTTTGATCAATGTCGTGTTCCTGATGTTGATCTTCTTTCTGATCACGGGAACGATCGCTACGCCTCTGGACCCCGACCTAGAACTTGTGAACACCTCGGAACTGGAAGGGCGAGAGCCGCCGGATGCACTGGTGCTGCATAAGGACGGAACGCTCAGCTTTCGCGGCAACGCCATACTGCCCGAGCTTTATATGGAAGGGCGCGAACCCGGTGCCGTCCGCATCGTACCGGACCGTGAGGCTCCGGGCGCGCGACTGATTGAAATCACCGGCCAGCTTCGCCGCCTTGGGGCAAGTTCTGTCTTTGTCGTGACGGAAAAGGCGCTGCAATGATCCGGGGTTCGGTGGTCATCGCCGTCGTCGCCATTCTGGTGTCCTTGATCCTGCACCTGATGGGGTTGCTCTATACTGCGCCGCGACTGGCCGAAGACGGCAGCGAGGCGGCTGCGCAGAACTCAGTTGAGCTGGGCAGTAGTTTCGAAGACCTCGCCGAGGAGGCTGAAGAAGTCGTTGAGCCGGAACAGGCCGAAGCGCCCGAGCCCCCCGCCGAGGAAGAGCCGGTCGAAGAAGAGATTCCCGAAACCCCCGAGGTTCCCATCAGCGAGGCGCTGGTCGCGTCGGACAACCCCGAAGAAAGTTTTGCCCCGGATCTGGGAGAGGCCGAAGTCGTGCAGCCCGAGGCCACTGAACCAGTCGAGCCAAACGTGGCTGAAAGTGTAGACGGGACCGATGGCGATCAGTCCGCCAGCGAAGAGGCCGACGAAACTCCGCCTGTTGAGGTGGCCGAAAGTGCCGAAACGCCCGAGGGCGATCCGGATGCTGCGGCAGAATCGACTGAATCTCTGGAAGAGGCGCAGCCTGTCGAGCCGGCGCAGGAACAACTGGCTGCTTTGCCCCCGACTGAAGCTGCGCCAGTTCCCGAGGCGACGGCGATTCCGGTTGTTCCGTTGGAAAGTGAGGCGATTGAACCTGACTTGCCCGAAACGGCGCTGGAGCCGGTTGAAAACGACGCGCCGACCGAATTGGCTGTCACAACCTCGATCCGCCCGCAGCGCCCGGAACGGCAGCCTGTTCCTCAACGACGGGGTATCGCCAACGGCGCACGTGATTTCAGCAACCTGCGCTTCCCTGCACAAGAGATCGAGTCGCCTTTGACGGCCTATCGTCGCCGGGGCGTCGACGCGTTCACATCCGGCAATAGCGGTACGCGATCAGGCGGTCGCGGGCCGGGCAATGCGAATGAAACCAATTACGAAGGGCAGGTACTGGTGCATCTGAACCGAGCACCGCTTGTCTTTGTGTCGGCCCGAGGGTTCGCGCAGGTGTTTTTCCAGATCAACCCCGACGGCACACTGGAATTTGTCGAAGTGGTTGACAGCTCGGGCTCGCGCGAAGTGGACCGCGCTGCCCGCGAACAGGTACGCGCCGCTGAACCTTTCCCCCGACCGCCGGGAGGCGTAAGCCGCAAGCTGTCTTTCTTCTACACCAGCAATTGACGCCTTGCCCAATCGTCGAATCGGATTTCCGTCGCAAGGCAGGTCAAACATCCAAGGTGCCAGGTTGATTTTTCCAACATGAGTGACGCGATTGATTTGCAAGAAGTCAGGATGATTTTTGTGGATCACAGCTGCGTTATCAGTCTGGAGAATGCGCAAAACCCTCATAAGTAGGGGACACACGCTGCATCGCCAGAAGCAGATGGATGCATAGATGCAACAGAGCACGATATGCTGGTATTTGGACAAAAATTACATATTGCGTATTTTTTGTAAATCCACGAAAGGAGCGTCGGGCGCAGCTTTGCGGCCATCCTCCTCTCGAAATTTATGGATTTACCATGAAAAAACTCCTCATCGCATCGACTGCACTGATTGCGGCCACAGGTGCCGCCTCGGCGGAAATAAAGTTCAGCGGCTTCGCCCGCTTTGGTATCGGCTACGAAGAAGATCGCTCTGGCGACGTTACCAATTTCAACACCGCTGGTGGCGTCGTTACCTCGACGGACACTGCAAATGTTGACACTGACGACACGATCCTAATCTCGCGGTTCCGTCTGAACATCGACGGGATTGTCGAAACGGACAGCGGCGTTGAATTTCAGGCACGCGTCCGGTTGCAAGCCGACGAAGACAACGGCAATGGCGAAGCCACTGAGGCGGGCCTGAACGGCGCGCGTTTCTCAGTTCTCTACGGTGGGCTGCGTGTCGATGCCGGAAACGTGGCAGGTTCGTTTGACAACCTGGATGACTACTTCGGCAATGAACCGGGCCTGGAAGAATTCCTGGGTCAGTATGTTGGCGTCAACTACGAGTTCCTCGAATACAGTTCGACGGGTTCGGGCGCGAACGCGGTGTTCGCTCAGTACCAGCTTGGCGACCTGAGTTTTGGCGGTTCATATGATCAGGAAACTGTTGCTCTGAACGGGTCTGATGAAAGCACCGACCGCTGGGATATTTTTGCGTCATACTCGTTTGACGCCTTTACCGCTTCGGTCGCCTATGGTGAAAAAGATCTGGCGAATGGCGACGACGAAAGCCTTACTGTTCTGACACTTGGTGCAGAATTGGGTGACTTCTACGGTACTTTGTTCCTGGCGGACGATGACGTCGCGGATGATGCCGAGAATGGCACCGCATATGGTTTCTCGGCCTCGTATAACGTTGGAGCCGCGACAACGCTGTTGGTCGCTTATGGTGACGGCAACGCGGATGATGACGAGCGCAACATCGGTGTTGGCGCAATCTACGATCTGGGCAACGGCGCATCGCTGCGCGGCGGTATCGGCGAGATCAAAGAAGGCGACGAAGATGGCTTTATCCGTGCCGATTTTGGTGCGCGCTTCAACTTCTAAGTCGACCTAGGCAATTCTGATTTTGGGGCGGGCCCTTGCGCCTGCCCTTTTTCTATTTCTTTTCGAAGAACAGTACGACTTCGCCCAGGCGCACACCATAGCGCGAGACATAGGCGCGGTTCAGCAACCGGTCATCGGTCAGCAACCACATCCAGTCGTCGAAATTCACCCGCATGGTGCCGTCCTTGATCGGCAGATCGATCTTGTATTTCCAATTGAACGTATCGCCGCGTTCAATCCCGCTAGCCGTACCCAGCACACCCGGAGCCGTGCCCGTCCAAGTATCCTCGCCAGTTTTGGTCAGGGTCCAGATGCGCTGCTCGGTCGCGCCGTCGTCATAGACGAAATCTTCGACCAGGGTCAGGGTCGTGCCGTCCCATGTTCCGTCGATATCGACCGTGAACCGGCGTGGGACATTGCCCAGAACATCCTGAAACTGGCCATAGGCGACGGTTTTACCCTCAAAGAACTCTTCCAGATTCAACTGCCGGTCTGACAGGAACGATTTGGGCACCCGCGGTTTGGCCGAGCATGACGCCAGCGCAGCGACGCCAGCGATGGCAAGTAAGGTGATCAGAAACCTGCGCAGGGTCATTGCAGGGGCCTTGCTTCGCTGTCTGAGTCATACCCGTTGGCCCCGTTCAGATGCGCGGCTTTGACCTCAGGCGCGGGGCGCATTGTGGCGACGAGTTCGGCGACTTTGATGCCAAATTTGCGCATTTCCGAGCGATTCATTATCACGCCGCTTTCGGTCAGGTACATCCAGTCGGTGACATCCAGTGTATGCCCGCCCGAGTCCTCGGGCAGGATAATCCGATAGGTCAGTTTGACGGTCGAACCCGAAATCGTGCCTTGCCCTTCGCCCACGATATCATCCGCCTTGGCCGTGAACGTGTTGCCTGTACCCAGCGTCAGGTACCACTTGCGGGTCATCTTCTTGCCGTTGGAATAGGTGAAATACTCGGCCAGCGTCCCGGAGTTGCCGTCCCATTCCCCGACCATGCGGGCGACAAAGCTGTTGGTCATTTTGCCGTTGGGGCCGTAGATCAGACCTTCGGACAGGATCTCTCCGTTCAGGTTCTCTTTCATTTTGAAGGCAGGGCCGGTTCCAGCGTAATCGGCGGGGGATTGCGATCGGAAGCTCAGAAATCGACCCTTTGCGACGAACAGAGCCAAGACGGCTAAAAGCAGAACAACAAGCAGTTTCATTTGGCAGAGACCTCAGTAGGCAGCGTCAGAACCAGTCCGAACGCGCCGAGTTTCAGGATGCAGGGAAGAACGGCATAGGCGAGGGTGAGCGTTTTCAGCGCCTCGGTCGTGTTCTCCTGACCAGGAGTGAACCCGCTGCGTTCCAGCAGCGGCAGGGTGAAAAAAGCAGCCAGCGCAAGGCCCAGCTTGCCCGCAAAGGACCAGATGCCAAAGGCGGTTGAGGCATTCAGCCCTGCACGCGTCAGCACAACCGAGAACATGGCGGGCAGCACCACCATATCGGCACCCAACGCCGCGCCCGAAGCGATGCAGATCGCAGCGAAACCAGCTAGGTTGCCAGCCGACAGCATGGCCGCCCCAATAAAGCCCGCGATAGACAGAGGCATGGCTATGATCAGAGTCTGTTTTGCGCCAATTCGCTTGCTCAGCCGCGCCCAAAGCGGAACGCTGACGCCTGCGCTGAGGAAGAACAGGATCAGCAGTGGGCCCGCTTTGCCCGGCAGTTGCAGCTTGTCTTCAACAAAGAACAGAAACAGAGTCGAGGTGATGGCCACAGGCAGGCTGTTCACCAGCGCCAGAACCAAAAGACGCAACGCGCCAGCCTGTCCAAGCCCCGCCAGAGATATCCCTTGTCCGGTGATCGGCGCGCGCCGCCAGATTGGAACGGTCATCGCCAGGGTGAGAAGGGCCAGCACCCCAAGAAACAGTCCAAAAGCGGGATAGCCCTGCCCGCCGGCCCCAAGCGCCAGGAACACAGTCGGGGCGATGGCCGCCATAATGACCCCTGTCAGCTGTCCGCCTTCGCGCCACGCAGCCAGAGTCATAAGCTCTTGTGCATCGGTTCGCTTGGCAAGCGTAGCGCTGCGGCCATAGAGAAGGATCGTGCCGAGGCTGTAGGCCGAGAACAAAAGGATCAAAACAGACACTAATGCGGCGACACTGGCCCCATTGGGTAAACCGAACAGCAAGGGAAACCCGATGGCCAATCCAAGTGCAGCGGCGGCGGCGAAGGCAAGCTGCGCCCCCGGCCAGCGGTCGATGGCCCATCCGATCAGCGGATCTTGTACCAGATCAATCAGGCGGATCAGCAATAACACCGTCCCGATTACCCCCAACCCCATACCCAGGTTTACGGCAGCAAAGCGCGGCAGGTGGATGTAAAGCGGGATGCCCGCCGCCGCGAGCATCAGCGCATAGAGGCTGACCCTCGGATACAACATTACTGACCTTTGAGCTTCTGCGTGAACGCGGCCGAGCGGCTTTTCTCGCCCAGAAACACCGACATGAAACTGCGCTTGATGCCCGGATGGCGCATGGTGCAGGTTTTTGCGCCGTTCAGCCAGAAGGATACCTCATTTGGCCCGTCCGAAACTGCCAGATAGCGATCGCCCTTTTTCACGGCCTTGAAGCAGACCTCAAGCTGATCACGCACAGGGGCGGAGCGCCCGATGCGGTCCATCTCGTCCAGGGTCGAGTTGATCAGCACCTTTTTTGATACGTTACGGCGGTATTGCAGTTCCAGCGCGAAATCCTTGTTCCAGTCGAACGCCGCGCCGCCCGGGGTGAAAAGCCGCCCGTTGTAAAGCGGCAGCCCAAGATAGCGATAGGTAGCCGTGCCGCGCAGTTGCGGATCGTCAAGCTCATTCAGTCCGGTAGCGGCCAGCAGGCCGCCCGGCATCAGCAGCGCCAAGGACAAGAGCGTCGCCCGATAGAAGTCAGACGCTTGCCGAGGCCACGATGGCTGCGTTTTGTGCATCAGTCTCATTGTCAGCTCCGAATGTGTGTTGGGTGCCATTCAAGCGCTCGACCACATGCATCGCGCTGGCAATCCCATCTTCGTGAAAGCCGTGCCTGTTATAGGCGCCGGCAAACCAAGTTCGGTTCTGTCCCTGCATCGCGCGGATTTGCCCTTGTGCCTTCAGGGCCGCTTTGTCGAAGACCGGGTGCGCAAATTCCACCTGATCATAGATTTTATCCGCAGGAATTTCTGATGAAGCGTTCAGCGACACGAACAGCGGATCGCTGTCGGGAATGTTCTGCAGACGGTTCATCCAATAGGTTACGCCAACATTTCCGGCTTGCGACCGATAGGTCCAACTGGACCAGCAGGCACGCCGGCGGGGCATCTGGCGTTCGTCGCAATGCAGGATCGCTGTGTTCGGCTGATACCGGATTGCACCAAGTGCAACGCGTTCGCCCTCGGTCGCGCTGTCACCCAGAATGGCCAGCGATTGATCGGAGTGGGTGGCCAGGATGATCTCGTCAAACTGGTCCCCGTGCCCTTGGCTGTGGACGGTAACGCCGTCGCCATCGCGTTTCACGTGATCCACCGGCGCGGCCAGTCGGATCTCGCACCCTCGCGCACGCAACGCGGCGTCGATGCGACGCACATATTCGATACTGCCGCCTTTTACAGTGTACCACTGATGCTGTTTGGCGCGGCCACTGGCCAGCAGCGCATGGTTGCGAAAGAACTGCACCAACGAGCGGGCCGGGAACTGATCCACAAACTCAACCGGAGTCGACCAGATCGCGCCGCACATGGGCATCAGGTAATTGTGGCGGAACCAATGGCCGAGGCGCAGCTGATCCACTAGCTCTCCGATCGTGGTGTCGTCGTCTTGTGCGGCCTCGGGGGCCTCTTTACCGAACCGCAGAATGTCGGCGATCATCTTGTAATATGCGGGGCGCGCAAGATTGCGTTTCTGCGCGGTCAGGGTGCGCAGATTGTTCAGCCCGTATTCGATGCGGCCATTGTCGATGGTGGCACCAAAGCTCATTTCTGACTTAATAACCGGCACGTTCAGTTCATCAAACAAGGCGGTCAGATAAGGATAGGTCACGTAGTTGAATACGATGAAACCCGTATCGACCGGCTGATCGCCGTTCTTTCCCGCCATAACCGTGCGCGCGTGACCGCCCAGCCGGGATTCGGCCTCAAACACGGTTACGTCATTGTTTTCTGACAGGTAGTAAGCTGCGGAGAGACCCGAGATGCCTGCGCCTATTACTGCGATTTTTTTCCGGCCGCTCCGGGTTTCGTCGAACATTCAAGCCTCGTTCTGTAACGTATTACAATAAGATACGCAGAATAGGCTTGGGTGGATCAATCGGGTTAGAAGAATTTCGAAAATGCACTAGGTTGTGACATCGGGTTACAAGGTGCGTTATCTGTCCCGCCTGTGATCCGGCACCCCTCGGCGGTCGTAAAACAGAAAAGCATATGAAACGGTCCCGGAATGAGCAGCTTTGACGGAAAGACATATTGGATCATCGGCGCCAGTGAAGGGCTGGGGCGGGCTCTGGCCGAGACCCTCAGCCGCCAGGGCGCGCATCTGATCCTGTCGGCCCGCAACGCAGAGCGTCTGGCCGAGATTTGCGATACCCTGCCCAACGCCCGTGCGATTGCGATGGATGTTACTGATTTAGAGTCTGTTTGTGCGGCAGCGGCCGAGGCCGGCTCAGTCGATGGGCTGGTCTATAACGCTGGTGCCTATGATCCCATGCGGAGTGGTGACTGGAATACGGAAAGCGCGCTGAGGATGGTCGATGTGAACTATCTTGGGGCCATGCGGGTGCTGGGGGAAACCGTGCCGGGGTTCGTCCAGACAGGGCGCGGGGATATCACCCTGATCGGGTCTTTGGCTGGTTATCACGGTCTGCCAGCGGCGATTGGGTATGCGTCCAGCAAGGCGGCGCTGGTGTCGCTGGCCGAGACGATGCGACATGATTTGGCCGGATCGGGTGTAACCGTACGGATCGTCAATCCGGGGTTCATCAAGACCCGGCTGACCGAGAAGAACAGTTTCAAAATGCCCATGCTGATGACGCCCGAGGACGCGGCGGATCGCGTGGCCAAAGCCATGGCGCGTCGCCGGTTCCGCACCGATTTCCCTGCGCCGTTTTCCTGGGTGATCCGGCTGATTGATTACCTGCCGGATTGGCTGGTGTATCGCGGTAAGTAGACTCTAATCAGGGGTTTATCCAAACTGACCATGGCAAAACCAGCCCGCCGACATGGTGCCGCCGTGGCCGTAAAACAGCCACAGCCGCTCGCCCTGTTCGGTCACAACCACCCAGTAATCGCGCACGCCGCTGCGCCAGTTAGGGTCATCCAGCCACCATTCCGGTGCGATCCGTTCCGGCCCGGTGGCTTGTGTCAGTTGCCAGTTTCGCCCGCGCCAGCGAAATGTGTCTGGCACGTCTGGGGTATCTGGAGCGGCTACTGGCTCGGGTTGCCACATCTGCAAGGGACGCGGACGCGGTGGTGCAGGCCAGTCTTGCGCGGGTTCGGACCACGCAGCAGCCAGCACCTGTGCGGTTTTCTCGGGGATATGCGAGGCCGCCGGGTGCCGCCTTGTGATCGCCTCCAGCCCGACCCGCGCACCTAGTTTTCCGATCAGGTCTTCGACAGCGGTGTTACCGTCCAATCGGTTGCGGGCGACGCGGCGCGCCTCGGCATGACCGGCCATGGTGCGGGCGTGGATGGGTTCCGTCTGCACCGCCTCAAGTCGCAGCATGTCGATGCCATAGCCCGCATCGATCTGGTCGATTTTCATCTCTAACAAAGGGCGAATGCGGTGTTTATCATAGGTTGGACGAGCCAGCCCGACCTCGATGATCTCAGCCGCCTGATCGGCGCGATGGGCTTCCAGCCGCAGAGTCCGCACCCCGCGCGCTTTCTCCTCTAGCTTGGTGCAGAGCGTCGGTAGAACGCGGTCGATGGCGGCCATGACGTCTTCGGTCAGACCGATCGGGTTGGGCAGGGTCATCCGCACCGCAAAGTGATGCGGCGGTCGGGCGGGCGAGACCGGCTCGGGCGCGCTGCCCATCGCCTGATCCAGCCGTAGCACCAGTCCCCGCCCAAATCGCCGCGCCAGCGACGCGCGCGGCTGCCCCAGTAGGTCGCCGATCCTGCGCAGGCCCAGACGGTTCAGCTGTGCGACCACCTGATCCTCAAGCCGCAGCGCTGCAATGGGAAGCGGGCTGAGCGCGCCATAGGATTGCCCCGGCGCTGCGATCCGCGCGCCACTGCCCACAGCCACCACTTGCGGTGCGGCCCCGCCCTTGGTCCAGTGCCGCCGCTTGGTGGCGCGGGCGCGGGTGGCGCGAGCCTCTTGGCTGATGGCGTCGCCATTGCGGTCGGAGGTGGCCTGTTGCCCCGCGTAGCGCGCCAGCGCCCAGGCCGCGCCCAGCGTGTCGGCGATGCCCATCTGTACGCTCAGCCCCATATCTGCGCAGTCGGTTTCGATCACGTTCAACAACGCTTCTTCCCCGCCGAACAGATGCGCGCAGCCTGACAGATCCACGATCAGGCCATCGGGGGCTTCTTCGGCAACCCATGGGCTGAACTTGCCTACCCACCGACGCAGGGCGGTCAGAAACGCAGCCTCGGCCGGGGCGTTGCGGGGGCGTGTCACCAGATTGGCGCACATGGCATGAGCGTCGCGCACTGGTTGGCCCACGCGCAGACCAGCGGTCTGCGCATCCGCGTTCAGGGATGTGATCACCTGCATGTTCGACTGCTCAGTCACCACAGCCAAAGGCCCATCTTGCAGCCCCCGCGCAGCGCGGATCAGCCGTTCAGCCCCCAGACGGGGAAACCAGAGCGAGAGTATTCGGCGTTTTGGCATTGGCAGACATCAAAATGTTCCCATTTTGTTCTTATCGTAGAATCGCCCGCCGAGTCCACGCTTACCCGCAGGTCAGGCGTTGGATGATCCCGGTCTCATCTACAAAAACATTCAGCCGGTCGATGCGGTAATCCTGCGTGGCCAGATCACCCGGCCCCAGAACGCGGGACCGTTCGGGCAACTGGGCCTGAATGGTCGAGACCGGTTGACCGACAGAGCCTGCAACAGCTTCGCCCTGACAAAAGGCCAGATCGACCGGGGCGGGTTCGGGCGACAGGGGCGCATCCTCGGGCGCGGGGGGCTGGGCACAGGCGGTCAGCAGGGCCAGCGTGGGAATAAAACGGTGCATTGGCGTTCCTCTTTCCGGCAATGTCGTTTCTGCAATATCAGATGTTTAGCAAAGCTGGCATCAAAGCGCAGTTGAAAACGCCCGGCAATTGACGCAGGGTCGAGGCAAAAGTGACAGGGAGACACCGAATATGCGCACCCGTGCCGCCGTCGCCGTTCAGGCAGGCAAACCTTTGGAAGTGATGGATGTGAACCTCGAAGGCCCCAAGGCGGGTGAGGTTCTGGTCGAGATCAAGGCCACCGGCATTTGCCACACCGATGAATTCACCCTGTCGGGCGCGGATCCCGAGGGGCTGTTCCCCGCGATTCTGGGCCATGAAGGCGCAGGCATCGTGGTCGAGGTCGGCCCCGGTGTGACCAGCCTGAAACCGGGCGACCACGTGATCCCGCTCTACACCCCGGAATGCCGGGAGTGCGAATACTGTCTGCACCCCAAGACCAATCTTTGCCAGGCGATCCGTGAAACGCAGGGGCAGGGCCTGATGCCGGATGGGACCTCGCGCTTTTCGACTTTGGATGGTGATCCAATCCTGCACTACATGGGCTGCTCGACTTTCTCGAACCACACGGTTCTGCCGGAAATCGCGCTGGCCAAGGTGCGTGAGGATGCGCCCTTCGACAAGATCTGTTATATCGGATGCGGTGTGACCACAGGGATCGGCGCTGTGATCAACACTGCCAAGGTGGAAATCGGCAGCCGCGCCATCGTGTTCGGTCTGGGCGGTATCGGGTTGAACGTCATTCAGGGCCTGCGTCTGGCCGGGGCCGATCAAATCGTTGGCGTTGACCTGAACCCCGCCAAGGTCGAGATGGCGACCAAGTTTGGCATGACCGATTTCGTGAACCCGACCGAAGTTGAAGGCGACCTGGTGCCTTATCTGGTCAACCTGACCAAAGGTGGCGCGGATTACACCTTTGACGCCACTGGCAATGTGGGCGTGATGCGTGCCGCATTGGAATCGGCGCATAAGGGCTGGGGTGAATCGATCATCATCGGCGTGGCGCCTGCGGGAGCCGAAATCTCGACCCGTCCGTTCCAGCTGGTCACGGGCCGCTCGTGGCGCGGTACGGCCTTTGGCGGTGCGCGGGGCCGGACCGATGTGCCGAAAATTGTCGACTGGTACATGGAAGGCAAGATCGAGATCGACCCGATGATCACCCACACCATGGGTCTGGACGACATTAACCACGGTTTCGACCTGATGCATAAGGGCGAAAGCATCCGCTCGGTCGTGGTTTACTAGGGCCCTCAATCTGCGATTTTGAGGACGGCGCGCTGTGAATGGCGCGCCGTTTTTATTTGCCGGGACGGCTTGCGCCGGTGTCAGAGCGTGGCGAGCGGACCCGCAGAACCGGGGTATTGACCGACGAGGTGTTCGCCCGGCTTTCGCGCCAGACCACATAGACGCCTGAGGCGATGATGATGCTGGCCCCAACGGCGACCCAGCCATCGGGCCGCTCGTTGAAAAAGACCATGCCGAACAATGTGGCCCAGATGATCTGACTGTATTGGCTGGGGGCGACGACCCCAGCGGGCGCAGCTCGATAGGCAAGGATGATCAAGTGTTGTGCGACGACCGAGAACACGCCCACCAGCGCCATCATCGCCAGATGCAGCAGCGAGGGAGGTTGGTAAACGGCGGGTTGCATCAAGCTCATGACCACAATGGCCAACAGCATCGGATATAGGATCAGCACGGCCGAGCGTTCCTCATTCCCGATCTTGCGCACCAAAACAGACCCTAACGCGCTGGAAAACGCTGCAGTCAGGGCCGCGAGGTGGCCCAGAGTGATGTCCGTTGCACCGGGGCGCAGGACGATCAGAACTCCGATCAGGCCACAGCCGACGGCGGCCCAACGCTGTGCGCGCACGACTTCCCCCAGGATTGGGATCGACAGGACAGTGACGAACAGAGGGAAGGCGAATAGCAGCGAATAGACCTCGGCCAGCGGCAGCGCCGAGAAAGCGTAGAAGGCGCAGACCATGGACGTCACCATCAGGGCCGAGCGCAGCAGGACCAGCCACGGATGATGTGGTCGGAAATTGCCCGTGGTCCGGTCGGTCAGGATCGTCACCGCCATCGGCACAAAGGAAAACAGCGTTGCGAAAAAGATGATCTGCATCACCGAATAGGTGCTACCCAGCACTTTGATCAGCACATCATGACTGGCAAAAACCGCAAAGCCCGCAAACGCATAGCCAAGCCCCCGAAGGGTGGTGTTCTGAGTGCTCATGAGGCGGCCTCGGGTGATGTGTCGGTGTAGGGGCGCAGCGTAATGGGGCTGTCGTACCCCTGAGTAAACCCATTTGGCCGACCCGCATAGCCCTTATTTTACCGCTAACATGGCAAAGCTGCCATGCCCTGGGATCAACGCAGGATGGGAGGTGCGTCTTTGGGTTGGCGTGCAGATTGCACACCGGCCTTCATTCCCACGCCGATTCTTCGGGCCAGCGCGACCCATGGTGTGGAGGTTTCCGGGGGTAAGGTCTGGGTGGCGACCTCTTCGAACAAATCCAGCCAATGTGCGAACATGTCGGGCTGCACGTCGGGCCGCTCGATATGGACCCGCTGCGGATTGCCGTCATAGCTACGCTCATACAGGATGGCGTTGCTCCAGAAGGCGGCGATCTTGTCCTCATGTGCTGGCCAATCGTGGACATGTGCGTTGAAGACCGGCCCCAGCACCGCATCCTCGCGTACGCGGGCGTAAAAGGCACGGACCTGCGCGTTGATTTGGTCCGGGGTCGCGGGAAAGCGCGGCGGCAGGGTGGGGCGGGTCATATTTGGTCCGTTTTCGACTCTGTTCCGGGCGGATACCCGGTTCAGACGTCACGCAACAGGTGTGGTTTTGTCGCGCGGCTCTGGCGTCAGTAGATGCCGTATCAGAGCCACCGGATGCGCCTTGAGGCTGAGGCGGGTGGCCACGTAATCCTCGACCACCTGCTCGCCCAACGTCATCTGCGGCAGATAGGCTGCAGGCTCGTCCAGCGCCTCGCCTTCCAGATCCTGCGAGAACAGGGGCAGGGGCTTGGCGGTGGCAATCGCTTTGGCCTGCCACAACGCCTCGCGCCTTGTCAGATCGCAGGCGGAGAAGGCATCGGCCTCAGCTAGCCGCTCGATCACCGAGGGACCAAGCCCGGCGCGTCGCCAGACGTCATCCACCTGATGGTAGCCATTGCCCCGCGCGGCGGTCAGCCAGCTGGCATCTTCCTCGCTCAGGCCTTTGATCTGACGGAACCCCAGCCGCAGGGCCAACCCGCCGTGACCGTCGGGTTCCATCACATTGTCCCAGAAACTGGCATTGATACAGACCGGGCGCACCTGAACACCATGTTCGCGCGCATCGCGCACGATCTGGGCGGGGGCATAGAAGCCCATCGGCTGCGAATTCAGCAGCGCGCAGGCGAAAATCCCCGGATGGTGGCATTTGATCCAGGCTGAGGCATAAACCAGTAGCGCAAAGCTGGCCGCGTGACTTTCGGGAAAACCGTAAGAGCCGAAGCCTTCGATCTGCGAAAAACAGCGCTCGGCAAAATCCTGTTCATAGCCGTTCCGCTCCATCCCGCGCAGAAACAGGGCCCGGAATTCGCTGACATTACCATGTTTCTTGAACGTCGCCAGCGAGCGCCGTAGCCGGTCCGCCTGTTCCGGGGTGAACCCCGCGCCCACGATGGCAATCTGCATGGCTTGCTCCTGAAACAGCGGCACGCCCAGCGTTTTGCCCAGCACCTCGCCCAACGCGTCCGAGGGGAAGCTGACCTCCTCCTCTCCGTTCCGGCGGCGGATATAGGGGTGAACCATGTCGCCCTGAATGGGGCCGGGGCGGATGATGGCGACCTCGATCACCAGATCATAGAAATTGCGCGGTCGCATGCGGGGCAGAAAGTTCATCTGAGCCCGCGATTCCACCTGAAACACGCCGACGCTGTCCGCCTTGCACAGCATGTCATACACCGCCGGATCCTCGGGCGGCAGGGTGGCGAGGCTATAGCCCGTCTGGTGGTGCTGGCTGATCAGATCGAACGCCTTGCGGATACAGGTCAGCATCCCGAGGCTGAGCACATCGACTTTCAGAATACCTAAGGAATCGATGTCATCCTTATCCCAGCAGATAACCGTACGATCCTCCATCGTGGCGTTTTCGATGGGGACAAGTTCGTCCAGCCGCCCTTCGGTGATGATGAACCCACCCACATGCTGAGACAGATGACGGGGGAAGCCGTCAATCTCATAGACCAGCATTAGAGTCTGTTTCAGGCGTTTATCGTCGGGATCAAGGCCAATCTCGCGCATGCGTTCGGCTTCAAGACCTTTGGCCGAGAAGAACCCCCATAGTTGTGACGAGAGCGCCGAGATCGTATCCTCGGTCAACCCCATCGCTCGCCCCACCTCGCGGATGGCGCGTTTGCCGCGATAATGTACGACCGTGGCGCAGAGGCCCGCGCGTTCCCGGCCATAGCGGTCATAGATGTGCTGGATCACCTCTTCGCGGCGTTCATGTTCGAAATCGACATCGATATCGGGCGGCTCGTCCCGCGCCTCGGACACAAAGCGTTCAAAGACCATCGTGCCCAGTTCTGGACTGACCTCGGTGATGCCAAGGCAGTAGCAGACCACCGAATTGGCCGCCGAGCCGCGCCCCTGACACAGGATATCGCGGGATCGGGCGAAGGTGACGATGTCACGGACGGTCAGGAAATAGGGTTCATATTTCAGCTTGCCGATCAGGGTCAGTTCATGCGCCAGCATTTTCTTGGCCTTCTCGGACGCGCCCGCCGGATAACGCCAGTTCAACCCCTCATGGGCCAGACGGTGCAGGCGCTGGGTCGGGGTTTCCTGGTCGCTGCCTTCGTTGGGGTATTCATAGCGTAGCTCATCCAGCGAGAATTGTAGCTGCTCGCTGACCATATGGGCGCGGGTGACAGCGCCTTCATGGCCTTTGAAAATGCGCAGCATCTCGGTTTCCGAACGCAGGCGCTGCTCTCCATTGGCCAGAGCGTCGCGGCCCAGATCGTCGACCTTGCGGCGCAGTCGGATGGCGGTCAGTACATCGGCCAGTTTGCGACGGGTACCATGGTGCATTATCGGCGCAGCGCTGGCGAGGGTGGGGAGGTTGAGTTGTTGTGATTCAGTCTCTAATACAGAGAAATACTCACTGTCTGCGCCATCATATCTGGGGTGCATCACCAGATGCATCCGCCCGGAAAAGCGGCGCGTCAGCTTTTGCGCCTGTGTCCGCCAAGCACTCGCGCCGCCCTGCGGCCGGGTCGCTTGTGGCCAGAGCAGCAGGTGCAGACCGTCGGAGAATTCCATCAGGTCGGACAGGTGCAGGATACAGTCACCTTTCTCGGCCCGTAGGCGACCCGCCGACAGGATACGGCACAGGTTGCCCCAGCCCTGCCGGTTGAGAGGCAGGGCGGTGACGGTGGGCGCGTCGGTGAAGATCAGCCGTGCCGCAGGGATCAGGCGTGGCACCGCGTGGATTGGGTAGGAGGGCGGTTTGGGAATGTGATCGGGGCAGGGCGGGCCGATAGGCGTGTTCTGCCCCTCCCATTCCACACGTTCGCGCACCTTTCGGGCGATCTCGCGCGCCTGGGTATGGGCGCGCACGATCCCGGCGACCGAGTTGTGATCGGCAATCGCGATGGCGGGCAGGCCAAGGGTGACGGCACGCTGCATGTATTCCTCGGGGTGCGAGGCCCCGGTGAGAAAGGTGAAATTCGACGTGATCGACAGCTCGGCATACATGGCGATTCCACATTATATTCACCTTTTGTTCTTTTTCGAGTCCTTTGCGCAGGAAACGGGTCGATTGCAGTTTCCCCTCTGGGCAGGGTGGCAGAAAAAGGAGACCCGAGATGTTCAAGATCACTGCCCTTCCCACCCCCCAAGTCCGCGCGCTTCAGGCCGGAGGGCCGGACGCATATGGCGCCTCACCCGAGCACGCCGTTTCCAAAGGTGCGGGCAATCCCTGCCGACATTGCCTACAAAACATACCAGAAGGCCAAGAAATGCTGATATTGGCGCATCGCCCTTTTCCAGAGGCACAACCTTACGCGGAAACGGGTCCGATCTTTCTATGTGCCAGCCCGTGTAAGCGATATGAGAGCACGGAGCTGCCCGAGATTTTGACCACCTCTCCGGACTATCTGATCAAGGGGTATGGATTGGATGACCGGATCGTCTATGGCACCGGGGTGATCGCCCCGACAGATCAGATTGGTGCGGCGGTAAAGGACATCTTTGCCCGTGCGGACATCGCCTATGTCCACGTGCGATCCGCCCGAAACAACTGCTATCAGGCGCGAATCGACCGGTCTTAAAGCTTGACCCGGTGCATCCCCCGGCGCGGCTGATCCAGATCATCCGCTGGGCCATCATCGGCACGGGATGAGGTCAGGGCGAGGAACACATCCTCGAGATCGGCCTCTTCGGTGCGCACGTCGCGGATGCGGATGCCTGCGGCGCGCACGGCCTCCAGCACCTGTTCAGCGCTGGTCTGGGAGCTGCGATATTGCAGGACAAGGCTGCCATCATCGCGCAAAGCGGCTTCGACACCATCGGTTGTTGGCAGATCCACGACCGGGCTGTCGGGAAGGATCACCATCGTCCGGCTGTCCATCCGACCCAGCAGGTTGGCGGTACTGTCCTGCGCTATCTTTTCGCCGTGGTTGATGATGGCGATCTCGTCACACATATCTTGCGCTTCTTCCAGATAATGCGTGGTCAAGATGATCGTCATGCCCTGTTCGTTCAGCTTGCGTACATTGGTCCAGAGCATCTGGCGCAGTTCGATATCCACGCCTGCCGTGGGTTCATCCAGAACCAGAATCTTGGGGTGGTGCACCAGTGCCTTGGCCAGCAAAAGCCGTCGTCGCATGCCGCCCGATAGCGTGCGGGCATAGGCCTCGGCCTTGTCGCTGAGGCCCACAAGTTCGAGAATTTCATCGCTGCGACGCTGCGACTTGGGTACGCCATAAAGCCCGGCCTGCACCTCCAATGCGCCGCGCGGGGTGAAGAACGGGTCTAGGTTCAGCTCTTGCGGCATCACGCCAATGGCAGCGCGGGACTGACGGGGGTGTTGGTCCTGATCAAACCCCCAAATCGACACTGAACCCGCCGATTTCACCACCAGACCGGCCAGAATGTTGATCAGAGTCGATTTCCCGGCCCCGTTCGGCCCCAACAGCCCAAAGACCGAGCCGCGCGGGACGGTCAGATCGATGCCCTTCAGCGCGTGCTTTTCAGGCTGGCCCTTACCGCCACGATAGGTCTTGCGCAGCCCTTCGATCCTGATTGCCGCATCGCTCATGTGGCTCTTGCCCCCGGTTTGCTCATCGCTCATAAACGCACCTAAACCATGCCCGCGAGGCCGACAACCGAAGAAGGATCGCCAGCCGTGACCATCGAAGCGCCGGAAACCAAGATCGTCGAAACCTCTCGTGTTGCCTGCGACGGCGGCGAGGGTGCGTTGGGCCATCCGCGGGTCTGGCTGCAGATCCCCGAGGATACCGGCTGGGTTGAGTGCCCCTATTGCGATTGCAAATATGTGCTGGCGGATCAGGATCAGTAGGCCCGTCACAAAACTGTTACGCGTCCTATTTCCGCCCGAGTGAAGACTCTATATCCTGACGAAATAGCTTTATGATTCCAGGGCGCGAAGATGCTCTTTTCCGTGCAGGTCATGCACCTTTCAGACCGGGATATTGTGGCCAAGGGCGGCCACCGGAACGTTTATGCCTGCCCCAACCAGCCAGAGTTGCTGGTCAAAGTGACGCGTCCCAGAATCCGCCGCAACAGATCCATCATGAAACGCGCTGTGCGTCGTCTGCTGCCCGATTCAGCATTCCGAAACGCCTTGAAAGAGCTGGAGTGCGAGATGAAGGCGGCGCTGAAAAGTGGTCTGGACATTTCCAGACTGCCACTGGCGCGGTCCTTTGGTGTCGTGCAGACAGATGTCGGGCCCGGCGTCGTGGTCGAGAGGATCAGCACCGAAGATGGCGCATTAGCGCAGGACTTGCTGTCGATGTGCGCGCGGCAGGAAATGACGGCTGAGACATTGGATGATCTGAACATCTTTGTCCGAAAGCTTTTTGAGTTCCAAATTGTGGGTCGGGACATCCATGGGAAAAACATCGTCTATGGATTGCGTGACGACATACGTATGTTCTTTCTGATCGATGGGTACGGGGAACGAAACCTTGTGCCGTTACGCTCGTTAAGTCGCAGGCTGAATGATCGGTCATTGAACAAGCAGATGCAGCACATTGCGCAGCAATCCGGGATGAACTGGGACAAGACGAACCGCGCCTTCAGTATCGCGTGATTTATCCTGAGCGGGTGTCTTGTGCATCTATGTTTTTTTAAACACAGATCGGCTTCAACTGCTCCAATAGTCATTTTTTCCCAAAAAGCGCCCGTATTTGCGTGATACGCTGTGCCGCATTCGTCTTAGGTGAGTGTGATGACTGAGATTACTCAAACGGACAGCGCAAGCCCGGTTTTTGGCTGGGTCGGATTCTGTTTCGCTGCTTTGGCGTTGTTCGCCGCCTTGTTTGTGTTTTGGGCGGGACCGTTTGCGCCTCAGCAATCTACAGGCGTCACGCTTGGCGAACTGGCGGCCGAGATCGGGAAATCGACCCTGCGTGCCGCCACGGGGGCAGAGCAACCCGAGCCTGTAGCCCGAACCCGCGATCTGGATGATTTTTTGCAAATCGGTGTGGCGATGCTTGGCGGGCTGGCGATTGTTGTTTCGGTCATTGGCCTTCTGCGTCACGAAAGGCGTCGCCCGGCCATCGCCGGAATGGTTATCGGTGTTGGCGCCATTCTGTTTCAGTTTTTCGCCTTTGCGTTTTTTGCGTTCCTCGGTGTGCTGGTCATAATGGCTCTGGTGCATAGTTTTTCGGACTTTTTCAGCGGCCTCTTTGGGGGTTAGGGCACGTTCCTGACTGGTCACCCGTCTGCCCCTGTGGCAGAACGATCCCTGACCGACAGGGAGAGCGCGCATGAGCAATTTCGGAAAAGGGTGTCATCTGCATCTGATCGACGGATCAGCCTTTATTTTTCGGGCCTATCACGCGCTGCCCCCGCTGACGCGCAAATCCGATGGGCTGCCCATCGGCGCTGTATCGGGCTTCTGCAACATGCTGCAGAAATATGTCGAAGGGAACGCGGGACCGGATGCGCCGACCCACGTGGCGGTGATCTTTGACAAAGGCTCGCACACGTTCCGCAATGACCTCTATGACCTCTACAAGGCCAACCGCGAGGCCATGCCTGAAGACCTGCGTCCGCAGATGCCTCTGACACGCGAGGCGACCCGCGCCTTCAACATCGCCTGCAAGGAGTTGGAAGGCTATGAAGCCGACGATATCATCGCCACGCTGGCCGTCCAGGCGCGTGAGGCAGGCGGGCGCGTGACCATTGTCAGCTCGGACAAAGACCTGATGCAGCTGGTGGGCGGCGGCGTCGAAATGCTGGACGCGATGAAGAACAAGCGTATCGACCGCGACGGCGTGGTTGAGAAGTTCGGCGTGGGGCCTGAACGGGTGGTGGATGTGCAGGCGCTTGCGGGGGATTCTGTAGATAACGTGCCCGGTGCGCCGGGGATTGGGGTGAAAACGGCGGCCCTGTTGATCAATGAATACGGTGATCTGGAAACCCTGCTGGACCGCGCGGAAGAGATCAAACAGCCCAAACGCCGCCAGACCCTGATCGAAAAGCGCGACCAGATTGAGCTGTCGAAAAAACTGGTGCAGTTGGACGAAAACACCCCGCTGGATTTCACGCTGGATGATCTTGAGGTTCAGGACCCCGACGCTGAGACCTTGCTGGGGTTCCTGGCGGATATGGAGTTCCGCACCCTCACCAAGCGAATTGCCGACAAGCTGGGGGCCGAGGCCCCGGTGATTGCTGATGCACCTGCGCCCGAAGTTGTGACCGAGGCTGAGGATATCTCTTTCGACGCCTCGAAATACGAATGCGTGCGCGATGCAACCGCGCTGCAGGCGTGGATCAACCGCGCTTATCAGACCGGCTGGGTGGCCGTCGATACCGAGACCACCGGATTGAACGAAATGATCGCCGATCTGGTGGGTATTTCGCTAAGTGTTGAGGCGGGTTCGGCCTGTTACATCCCGCTGACTCACCGCGATGGGGCATCGGATGACTTGTTCGGCTCAGACGCGCTGGCCGAGGGGCAGATGCAGCTGGATGAGGCTCTAACTTTGCTCAAACCGATGCTTCAGGACGCCTCGATCCTGAAAATCGGCCAGAACATGAAATACGACGCCAAGATTTTCGCGCGCTATGGCGTGGACGTGGCGCCAATCGACGACACGATGCTGATGTCTTACGCCATGCATGGCGGCGAACACGGGCATGGGATGGATACGCTGTCCGAGCGTTACCTGAACCACACGCCCATTCCGATCAAACCGCTGCTGGGGTCCGGCAAATCCGCAATCACTTTCGACAAGGTGCCGATTGACGAGGCCACTGCCTATGCCGCTGAGGATGCGGATATCACGCTGCGCCTTTGGAAACTGTTCAAGCCGCAACTGCATCAGGTGCAGGTGACGACGGTGTATGAGACACTCGAACGCCCTCTGGTACCGGTCCTCAAGGAAATGGAGATGCACGGTATCAAGGTGGACCGCGATGTCCTGAGCCGCATGTCCAACGCCTTCGCGCAAAAAATGGCCGGGTTAGAGGCTGAAATTCACGAATTGGCCGGTGAGAATTTCAATGTGGGATCGCCCGCGCAACTGGGTGAGATTCTGTTCGACAAGATGGGACTTGAGGGCGGTAAGAAGGGTAAGACCGGGAAGTATTCGACCGGGGCGGACATTCTGGAAGACCTCGCCACCGAACACGAACTGCCCCGCCGGGTGTTGGACTGGCGGCAGCTTTCCAAGCTGAAATCGACCTATACGGACGCGCTGCAAACCCATATCAACCCGGATTCAGGCCGGGTGCATACATCTTATTCGATCACGGGGGCGAATACCGGGCGTCTGGCCTCGACCGATCCGAACCTGCAGAACATCCCGGTGCGCACCGAAGAAGGGCGTCGCATTCGTGAGGCGTTTATTGCCGAGCCGGGCAATGTGATGGTTAGCCTCGACTATAGCCAGATTGAATTGCGGATTTTGGCTCATATCGCTGACATTTCGACCCTGAAACAGGCGTTTTCGGATGGGTTGGACATTCACGCCATGACCGCCTCCGAGATGTTTGACGTGCCGCTGGATGAGATGACACCTGAAATCCGCCGCCAGGCTAAGGCGATCAATTTTGGTGTGATTTACGGGATTTCGGGCTTTGGTCTGGCGCGCAATCTGCGCATTCCTCGGTCCGAGGCGCAGGGGTTCATTGACCGCTATTTCGAACGCTTTCCGGGTATACGGACATATATGGACGACACCATCGCTTTTGCGAAAGAGAACGGATACGTGCAGACGCTGTTCGGCCGCAAAATCCATACGCCTGAGATCAATGCCAAGGGGCCGCATGCCGGGTTCTCGCGTCGGGCGGCGATCAACGCGCCGATTCAGGGCACGGCAGCAGATGTGATCCGGCGCGCGATGGTGCGGATGCCGGATGCGATCAACGGGCTGCCTGCCAAGATGCTATTGCAGGTGCATGACGAATTGCTGTTCGAAGTGGCTGAGGATGCAGTGGATCAGGTGATTCGTGTGGCGCGCGATGTGATGGAGGGGGCATCGGACCCCGCGGTGAAGCTGGACGTGAAGCTAAGCGTGGATGCAGGGCAAGGCGCGAATTGGGCCGAGGCGCACTAAGAAGCGCTGCTCATCAGGCCCGGCGGGCCCTCTTCGCAGCGGGTCAATCCTGCGTCTTGACCAGACGGTTCACCAACCGTTGTACGGTGGGTCCCAGGATAAAGATGACCGTAAAGGCGATGGGCCAGCAAAACCCCCAAGCAGACATCCAATCGCCGAATGTGGTGGGCCCAAATCCTATGGCCTTGACAGTGGCAATGCCTGTGACGATGCAGGACATCAGCCCCGACATGATCAGACAGAACACAATGCGCGAAAAGCGGGCAGGGATCATCACAGTTCCTTCAAGTCATTGTGGTGATGTCTGCGCGATTTTTTTTGAAAAGGCCAGATATCAGAACTCTACCCAGTCCAGACTGTTGATAGTTTGCGCCGTTGAGGGGGTATATTCGGCACTGACCCAGCCGGAATAGCCCATTTCGTCAAAGGTCTCGAAAAGCGCAGCAAAGTCTGTTGGCCCGCGTCCGGGCTCGGACCGGTCTGGGGCGGCACCGATCTGAGCATGGGTGACAATGTGGTGAAAGCGGTGCCAGACGTCCAGCGCGTCACCGTGGATCATATGAGCGTGGAAGCTGTCATATTGCAGGCCGATATTGGGGCGGTCCACCAAGGCCAGAACTTCGGCAGCCAGATCATAATCGTTCAGGAAGTAGTTGGGTTGTGAGACAGGGTTCAGCGGCTCGATCGTAAAGTGCTGTTTGGGGGCGAAATCGGCGGCCCATTTCAGGTTCTCAACCATGGTTTTTAGTGCATCTGGTCCCGCGTAATACCCCGACATGATATGGATCAGCCCTGGTTTCAAAACATCGGCGTAGCGCATGACGCGGCGAATATCGGACTGAAACCGCGCTTCGCCACCTGGGACCGCAGCATAGCCTGGCTCGCCACCGGTGTAGTTGGGCGGAGGGGCGTTGATCAGCACCAGGTCCAGCCCGTTGGCCAGCAGGGCGCGGCGGGTTTCCTTGGCAGCCAGCTCATAGGGAAACAGGATCTCGACTGCCTGAAACCCGGCCTCCGCCGCGGCCTGAAACCGGTCGAGATAGGGCAGCTCGGTAAAGAGCAGCGAGATGTTGGCGGCGAATTTCGGCATAAGAGGTCCCACGTGATGCTAGCCGGACCTTAGCCCTGGGGCGATTTCAGCGAAAGAGACTAAAAACGACAGTTTGTCGAAAACCGGCCAGAACCATCGGCCCGAATCAGCCAGCCTTCAGCCATCACGGTGGATCATTTTCGGCCACCGTTCCAACAGAAGGTCTGACACCATGGCGATGAGCCCTGACCCCGTGCGCGGGAACACTCTTTCTGTGTCTGCGGGGCGCCGCTCGGCTGTATCCGGCAATGGCCTGGCAGTGGCGTCCATGCTGACATGGGCAGCCGGGTTTCCTGCGGCCGAGGTTTTGCTGCAAACTTGGCCTCCGATTGCGTTGCTGGTGGCGCGGTTGGCGTTGGCAGTGCTGGTGATGGTGCCAGTCTGGGTGTTGATGGATGGGCCCGCGCGGGTGTTGCGCGCGCGTTGGGGGCACGCGATGTTTGTCGGCGCTGCGCTGGGGTCGGGGATGTTCCTGATCATTCTGGCGCAAAAGCTGACTGACCCGGTGACGGTTGCGATTATTGCGTCCGGCGCGCCCTTGTTTGCAACTCTGCTGGAACTGGCGACAGGTACGCGGCGCTTGCGGTGGAATTTTGCGCTGGGCGTGGTCGTGTCGATCATCGGCGGGCTGATTGCAACCAGCGCGCTGGCCCCGGCGCAATTGGGTTTGGGTGCGGCCTGCGCCATTGCGTCCACGGCCCTGTTTTGCTGGGCCAGTATGGCGACGGCGCGGGACTTCCCGGCGCTTAGCCAGACAGGGCGCAGTACGATCACTTTTGTCGGCGGGCTGGTAACGGCCTCGGTTCTGTTTTTCTGCGCCGCGCAAATGGGTGTCAGCGTTGCACCGACAGCGCCGGTCGATATGCAACAGATGGGTATGCTTGTGATGTATGCGCTGATCTCAATGGGGCTGAGTCAGGTCTTTTTCATCGCATCCGTTGGCAAAATCGGCGTGGCGCTGGCCGCGTTCCACATCAACATTGCGCCGTTTTACGTGATGTTGATCATGCTGGTTCTGGGTGAGGACTGGAACTGGACCCGCGCGCTGGGCGCGGGGATCGTGGCAATCGCCGTGCTGTTGGCGCAGGACCGTCGCGTGGCGCGTCGGGTCTAATCCGGCAACTCCTCGGACCGGATCAGGGGAAAAAACTGCCCGCCCGACCAGACGCCGAACCACCCGTCGCTATGTTCGGCGATATCGACCAACCGGTAGAAGCTTTTGCGGTCGATCCGCGCCTCAAGATTTGCGCGGATCAGGATGTAGGGCGCGGGTTCCTCGGATTCGGGGTCGATGACAATGCGGATTGGATGGTCGGGCCCTGCGACGGCTTCATCCCCCACATGGGTGGTGAAACATAGCGTCTGCGCCGTGCCCTTGCCCGTCGCATCGAAATCGACCGCCACGAAAGGCGCGTCCTCGACAGTGATTCCCACCTTCTCGACCGGGGTAACGAGGTAATATTTCCCGTCTTCCTTCTTAAGAATTGAGGAAAAAAGCTTCACAAGCTCGAACCGGTTGATCGGCGACCCTAGATAAGTCCAAGAGCCATCTTTGGCGATATGGATGTCCAGATCGCCACAAAACGGAGGATTCCACAGATGAACCGGGGGTAGACCCCTGGTTTTGGAGGCATTGACTGATGCCGCAATACCATCAGGGGAAGGTGTCACAGGTTTTTGTCCGCTCATTACTTTTGCCATTTCCTTTTCGCGCGATACACTTCAACCATATTAGTCCACGGAAGGGAAAGTCATGACCGAACCTGCCGACCTCGTGTCCGAGATCGAAGCGCTGGAAACCAAACTGCAAGAGGCCAAGTCCTCGATCACCCGTCGCTTTATCGGACAGGAGAGGGTCGTGGACCTGACCCTGACCGCTCTGCTGTGCGGCGGGCATGCGTTGCTGATCGGTCTGCCCGGTCTGGGTAAGACGCGACTGGTCGAGACGCTGTCGACAGTGATGGGCTTGCACGGCAACCGCATCCAGTTCACGCCGGACCTGATGCCTGCCGATATTCTGGGGTCCGAGGTTCTGGACACCGCCGAAGATGGCAGCCGCCATTTCCGCTTTATTTCGGGCCCGATCTTTTGCCAGCTGCTGATGGCGGATGAGATCAACCGCGCCAGCCCCCGAACGCAATCGGCATTGCTGCAGGCGATGCAGGAACGCACTGTGACGGTGGCGGGCGAGGATCGCTCGCTGGGGACGCCGTTTCATGTATTGGCGACGCAGAACCCGATAGAACAGGAAGGCACCTATCCGCTGCCCGAGGCGCAGTTGGACCGCTTCCTTGTGCAGATCGACGTGGAATACCCCGATCGCCAGACCGAGCGGGATATTCTGCTGGCCACAACAGGCGTCGAAGAAGATGACGCGCATGAGATTTTCACCAAAGAAGAGCTGCTGGCAGCGCAAGTTCTGTTGCGACGCATGCCGGTGGGCGACTCGGTGGTTGAACTGATCCTCGATCTGGTTCGCGCCTTCCGTCCCGATGAGGCGGGCGTGTCTGAACGTGTGGTTGAAACCGTTGCATGGGGCCCCGGTCCGCGGGCGGCGCAGGCGTTGATGATGACGGTGCGGGCGCGGGCGATGCTGCAGGGGCGTCTGGCCCCGAATGCCGAGGATGTCTTGGATATGGCCCGCCCTGTCCTCAGCCACCGGATGGCATTGAACTTTGCCGCAAGGGCGCGCGGGGACAGCCTTGCTGACCTGATCGAAAGCACCGCTGCCGGGTTGATCCGCACCGAGGCTGCGGCGTGAATGCCGCGCTGACCCTTCGTGAAAGATCTGAGGCCGAGGCGTCCCGGCTGCCGCCCCTGTTGGCGCGGGCCGAACATCTGGCCGGAACGGTTCTGCTGGGCGATCACGGACGCAGGCGTTCGGGTCTGGGTGATGATTTCTGGCAGTACCGCCCGGCCCAGATCGGGGACAGTCGCCGGATGATCGACCATCGCCGCTCGGCGCGCGGGGATCAGCAATTTGTGCGCGAACGCGAATGGCAGATCGCGCAATCGGTAATGCTGTGGGTCGATCAGGGTGCCTCGATGCGGTTTGCGTCTGACAAGAACCATCCCACCAAGGCCGACCGGTCGCGCTTGCTGGGCCTAGCCACGGCCATCCTGCTGGTGCGAGGCGGAGAACGCGTGGGCCTGACCGGCACCACCCTGCCGCCCCGGCGCGGCAACGCACAGATCGTGCGGCTGGCGCAAGCCTGGTCCGAGGATGCCGAGGCCGATTATGCGCCACCTGAACACCGCGCCATGATCCCGCATGCGCGGGCCGTTTTCATTTCCGATTTTCTGGGGCCCATGGACGAGGTCGAACTGGCCCTGACCAAGGCTGCCGACCGGGGCGTGCGCGGGGTTCTGTTGCAGGTTCTGGACCCGACCGAGGAGAGCTTTCCCTATCGTGGCCGGACCATTTTCGAAAGCGTCGGCGGCACGACCCGCCACGAGACATTGAAGGCCGGAGAGCTGCGCGCTCGCTATCTGGACCGGCTTGCCAAACGCAAGGATGCGCTGATGCAGTTGTGCCGCGCGACCGGTTGGCAGCTTGGGCTGCATCACACGGGTGACAGCGCGCAGGCAGCTCTGTTGTGGCTCTATCGTGCGTTGGATCGGGGGTCTGTATGACGATTTTGGCAGGCATCGGTTTTACCGCGCCATGGGTGTTGCTGGGTCTGCTGACCCTGCCGATCCTGTGGCTGATCCTGCGCGCAGTGCCGCCCGCGCCGATCCGGCGGCTGTTTCCGGCGGTGACTCTGTTGCTGGGGCTGAAGGATGAGGAGAGCGTCTCGGACCGCACGCCGTGGTGGCTGCTTTTGCTGCGGATGCTGGCGGCGGCGGCGATCATCATCGGACTTGCAGGGCCGGTTTTGAACCCCTCGCGTGATCAAGCGGGGTCCGGCCCGCTGATGCTGGTGCTGGATGCCAGTTGGGCCGGGGCCACCCGCTGGTCCGCAACGCTGGATCAGATTGACGCGCAACTGGCCGAGGCCGGACGCGCCGGGCGCACCGTTGCGATCCTGAGCCTGACGGAACCCGAAGCACCGGTGTTCCAATCCGCCGAAGACTGGCGTGGCAGGTTGCCGGGGCTGGCGCCGACACCCTGGCAACCGACCGAGGTGCAGATAGAACAGACCCTGGCTGCGCTTGATCAGTTGGACGGGGGCTTCGACACGCATTGGTTCAGTGATCGTCTCGACTTTGATGGCCAGGAAACGATCCTAGCGACACTGCAAGGGCGGGGTGAGGTCACGGTCTATCAGGCGGCCTCAGCGGTTGTTGCCCTTTTGCCTGCCACATATCAGGACGGGCTGATCCAACTGACAGCGCAGCGGACCGAACCTGGCCCAGCCCAGCAGATCACTGTTTTGGCGCAGGGCCGTGACCCGGCTGGAGTGATGCGCGTTCTGCAATCCGCGGCGATGGAATTTGCCAGCGGCGAAACGCAGGCGCAGATCGAACTGGCCTTGCCGTCCGAGCTGCGCGCACGGATCACTCGGTTTGAAATTCAGGGCCAGCGCTCGGCGGGCGCGATGACCTTGACTGATGACAGCCTGCGCAGGCGCGAGGTCGCGCTGATCGCGGGAACCCTGAACCGCGAAGGGCTGGAGCTGTTGTCGCCGCTGCATTACTTGACGCAGGTTTTGACCCCTACGGCGGATTTTGTCGAAGGCGGGTTGATGAATGTTCTGCCCGCGAACCCAGATGTGATCGTGCTGGCCGATGTGGCGAAACTTTCTGCGGGTGAGCAAGAAGCTGTTGTCGAATGGGTGGAACAAGGCGGGTTGCTGTTGCGCTTTGCCGGACCGCGTATGGCTGCCAGCGATCTGGGCCGCGATGCCGAGGATACGCTGTTGCCGGTACGGCTGCGCAGCGGTGGCCGCTCGGTCGGTGGTGCGATGAGCTGGGGTGAGGCCAAGGGGCTTGCCCCCTTCCCCGAAGGCTCGCCCTTTTATGGCTTACGGGTGCCGTCGGACGTTTCCGTTACGACGCAGGTGATGGCGCAACCTGACCCTAATCTGGCGGATCGAGTGATTGCATCGCTGTCGGATGGGACGCCACTGGTCACGCGCAAAGCGCTGGGTCTGGGGCAGGTGGTGCTGTTTCACGTAACGGCAGATGCGGAATGGTCCAGCTTGCCTCTGTCCGGTTTGTTCGTCGAAATGTTGGATCGTCTGGCTGTCGCCTCGGCCGCTAAGTCGCGGCAAGAGTCTCAGTTGCAGGGCACCACCTGGGCGCCAGTGCAAGTCATGGACGGTTTTGGCGGTTTGATGGATGCAGGGAATCTTGCCGGTGTCGACGGGGTTGATCTGGTGACGGGCACGATCGGTCCTGACTTGCGCCCCGGTCTCTATGAAAGCGGCAAACAGAAGCTGGCGTTGAACGTCTTGGCTGAAGATACCGTTCTGACGCCGGTCTCTTGGCCTTCGGATGTGCCGATCAAAGGGCAGGAAATCAGCACTGAAACCCCGATTGGAGGCATATTGCTCAGTCTTGCGCTGCTGTTGTTGACCGTGGACGTGATCGCCTCGTTGGCGTTGTCGGGGCGGCTTGGTCTTGCGCGCGCGGCGGCGATTGCGCTGGGCGCAGTGCTGATCGCACCCGAGGTGCAGGCGCAAACGCCCGACGAGACCGAGTTTGCCCTGAACGCAACGACTGAACTGGTGTTGGCCCATGTGCTGACCGGAAATGCCGACGTGGATGAGATCGCAGAGGCCGGGATGCGCGGGTTGGCGCAGACCCTGTTCTACCGCACGTCGGTGGAACCGGCCGGGCCTGTGGGCGTTGATCTGGAGCGTGATGAACTGGCGTTTTTCCCGCTGCTCTACTGGCCGATCACGCCGGATCAACCGCAACCCTCGGTCGAGGCGTATTCCAAGCTGAACGCCTATCTGCGCTCGGGTGGCATGATCCTGTTTGACACGCGCGATTCCAACGTGGCGCGGTTCGGGGCTGCCAGCCCCAATGGACGCAAGCTACAGCAACTGGCCGCGCCGCTGAATATCCCTTCGTTAGAGCCGATCCCGCGTGACCATGTGCTGACGCGGACATTCTACCTGTTGCAGGATTTTCCGGGTCGCCATGCCGGAGCGGATGTGTGGGTTGAAGCCGCGCCGCTGGATGCGGAACAGATCGAGGGGATGCCCTTCCGCAACCTCAATGACAATGTGACGCCGGTGGTGATTGGTGGCAATGACTGGGCAGCAGCCTGGGCGGTGGATCGCAATGGTCAGGCACTTCTGCCCGTCGGGCGCGGATATGCCGGAGAGCGACAGCGCGAATTGGCCAATCGTTTCGGGGTCAATCTGGTGATGCATGTGCTGACCGGGAATTACAAATCGGATCAGGTGCATGTGCCTGCTCTGCTGGACAGGTTGGGACAATGACGGGAACCGTACTTTTTGATCCGCTGATCCCGTGGCCTGTTCTGGCAGTGGTGGCGGCGATTGCGATAGCCGGGGTGGCTGTTGCCCTGTGGCGTGGTCTGTCCGGCTGGGCATTGCGTGGGCTGGCGGCCCTGGTGGTGATTGCGGCGTTATCCGGGCCGGTCTATCAGGTCGAGGACCGTGCGCCTCTGACCGACATCGTGCTGATGATCGAAGACGAAAGCGCCAGTCAGACCTTGTCGGACCGGGCTGAACAAACGGCGCAAGCGGCGGATGCCCTGGCGGATGAGATCGAATCCCGCGACAACACCGAGCTGCGCCGCATCAAGGTCGGCGATGGCGACGGCGACGAGGGCACCCAGGTTATGGCCGCGTTGAATGAGGCGTTGGCCGAAGAACCCCGCGCCCGGATCGCGGGTATCGTTGTCGTTTCGGACGGGATCGTGCATGACGCGGATCAGGCCCCGGACCTGCCAGCGCCGACGCATCTGTTGCAGACCGGGCGCTCCAGCGACTGGGACCGCCGCCTGATTGTCCGCAACGCCCCGGCTTTTGCCATTATCGGCGAGCCCGTGACCCTGACCCTGCGGGTCGAGGATAGCGGCGCTGCCCCTGCCGGTGCCACTACAGCGCCGCTTGAAATCTCGGTCGACGGGGCCGAGCCCGAGCAATTCACCATTCCCATTGGCACAGATGTGGAATTGCCCGTCACGCTGCCTCATGGCGGGCGCAATGTGCTGCAATTCACCGTTCCGCAGGCCGAAGGTGAGCTGACCGATCGCAACAACACCGCCTTGATCCAGATGAACGGCGTGCGGGATCGCCTGCGTGTGCTGCTGGTCTCGGGCGAGCCGCATCCCGGCGGGCGGACATGGCGGAACCTGCTGAAATCCGACAGCTCGGTCGATCTGGTGCATTTCACCATCCTGCGTCCACCCGAGAAACAGGACGGCGTGCCGGTGGATGAGCTTTCGCTGATCGCCTTCCCCACGCGTGAGTTGTTTTTGGAAAAGATCAACGATTTCGACTTGATCATCTTTGATCGCTACAAACGACGCGGAATCCTGCCCGCCATCTATCTGGACAATGTCAGTAACTACATCAATGAAGGTGGTGCAGTTCTGATCGCGGCGGGGCCGGATTTTGCCAGCGCTGATAGTATTTTCCGGTCGCCTTTGGCCTCAATCCTTCCGGCGCAGCCAACTGCACGGGTGATCGAAGAACGCTTTGTCCCTATGGTGACGGATCTGGGTCAGCGCCATCCGGTGACGACCGATCTGGGTGATCCTGAAAACTGGGGCGCGTGGCTGCGGCAGATCGACGTGAACCAGCGCCGGGGTGAGATGCTGATGACCGGCGTGGACGACCGCCCCTTGCTGGTGCTGGACCGTGTGGGTGAGGGGCGCGTGGCGATGTTGGCCTCGGATCACGCGTGGCTGTGGAGCCGCGGGTTCGAAGGCGGCGGACCGCAATTGGAACTGCTGCGCCGTCTGGCGCATTGGATGATGAAAGAGCCCGAGCTAGAGGAAGAGGCGCTGTGGGCCGAAGCCAACGGTCAAATCATGCGCATCATTCGCCAGACCCTTGAAGATGAGGTCGGCCCCGTGACCGTCACGCTTCCCAACGGCGAAACGCTTGAGGTGACATTGGACGAGGTCTCGCCCGGTCGGTTCGAAGCGCAGTATTACGGGCCCGAGATTGGCCTCTATCGTTTGCAGGAGGGTGAGCACTCGGCGGTGATCGGCCTTGGCCCCGCCGCGCCAAAAGAGTTCGAGCGCACGATCGCGACCTCGGAAGTACTGGACCCTATTCTGGCGGGATTGCGCGGTGGCACCATCCGGGTCGAGGAGGGTTTGCCGTCGATCCGAAATGTGCGGGCCGGACGACCGGCCTCGGGACGAGGATGGATCGGCCTAACACCACGCGACGCTTATGAAACGCGCGATGTCACGCAGGCTGGGCTGTTGCCGCCGTGGTTGGTGCTCTTGCTGGCCGGTGGATTTCTTGTCGGCGGGTGGCTGCGCGAAGGGCGGCGCTGACTATTCGAACACAACGCTGACTGTGGGATCACCGGGCAATCCGTCATAGCTGACCGACGCGCCACCTTTACCCTTTGCAGGCGGGACCAGCGGGCCGAAAGAGCCGACCGAAATCAGATCGCCGGGTTGAAACTCGATTCCTTTCGAGATCAGCCACAACGCTGCATTGGCTGGGTGCCCCATGACTGCAGCGCCTGGAGCCTCTGCCAACACCTCCCCATCCGCCGCCCGCAAAGTGACGGTCATATCTGGCAGGGCCTGGGACATCGCGGCAGGGTCGGAGACAGGAATATCAGACCCTAAAACGCCCAATTTTGGCGCCACCCCAATTGCAGTCAACGTAATCGGCGTGATCGGTTCGCCTTCGGCGAGGGTCAGGTCCGGTAGTTCCAAAAATGGGCGAATGGCTGATATGTTTTGCATCACCTCCAGCGGCGTCGTGGCCATGTTGATATCAGCATCTCCCACGACCAGAACCAGATCGGCTTCGAACACCGGGCGTGCGCCCCAGTTCAGCTGAACAGTCGCGCCATCCGCGACCATCATGTCGCGGTACAAGACACCCTGCACCGGTTCATCCGCGCCAAACCGGTCCTGCGCGGGCTTGCTGGTTAGACCCGCTTTGTAGCCGATGATTGGGCCCATATAAGGCTCTAACGCAGCAGAAATTTTAGCCTGCGTACATAATGCGTCTTGCATCGTTCCATCGGCGGACAGAACCGCAGTCGGCGTGTTGGAAAGATAATCCTGAACAAACCGGTCAACCTGCGCATCCGTGGCGCATTCGGCCCAAGCGGGCCGCGTTGCCGCGCAGAACAGCCAGACGGCAGAAAAATAGCGTGCATTTGTCATAGGTAGCCTCCGGTTTGCAAAAAGTCTGACACAAGCCCTGGCTTCCAAGCAACGGCTTAAGCAGTTCTTCACTCTCTGCCCGGATGCTGGGACGGAATGGCCCGAGGATCGCCCACGATGAGTCTTGCAACAAAACTGGCACAAGAACGGCGTGCGCGGCTTGCCGCTGAGCGCTTGCTTGAAATGAAACAGGCCGAGTTATCGGCGGCCAACCGCAAGCTTGGCCTGCACGCCATAGCTCTGACCAAACGAATTGGCGAGACGCAGGCCGAGGTTGAAACCGTCCGCGGTGAGAATGAGAAGGTCAAATCGGACCTCACACTGGCCAATGCAAAGATTGAAGTGGCCGAGCGGCGGCTGTGGCACTCGATTCAAACCTTCCATGACGGGTTTGCGTTTTTCGACAGTAATAACCGTCTGATCGGCGCCAATACGGCCTATCTGAGCGTCTTTGACGGAATTGAAGAAGTGGCGCCGGGCATTGCCTATCCCCGTATTCTGGAAATTCTCACAGCCGAGGGCCTGATCGACCTTGGAGATGAGGCTGCCCCGGACTGGATAGAAAGAATGAAGGTACGGTGGACGCAAGCCAACCCGCAACCCGAAGTCATTCGTCTATGGAACGGTCACTACTTCAAACTCATCGATCAGCGTGGCAACGGCGGCGATGTGGTTAGTCTAGCGCTGAATATTTCGGCTTCAGTCCGGCATGAGGCTGAATTGCGATCAGCGCGAGAACGGGCCGAAGCGGCCAATCGGGCAAAGTCGGCCTTTCTGGCGAATATGAGCCACGAGATCAGAACCCCAATGAACGGGATCGTCGGCATGACCGAATTGCTGGACGAGACACCTTTGGATGAGGAACAAAGGCTCTATCTCAATACAATTCGCAATTCGGGCGAGGCGTTGCTGGTCATCATCAACGATGTTCTGGACTATTCGAAGATCGAGGCTGACAAGCTGGTCCTGCACCCCGAGCAGTTCGATTTCGAACGCTGTATCCTTGAGGTCGCGATGTTGCTGCAACCGGGTGTGCGGGACAAGGGGCTGACCTTGCTGGTCGACTATGACTTGTTCCTGCCCACACTGTTTGTTGGCGATCCGGGGCGGGTGCGGCAAGTTCTGACCAATTTGGTGGGCAACGCTGTCAAATTCACTGCCAATGGCCATGTGCTGATCCGCGTCACCGGCGTCCCCAATGCCGAGGCGCAAAGCTGCGATATTCACGTGGCAATCGAAGATACCGGCATCGGGATCGAGCAGGCGAAAATTGACCACATCTTTGGAGAGTTTAATCAGGTCGAAGATGAGAAAAACCGCCAGTTCGAAGGAACCGGGCTGGGTCTGGCTATCACCAAGCGTCTGATCACGTTGATGGGCGGAACGATCTGGGTGGAAAGCGATCCGGGGCAGGGTTCGTGCTTTGGGTTTCGGATATCACTGCCCACGGCCGAAGGTCCTCAGCCCGAACCACCTGATCTTGAAGGCAGGCTCAACCATGTGCTGGTGGTTGAGGATTTGGCGGTCAACCGCGCGATCTTGTCCAAACAACTTGGGCGGCTGGGGTCTCGGGTCACTGTCTGCATCTCTGGGGGTGAGGCGTTGGCGGCTATCGACTCATCGGTCGATCTAGTGCTGTGCGACCACGACCTGCCGGATATGGATGGGTTGGAACTTGCCACCACATTGAAGGAACGGGGCTGGGGTGAGTTGCCGATTGTGGTCATGTCTGCCAATCCCGGCACTATACATGCCAATCCCGCCCGTCACCTGATCGAAGGGGTCTTGCAAAAACCCATCCCGCGATCCGAGCTTTACGCGCGCCTGACTGCATTGGGTCAACACAAGGTGGATGCCCCCGCCCAACAGGAAACCGAGCCAGCGCCCGCCACAGACACCTTGGATCAGCGCCTGATGCGCGTCTTGGCGGCTGAGGATAACAGGACGAACCAGTTGATCCTGCAAAAGATGGTCAAGACGCTGAACATTGACCTGCGCTTTGCTAATAACGGGGCCGAGGCGGTTGAGGCTTATATGAATTTTAACCCCGACCTGATCTTCATGGATATCTCGATGCCCGGAATGGATGGAAAACAGGCTACGGGTGAGATTCGGCGGCATGAGATCCAGACCGGGCGCGCTGTGCCAATCGTTGCGCTGACGGCGCATGCGATGGCGGGCGATGATCAGGGTATCCTGTCTGCGGGGTTGGATCATTACCTGACCAAGCCGCTGCAAAAGCGGAAAATTCATCAGATGATCTTGGATCATGAGCCTGATGACGCACAGCCGGTGATTGATAGCGCAATGGAACCCACCTAGGTTGTACCCATGTCGGACCGTGGATTTCAACCGCGCGCATTGGGCGAGATTGCCATTCGGTGCGCAGACATGCGCGCAATGGTGGCATTCTATCAGGATGTCATCGGGTTGGAGCGCCTGAGCGGCGATCACAACAGCGCCATCACATTCTTTCGAATTGGTCCAGGATTTGGCGGCCACACGCAGGTATTGGCCCTGTTCCACCACACGGCCGCTCCGCGCCCCGGTTTGCATCCCGCAGGTGCAGGCCGCCCCACGACCGGAGCCGGGTCATCGCTGCATCACATTGCTTTGTCTTTGCCGTTTCAGGAGCAAGAGGCCGTCCTGCGCTGGTATGACCAGTTGGGCCAGCCTTACCGCGTCGAGCAGTTCGGCTGGATCGGTTGGCGCGGTATTTTCACCGAAGACCCCGAAGGCAATACGGTCGAGCTGGTGGCCTATGACACTTCGATGCAGGATCAGGCCTGATAGGGGCGCACAAAGACGGGTTTGTCCTCGGATGACAGGTCGGGGCGGTATTCATACCCACCGCTGTCAAAGTCCAACAGCCCCGCAGGATCGGTCAGGCGGTGCTGGATGACATAGCGCGCCATGGCCCCGCGCGCTTTCTTGGCGAAAAAGCTGACGATCTTGGGGGTGCCCGCCTTGTCCTCCATGAACACAGGAGTGATCACCCGCAGTTTGAGCGCTTTGGGATCAACCGCGCCGAAATATTCCTGACTGGCGCAGTTCACCAGCACGTCCGATCCGATCTGCACGCCCTGCGCGTTCAAAGCCTTGCTCAGCTGATCGCGCCAGTATTCATACAGGTTCTTGCCGCGCCGGGTTTTCAGCTTGCTGCCCATTTCAAGCCGATAGGCTTGAATCGCATCCAGAGGGCGCAATACGCCGTAAAGCCCCGACAGAATCCGCAGGTGATCCTGCGCCCATGCCATTTCATCGGCATCCAAAGATGCGGCCTCAAGCCCCTGATAGGTGTCGCCGGCAAAGGCCAGCGCGGCGGGACGGGTCAATTCGGCCTCGGGCGCATCGGAAAAGGCGCGGTATCGGTCACGGTTCAGGCGGGCCAGATCGTCGCTCAGGTCCATCAGCTTTTTCAGATCGCCCAATGTCAGGTTTCGGGCGGTTTTCGACAGCCGGATCGCGTCGTCCTGAAAGTCGGGTTGCGTGACCGTCACATCGCGCTCGGCCCAGTCCAGCCGCTTGGCCGGGGAAATCACTACCAGCATATCCGCCCTCTTCGCTTGCCTGTTCGGGGTATCTAGCCCGCTTGTTGCAAGACGTCCAGAAAAGCGGCCCCAAACCTTTCGTGACGACGATCGCCCAGCACTTGTTCCAGCCCGCGCTGATCACCGGGGCGCAATTGCGCGACCTTGGCCAATTGCGAGGCAGAGCAGGTCAGCGGTTTGTCGATCCCGTCAGGCCCACGCGCCAGATCGTTCTGAACGGCCAAAAGCTGGTCGTAGATGTCCCCCTGATCGCGCCCGGCCAGTTTGCGCCGAGCAGGGTGCAGCGCGGCGGCCTCGCCTGCGATCACCTCAAGGAAGGTGTCGCCATAGCGTTCCAGCTTTTTCGCGCCGACGCCGCCAATCCGGGCCATGTCGTCCAGCGTCATGGGGCGGGTTTCCGCCATTTCGATCAGGGTGCGGTCGGGGAAGATCACATACGCGGGCACCCGCTGCGATTCCGCCAGCGCGCGGCGTTTGGCCTTGAGGGCACTGAGCAGCGGCGCGTCTTCTTCGGCCACCATCGCTTTGACGGCGGGGCGGCGGGTGGCTTTGCGGATCGTGTCCTTGCGCAGGTTGATCTGCGCCTCGCCCTTCAGGATCGGTTTGGCGGCTTCGGTCATGCGCAGCGCGCCATGGCGGTCGGGGTCTGGGCGGACCAGATCATGCCCCATCATCTGCCGGAAAATCGCCTGCCATTGCGGGCGGGACCAGTCTTTTCCAATGCCCCATGTGGACAGCGCATCATGCCGCCGCGCGCGGACCTTGTCGGTTTCGTTGGCCAGCAGGATGTCGATCAGATGGCCTGCGCCGAACCATTCCTCGGTGCGCAAGATGGCAGACAGGGCCATGCGAACCGGCGTGGTGCCGTCGAATACCTCGGGCGGGGCATCGCACAGATCGCATTTGCCACAGGGTTCAGCCTGTTCACCGAAGTAACCCAGCAGGGTTTGACGGCGGCAGACCAGCGCCTCGGCCAACCCAAGCAAGGCGTTCAGACGGGCATGATCGGCCATGCGGCGTTCCGGTGGGGCCAGCCCCTCGTCAATTTGCGCGCGGCGCAGGCGGATGTCATCGGGGCCAAACAGGGTCAGCGTTTCCGCAGGGTCGCCGTCACGTCCGGCGCGCCCGATCTCCTGATAATAGGCTTCTATGGATTTCGGCAGGTCCGCGTGGGCGACCCAGCGGATATCGGGTTTGTCGATGCCCATACCAAAGGCGACGGTCGCGACCACGATCAGTCCATCTTCGCGCGCAAAGCGGGTTTCGACAATGCGGCGATCTTCGGGGTCCATACCGCCGTGATAGTGACAGGCCGAATGGCCCTCGGCACGTAGGGCCTGCGCCAGCACCTCGGTCTTGTTGCGGGTGCCGCAATAAACGATGCCGGATTGCCCTTTGCGCGCGGCGGCGAAATCCAGCACCTGTTTGCGTGGCCCGTCTTTGGCAGCAAAGGCCAGATGGATGTTGGGTCGGTCAAAGCCGCGCAGGAATTTGCGGGGTGCGGTGCCGTCGAACAGTTTCTCGACAATCTCATCCTGCGTTTCCGCATCCGCTGTGGCGGTAAAGGCCGCCAAGGGGACGTTCAGTGCGCGCCGCAGCTCTCCGATCCGCAGGTAATCGGGGCGGAAATCATGGCCCCATTGGCTGACGCAATGCGCCTCGTCCACCGCAATAAGGCCGACATTGATCCGGCGCAGCATGCCCAGAGCTGACCCGGCGGCCAGACGTTCGGGAGCCATGTAGAGCAGCTTCAGCCGCCCGGCCTCCAGCGCCTCCCACACCGCATCGGTTTCTTCGGGGGTGTTGCCCGAGGTCAGCGCGCCAGCCTCAACCCCGGCCTCTTGCAGCCCGCGCACCTGATCGCGCATCAGGGCGATCAGGGGGGAAATCACCACCGTCACCCCGTCGCGCAACAGGGCAGGTAGTTGGAAACACAGGGATTTGCCACCGCCCGTGGGCATTATGGCCAGCACGTTCTCGCCTGCCGTCACGGCGTCGACGATCTCTTCCTGACCGGGTCGGAAGTCGTCGAATCCAAAGACATCTCGCAGCAAAGGCGCGGAGTCGAACATCTGCGGGGTTGCCCTGTTTTAAGGTTTTTCTGCTCTTAAGACAGGACAATCACATACTAAGATTCGGTGAACAAGAGGTCAGACGAAATAGACCATGTTGTTGATCAGAATGATCCGCAGCGCATAGACACCGACCAGCACGACCAGAGGTGTCAGATCCAGACCGCCCATATTGGGCAAAAAACGCCGTATGGGGCCATAGATCGGTTCGAGTATCCGGTTCAGGCCGTACCAGATTTGTGCAACCAGTTGCTGATGCAGGTTGAGCACCTGAAAGTTGATCAGCCAGCTCATGATCACATGGGCCAGAATGATGAACCAGACAATGTCCAGGATCAGCAGCAGAATTTGGATCAACGACAGCATGGGGCCTCCGGGTGGTCGATTGCCTGAGACCTAAGCGCCCTTGCGTCAAAGAGCAAGCCCGCGCCCACAGAACGCTTGCGAATTGACCCAAAGCCCCGTCTTATTGACGCAAGAAAAAAACAGGGGCGGTCATGGCAGAGATTTCCAAGCGCAAGCGCATCTGGGGCTGGTGGTTTTTCGATTGGGCGTCGCAACCTTTTCATACATTGCTGGTGACATTTGTCTTTGGCCCCTATTTCGCAGGGATTGCGGCGGGGTATTTCAGCGGCACCGGGCTGGATGCCGAAGCCGCCGCAGCGCGGGCGCAGACGGTTTGGGCAAATTGCCTGACGATCACTGGGCTGATCATCGCGTTTGGTGCGCCGTTGCTGGGAGCGATGGCCGATGTGTCGGGGCGGCGCATCCCTTGGGTTTTTGCCTTCTCGGTCATGTATGCTGTGGGGTCCGCCGCGCTGTGGTACACGCTGCCTGATGGGTCAAACATGTGGCTGATGCTGTCGGCCTTTGGTCTAGGCTTTGTGGGCGCTGAATACGCGCTGATCTTTATCAACTCGCAACTACCCGAACTGGGCGATGATAATGAAGTGGGCGAGATTTCAGGCTCGGGCTTTGCCTTTGGCTATTTTGGCGGGTTGATCTCGCTGGCGATCATGCTGACGCTGTTTGTCGAACAACCCAACGGCAAGACGCTGATTGGGATTGCACCGATCCTAGGGCTGGATGCGGCCAATCAGGAGGGCACGCGGTTCGTCGGACCCTTTACCGCGATCTGGTTCATCCTGTTCATGGTGCCCTATTTCCTGTGGGTAAAGGACGATCCTGACAGCGGAAAACAGGGCTCGGTCGGGGATGCGCTGAAACTGCTGGGCAAATCTATCTCGGACTTGCGCCACCGGGTCAGTCTGGCGACTTATCTGGGCTCGTCCATGTTCTACCGTGACGCGTTGAACGGGCTTTACAGCTTTGGCGGGGTCTATGCGCGGCTGGTGCTGGAATGGGGCCTTATCAAGATCGGCGTGTTTGGAATTGTGAGCGTTCTGGCCTCGGCCATCTTTGCGTGGATTGGGGGCAAGGCAGACAAGAAATACGGCCCTAAACCAGTGATCTTGGTCGCAATCTGGGTACTGATCTTTGTCTGCGTCACGGTGGTGTCGATGGACCGGACACAGATTTACGGGATCACGTTGCCCGAAGGGTCAGGCTTGCCGGACATGATGTTCTTCGGCTGTGGCGTTCTGATCGGCGGTATGGGGGGTATTCTGCAATCGGCCAGCCGGTCGCTGATGGTGCGTCATACCGATCCTACGGCTCCGGTGGAAAGCTTTGGCCTATATGGTCTGTCAGGGCGCGCAACCGCCTTTGCCGCGCCCATGCTGATCGGAATTGCAACAACTGCGACGGGCAGTGCGCGTCTGGGGGTGTCACCAATCATCGCTTTGTTTATTCTGGGTCTAGTCCTGATGCGCTGGGTGAAACCGGAAGGGGATCAGAGCAGATGATTTTATTACGTTTTTTGGCCGTTCTGGCCGCATTGACACTGGCAGGCACGGCCGGGGCGCAACCCCTGGCCAAGCAGCTATTTGGCGCGCAAAAGCAAAGCTCGGCTCAAAAACCGGCCGCTTTCGGCAGTTATTCGCGCGGATGCGCCGCCGGATCTGTGCAGCTGCCCGAAACCGGTCCGACTTGGCAGGCCATGCGCCTGTCGCGCAACCGCAATTGGGGGCACCCGCAGGCGATCGACTTCGCGCAGGACCTCAGCCGGTTTGCGGCGAAACAGCCGGGGTGGAATGGTCTCTATATCGGGGATATCAGCCAGCCGAGGGGCGGGCCGATGACTTCGGGGCACCGCTCGCACCAGTTGGGTCTGGATATCGACATCTGGATGCTGCCCGGTGACAATATGCGCCTGTCCCGCAAGGCGCGCGAGAATATCTCGTCCATCTCCCTGCGCCGTGAAAACGGGGCCTTTGTAAACGGCAATTGGACCAAGCAACACCACGCGGTGCTGCGCGAAGCTGCCAAGGACAAGCGCGTCGCTCGGATTTTTGTCTTCCCCGGTGCCAAAGTGCAAATGTGCAAGGATGAGAAAGGCAACCGTTCCTATCTGCGTAAGATCCGGCCTTGGTGGGGGCATCACTATCACTTCCACGTTCGCCTGGCTTGCCCGAGAGGGTCGCGCGGCTGTGTCAATCAGGACCCACCCCCCAAGGGTGACGGCTGCGCACAGGCGCAGGAATGGGTGAACAACATCCTCAACCCGCCGCCACCGGACCCGAATGCGCCTGCGCCGAAGCCCCGGCGAGAATACCGACTTGCCGATCTGCCCCAACAATGCGCCGCCGTTCTGCAATCCAACTGATCGCCGCGTCTCTGGTCGCAGGTGCTGTTTGGGCAGTTGAGGCAAAAACGGCCTCGCACCTGAGCAGCTACACCTGGAAACACCCCGCCGCGTGGTTCGGCGGATTTTCTGCCGTTCATGTCTATGATCAGGGGCAGCGCATAGTCGCGCTTAGCGATCGGTCCACGGTCATCGAGGCTCGGATCGAGCGCGACAGGGGCCAGATCACCGGCGTCACCCTGACCGACCACGCGCGGCTTTTGTCCAGCACTGGGCGCGCCATGTCTGGCACAGCGGGCGATTCCGAAGGGATCGCCGTTGCCCCGGATGGCAGCTTTTACGTCTCTTTCGAGGGTATCCACCGTGTCGCGCATTACACAGGATTAAAGGCCAAAGCCCGTGTTCTGCCGCGCCCCAAAGCGTTCGACGCATTGAATGGCAACGGGTCGTTCGAGGCGCTGGCGATGGATTCCAGCGGTCGTCTCTATACCTTGCCGGAAAAGAACCGCACCGCGCAGGGTGATATTCCCGTCTACCGTTGGGATGGTCAGGGTTGGGCGACCCCCTTTGTCTTGCCGCAACGCGGTAAGTTTTTGCCTGTTGCGGCGGATGTCGGCCCTGACGGGCGGTTTTACCTGTTAGAGCGCGCAGTCGGGTGGACCGGCTTCCGCTCGCGTTTGCGACGCTGGCAGTTGGGCGACGGGGAGGTGACCAGCGAAGAAACCCTGTTTGAAACGGGCACCGGCACGCATGACAACCTCGAGGGGCTGTCCATCTGGCGCGATGACCAAGACCGTTTGCGCGCCACCATGATCTCGGATGACAACTTTCTGGCGCTGCAACGTACCGAGCTGGTCGAGTATCTTCTGCCCGATTGACTCAGAACACCCAAGGGTCTAAACGCACGGCTTGCCTTGGGACGGTCCCTTGGCCAAGTCGCCGCTACCTTGACAAAACGGGCATCAAAATATGCAACGCAGCTTTATTCCCGGCATTTTTGCCATGGCCGCCATTGTCGTGGCCTCGAACTTTCTGGTCCAGTTCCTGATCCTTGACGGGCTGTTGACCTGGGGTGCTTTCACCTACCCGCTGGCCTTTCTGGTCACGGACATCATGAACCGCGTCTACGGCGTGGGCCCGGCCCGCAAGGTCGTGTTCGCCGGGTTTGTCACCGGCATCATCTGCTCGCTGATTGGCAGTCAGATCATGTTGCAAGGTGACGGGTTCACCTATGCCGCCGTCCCGCTGCGCATCGCCGTAGCCTCGGGCACCGCTTTCCTGATCGCGCAACTGACCGACGTCACCGTATTCAATTCGCTGCGCGGCGGACGCTGGTGGCGCGCGCCGTTGGTCTCGACGCTGGTTGGGTCTGCACTGGATACCGCGATCTTCTTTACGCTGGCCTTCTCGGCCTCGGTCACATTCTTCGGTGCCAATGCGGACGCCGCGATCAACTGGGCGTGGGAGCCCGTGCCCTTCATGCTGACCGGCCCGATGGCGCCCTTGTGGGTGACGCTGGCCTTTGCGGATTGGCTGGTGAAATTGTCGCTGGCCCTGATCGCCCTGATCCCGTTCAAAGTGATCGTTGGCCGATTGATTGCACAGCCCGCGTAAAAAAGTGCTTTGAGAATAGCGCATCTTGTGTCACCATCCTTATCAACCGCAACAGATAGAAAAGGAGGTGATCCAGTGTCGAGAAAGAGATTGGAGAGAGGTGTCGGAACAACCGGGGGGAAAGCCTGCTAGGGCAGCCCTTGGCGGGGTAATCACCCCGGCTGGTCGATTGATCTAACCGACCCAACCTCCTGTACTTTCGAAGGGCCGTCCCACCGGGGCGGCCCTTTTTGTTTCCGCCCGCGCCCGCTAAGGTCCGCCTCATGTTGCGCATCACCGACGATATCATCCTGCAAGACTGGGAAATGACCGAAACCTTTGTTCGGTCCTCCGGCCCTGGTGGGCAGAATGTGAACAAGGTTTCAACCGCAGTCGAGTTGCGGTTCGAGGCTGCGCGCTCACCATCCCTGCCCGATCCGGTCAAGGCGCGGCTGAAACGGTTGGCCGGACGGCGCTGGACCAAAGACGGCGCGATCATCATCCAGTGCGAGGAAACGCGCTCACAAGCCCGGAACCGAGAATTGGCCCGCGCCCGCCTGGCCGAGTTGATTTCCCGCGCGCTGGTCAAACCCAAACGGCGCATCGCCACCAAACCCACCTATGGGTCGGTGAAACGGCGGCTGGCGGCGAAAAAGGCACGCTCTGACGTCAAGGCACTGCGCGGACGTGTTAACGAAGATTGAACTGGCAGTTTCCCCGCGCCTTGCTAGTCTGACCACCAAACGGGAGGGCAAGGCTATGAGGCTTAAGAGTAAAACGGCAATCGTAACCGGCGGTGCATCCGGTTTCGGTGCAGGCATCGCGCAGACATTCATAGCCGAAGGTGCCCGCGTGATGGTTGCAGATATCAACGGCGACGCGGCACAAGACATGGCCACGTCCCTTGGCGACCAAGCCACCGCGCAACAGGTGGATGTAGCTGATCGAGCTTCGGTTCAGGCCATGGCCGACGCCGCAGCCGCAACCTTCGGAACCCTCGATATTTTGGTCAACAATGCGGGCGTTACCCACCTGCCAACTCCGCTAGAGGACGTGACTGAGGATGATTTCGACCGCGTCTTCAACGTGAACATGAAATCTGTCTACCTGACTGCCTGCGCCTTTGTCCCGGCGATGAAGGCACGCGGCGCAGGCGCGATCCTGAACGTGGCTTCCACGGCGGGCCTGTCGCCGCGCCCGAACCTGAATTGGTACAACGCGTCCAAGGGCTGGATGATCACGGCCACCAAAACCATGGCTGTGGAACTGGCCCCGTCCGGCGTGCGCGTCAACGCCATCTGCCCGGTGGCCGGTGAAACCCCGCTGCTGAAATCCTTCATGGGCGAAGACACCCCGGAAATCCGCGCCAAATTCCTCTCAACCATCCCGCTCGGCCGTTTCTCAACCCCGCAGGATATGGCAAACGCCGCCCTATTCCTGTGCTCGGACGAGGCCAGCATGATCACTGGCACAGCTTTGGAGGTCGATGGTGGCCGCTGTATCTGATCCGCCCTTCATCTGGCCAAAAATATCCCCGCCGGAGGCAGCGCGCCCGCGCGCTTTCCGCCCCAAACGGACCAGTCAGTCGTGACACCCGGACCCAAAAACCTGATCACCGATATCCCCGGCCTTCTGGTCGGCAACGCGCAGGACGCAGCGCTGAAATCCGGCACCACGGTCCTGACCTCCGCCAACCCGTTCATCGCATCGGTCCATGTGATGGGCGGCGCTCCGGGCACGCGTGAGACTGACCTTCTCGCCCCGGACAAATCCGTGGACCGAGTCGACGCCATCGTGCTGTCCGGGGGATCGGCCTTCGGGTTAGATGCCTGCTCCGGCGTCTCGGATGCCATGCGCGCGCAGGGTCGGGGCTTCGCCGTCGGCGCGGCTGTGGTCCCCATCGTTCCGGGCGCCATCCTGTTTGACTTGCTGAACGGCGGTGAAAAGGCATGGGTTGAAAACCCGTATCGCAGCTTGGGTCATCAAGCGTATCTCTCGGCCTCAGATCAATTTGAACTCGGCAGCATTGGGGCCGGCACCGGCGCATTGGCAGCGATGCAAAAGGGCGGGCTGGGCTCGGCTTCTGCCGTTCTGCCCAATGGCATCACGGTCGGCGCTTTGGCGGCGGCGAACCCACTGGGCAGTGTCACCACGCCGGGTGATCGCCATTTCTGGGCCGCGCCGTTCGAAATGGATAGTGAATTCGGAGGACTGGGACCCGACCCGAATTCGGGTCTGGGGCAACCAGCCCCCAGCCGCAAGGCGCAGGCCATGCACCCGGCGGCGCCGGACAAAGCAAATACCACCATCGCGATTGTCGCCACCGACGCCAAACTGTCCAAGTCGCAATGTCATCGAATGGCGGTTGCCGCCCATGATGGTGTTGCCCGCGCCATCGTTCCCGCCCATACGCCGGGCGACGGGGACCTGGTCTTTGCAGTCAGCACGGGGACCCGCCCGCTTGGGGGTGACCCGATGCAGATAGGAGCGCTGGGACACGCAGCGGCCGTCTGTCTGGCCCGCGCCATAGGTCGCGCCATCTTTGAGGCGACGCCACAGACAGGGGATCTGTTACCCTGTTGGTCACAGATACATGACTTAAGTTAAGGACGACCAAAGTCGGGCTGTGACACAGTGCCATCGCGCGGCAATCTGCGCGTTGACTCTCATCTACACTGACGGTCCATTCAGTGCAGCCAATTCGTATCGGAGCAAAAGCTATGAATCGTATCCTCGCCACCGCAGTTGCCGGTCTTCTGGCCCTTCCTGCCTATGCAGAAGGTGACGCCGAAGCGGGCAAGAAAGCGTTCAACAAATGCAAGTCCTGCCACCAGATCGCCGATGCCTCCGGTGAAGCCATCGTCAAAGGCGGCAAGACCGGTCCGAACCTCTACGCCATCGCAGGCCGTACCGCTGGTACCGTTGATGGATTCAAATATGGCGACAGCCTTGTCGCTGCAGGTGAAAATGGCCTGGTCTGGGATGAAACGACTTTCGTTGGATATGTTCAGGACCCCAAAGCCTTCCTGAAAACCTATCTGGATGACACAGCGGCCAAGTCGAAAATGACCTTCCGGCTGAAATCCGGCGGTGAAGACGTCTATGCCTATATCGTCAGCGTTTCGGGCGAATAATATCTGACACCGATCTCCTGAGATTCATCGAAAGGCCGCAGTCCCCCTGCGGCCTTTCGTGCGATTGATATGAGTGCTCAACATCGCCACCTTGGACATACGCAGCCGAACGAGCCCGACCTGTCCGTCGGGCAGGCAGCAGGAGTTGAAAGATGGGAATCATGATCCCGGCCTGGGTCGATGGCGAGTTGACCCCCGTGGACAAGCTTGAAGCGCATGAAAAGGGTTTGCGGCACAAGGCGGTGTCGGTCTTTGTCGTGCGCGGCACCGAGATTTTGCTGCAACGCCGGGCGATGGGCAAATACCATACGCCGGGCCTGTGGGCGAATACCTGCTGCACCCATCCCGACTGGGGTGAGACGCCCTCGGAATGCGCAGTGCGCCGCCTGCGCGAAGAGTTGGGGATTACCGGACTTTATCCCGAATACCGTCACCGGCTGGAATACCACGCCGATGTGGGCAATTCGATGATCGAGCATGAGGTGGTGGACGTGTTCCTCGCTCATGTGCGTGGGCCATTGCAGATCGAACCGAACCCCGACGAGGTGATGGATATCCGCTGGATCGACTATCACGACCTTCTGGCCGAGGTGCAGCGCCACCCCGCGCGTTTCACGCCCTGGCTCAAGATTTATCTGCACAACCACGCCGACACGATTTTCGGCCCCGACCTGATCATCTCGGCCAAGACCTGAGGGCTTGCAAGGCCGCGCCAAGCCGCCTAAATCAACGCGTCATGGCCAAGCAAAAGCAGAAGACCGACCCGAACTACAAAGTCATCGCCGAAAACCGGCGGGCCCGCTTCGATTACGCGATCGAAGAGGATATTGAGTGCGGCATCATGCTGGAAGGCTCCGAGGTCAAATCCCTGCGCGCGGGTGGCTCGAACATCGCTGAAAGCTATGCCTCGGTCGATGACGGAGAGCTGTGGCTAATCAACAGCTATATCGCGCCTTACGAGCAGGCGAAGGTCTTCAAGCATGAAGAACGCCGCCGCCGCAAGTTGTTGGTATCGCGCAAGGAATTGTCGAGTCTGTGGAATGCGACCCAGCGCAAGGGTATGACGCTGGTGCCGCTGGTTTTGTATTTCAATCACAAGGGCCGAGCCAAGCTGAAGATTGGAATCGCCAAGGGTAAGAAACTGCACGATAAGCGTGAGACGCAGGCCAAACGCGACTGGTCACGCCAGAAGCAGCGGTTGATGAAGGATCATAGCTGATCCTTCACCGGGTTCAGAACGCCATCGCGGCCGACACAGCCCGTTTCCAACGGTCATAGGCGGCATCACGATCTTCCTGCGACATTTCAGGTTTAAACCGGCGATCCAGCGCCCAGGTCTCCGAGAATCCTTGCTGATCGGGATAGACCCCCGCGCGCATTCCGGCCAGCCACGCCGCACCCAGAGCAGTTGTTTCCTGCATCACCGGACGGTCAACTTCGGCCCCCAGATAGTCCGACAAACCCTGCATCGCCCAATCCGAGGCGCTGGCGCCACCGTCGACGCGCAGCGTCACATCGGTATCCGCGCCCCAGTCGCCTTGCATGGCGTGCCACAGATCGCGGGTCTGGTAGGCGATGCTTTCCAAGGTGGCTTTGGCGAACTCGGCCCGACCTGAGTTGCGGGTCAGACCGAACACTGCGCCCCGGCAATCGGGTTTCCAGTAAGGCGCGCCCAGCCCGGTAAAAGCGGGCACCAGCACGACATGCTGATTAGGGTCTGCTTGTTGCGCCAATTCTCCGCTTTCGGGGGCCGTTTCGATGATCTGCAACGCATCACGCAGCCACTGCACCGCAGCCCCGGCCACAAAGATCGAGCCCTCCAACGCATAGGTCCGTTTGCCGTCCAGCTGGTAGGCGATGGTAGTCAGCAGACGGTTTTTCGATTCGACCGGCTTGTCGCCCGTGTTCAGCAGCGCGAAACAGCCCGTGCCATAGGTGGATTTCATCATCCCCGGCTGAAAACACGCCTGCCCAATGGTGGCGGCCTGTTGGTCGCCGGCGACGCCCAAAATGGGGATATTTCCCCCAAACAGGGTCGTTTCTCCGAAGTCCGAGGCACAATCATGGACCTGCGGCAGCATATTCATCGGCACGTCCAGTAGATCACAGATCTCCGTGCTCCATTCGCCTTTGTGGATGTCGAACAACAGGGTGCGGGCGGCGTTTGTGGCGTCGGTGGCGTGGCTGCGGCCTTCGGTTAGACGCCAGATCAGGAAGCTGTCGATGGTGCCGAACAGCAGCTCTCCGGGTTCGGCCTTTTCGCGCGCGCCGGGGACGGTATCCAGCAGCCATTTCACCTTGGTGCCCGAGAAATATGGGTCCAGCAGCAAGCCGGTCTGGGCCGTCACATCATCCTCGCAACCGGCTTGTTTGTAGCGGGCGCAAATCTCGGCGGTGCGGCGGTCCTGCCAGACGATGGCGTTGTGGATCGGTTTCCCGGTGGCGCGATCCCAGACCACGGTGGTTTCACGCTGGTTGGTGATGCCGATACCGGCGATTTGGTCGGGGGTGACGCCATTGGTTTCCATCACCTCGCGGCAGACCCGCAAAACGCTGTCCCAGATTTCCTCGGGGTCGTGTTCGACCCAGCCTTCCTGCGGGAAATGCTGGGTGAATTCGTGCTGTGCGGTGCCAGCGCGCTGCATTTCAGCGTCAAACAGAATGGCCCGCGATGATGTGGTGCCCTGATCAATGGCGAGAATATAGGTCATGCCCTGCGCCCCCCTCCGGTATTGGTTTTGCAGGACTTTAGCGCAAACAGCGTGGCTGGGGCCAGAGCGATCAGACCGGAATATTGTCGATCAGTCGCACGCCGTCCGCCCAAGCGGCCACAAACAGCCGGGCGGGGCGGTCGGCATGGGTCAGCGGATCCAGCGTCTCGGCGCAGCGCAGTTGGATATATTCGACTTGCGTAAAGCCCGCTGCCAGCAGATCGGTCTGTGCCCGCGCGGCCAAGGCGTCGAATGCCGCGCCATCTTTCAGCGAGGTGGCCAGTTCGATCATGACCCGGTGCTTGTGGGCAGCAACCTCCAACCCCTCTGGCGACAGACGCAGGTTGCGCGAGGACATCGCCAGCCCCGAGGGTTCGCGCACCGTGGGACAGCCAACAACCTCAATCGGGATATCCAGATCGCGGGCCATACGGCGCACGACTATCAGTTGTTGATAGTCTTTTTCCCCGAAATAGGCTCTGTCTGCCTGCGTCTGCAGGAACAGCTTCGCGACGACAGTGGCGACGCCATCGAAATGACCGGGGCGGAATTCACCCTCCATCACATTGGTCAGGCCGGTGACGGAAACGGTGGAGGCAAAGCCCTGCGGATAGATCTCATCAGGATCGGGCACATAGATCGCGTCCACGCCATAGGGGCCCAGTTTCTGCGCGTCCTCATGTTCCGTGCGCGGATAATTGGCCAAGTCTTCGGGGTTGTTGAACTGCTTGGGGTTCACAAAGATCGTGACAATGACGCGGTCGGCCCCGGCCTTGGCGGCCTCAACCAGCGACAGATGCCCCTGATGCAGCGCGCCCATGGTGGGGACCACGCCGATGACCTCGCCGTTGCGGTGCCATTGGGATGTCAGCGCGCGCAGATCGGTAAGGCGGCGCAGGATGGGGGCTGTCATGTCTTTGGTCCTTTGGACGGGGCCTGATCCGCAAAAACATGTTCGTCCGCCGGAAAGCTGCGGGCGCGCACTTCGGCGGCGTATTCGGCGATGGCGGCCTCGGCCAAGGGGCCAAGTTCGGCATAGCGTTTGACGAATTTCGGTTTGAAGGCGGTGAAAAAGCCCACCATGTCGTCGACCACAAGAATTTGCCCGTCACAGCCCGCAGATGCACCGATGCCAATGGTGGGGATCGCAACCTCTGCTGTGATGCGATCGGCCAGGCCTTGCGGAACTTTCTCTAACACGACCGAAAACGCGCCTGCGCTTGCGACGGCGTGGGCGTCGGCCAGAACCGCCCCGGCCTGATCATCGCGGCCCTGTACCTTGTAGCCACCCAGCGTGTTGATCGATTGTGGGGTCAGGCCGATATGGGCCATCACCGGAATGCCGCGTTGGACCAGAAAGCGGATGGTCTCGGCCATTTCGACCCCACCCTCCAGTTTGACGGCCCCCGCGCCGGTCTCGGCCATCAGCCGCGCGGCATTGCGAAAGGCGTCGGCCGGCGAGTGTTCATAGCTACCGAACGGCATGTCGATGACCATCATCGCGCTGCTCAGCCCCCGGGCGACGGCTTGCCCGTGCATCACCATCATCTCCATCGTCACGCCCAGCGTCGATTCCAGCCCGTGCAGCACCATGCCGACGCTGTCGCCCACCAGTACGAAATCGCAATGGGCATCCATCAACCGCGCCATCGGCGTGGTGTACGCGGTCAAGCTGACGATGGGCTCGCCGCCTTTGAGGTCGCGGATATCCTGGGCGTTTGGGGCTTTTTTGCGGGCGGTGGCACTCATGATCGTTGCTCCGGGGTTCATGTTGCAGCGCGGCATAACAGATCGACAGGGGCCATAGAAACCCCGGTTGCGCGAACATTTCCTTGATTGACCTTGGGTTTATGGGGACATTGGTCTCAGAACGACCCTCGGAAACGAAGGGTCACACATTTTCAGTGGGGAGTGATTTACATGACAAAGCAGACGTTTCGGTCCTTTGCGTCGGTGTTGGCCGTGGCAGCCAGCCTCTTCGCCGGGCAGGCTTGGGCCAAATCCGATATTACCATTGCGATGCAGTTGGAGCCTCCGCATCTGGACCCGACAAGCGCCGCCGCGCAAGCCATCGATTCGGTCGTTTATACTAATATCTTCGAAGGGTTGACCCGTTTTATGGGCGATGGCTCGGTCGTGCCGGGGCTGGCGGAAAGCTGGGAGATTTCGGATGACGGCACTGTCTACACTTTCAAGCTGCATGATGGTGTGACCTTCCACGATGGCTCGACCATGGATGCCGAGGACGTCAAGTTCAGCCTTGACCGCGCCCGCGCCGAAGACAGCGCCAACGCGCAGAAAGCCCTGTTTGCCGGGATCGACAGTGTCGAAGTAGTCGATCCTCTGACCGTCAAGGTCACGTTGTCTGCACCGAACGGGAACTTCCTGTTCAACATGGCGTGGGGCGATGCGGTGATTGTCGCGCCTGAAAGCATCGAGAACATCAAGACCAACCCGGTTGGTACCGGGGCCTATACCTTTGGCGACTGGGTGCAGGGCGACAGCATCACACTGAACCGCAACCCGAACTATTGGGGCGATCAACCCGCGTTGGAGACCGCTACGTTCAAGTTTATCTCGGATCCGACCGCTGCATTTGCTGCGATGATGGCCGATGATGTGGATGTGTTCGACAATTTCCCGGCCCCCGAAAACCTGCCTCAGTTCGAGGCGGATTCGCGGTTTCAGGTGCTGGTCGGTTCGACCGAGGGCGAGACGATCCTGTCCACGAATAACAAAAAGCCGCCCTTTGACGATATCCGCGTGCGGCAGGCTTTGGCCCATGCGATCGACCGGCAGGCGATCATCGACGGGGCGATGTTCGGCTATGGCACCCCCATCGGCACTCATTTCGCACCACACAATCCGGCCTATGTCGACCTGACCGGAAATTCGGCCTATGACCCCAAGAAAGCCGCACAGCTTCTGGCAGATGCAGGCTATGCTGACGGGTTCGAAACCACGTTGCACCTGCCGCCACCCTCTTACGCCCGTCGCGGCGGTGAGATTATCGCCGCACAACTGGCCGAGGTCGGGATCAAGGCTGAAATCATCAATGTCGAGTGGGCGCAATGGTTGGAGTCGGTGTTCAAGGGTAAGGATTTCGGCCTGACTATCGTCAGCCATACAGAGCCAATGGATATCGGCATCTACGCGCGGCCTGACTATTACTTCCAGTATGACAGCAGCGATTTTCAGGCTCTGATGGAGCTGTTGAACGAAACGACCGACCCCGATGAGCGGACCAAACTGATGGGAGACGCGCAGCGCCTGATCGCCACTGATTTCGTCAATGGCTACCTGTTCCAGTTGGCCAAGCTGGGTGTTGCCAAAGCTGGTGTGCAGGGCCTGTGGGAGAACGCGCCCACGGCTGCCATCGACCTGACGCAGATCAGCTGGTCCGAGTGATCAAAGGTGGGGTCGTGTCGCGCGACCCCGGTTCTCGTAAGGTCAAGGCAAACGATACGATGACGTTTTTCCGAGTTTTTCTGCTGTGTGTGGTGGCACTGTGGGGACTGCCTTCAGCGACGGTTGCACAGAATGCGTTGAGCAGCCGGCTGGATGCACTGGTTGGAACCCCTGAAAACCCGTTGAACGTGGGTGTCGGGATCAAGATCGACCAGATCACCAGCGTGGATCAAAAAGCAGAGAACTATGGGGCAGTGGTCGTTCTTCGGTTCGAATGGACGGATCCTTTGCTGGCTTTTGACGAAGAACAGATGGGGCGTGATGTTCGGGTTTTTAACCCGCCGGATTTGGCGGACCACGCGGCCGAGATCGGGTCCGTCATGCCGGCTTTTGTGATCCATAACCAGCAGTCCAACAAATGGATTCACGAATCTGCCGCAGCACTGCGCAGCGATGGGCGTGTCGTTTACGTCGAAAAATCCTCGCTGACCTTGCAGGCCCCTCATTTCGATTTCCGCAAGTACCCGTTCGACACGCAGGATTTCTATTTCGAGGTCGTTTCGGTCTTTCCCTCGGACTACGTGACGTATTACCCGCTGGAAGACTTTTCGGGTCTGGGCGATCTGCTGGGCGAGGAAGAATGGGTTCTGGGCAACGCGCGAATGGTGAAAACCCAGGTTCAGGGTCTATCGGGGCAAGATAGCGATCAACTGGCGCTGGCCTTTCAGGGCAGCAGGCATCAGACCTACTACATGATCCGGGTGTTCATGCCGATGCTGGTACTCGTTGCGGTTGGCTGGGCGCTGTTCTTTCTGGACGAATACCGCAAACGGATCGAGATTGCGGGCGGCAACCTGCTGGTCTTCGTTGCTTTCAACTGGGCGATTTCCGCTGATCTGCCCAAGCTGGGCTATCTGACTTTTCTAGATTTCGTTCTGCAATGGATGTTCCTGATGACCGGGGCGTTGATCGTGTTCAATGTTGCCTTGCGCAGACTCAAGGTCGCAGGGCACGAAGACACGGCGCGCAAGCTGGATAACTACGCCGTTAAATGGATCTATCCGCTGGGCTATGCCGCGATCGTCGGCTACGCGGTTTCTGCTTATTTGCTGATACCTTAGACGCTGGACCAACGCCGCCTGTGACCCTAACGTGCGATCTATGCTGCGCTACGCTTTCAAACGCCTGATATCGCTGATGATCAGCCTGGCCGTTGCCTCGGTAGTGATCTTTGCAGTGATCGAGGTCGCGCCGGGCGATCCGGCGTCTTTCATGCTGGGCGTCAACGCGCAAGAGGACACGCTGGCTGCGCTACGGGCTGATCTGGGTTTGGATGGCTCAAAGCCCGAGCGTTACTTCAACTGGGTTAGCGGAATGCTGGTGGGTGATTTCGGCACGTCTTATACCTATCGCACGCCAGTTTCGCAGATGATCGCGGATCGGCTTTGGGTGTCTTTGCCGCTGGCGCTCTATGCATTGGCCTTGTCGACGCTGATCGCTTTCCCCGCCGGGATCTACGCCGCCGCGCGTCGGGGCAAGCCGGGTGATCTGACCGTAATGGGCGCAACGCAGCTGGGCATTGCGGTGCCCAATTTCTGGTTTGCCATGATGCTGGTGCTGATCTTTGCCATCAACCTGCGCTGGTTCAACGCCGGAGGGTTCGCGGGCTGGGATCAGGGGCTTTGGACCGGGCTGCATTCGCTGACCCTGCCCGCCATCGCGCTGGCCTTGCCGCAAGCCGCGATTCTGGCGCGGGTTATGCGGTCGTCTCTGTTGGACATTCTGGGCGAGGATTTCATGCGCACTGCCCGCGCCAAGGGCCTGTCGCGCCGTCAGGCCCTGTGGCGGCACGGGGTCCGCAACGCGCTGATCCCGGTGCTGACCATAATCGGCTTGCAATTCTCGTTCCTGCTGGCCGGGTCGATCATTATCGAGCAAGTGTTCTACCTGCCCGGCCTTGGGCGTTTGGTGTTTCAGGCGATCTCGGCCCGTGATCTGATCGTGGTGGAATCGGTGGTCATGTTGCTGGTCTTTGCCGTCATCACCGTGAATTTCCTGGTGGATCTCGCTTATGCCGCCGTTGATCCCCGCCTCAGGAGTCGGACATGAGCCGCAACCTGATCCTTGGCGCATTGCTGTCCTCGCTGGTTCTGCTGGCGGCGCTGGTGTCCTTTGTCTGGACACCTTACGACCACGCCGCGTTGGATATTCCCGGCAAGCTAAAGACGCCAAGCGCACAGAACTGGTTTGGCACGGATCATTTCGGGCGCGACATGTTCTCGATGATCATGGTCGGTGCGCGCACGTCGATTGCGGTCGCCCTAGTTGCCGTGGGGATCGGTATGGCGCTGGGCGTGCCGCTTGGCCTGACAGCGGCGGCGCGCAAAGGATCTTGGCTGGATGAGGTGATCATGCGCGGCAATGATCTGGTCTTTGCCTTCCCATCGCTGGTCATTGCCATCCTGATCACTGCGGTGTTCGGAGCAGGGGCGGTCAACGCTATCATTGCCATCGGCATCTTCAACATCCCCGTCTTCGCCCGCATCACCCGAGGTGCCGCGCTGTCTCTGTGGGAGCGTGAGTTCATCCTCGCCGCCCGTGTCTCGGGCAAGGGTGCTGCGCGCATATCGGCGGAACATATCCTGCCCAATGTCGCCAATCTGCTGATCGTACAGGGCACCATCCAGTTCTCGCTGGGGATACTGGCCGAAGCCGGGCTGTCTTACGTCGGACTTGGTGCGCAACCGCCCACACCTAGCTGGGGCCGCATGCTGGCCGATGCGCAGACAATGGTCAGTTTTGCCCCGCATTTGGCTCTGATACCAGGGCTGGCGATCATTGTCACGGTGCTGGGTCTGAACCTGCTGGGCGACGGGCTGCGCGATTGGCTGGACCCTCGGATCAGGGTGGCGCGCGCATGAGTTTGCTTGAGGTCGAAAACCTGTCGCTGTCCATCCACGGGGTGCCGATCCTGAAACAGGTCAACCTGTCCATTGATTCCGGCCATATCGTCGCCGTGACAGGTGAAAGCGGCTCGGGCAAGTCGATGACCGCTTTGGCCGTGATGCAGCTGTTGCCCAACGGGGCGCAAACGCAGGGCGAGATCCGGCTGGACGGGCGCGACGTGCTGACCACTCCCGAAGCCGAGATGTGTGCCCTGCGCGGGGCCGCAATCGGGATGGTGTTTCAAGAACCGATGACAGCCCTGAACCCGGTGAAGTCCATCGGCGATCAGGTTATGGAAACAATCCTGATCCATAAGGCCATGCCTGCCACGCAGGCTCTGGACCACGCGAAGGAAGTATTGCGCCGCGTGGGCCTTCCCCCGGAGCGCTTTCCCCTGTCTCGCTATCCGCATGAGCTGTCAGGCGGGCAACGCCAACGCGTTGTCATTGCCATGGCTATTGCCTTGCGGCCCAATCTGCTGATCGCGGATGAGCCGACAACGGCGCTGGACGTGACCACGCAGGCACAAATCCTCGATCTGCTGAAAGGGTTGGTTCGCGAATATGGCATGGGCCTGCTGATGATCACCCATGATTTGGCCGTGGTCGCTGACATGGCAGACCAGATCGTCGTGATGCGGCACGGCGAGGTCGTGGAAGCGGGCCCCACCGACGATCTGCTGCACAACATGCAGCACCCTTACACCCGTATGCTGTTTGAGGCCTCGGATCATCAGGTGGCCTTGCCCGACACAGCGGGTGATCGCCCGTTGTTAGAGGTCACTCAGGTCGTCCGCGACTATCGTTTGCCGCGCAAGGGTCTGTTCGACACGCCGGGCCACCACCGCGCGGTGGATCAGGTCAGCTTTACGCTCAATCGAGGTGAACGGCTGGGTTTGGTAGGTGAGTCTGGATGTGGAAAATCGACCCTAACGCGGGCTATTCTGGGCTTGGAAGAGGTACAAGCGGGGGAAATCCGTCTGGATGGTGCACTCGTTCTCACGGGCCATAAACCAAACCCTGCGGTGCGCCGTAAAATGCAGGTGGTGTTTCAGGACCCCTATGGCAGCTTCAACCCCCGCCACAAAGTCGCGCGTTTGATCACCGAACCGTTTCATTTGCTGGACACGCCGCCCACAGGGACCGAGCGGCAGGACCGGATCGCAGAAATGCTGACCGCCGTGGGCCTCAGCCCCGATGACGCGGGGAAATACATCCACGAATTCTCGGGCGGGCAGCGTCAGCGTATCGCCATTGCTCGTGCCTTGATCATCCGCCCCGAATTGATCCTGTTTGATGAGGCCGTCTCGGCCCTTGATGTCTCGGTCCGTGCGCAAATCTTGGATCTGCTGGCCGAACTGTGCGCGACCTATGACCTGACCTATCTGTTCATCAGCCATGACCTGAGCGTGGTGCGCACGATCACTGATCGGGTGATGGTCATGCAGGCGGGCAAGATCGTGGAACAGGGCGAGACTGAGCAGGTCTTTGCCAATCCGCAGCACGCCTATACCCGTACCCTGATCGACGCCGCGCCGGTGCTGCCTGACATCGGGGTGCTTGCTGGCCAAAATGTCTGATTAGAGCCTGAATGGAGAGAAAAATGCCCAATCCTCTTTGGTTCAACCCCGCACTTTGTTTGATCGGTGGTGAGTGGATCGCGCCCTCTGCTGGTGTCGATCTGCCTTTGATCAATCCCTCGGACGGTACAGAAGTCTGTCGCATTGCGCGGGGGGATGCGTCTGATATCGACGCCGCGGTCGCAGCCGCGCAGGCGGCGCTGGATGGGGATTGGGGCCGTAAAACTGCACTGGAACGCGGGCGCATCCTGACCCGATTGGGCCAACTGGTTCTTGAACGCGTGGACGATCTGGCCGCGTTGGAGGCGATGGATGTGGGCAAACCGCTGACTCAGGCGCGCGCGGATGCGGTGGCCTTAGCGCGGTATTGCGAATTCTACGGCGGCGCGGCGGATAAGGTTATGGGCGAGACGATTCCCTATCTGGACGGCTACACCGTTTATACCCTGCGCGAACCCCATGGGGTGACGGGCCATATCGTGCCGTGGAATTACCCGATGCAGATCATCGGGCGTTCGGTCGGGGCGGCACTGGCGATGGGCAATGCCTGCGTGCTGAAACCGGCGGAAGAGGCGTGTCTGACCGCTCTGGCCTTTGCGCATCTGGCCCAACAAGCGGGTTTGCCCGCTGGTGCGCTAAACGTGGTGCCGGGTTTAGGGGCCGAGGCCGGAGCAGCACTGTCGGCCCATCCCGGCGTCCACCACATCTCGTTCACCGGGTCGGTCGCGACAGGGGCCTTGGTGCAGCAGGCGGCGGGGCGCAATGTTGTACCAGTAACGTTGGAATTGGGCGGAAAATCCCCGCAACTGGTGTTTGATGATGCCGATCTGGACGCGGCCCTTCCGTTTCTGGTGAATGCGGGTATTCAGAACGCGGGGCAGACCTGTTCGGCCTCGTCCCGCATTTTGGTGCAGCGTGGGGTTTATAGCCAAGTCAAGGCGCGCATGGTTGCGGCCTATGCTGATCTGACCGTTGGACCTGCGGTGCAGGATTTGCGGGTGGGGCCGTTGATCTCGGCCCGTCAGAAAGAGATTGTTGAGGGGTTTCTGGCCAGGGGCACGGACCTGAATATCGCAGGTCTTGGGCAGATCGTGGAGGACGCCCCGACGCAAGGCGCGTATGTGCAGCCCACATTATTCGCCGATGTGCCGCCTGATCATGCGTTGGCGCAGGATGAGATTTTCGGCCCGGTGCAGGTGCTGATCCCGTTCGACACCGAGGACGAAGCCGCAGAGATCGCCAACAGTACCGACTATGGGCTTGTCGCCAGCATCTGGACCCGCAACGGCGCGCGGCAGATGAGGTTGGCGAAACGGCTGCAGGCGGGGCAGGTTTTCGTCAATAATTACGGGGCCGGCGGCGGGGTCGAACTGCCATTTGGCGGCGTCGGTAAATCTGGCCATGGCCGCGAAAAGGGTTTCGAGGCGCTCTATGGCTTCTCACAGCTTAAAACCGTGGCGAACTACCATGGTTAGGGTCTAAACGATGACCTCGATCGCTTCTTGCGCACCGACCCCGAAGACACGTTTGTAACGTTCGATCTCATCCGCCGGACCCATCGCCTTTTCGGGATTGTCCGACAATTTGACCGTCGGGCGCCCGTTGGCCGAGACCGCCTTGCAGACCAGAGAAAACGGTGCAAGCGCGTCATCCGGCACCAACCCGCGAAAATCGTTGGTCAGCAATGTACCCCAGCCAAAGGAAATATTGGTCCGTCCGGCAAACTGGCCGTGCAACTCGCGGATCTTGTCTACATCCAGCCCGTCGGAAAAGATCACGCGCTTCTCGCGCGGATCCTCGCCGCGTGATTTCCACCAGTTGATGGCGGTTTCCGCCCCCGTCGCCGGATCACCACTGTCCACGCGGATGCCAGTCCAGCCTGCCAGCCAGTCGGGCGCGCGATCCAAAAAGCCCTGAGTGCCATAGGTGTCAGGCAGGATGATACGCAGGTTGCCCTCATGCTCATCATGCCAATCGCTGAGAACATCATAGGGCGCTTGCGCCAATTCGGCGTCCGTGTTGGCCAGCGCGGAATAGACCATGGGTAGCTCATGCGCGTTGGTGCCGATGGCCTCAACCTCGCGCCGCATGGCGATCAGGCAGTTTGACGTGCCTGTAAATGCGGGTCCCAAGCCTTCGATCATCGCCTGCACGCACCAGTCCTGCCATAGAAAGGAATGACGCCGCCGGGTGCCGAAATCCGCAATGCCCAGCCCATCAATGTCGCGCAGTTGCTCAATTTTTTCCCAAACGCGCGTCATGGCGCGGGCATAGAGCACCTGCAACTCGAACCGGCCCATGTCGTTCAGAACCGCGCGGGATCGCAATTCCATCAACACGGCCAGGGCCGGGATTTCCCACAACATGACCTCATGCCATTTGCCTTCGAAGGTCAGTTCGTACTGATCGCCCTTGCGTTCCAGATGATAGGCCGGCAGGCGCAGGTTCTCGAACCACTCCATGAAATCGGATCGGAACATCTGTCGCTTGCCGTAGAACATATTGCCCCGCAGCCAAGTGCTTTCGCCGCGGCTAAGGCTGAGCGAGCGGATATGATCCAGCTGTTCGCGCAGTTCGCCCTCATCAATAAGCTTGGCGAGGGGGATGTGATTCGACCGATTGATCAGCGAAAACACCACTTCCGTTTGGGGCCGATTTCGAAACACTGACTGGCACATCAGCAGTTTGTAGAAATCTGTGTCGATTAAAGACCGTATAATTGGGTCAATCTGCCATTTATGATTGTACACACGTGCCGCAATATCGACCATGAGGAACTCCTGCGATTTCCGTTGTTAGATCAATCGGTGTGTGGAATGGCAAGAGTCGCTGGTTTGGTGACAATGACAAGCTCAGGTCACAAAGCGAGCAAATTGTGTGATCTTTTCACCGGTTAGTGAGAAGAGGGGTTTGGAAGTCGAGGTTAAGTTAGTGAATGGTTCTCGAGTACGATTTTGACATCGTTGTTGTCGATCCGGGGGACGGAGAAGGCGAACAAGGCGCAGAGGGGGCTTCGAAAAAGCCCGTTTTGCGCGCAATGTTCCGCAATGTGAAAACGGCGGACGCGCTGCGGGCGGCTTCTCCGAAAATCCGCAAGATCTTTCAGGATGCAGGTTTCGGTCTGGACGCGACCGGAAGCCAGTTGATGCATGGCTTTTATCGACCCCGTGACGAGGCCGAGCGTGAACGGATTCTGAAAGCGCTGTTTGCCAACATTCGGGAAATGGGTGTTCAGGGCGAATATTGCGGCGAATTTGACTTTTGGAAATTCCTTCGGGACGTCAAATCGGCCCGCCCGCGCAACGGTCAGCGTCGTAACACCGCTGATTGGACCCCGAACCCGCGCTATAAATCCCCGGCAACGCCGGAACGCCGCACCTTGCCCGCTCGCATTGGTGTGGCTCTTGGGCTGGCGGTCATTATTTTTGTGATCCTGAAATATCTGTTGGATTCGGGCTCCGCGCCCTAAGCCAAGGTCACACCGGCAGCCTTCATCGCTGTTTCTGCCGCCGTAAGCGAGCCGTCCAGATCAATCGCGCGGCACAGTCCCATATTCACCGTCACCTCAAAACCCAGCCGCGCCGCGTCCACGGCTGAGAAATGAACGCAGAAATCCGTGGCCAGGCCCACCATCGTCAGTTTGCGGATGCCTCGGGTGTTCAGATAGCCCTCCAACCCGGTTGGCGTAGTCTGATCGTTCTCGAAAAAGGCTGAATAGCTGTCAATCGCGCTGCGAAACCCTTTGCGAATGATCAAATCGCCTTCGATGCGCAGATCGGGATGAAACGCTGCGCCCTGCGTTCCTTGCACGCAATGATCCGGCCACAGAACCTGTGGACCATAGGGCATTTCGGTCACGTCAAAAGGGTTCTTTCCTGCATGAGAGCTGGCGAATGAGGAATGCCCTGCCGGATGCCAGTCCTGCGTCAGGATCACCGCGTCGAACTCATCCATAATCGCGTTGATCGGGGCGACGATCTCATCGCCGCCGGGAACGGCCAACGCACCGCCGGGGCTGAAATCGTTTTGGACGTCGATTACGATCAGGGCATGGGTCATCGCGCTCTCCTTTTCAGCTATCGGTAAGGGGGCGAGCGGGGGGCGTCAATCCGATCCCTTGCGACTCTGCGCGCGTGGGGCTAGACCGCGCGCATGTATACCATCGCTGCCCTCTATCACTTCACCCGTTTCGCTGATCACACCGCCCTGCGCGAACCCTTGCTGGACCTGTGCCGTGCACAATCGGTCAAAGGCACGCTGCTGCTTGCGCAAGAGGGGATCAACGGCACCATCGCGGGCCCGCGCGCCGGGATTGACGCCGTGCTGGCGCATATCAAAGCGCTGCCGGGTTGCGCCGATCTGGAATGGAAAGAGGCCACCGCCGACCATCCGCCTTTCGGGAAGATGAAGGTGCGCCTGAAGAAAGAGATCGTGACAATGGGCCAGCCGGATGTCGATCCGCGCGCCCGTGTCGGCAACTATGTCGAGCCGGAGGAGTGGAACGACCTGATCCGTTCCGACGATGTGGTGGTGATCGACACCCGCAACGATTATGAGGTGGCGATTGGTACGTTTGAAGGAGCAATAGACCCTGAAACAGCCAGTTTCCGCGAATTTCCGGCCTGGTGGGAGGAAAACAAGGACCGCTTTCACAACAAGCGTGTTGCCATGTTCTGCACCGGCGGTATTCGGTGCGAGAAATCCACCAACTTCCTGCTGGGTCAGGGGGTCGAGGATGTCTATCACCTGAAAGGCGGTATCCTGCGATATCTTGAGGAAATGCCCGCCGAGGACAGCACTTGGCAGGGTGAGTGTTTCGTCTTCGACAATCGCGTGTCCGTGGGGCACGGGCTGGTCGAGGGGCCCCACAACCTGTGCCATGGCTGCCGCCGTCCGATCCTGCCCGAGGATATGAATCGCCCTGAATATGAACACGGCGTTGCGTGCCATCAATGCGTCGATGAAACCTCGGAAGCTGACAAGATGCGCTTCCGCGAGCGGCAGAAGCAGATCGGGCTGGCGCTCCAACGCGGGCAGGAACATTTGGGCGCAGACTAAACCACTCGGTTGCATGGGCGGGGCGAAACCCCGATCATCGCACCCGTTAAAGACGGAGACGACATGCGCCGCGAGCCGACAACGTTGGAAGAATGGAAATCGACCCTGCTTGCCGCAGGCGGTATGGTTTTGGCCAGCTTCTTTGCCTGGTTCGGCCTTTCCCGCCTTAGTGAATCAACGGCGGGCGATACGTTGGGCACGTTTGCATCCGTGGGCCTGTTCCTGTGGATTGTCTCGCAATCGTGGTACTATATGACACAGGTGAAATCCCCGCGCCGCGTGCTGTTCTTGATGGGCGTATCCTTTATTCAGGTCGTCCCCTTCCTGTTCGCCGCCGTCTATGGTGCGTTCGGCTATAAAGACAACTGCGTGGTCGGTGCCAGCGGACCGGGGGACATCCTGTATTTCTCATATGTCACCTTCACCACCGTTGGATATGGCGACATGGCCCCGACTGGCCTGTGCCGCGCGTTGGCTGTGTCAGAAGCGGTGACAGGCTACATCCTGCTGGGCCTCTTCGTCGCCGCTGCCGTGGCACTTTATGCCCGAAACCACTCGGACTAGAGCCTATTTGTTGGTGTCAATCCACCGGGACATCATGTGCTTGTCGCGGAAACACTCAGACGGTATCGGCCTGCGTTTGGAACGCGAGATCCGTTCGGCAAAAGCGACCTGTTTGCCGGTGGGGTAATTGGCAAATGGTGACGGGTCATCCTGTTTATGCGCTGAAATCCACTGGGACATGGCCCTGCGGTCACGCTGTGCCTCGACCGGGATTTCAAGCGCCGATTGCTGGGCAATCGCGCGCGCATAGCGCATCTGCCGGTCCGTGACGGGCAGCATGTGATAGTCGTTGCTGGGTGCGTCGTACCAGCTTTGACGGGCAGCGTTAGTCATAGCTCGAATACCTCCGTTCCACCTCAGACATTCACGTGGAACAAATATAGAACATTTTAGGAACTTTTTCAAGATTTCCGCTGATCCACGCGGTCTTCACCGTGTTTCAAACCAGCCTGTCCCGTCGCGTTTCGACCTATTCGGCACGTATTTTCGTGCTTCCTAATTTAATCAAAGAATCAGTGCGTCTCATTTCAAGACACAAACGCTCACGACATCGCGCGTTTGGTGTCACCAAGCAATGATCCGCCGGTGCGGTGTTTGTTTCCGGCGCTTTGATCGTCATTACCGACATTTTGCGTCGGGAATAGAGCATCAGTAGCCCCTGACCTGTGGCTGACTTTCCTGCAAGCTCTGTAGGAGGTGCGCCAATGAAAACCCATGCTCAGGCCGTTGTCATCGGAGGGGGGCTGGTCGGCTGCTCGATCCTGTATCACCTGGCCAAGCTGGGCTGGACTGACGTTGTCCTGCTGGAACGCGATGAGTTGACCAGTGGGTCCACGTGGCACGCGGCGGCCAATATCCACGGGCTGCATGACAACAACAACATCACGCGCATTCAGCACTACACGATGAACCTGTACAAAGAGTTAGAGAAGGAAACCGGACAGGGCTGCGGCGTGTTTCAATCCGGCTCGCTCTATTTGGCGCAGTCCGAGGATCGCGAACACCAACTGCGCCTACAAGAAGCCAAGGCGCGTTTCTACGGTCTTAACTTCCACGAGATCAGCCGCGAACAGGCTATGGAACTGCACCCTCTGGCGCAATTCGATGATATCCGCTGTATCATGTTCGAACCTGATGGCGGCAATGTTGACCCCTCGGGCGTGACCCATGCCTATGCCGCCGGAGCACGCGCGATGGGTGCCAGTATTGAGCGGTTTTGCCCTGTGTTAGGCACTGAACAGCAACTAGACGGATCGTGGATCGTGCGCACCGCAAAGGGCGATATCCACACGCAATGGGTGGTGAATGCCGGCGGCCTGTGGGGGCGTGAAGTGGCCGCATTGGCGGGTATTGAACTGCCCCTGCAACCGACTGAACATCAGTATTTCGTCACCGAAGCGATTGATGAAGTCGCCGCGTTGGGCCGTCGCCTACCGTCCATCGCCGACCGCGATGGCGAGTACTACTTCCGGCAAGAAGGCAACGGTTTGCTGATCGGTGCCTATGAAAAAGACATGCGGTTTTGGGCCGAAAACGGCACGCCGCTGGATTTCGCCCATGATCTGTTCCCCGACGATTTGGATCGCATCATGGAGAACGTCATCCGCGCAACCGACCGAGTACCAGTGGCCGCGACCGCCGGTGTGAAACGGGTGATCAATGGCCCGATGATCTGGTCGCCGGACAGCAATGCGATCTGGGGGCCTGTGCCCGAGTTGCAGAACTATTTCTGCTGCACCGGGATCATCCCCGGATTTTCGCAATCGGGCGGGCTTGGCCTGTTGTCGGCGCAATGGATGATCGAGGGCGAGCCGCAATACGACATGTTTGCCTGGGATCTGGCGCGGTTCGGCGACTGGGCCGACAAGGCCTTCACAAAGGCGCGGGTGCAGGACGTTTATACGCACCGCTTCGCCATCCATTTCCCGAACGAAGAGCGCAGCGCCGGACGCCCCGCGCGCCTGCGCCCGGCCTATCAGATGCAAAAGGAGATGGGCTGCGTCTTTGGCCTGAACTGCGGGTGGGAACACCCCCTCTGGTTCGCTGATCAACCTGGTGTGGTCGAAACCAACGGCTTCACCCGCCAGAATTGGTGGGAACCGGTTGGCCGAGAGGTGCAGATGTTGCGCGACATTGTGGGTGTGATCGACATCTCGAACTTCGCCAACTATGTGATCAAGGGGCCAGGGGCGCATGATTGGCTTGATCGTCTTGTTGCCAACCGGGTACCGACCGAGGTTGGCCGGTCGTGTTTGACCCCGTTGATTTCAGTGCGCGGAGGCGTTGCCGGGGACTTTACCATCACCAAAGTCGCCGATGACGAATACATGATGATCGGCTCGGGCATGGCCGAGCGCTATCACCAGCGGTTTTTCAACATGGTTGATCTGCCCGAAGGTACCCGTTTCGAGGTCGCCACAAACCGTATCGCCGGGTTCAACGTCGCCGGCCCGAAATCGCGCGATGTGCTGCAACGGCTGACCAATGCGGATCTGTCCAACGAAGGGTTCCGCTTCATGCGTTCACGTCAGATCGACGTGGCGGGCGTTTCCTGCCTCGCCATCCGTGTCAGTTTTACCGGCGACCTTGGGTGGGAGCTGCACTGCGCTGAAAGCGATCAGGTTGCGCTTTACACGGCCTTGCTGGAGGCCGCGAAAGAGCAAGGCGGCGGCCCAGTTGGCGGTCGCGCGCTGGGTAGTCTGCGTATCGAAAAGGGCTACGGCTCGTGGGGGCGTGAGTACAGTCAGGAATACTGGCCGCAAGAAGTCGGGCTGGACGGCCTCATCAAGCTGGACAAGGACTTCCTGCACAAGCAGGCCTATCTGGCCATCAAGAACAACCCTGTGCGTGAGGTTTTGTCGATGTTCGAAATTGAGGTGGACACCGCCGACGCCTCGGGCGGTGAGCCGATCTTTACACCAGATGGTCATTCGGTCGGGCGCGTGACATCGGGCGGCTTCGGGTATTCGGTCGGTAAATCGCTGGCCCTTGGGTTCGCAAACCCGCAAGTCGCAAAACCCGGTGATAGGGTTGAGGTGTTCATCCTCGGCAAACCGCATCGCGCAACTATTCTGGCTGAACCTCCTTTTGATCCTGCGGGATATCGGCTGCGTGACGTCTCTAAGCCCGCTATAGAGCCTGCCGAATGACCGATACGTTCGCCCGCGTTGCAAATTTCGTCCTAAATCGTCCACCCGAGGAAATGCCAGACAGCGCCAAAGAGGCAGCGGCGCTGATGATGGTGGACACTATGGGCATCCTGATTGCCTCCGGCCCGATGGAAGCGGGCGTGATCGCGCGGGATACGGCGGCATTGCTCTACGCCAGCACGGATTCTTCCTTCAGCGCTCGGCTGATGTTTGACGGGCGACCCGTCAGTATGGCTGGCGCTGCCTATGCGGCGGCGACACAGACAGACAATCTAGACGGGCATGACGGGTATAACCCGACCAAAGGCCATATCGGCGTGGTTGTGCTGCCTGCGTTGGTTGCGCTTGCCACGCATTGCCCGAATTTGACTGGCCCGCAGGCTTTGGCTGCTGTGATCACTGGCTATGAAATCGCGGGCCGCGCGGGGATTTCGTTGCACGCGTCGGTCAGCGAATATCACACCTCTGGGGCCTGGAATGCGCTGGGCGTGGTCGCAATGGCGGCCCGTTTGCGCGGGCTCACTCCAGACCAGTTGCGGCAGGCGCTGGGGATCGCCGAATATCATGGGCCGCGCAGCCAGATGATGCGCGAGATCGCCAATCCCACGATGCTGCATGATGGTTCGGGATGGGGTGCGATGGTCGGCCTGTCTGCGGCGATTCTGGCCGAGCGGGGGTTTACCGGGGCGCCTGCCATCACGATCGAGGCCGAGATTGCCGCCCCTCATTGGGCGGATTTGGGCAGGTTTTGGCAGGTTGAGTATCAATATGTGAAGCCGTACCCGATCTGCCGCTGGGCCCACGCCGCGATAGATGGGGTCCGCGCGCTGATGTCGAAACACAGTTTGGTCGGTGACCAGATCCATTCGATCCAGATCAACACTTTTTGTGAGGCCGTGAGACTGTTTTCTGGAATGCCCGCGACCACTTCGCAAGCACAGTACTCTCTGCCCTTCGCTGTTGCAGTTCAGGTTCTGTATGGCCGTATCGGAGCCGAGCATATCTCAGGGCCCGGACTGTCCGACCCCCGGATCGCGGGCCTGATTTCCCGTATACACGTGAGCGAGGAAGAGAGGCATTCGCAACGGTTCCCGGGTGGGCGCTGGGCAGATGTATCAATTGAGACAACGGACGGGCGCATTTTGCATTCGGGCGATATCCACGCCCGCGGTGGCCCTGAGGTGCCTATGTCGCGCGATGAGGTTTTGGCGAAATATTCCGAGTTCGCAGAACCAGTTGTCGGAGCGCATCGGGCTAACGCGATCCGCGATGCGATCTTGTCCTGGATTGAACCGCATTCTAGATATGCCGATCTGGCGTCGCTGGTTTCTTCACCTCCGCTATAGCAGTCTCGCGGGGAATCGGGCCCCAATTGATACGGTTCACTGCTCGAGAATAGTAAGCAATTCGGTGATTTTTTCCCTAGCTTCGACACTATCCTGAAGTAAATCCGCCGCCTCGGCCAAAGGCTTGTCAGGTTGCGAAACAGGAGGAGTGATCAGGACCTGTGTCGCCTTGCTAACCAAACCAAATTGCGTTTCTTCCTCTTGATCAATGGCTTCGGGGCGGTCGGCCAGCCAAAAATTGCGGTCAGCCTGCTCCGCCTGCCCTAATGTGCGCGATAGCTCTCCGGCTGTATCGAAATCGCCAAGGGCTTGCATCGCTTGGTGCCTGATACGCAATGCTTCTTCCGAACTGTCCCCTTCCAGTTCAAGCATAGCTTGGTGAGGGCGTTGCGTTTGCAAGGCAGAGCGTGCCCTGATCCGTGCACGCTCTGACCGTTGTACCGTATCTTGGGGTCTGTTCGACAAAGCCAGTGCTGGTCCAGGGAACCCAAGCTTCACCAGACGGTTTGCCAGCGCGACAGCCGTATCGGTGCTCAGGTCCTGCGTATCACCGGATGCAAATTCCAACGCCCGACGTAGAAATGTTATGTCATCCGCCCTCTCCACCAGAATGTGAGAAATCCGGTTCAACGTGGCCAAGCGTTCTTGCCCTGCAGGTATTTCCAAGGCAGCATCAAATGCTAGGTCGAATTCCTGAGTCAGACTTAGGGCCACAGCATGAGCCCGTTTTAACTGTGGCTCGATCTCGGATTTACGAAACTCGTTCGAAAAAGACGCCGCAAGGGCGACTTCTTTGGGTGAAGCGGCGCCTCGATCAACCCATCGGTTTTCGATCAGCCGCGCCAAAGCGAGCGGAGCGTCCAGATTGGGGCCGGAGGATGCAACCACGTCGTTTAGCAACGCCTCAGCTTTTGGAGCGTCACCTTCGGCGGCTGCGACCTTAGCTTTGGCCCGTGTTGTGTCCGAGGCGTTTTGAATTCCCGCCCGGTCAACAGACCGCAATACGCGTCGAGCGGCTTCTAACCGACCTGCATCGACCAAAATTTCGGATAGATCAGGTCCAAATTGCCGTCTTAGATGCGTTGGCAGCCGTGAAAATGATTGCTCTACCCTGTCCAAGTTTGCTTCAGCGGATAATTCCCCGGCCATCAGAACAGCCCAAAGTGCAACGTCACCCCCGCATCGTTGCAAGCCACCAAACGGATTGTCGTCTGCCACATGCCCTGCGTCCAAAAACTGCGCAATTGCTGCAATCCGGTTTACGTCAGCATCGGGATCTTCCACCAATGCCAAAGCCTGCATCGCCTCGGCGCCGAAGCCATAGAATGCGTACAGCTTTGCCAGAGACAACGCTGTGTCCTGATCAACCTGATCGAATTCCTGAAACAAACCTGATCTTAAGGTGGCTATTTGCTGAGGGAAATCGGCTGAGTCACCCCACGTCTCGAACCCCAACTCTGTATCGGATATGCAGGCAGGTTTTTGTTCAAACCCGATCAAATCGGGTCCCAGTAGACCGTTCAATTCATCGAGCACCGTCGATACGCTGATATTCCTTGTCGGGTCTGCTGGCCCTTCCGTGGCACCGTCAAAGATCGACGATCGCGGGCCAACCTGGGCAAGCTCAAGGTCAACGATGCCCCGGTCTGCACCTTGCAATAGACGTTCTGACAGGCGATCCTCAAACCCAAGCAATGGCGTCGGAAGCGCAGGCATTGACAAGACGTTGCGGTTCTGAGCCGCCGCCAGCAGCCCGGTGTCGCGGTTTGCTTGCGGCAAGATGGGCGGAGGAATGTCCGCACCTATCGGTGGCAGGGCCTGCGCAATGGCAATATCGACCACAATCATGGTGTCTTGGTATAAAAACGCCGAAGCCGCGCAGTCACACCCGAATTGCATTTCCAATGGCCCGCCCGGTTCGGTCTGAGAAATGGCGGACAAACGGTTTTGAGACAGCCTGCGGAAGACCGAAGTGGTTTCGAAATGAACATCCTCCAGGGTGACGTTCAGACGTGCACCATGCTTGGTTTGGGTGAGGACCCAGCCGGTGCCAGGCGGCACCTGAATGACCAGCCTGGTGTAGTCCTCATGCTCTCCCGAGCGCACGGTGGCTTCACGCGCAGTGGCACCGTTTGCTGCAAGCAACACTGCAAGAAAAAGACCAAGTCGGATCATGCCGCCGCCTGTTTCAGCTCTTTCAACGCCTCTTCCAGTTCCGAAAAACCAGGGCGGTTATGGGTCGGCGTGTTCTGGCGACCGACTTCAATGCACATCGCGGGGTTGTGGTTGTGCAGATTGGCGACCAGAACCTCTTTGATCAGTTGATAGAAATGGTTGTCTTCCTCAACCACGGCCTTCAGTTTTCCTGCGAATGGCCCGACCAGACCATAGGCCAGGAACACGCCCAGAAAGGTCCCAACCAGAGCCCCCCCGATCAGTTTACCCAGCACCTCGGGTGGCTGGTCGATCGATCCCATGGTCTTGATCACCCCTAAAACCGCAGCCACGATCCCCAGGGCTGGCAAGCCATCCGCAACCGTCTGCAATGCATGGCTGGAATGCATGGCGTGGTGAAAATTCGCCTCCATCCGCTTTTCCAGAACTTCTTCGACCTGATGGGGGTCGTCGTAGTTCATCGAAGCCGACCGCATCGTGTCACAGATCAGATCCACGGCCTCTTTGTCGGATTGAATCTTCGGATAGGCCGAAAACACCGCGGAATTTTCGGGGTCTTCTATATGTTGCTCGACCTCGACCGGGTTGGCTTTGGCGATGCGGATCAGGGAAAACAGAAGGCATAACAGGTCGCGGTAGTCATCGGGTTTCCATTTCGGACCTTTGAACACCTTTCCCATGTCCTTGAGCGTATGCTTCACCGCGCTCATGTCGTTGCTGATCAAAAACGCTCCGACCGCTGCGCCCCCAATCATCATCATTTCGAACGGCAGAGATTTCATGATGATGGTCATCTTGCCGCCAGCGGCCAGATAGCCACCGAACACCATGACGAAGATGACGACAATTCCGACTAGTCCGATCATGAGGGGCCTCCAGCAAACTCAAACGCGGCTTTGGTGAACATGGACGTCATTCCTGTGGCGCGGCAGCGTTGCGCCCCGCCATGATGACGCTGATTGTATAGGCGGTCTCAGGGCTTATCCCCGCCAGCACGCCAGCAGCGGCATCCGCAGGCATCCGTGACAGGAAACCGGCGGCAAAACCTGGATCCATCGTCTCGAACAAGGCGGCTGCGTCTTTGGGTTTCATGCTTTGATACACATCCGTCAGCCGGGTCAGGTCGGTCTCGGCCGCTTTTTCCGCATAGGCCAGCGTTTCGCGCAGGTTCTCTTCGGCCGCTTGCATAGCGACCATTCGGGTTTCGATGGCTTGCTCGGCGATTTCCAACGCCTTTTCCTTGTCGATTGCGGCGGCTTCGCGCTTTTCCAACGCCGCTTCGCGTCGCAGAAGTTCTGTCAACAATTCCTGTGCGCCGAGCTTTTCCATACCTTCTGGCTTGGCTTGCTTGACCGTCGGTTCGGCGTTCTTGGCCAGTGCCGGACCAGCCTCCAACCCGACGCGAATCGCAGCCGATCCGATCATCAGCAAAGAGATCACAGCAAGCACGCCGCCTTTGGGTTTGTTGCTCTGCCTTGTTTTCATGCCGTGGCCTCACGCCTCTTGCGACCATGCCGCATAAACATCGGACCAGCCGTTCGTTTTTCCGCAGGCTCAGGAACGGGTTCCTCCTTTTGCTCGGGCGCTTCCGCAGCTTCAACCTTTGCAACCTCAGGCTCTGGTGGCACCGTAGGCTCGGTCGCGGGCGAGGCTGTATCCTTTGGGGCTTCCTGATCCGGCACGATGTCATGCATCGACGCCATCATCAGCTCCAACCGCTGCGCGACCGTCTCCGCCCGTTGCGTCAATTGCTTCAAGGTGTCCCCGGAGCGGTCCGACGCCGCACGCGCGGACTCCAGCGATTTCTTTAATTCATCCGACTGTGCCGAAAGAACGGCAACGGCCCCGCCAACGCCCTTTTCAAGATCGGTGAATCGCTTGAGGCGTCGAGACAGAACAAAGCAATAGAGACCTGCGCCCAAGGCGCCTGCGACTAGGAAAATATCTGCGATCAGTTCCAACTTCGCCTCCTAATTCAAAACGAATTCCATCACGAGGACATCGCGAACGCGATCCTCGCCAACTACAATACCGATGCGCCGCAGCAGATGCCCGCGAATGCGCACCAGGGCCAACGAATCCTCAAGATCCGAGATTTCAACCGCCCGCAGATACCCGTTCAGCACATCCATGATTCGCGGCTTCATCTTTTCGACATCGCCCAGATAGTTCGAGTTCACCTCAAGCTGACCGTGAAATTTCAGGTGCCGCGAATCGCCCGAGTTCAGCGACAGGATCAGCGGCGGAAGATCGACGAATCCAACGTCAGGCAAGGCTTTTGCAGGCTTTTTTTCCGCCTTTTCAACCGCCTCTTGCGCCTTGGGCATGGCGCCTATTGGCAACAGCCCGGACGTGGTTACAAAATACCCTCCACCCGCGCCGGACAGGGCTAGAATCACACCTAGTATCAATCCCTTTTTCCCAAACTTTTCTGGGGCTTCTGCCTGTTCTGCAGTTGCGTCAGTCATGACGTCCTCATCCATCCGTTCTGCAATCGTCATAACCCGGTAGGGACTAACCGATTATTAAGGGCAATCGGTCAAACAAGGGATGCGCCAAGCAGAATGTCGGCGAGTCGGAGGTGAGCGTGCAGCAGATCGGAACTGTCTGGACAAGTTTGGACAGGCGAAAACAAATCATCGTTGCCGGTGCGGTTATGCTGGTATTTCTTGGGGTCCTTGCGATGTCGCGGCTGATAACGGCACCGTCGATGACCTTGCTTTATGCCGGGCTGGAAAGTGGGGCGGCGGGCGATATCGTTCGGTCACTGGATCAGCGCGGCGTGCCCTTTGAGATTCGGGGCGGCTCGATCTACGTGCCGGGGTCGCAGCGGGATGAGTTGCGCATGACTCTGGCGAGCGAGGGTTTGCCTGCGAATGGAAACCGGGGGTACGAACTGCTGGATACGCTCAGCGGGTTCGGGACCACTTCGCAAATGTTTGACGCCGCTTATTGGCGCGCCAAAGAGGGTGAACTGGCCCGCACGATTGTAGGGGCACCCCATATCAGCCAGGCGCGAGTGCACATCGCCAATGGTTCAACCAATCCATTTCAGCGCAGCGTTGCACCGACTGCCTCGGTTTATCTGGTGTCTTCGGGGGCGGATATCACGTCAGATCAGGCCAAGGCGATCCGGTTTCTGGTCTCATCCGCGGTCAGTGGTCTTGCGCCCGAGAATGTGGCGATCATCGATTCGAACGGGGCTGTGATTGGCGCGCAGAAAAACGCCGTTGCCGCCGATACGGCGGATGACAAGTCGCGGCAATTGCGGGAAAAGGTCCTGCGTTTGGTCGAAGCCCGCGTAGGTACGGGCAATGCCGTTGTAGAAGTCAGCGTAGATACGGTGACGAAAACCGAATCCATTCGCGAGCGTCGCTTTGACCCCAACGGTCGTGTGGCGATCAGCACCGATGTCGAAGAACGTTCAGACAGCGCGCGCAATCAATCCGCCGATGTCACCGTTGCGTCGAACCTGCCGGATGGTGACGGCGCGGGGGGCGACGAGTCGAACTCGAACGCCACCCAGACGCGCGAGCGGGTAAACTACGAGGTGTCCGAGACGGAGCTTGAGGTTCACAACGCCCCCGGCGCGATCAAACGTCTGACTGTGGCCGTACTGGTGAATGGAACGCGCAGTGTGGATGCGACGGGCACGGAAGGTTTTGCCCCCATGCCCGAAACAGAGATGGAGGCCTTGAAGGAATTGGTCGCCTCGGCTGTGGGGTTTGATGCGGAACGCGGCGACGTGATCACGCTGAAATCTATGGACCTGCCGGTTGTTGAACCGCAGGGCACGCTGGCCTCGGCTTCGATCTGGCAGAAGGTGCATTTCGACGCAATGTCGCTGATCCAGATGGCAATTCTGGCGATTGTGTCTCTGATCCTTGGGTTGTTCGTTATCCGGCCTATTTTGACCAAGCCGGTTGTGACCACGGCACTACTACCTACTGGAAGTCTACCCGAACCAGGCTCGGTTTTGACGGGTGAGATTGCGACCGAAGAAGGCGGGCAATTCGCACCGATCGCGGGTCAGGTCGCGGGCGGGAATGTTCCAGCGCTGGCTTCTCAGCCCGGGGCGGACCCGGTAGATCGGCTGCGGGCGATTATTGGCGACAAGCAGGAGGAAACGGTCGAAATCCTGCGCAGCTGGCTTGAAGAAGGCGAGGAAAAGGTCTGATGTCGATCGCCCATTTGCTGGAAGATTTCACGTTGCAGGCTGGCGGTGGAAAGCTGCACTTGCTGGATGAGGACGGGTTGGAGGAACAGCGTCTGGCGGCGTTCGAACAGGGCTATGCCGCCGGTTGGGAAGATGCCGTTCAGGCACAGGAGCAAAACCGAGGCCGGATCTCGACCGAGTTGGCCAAGTCGCTTGAGGACATGTCCTTCACCTATCGTGAGGCGGTAACACGGATGACACTGTCGCTGGAACCGATGTTCAACAGCCTGATGCTCGCGGTCCTGCCCGAAACTTTGGAGCGGGGTTATACCATCCGGCTGGCCGAACAACTGACCGACATGGCTCGCGAACAAATCAATGAGCCGATGCAGGTTTTCGTCCCCGAAGGCCTCGCGGCTGAGGTGAAAGAGATGCTGCCCGAGGGGATGGCCGAGATGGCGCAAGTCATCTCAGACCCGCAGATCAAAACCGGCCAGGCTAGATTGCAGGTCGGTATCTCGCGGCGCGAGGTGGATTGCGGCGGCCTGCTGACGTCGATCCGCGCCGCGTTCGACGCGTATGTATTCGAGGCAAAAGAGGCATTGAGCAATGAGTGATCCCCAAACTCCCAAAAGCAAAAAATCCAACCCGTTTGAATCGGTCCCGATCGAGGTCACGGTCTCGGTCGGCCGCGCCCGCCCACTGATCCGCGATCTGTTGAATATGGGTGAAAATGCGGTGCTGACTTTGGACAAACGGATCGAGGATCCGGTGGATCTTTATGTAGGGGACCAGCTGGTGGCCCGCGGCTTGCTGGAAGAGATGGAAGGCGATCAGGCCGGACAACTGGCCGTGCGCCTGACCGAGATTGCCGATCTGCAAAACGGGATCGGTTGATGCGCGTTCTGCCCTGGATCATCGTGGCGCTGCTGCTGACACCGTCTTTTGCAGAAGCGCAGGATGTGTCCTTGTCGCTGGGTGACGGGGGTTCCATCTCGGCGCGGACGATCCAATTGATCCTGTTGATTACCGTGCTCAGCCTCGCACCGGGGTTGGCGATCATGATCACCTGTTTTCCTTTTCTGATCACCGTGCTGGCCATCTTTCGGCAAGGGATCGGGTTGCAGCAATCACCGCCCAACATGCTGATCGTCAGCCTGGCTTTGTTTCTGACCTATTTCATCATGGAACCTGTTTTCACCGAGGCCTGGACCACTGGCATCCAACCCATGGTCGACGAAACGATGGAGGTCGAGCCCGCTTTGGAACGCGCCCTTCAACCGTTTCGCGCCTTCATGGCCGCGCGGCTGGACCCGGACACGTTCTACGCTATGGCTGCACTGCGCCCCGAAGGCAATGCGGTGGATGTGTCGCCGGATGCGCCGCTGTCGATCCTGATGCCCTCTTTCATGTTGTCCGAGATTGCGCGGGCCTTTCAGATCGGTTTTCTGATCTTCCTGCCCTTTCTGATCATCGACCTCGTGGTAGCTGCGGTGCTGATGTCGATGGGGATGATGATGGTGCCACCTGCAACGGTTTCACTGCCGTTCAAACTGGCTTTTTTTGTCATTGCGGATGGGTGGTCCCTGATCGCGAGCGCTTTGGTGCGAAGCTACATGGGCTGACAGATTACTGCCGCGTGATCGTCAATCGGGCGCGCAGCCCCTGATCTCCGGCCTCGAAATGCAGCCCGCCACCATGCTGGTCAGCCACTGTGGCAGCAATTGTCAGACCCAGGCCAAACCCGTCTGACGAGCCTGTATTTGATCCGCGCTGAAACGGGGCCATCAGGGCCTCGATCTCATGAACGGACAGGTCATTGCCCTTGTCCTCGACCGTGATCGTTGCGGTGTGCGCGTCGGTTTCCAACTGGACCTCGGCGTGGCGGCCATATTTCAGGGCATTGTCGATTAAGTTGGTCAGTGCTCGTTTCAGCGAAATGGGCCGACCCGTTACCAACATGCGCCGGGTTTCCAGCAACGTCCCGTGCCCACGGCGGGACATGAAAACGGACGGAGCACCCTCGACCGCGACCGGATCGACATTCTGAAGCGTCACCGGCAGGTCCATGTCCTGATAATCGGCGACGACAGATTCGACCAAGGATGTCAGAGAAATCTGGCGCGGTTCCTCGACGCTCAGTTCTGAACGCGTATAGGTCAGAACACTTTCGATCATGCCGGTCATCTGGTCCACATCCGCTTCCAGCTTTTCGCGCAGCTCGTCATCGGCGATCAACGCGGCGCGCAGCCGGACGCGGGTTGCGGGGGTGCCAAGATCGTGGCTGACACCCGACAAGACCGTGGCCCGTTGTTCTAGCAAGGCGCGTTCGGCGTCTAGATGGGCGTTCACCGCAGACACGATATCACGCAGCTCGGTCGGCCCGTCAGCGTCATAGCTGTCGGGGCCTCCGCGCCTCCGACGGTCGCGCAGGGCATGGGCAAACCGGGTGAATGTATCGGACACGTTGCCGACCGAGGTCAGAATGACCGCCAGCGCCACGATGCCCAGCAATATCGCAGGCAGGCGCAGATCGGTTGGCGCCGCGCCACAGCCCCAGATCCCGGTGCCATCCACGCGGTACCACGGCCCGCGTCCGAATTGCGCAATCAGGATCGGTTCGCTGCAATAGGTGGCCAGCAGCCGGGTCAGGTTACCCATCTTTTCAGGCCCGGTCTGATCACTGCGCGAGACGATATCTGACACCGGATAGACCAGACGATCGGACAGGATCGCCAGCGTCAATTCACGCCCGTTGAGCGGCGCTGAACTGTCGGTCAGGATCGAAAGGTTGGTCAGGAACCGACGGCCCGAAGACCCAGGCAATTGCTGGAACTCTCCCTTGTCGGCCAGGACGGCATCCGCCGGTGACAAGGGCGTAATGGACAGCGGGGCTGCTGGGGCCATTCCTGTGCGCAGGTCTTCGTAAACGGTAAACCCTGCGACGAAGGATTGCGTCAGGAACTGATTCCAGGCGCGGGCCGAAGCAAACCACAGGCTGGCCGATACCAGCCCTGTTGCGAACGCTGAGATCACCCAAAACCAGCCTAGATTGCGCAGGCGCAGTGTCATTCCTCTTGCACCGACACGTCAGCGGCAAAAACATAGCCGACGCCGCGTTCGGTGCGCAGCATCTGCGGGTCCTTCGGGTTGACTTCGATCTTTGACCGCAGCCGCCCCACCAGCATGTCGATGGCGCGGCCCTGCGCCTCGGGCTTGTCGGTGCCGCCGGTGACATCCAGCGCGGCGACGATCTCATCCCTTGTCAGGGGGATATGCGGATTGGCCAGCAAAACCTTGAGCAACGCCGTCTCACGTTGTGACAGCGCCACCAAATAGCCTTCGGGCGAGTGCACCTCATCGCGCTTGCCGTCATAGAGCCAGCCGTCAAAGCGGAAGCTGTGGATGCGACGGCGGTAGGCAAGCGACGATGACCGGCGCGCCCGTTGCATCACCGCCCGCACGCGAGCGAGCAGAAGCTGCGGGTTGAAAGGCTTGGCGATATAGTCATCGGCCCCGACCTCATACCCCGCCATGCGCTGATGGTCGGCTGAGAGGGCCGAGACCAGAATGATCGGCACATCCTGTTCGGCGCGCAGGCGGGCGCAGATCTCGACGCCATTTTCATCGCCCAGCATCACGTCCAGCAAGATCAGGTCAATGCGGCCCGCCCCCAGATGTCCACGGATTTCGGATTCCGATCGGGCGGGCAAGGCGATGAACCCGTTTTGCTGCATGAACTGAGTCATCATCGAACGCATCTCTGGGTCGTCATCCACCACCAACAGTCGCGGAATGCTCATGATGTCTGTCCTCCCCGGTTGTGGCCCCTCTGACATCGTCAATTGTAACGAACGGAAACAGATTCAATGTCAACGTAACACGCTGTAACAGAAGCGGTGAAAAATTGGTCTGACGCACGGGTTTGGCGCGGATTCCAAGTTGCCAGACGGCCCGTGCGCCCCAGTATGGCCGACATCGCTGCTGCGGCAGCCTCTTAGGTTCTCAGGGAGGAGACAAGAAATGAAACGTTTTGCATTTGCCACCGTATCGACGCTGGCTGTTGTGGCCGGATCGTCGGTGTTGGCGGGCCCCCAGGCCGAAGTTCTGCATTGGTGGACATCGGGTGGTGAGGCCAAGTCAGTTGCCGTCCTGCAAGAGGAATTCGCGGCCAATGGTGGCAGCTGGACCGATATGCCCGTTGCTGGCGGTGGCGGTGATGCCGCGATGACCGCGCTGCGCGCCCGTGTTCTGTCGGGCAACGCGCCGACGGCGGTTCAGCTAAAAGGCCCCGCCATTCAGGAATGGTATGAAGAGGGCGTGCTGGCCGATATCTCATCTGTGGCCGAGGCCGAAGGCTGGGCCGACGTTCTGCCCGCCTCGATCGCGGGCCATATGAAATGCGAGGGCACGTGGTGCGCTGCGCCGGTGAACGTACACCGCGTTGACTGGATCTGGGCAAACGCCGACGTTCTGGCCGCAAATGGCATCGAGATGCCGACCACGTGGGACGAATTCAACGCTGCCGCGGATAAGCTGCAAGCCGCAGGTGTGATCCCTCTGGCCCATGGTGGTCAGGCATGGCAGGACGCGACCGTTTTTGAAACCGTGGTACTGGGCATTGGCGGTCCCGAGTTCTTCCAGAAAGCGCTGGTTGATCTGGACCCTGAGGCGCTGACCTCGGACACGATGGTGCAGGTGTTCGACCAGATGCGCACAATGCGCGGCTACGTGGACGAGAACTTCTCGGGCCGCGACTGGAACCTGGCCACCGCGATGGTCATGAACGGTGAGGCGGCGTTCCAGATCATGGGTGATTGGGCCAAGGGCGAGTTCCTGGCGGCGGGCAAAAAACCCGGCGAGGATTTCCTGTGCGCCTCGACCCCCGGTGATGGCTATCTGTACAATGTCGACAGCTTTGCAATGTTCGATGTGGACGGAGATGACAAGAAAGCCGGTCAGGACCTGCTGGCCAAGCTGATCGTTGCGCCGAACTTCCAGAAAGTGTTCAACCTGAACAAAGGCTCGATCCCGGCACGGACTGACGTGGCACTGGATGACTTTGACATCTGCGCCAACTTGTCGGCCGAAGATATGGGTTCGACCTCGGACGCAGGCTCGCTGCTGCCGTCTTATGCCCACGGCATGGCGCTGCGCGGGTCGCAGTCTGGCGCAATTACCGATGTTGTGACTGCGCATTTCAACTCGGATATGTCGTCGGCTGACGCGGTTCAGCAATTGGCGGCGGCAGTGGCCAACAGCTACTGATCCAAATCGCTCTGCCCCCTATACTGACGGGGCAGAGCATCTTTCCCCGGAGGAAATCATGTCCGAATGGCTGGAAAACCACCTGCCCAAGGTGGTGCTGGCACCGTCGTTCATTGCCGTATTGATCTTTGTCTACGGCTTTATCGGATGGACGGCTTGGGTGTCGCTAACCCGATCGAAACTGTTGCCGAAATACGAGATCAAAGGCTTCATTCAATATGAACGCCTGTTTGACTCGCCCCGTTGGGATACGGCGATCAACAACCTCTATATCTTTGGTGCGCTGTTCATCGTGATCGCGATGGTGCTGGGCCTGCTGCTGGCCATTCTGCTGGATCAGAAGATCCGCGTCGAAGGGGCCATCCGCACGATCTATCTGTACCCGATGGCGCTGTCGATGATCGTGACCGGTACCGCGTGGAAGTGGATACTGAACCCCGGTCTGGGGATCGAATCCATGGTGCAGGGCTGGGGCTTTACCAATTTCGAGTTCGACTGGCTGGTAAACCCGGACTACGCCATCTACACCATCGTGATGGCCGCGATCTGGCAAAGCTCGGGCTTCGTCATGGCGCTGTTTCTCGCTGGCCTGCGCTCGGTCGATGGTGAGATCATCAAGGCAGCCCAAGTCGATGGTATCCCAACATGGCGCATCTACACGGCGATCATCATCCCGTCGATGGCCCCGATCTTCCTGTCGGCCTTCATCGTGCTGGCCCACCTCGCGATTAAAAGCTTTGACCTTGTCATCGCCCTGACAGGTGGCGGTCCCGGATACGCAACCGATCTGCCAGCCACATACATGTACGCAATGGCGTTTTCGCGCGGCGATATTGGTCAGGCGGCGTCGTCCGCGATGATCATGATGCTGGTCGTCTTTGCCATCGTCGTTCCCTATCTTTACTCAGAGCTGAGGGCGAAAAATGACTGATCTGTCGATGCCCCAATCCCAAACCGAACCCCGTAGCCAAAGTGCCGTTGGCAAGATTGTCCTGCGTTGGTTGCTGTACGTCCTGCTGGGCCTTTTTGCGCTGTACTACCTGATGCCGCTGTTTGTGATGTTGACCACATCGTTGAAAAGCCTTGAGGAAATCCGCACCGGCAGCCTGATTTCCTTACCACGCGAAGTCAGCTTTGATGCCTGGAAAACCGCATGGTCCGGTGCCTGTACCGGCATTCAGTGCGAGGGCCTGCGCCCCTATTTCTGGAACTCGGTCCTCATCGCGGTGCCTGCGGTGGCGATCTCGACCCTGCTAGGTGCGCTGAACGGCTATGTCGTGGCGCAGTGGCGGTTCAAAGGCGCGAACATCATTTTCTCGCTGATGCTGTTTGGCTGCTTCATCCCGTTTCAGGTGGTTTTGCTGCCGATGGCGCGCCTGTTGGGCATGATGGGGATCGCCGGGACCATTCCGGGCCTGATCTTTGTCCATGTGATCTACGGGTTGGGCTTCACCACGCTGTTTTTCCGTAACTACTATGTCACCATCCCGTCCGAGCTGACCAAGGCCGCACGCGTTGATGGGGCCGGGTTCCTGCGGATCTTCTGGTCGATCTTCCTGCCGCTGTCGCTGCCGATCATCGTTGTGACCGTGATCTGGCAGTTCACGCAGATCTGGAACGACTTCCTGTTCGGCGTGTCGTTCAGCCAGGCGGGTACGCAACCCGTGACAGTGGCGCTCAATAACATCGTAAACTCCACCACCGGCGTCAAAGAATACAACGTCGACATGGCCGCCGCGATCATCGCGGGGCTACCGACGCTGCTCGTCTATGTCGTTGCCGGTAAGTATTTCATACGCGGCCTGACCGCTGGTTCTGTGAAGGGATAAGACCCATGGCACCCATCCTTGATATCAACAAACTCTATAAGAATTACGGTGCGACCGAGATTCTGAAGGACATCAACATCTCGATCGAGCCGGGCGATTTCCTGGTGCTCGTCGGCCCCTCGGGCTGCGGCAAGTCCACCCTGCTGAACTGCATTGCCGGGTTGGAGGAGATCACTGGCGGCACCCTGTCCATTGGGGGCAATGACATGACCCATGTCAGCCCCAAGGACCGCGACATCGCGATGGTGTTCCAGTCCTACGCTTTGTACCCGACCATGACCGTGGCCAAGAACATCACCTTTGGCATGAAAGTGCGCGGGGTCGATCAGGCGACGCAGGATGCCAAGCTGAAAGAGGTCGCCCAACTGTTGCAGATCGAACCTCTGCTGAACCGCCGCCCCAGCCAATTATCGGGCGGTCAGCGTCAGCGTGTGGCAATGGGTCGGGCGCTGGTGCGCGATCCCAAGCTGTTCCTGTTCGATGAACCGCTATCCAACCTCGACGCCAAGCTGCGGGTCGAGATGCGGACCGAGATCAAGAAGCTGCACCAAACGCTGGATGCCTCGATCGTTTACGTGACCCATGACCAGATCGAGGCGATGACACTGGCGACCAAGATCGTCGTGCTGAAAGGTGGAGTCGTTCAGCAGATCGGCACACCGGCCGAGATCTATAACAACCCGGCCAACCTGTTTGTTGCTGACTTCATGGGCTCGCCCGCGATGAACCTGATTCCGGCGCAGGCGCATAAGAACGGAGCGGGGACCCAGATCGCCATCGCGCGCGACAGTGGTGAGACACTGGTGCTGAACGACGCCCGCGATCTGGCGCTTCCCAAGGATGTCATCCTGGGCCTGCGTCCCGAAGACATCGCCGAAGCCGGGTTCCGCGCCGGCGATGGGGTGCAAGAGGCTGAATGTCTGGTCGACATGGTCGAACCCGCAGGGGCCGACACCTATGTGGTCTCGGAGCTGGGCGGCAAGCAGGTCACGGCGCGTTTGCACGCTGAAACCAGCGCGCAGGCGGGCAAGATGCTGAATCTGGCCTTCGACATGAGCAAAGTGTCTTACTTTGCTCAGGAAACCGGTGAACGCCTGAACTAAACGCACAGCGCCGCGCGACCAAAAGGTTGCGCGGCGCTGCTTGCATTTTTGAAGACGCTCAACCGACTTTGTTCAGGTCCTTGATCAACCGGTTCAGATCGCCACCACGGGCATCCAGCATCGCACCAATCTCGGTCCGTTCGGTCAGCAGCATGTTCACCCCTTCGATGAACATGTTGAAGAACCGGTCTCGGCCCGATTTGTCGGATACAAGGAAAGTCACCTCAAACGGGGACGAGCCCTGCAGCTTGACCGAGGTGCGTACTTCGTACCCAGCCTTGATTTTGCGGGCGTTGCGAACTGTAACCTGGCCGCCAATGAATTCACGGAAGCGGCGGCCATATTTGTTCGAGATATAGCCCTGAAAGGCTTTGGTGAATTGTCGCAACTGCGCCGGGCTGGCCGAGCGGCCATCGGCACCCAGTACGTAACGCGCCATGATTGGCACGTCGGCATATTGGGTAAAGATCTTCTCGAAATCGCGGATCATCGCGTTTTCGGATTTGCCCGAAGCGATCACGCGGTTGATGTCATCCACCACGCTGACCACCAGCGCCTTCGCGCTGGCCTCGGTCTGGGCGTAGGCGGGCAGGGCGGTCATCAGCGCCCCGGCCAGGCCGGTGGCGACGAAACCGCGTCGGTTCATCAGATTACTCGGCATAGGGGTCCTCGTAAGGGTCAAGATAGGGGTCCCTGACCGGGTCGGTCCCGGTTACGGAATAGGGGTCGTCATACAGGCCCAGATAGGCGTCTTCGTCATCACGCGCCAGTTCAAAACGGCGGTTTTGCAGGTAGATGGTTTGTGCCTGCGCATAGCTGTCGGCACTTTCATACAGAATCGAGTCCACCGTGTCCGAGAACCGGCCTCGATCGCCCATGCGGCGCACCACCTCGGCATAAACACCGATATTGTCGACCGGGCGCACCGGGGAAAAGTTGATCGGGTTCGAGAACAGGTTGAACACAACACCAATCGCATCACGCTGGGTCGAGGGACCATAGAACGGCAATTCGACGTAGGCGCCTTCGCCCACGCCCCAGACATGCAGGGTCTCGCCGAAATCAGTATCGACAGGCGGCAGGTTCAGCTCGTCTGCGGGTTTGGACAACCCGGCCCCGCCTACAGTGCTGTTGATGGCAAAGCGCAGCAATGCGTTGCCCGACTGTTTCAGGTTGCCCTGCAACAGATAGTCCAGCGCCTGTCCCGGCAAGGTCAGGTTCTCGGCGAAATTGCTGAAGCTGGTCACGACCGGATCGGGGAAGATTTTCACATAGCCTTTTGACGCGGGTCGGAACAGAAAGCGGTCAACGCCGAGGTTAAAGTCGTGAATACCCCGATTGGTCTTTTCATAGGGGTCAAAGACCTCTCCGGGAGGGGCGTCAGCAGGCGGGCGCGTGGCGCAGGCACCAAGAGTTGCCACCAGGGACACAAGGATCAGAGGCTTCAAGCTGACTTTGCTCAACACGGTCTTTGCCACTCCAACACGTCAGGAATGAATATGCCTGGACGTTCAATCAATACTATCTTCGACCGCAACAAGCGGCGCAATTCAATGTCACATAGGTGTTTCTCAAATAGATTGAAACACTCAGCGTGTAACCCGGACAAGTGGTCAACGTAAAGTGACCCAACTTCAACAGTCCCGAATAAGAGAAGTTATGCTTACTGCGCGGGCAACCGTAAAACTGCCGGTTTCATGCTTTTCGATCCGCGCTATCCCGGTTAGCGTCCGTCCGAGTCGAATTTAGGTGAGGAGTATCACATGAGCATCGCAGCCAAACTGGACAGCCTAGGCGTCACCCTGCCGGACGCACCTGCGCCTGCCGCCAACTATGTGCCCTTCGTGCGCGTGGGCAATATCGTCTATGTCTCGGGCCAGATCTCGAACGACGGCACGATGATCACCGGCAAGCTGGGCGACGACATGGATGTCGAAGCGGGTGCCGCGGCGGCTAAGGTCTGTGCAATCAACCTGCTGGCGCAGGTCAAGGCGGCCTGTGGTGGCGATATCGACAAGCTGGTACGTGTGATCAAGCTGACCGGGTTCGTGAACTCGACCGCAGATTTCACCGCGCAGCCGCAAGTGATCAACGGGGCCTCGGATTTTCTGGTCGAGGCGCTGGGCGAAGCGGGCCGTCACTCGCGCTCGGCTGTCAGTGCCGCTGCGTTGCCGCTGGGTGTAGCGGTTGAGATCGAAGGCATCTTCGAGGTCGCATGATACCCGCCCTACCTGATGTGCTATTGCGGACCCCGATTGCGCATCGAGCCCTGCATGACCTCTCGGACAACCGCCCGGAAAACAGCCGGGCGGCCATTCGCGCTGCAGTCGAGGCCGGTTACGGGATCGAGATCGACCTGCAACGCAGCCGCGATAACCGGGCCATGGTATTTCATGACTACGACATGACACGGCTGACCGGCCGATCCGGTCCGATCCAGCAGATCACGGCGGATGAGGCGCAAGCCACGCGGCTTTTGCACGGCGAGGACGGCATTCCGACCTTCGACGAGGTGTTGCAGATCGTTTCGGGCAAGGTTCCGTTGTTGATCGAGCTGAAGGATCAGGATGGGGCGATGGGCCCTAATGTCGGCCCGCTCGAGGCAGATACGGTGCGCGCGTTGCAAGGCTATGACGGGCCTGTGGCGCTGATGTCGTTCAACCCCAACTCGGTCGCTGAACTGGCACGGCTGGCACCGAATATGCCGCGTGGGATCACCACCTGTTCCTACCAGCCCGAAGTCGAGCATTTGCCGCATGCGGTTTGTGACCACCTGCGCGACATCCCCGATTTCGATCGGGTGGGGGCCGGCTTTATCAGCCATGAGGCCGCAGACTTGTCGCGCCCCCGCGTGGCTGCGCTGAAGGCGCAGGGCGTGCCGATCCTGTGCTGGACCATCCGCTCGCCCGAACAAGAGGCAGAGGCCCGCAAGGTTGCCGATAATGTGACCTTTGAAGGGTATTTGGCCGCCCGCCCGGGTTGAACCCCACCCCATCCGTCACAGATAAAGACAAGACGCGGAGGGCACATGGATCAGGCGCAAATCGAGGTTCGGGTACTGGGGTCGCTCTCGCAAATCCCTGCGGCAGAGTGGGACAGCTGTGCCTGCCCCGAGGTGGGCGATGGTGGTCGTCCAATGGACCCGTTTACCACGCATCGGTTTTTGTTGGCGCTGGAAAATAGCGGCTCGGTCGGGCGGGGCACGGGTTGGCAGCCGCAATATCTGACCGCTTATCTGGACGGGATGCTGATCGGGGCGGCACCGATGTACGCCAAGTCGCATTCTCAGGGCGAGTATATCTTTGACCACAACTGGGCTCATGCCTACGAAAATGCGGGTGGGCGCTATTACCCCAAGCTGCAAATCGCAGTGCCGTTCACACCCGCCACGGGGCGCCGGTTTCTGGTACGGCCCGGCTATGAGGGCGTTGGTCTGTCGGCATTGGTGCAGGGTGCGGTGCAACTGGCGGCGGATAATCAGGTCTCATCCATCCACGCGACCTTCTGTACCGAGGCCGAGGCCGAAGCGGGTGAAGAAATGGGTCTGATGGTGCGCCATTCGCAGCAGTTTCACTGGCTGAATGATGGCTACTCGGAATTCGACGGGTTTCTGGCGGCGCTCTCGTCGCGCAAACGCAAGAATATCCGCAAGGAGCGCGCGCAGGCCTGCGGGTTTGGTGGAGAAATCCGCACGCTCACCGGTGACGACTTGCGGCCCGAACATTGGGACGCGTTCTGGCGGTTCTATCAGGACACCGGCTCGCGCAAATGGGGGATGCCATACCTGACACGACAATTCTTTGACATTGCCCATGAAACCATGGCCGACGACATGGCGCTGGTTCTGGCCGAGCGTGACAGATACCCGATTGCCGGCGCGTTGAACTTCATCGGACGCGAAACGCTTTATGGCCGCTATTGGGGTTGTGTCGAGCACCATGCGTGCCTGCATTTCGAACTGTGCTATTATAGGGCGATCGACTTCGCCATCGCGCAGGGTTTGTCTCGGGTCGAGGCCGGGGCGCAGGGGGAACACAAGCTGGCCCGCGGTTATCTGCCAACGCGCACGCACAGCCTACACTGGGTCAACGACCCTGGCTTTGCGGACGCGATCCGAAAATATCTGGACGCCGAGGCCCACGCAGTGGGAGAAGAGATCGAGATTCTGACGGATTACGGCCCGTTCAGAAAAGCGAACCCGGAGGAACAGCAATGACCGAACTTTTGTCGACCGAAACGCGCGGCCCCCTTCTGGACCCGTTGTTTCAAACCGGTTGGACCATGGTTGAAGGCCGGGATGCGATCACCAAGACCTTCACGTTCAAGAATTTTGTCCAGGCCTTCGGCTGGATGACCCAAGTGGCCATCTTTGCTGAGAAATGGAACCATCACCCCGAATGGTTCAATGTCTACAACAGGGTCGAGGTGACACTGTCCACCCATGATGTGGGCGGCTTGTCGGCGCTGGACGCCAAACTGGCCCGCAAGATGGACAGTCTGGTTTAACCCCGGTCGCTTGCCGAGCCGACGCCACCCGCCAGCGAGGCGGCAACGCCCATTTGACGGAACTCATCCGGCGTGACGGTGCCGCTGCTGACGTCGATATTGCCGGGGATGCGCGTCGTGCGCAGGCCGTTCGACCGCACCGACCGCGCCGCCGGGTCAATATACAGACAGCGCGTATCATAGCAGGTCATCCCGCTGGTATTGATCTGAATCCGTTGCTGGCCGTCTGGTCCTGTCACAATCGGCGCCTGCGGCACGTCGCAAGCCGCTAGCAGACCCAGAACACCCAGCGATATCCATTTGTTCATCATACGCTCCTGTCGGGTTCGGGCGGCCCTAGTCCAACTGGCCGTTCCCGTCTTTGTCGGCAGACGTGAAGTCGTCGTTCATCTGCGCATCGAACTCTGACCGAGAGATAATGTTATCCTGATTGCGGTCAACGCTTTGGAATTGCTTTATGTCCAGAAAGGGCTTGGCTTCGTCTAACCCCAGAGTGCCGTTCTTGTCTTCGTCCATCGCCTGAAACGCATAGTCGGAAAAAGCGTTGAACTCATCCTTTGACAGAAATCCATCGTTGTTGGCGTCGATGGCTTTCAATTCATTCTCATGCAGCTCTGCTACCGTTTCGGCCGCAACGGTCCCAGCCAAAAGGGTCAGGCCAAGTGTCAAAATCCCAAGTTTCATGATGTCCCCCTCAGCACGCGAATTTCTGACCTTCGATCCCGCCGACGGCAGCCCCTGCTGCTGTCAGGATCGTCTTGCCGGACCCGCCGCCAAACTGATTGCCGATGACGCCACCCAATAGCGCGCCGCCGACCGTGCCGCTGAGGCAGGCGATCTCATGTTGGCGGGCGGCTTGTTGTTGTGGTGTGGGGGCCGGGCCGCACGCGGCCAGTGCGCCTGCTATGCCCAGACATAGGGTAATGGACTTGAGCTTCATAAAAGGACTCCCTGAACAACTAGGCCGAGTATTTGCCGTTCAGGGGTATCTATCAAGTTAAATAGGGCAAAGGCCCCGACAGAACCGGGGCCAAACCGGATCAGATGACGTCCAAAAGACCCTCACCAGCCGAGATTTCGCACGCGCCGGGGCTTTCTTCCAGGTTCAGCGCGGTGACTTTGCCATCCTCGACCAGCATCGCATAGCGTTTCGAGCGCGCGATCAGCCCGGCCGGCGGAGCGTCGAAATCCATGCCGATGGCCTTGGTGAATTCGGACGCGGCATCTGCCAGCATGGTCAGGCCCGCATCTGACGCGCCGGTGGCCTCGCCCCAGGCTTTCATCACGAAGGGGTCGTTGACCGACAGGCAGATGATTTCGTCCACGCCTTTGGCATCGAACTGATCCTTGGTGCGCATGAAGCTGGGCACATGGGCCGAATGGCAGGTGGGCGTGAACGCGCCGGGGACGGCAAATATCACCACTTTGCGCCCGTTTGTTTTATCGGAAATCCGGACCTCCTCGGGGCCTTCCGCACCGATCTGGGTCAGTGTGGCGTCGGGCAGCGTATCACCTGTTGAAATCATTTTTGTGCTCCTGTCGTTTGGATTTGCAGAGTCGGGCTTAGCCGCAATATAGGTGGTCGCGTGGAGGAGACCACGGGAATTCGACAGGGTGAGGGGAAGATGAGCCATATTGTCGTGATCGGTGCCGGGCAGGCGGGTGCATCGCTGGTGGCGCGGCTGCGCAAAGACGGGTTTGACGGGGACATCACCCTGATCGGGGCCGAGCCGCATCTGCCTTATCAGCGCCCGCCCCTGTCCAAGGCTTATTTGCTGGGCGAGATGGAGCTGGAGCGCCTGTTCCTGCGCCCCGAGAGCTTTTATGCCGAGAACAACATCACCCTGCGTCTGGGTCAGCGTGTGACCGCGATTGATCCGCAAGCCAAGACCGTGTGGCTGGGTGATGAAGTCATTTCCTATGACGAACTGGCCCTGACCACCGGGTCTGACCCCCGCCGCTTGCCTGCCTCGATTGGTGGCGATCTGGCAGGCGTGCATGTGGTGCGGGATTTGGCCCATATCGACGAGATGGAGCCGCGCGTGACCGACGGCGCCCGCGCGCTGATCGTGGGCGGTGGCTATATCGGGCTCGAGGCGGCTGCGGTTTGCGCCAAGCGCGGCGTCAATGTGACTTTGGTCGAGATGGCAGACCGAATCCTGCAACGGGTCGCTGCACCTGAGACCAGCGATTATTTCCGCGCGCTGCATTCCGGATACGGTGCCGATATCCGTGAAGGCGTCGGGCTGGACCGTCTGCTGGGCGAGGATGGCAAGGTGGTGGGCGCGGTTCTGACCGATGGCACCGAGATTGCCGTTGATTTCGTTGTGGTTGGTGTGGGCATCGCGCCCGCGACCCAACTGGCAGAGATGGCTGGGCTGGAGCTGGAGAACGGTATCAAGACCGACGCCCATGGCCGCACATCCAATCCGTCGATTTGGGCGGCAGGCGATTGTGCGTCTTTCCCGCATGGCGAAGGGCGCATTCGTTTGGAAAGCGTGCCCAACGCCATTGATCAGGCCGAGATCGTGGCCCAGAACATGCTGGGCGCGGCCAAGGATTACACTGCAACACCGTGGTTCTGGTCCGACCAGTATGACGTCAAGCTGCAGATCGCGGGTCTGAACACGGGCTATGACCGCGTCGTGACCCGGCAAGGTGAGGGCGCAACCGTGTCCTTCTGGTACTACAAAGGCGATCAACTGATTGCGGTGGACGCGATGAACGACCCTCGTGCTTATATGGTCGGCAAACGCCTGATCGACGCGGGCAAGACCGCTGATCCCGCCGTGGTAGCCGACCCGACTGCGGACCTGAAACCGCTGCTCAAAGCGTGAGGATTATCGCCGGAGATTTCCGAGGCCGAGCCCTGGCCTCGGTCGGCAAAGGCGATTCGGGGGCGCATCTGCGGCCTACCACGGACCGGGTGCGCGAAAGTCTGTTCAACGTCCTCAGCCATCAGATTAATTTTGACGGGCTGCGCGTGCTGGACGTGTTTGCTGGCACTGGTGCGCTGGGGCTTGAGGCACTGTCGCGTGGTGCTTCCCATGTGACCTTCGTGGATGACGGGCGCGTGGCGCAGGGTCTGATCCGAAAGAATATCGAGCTGACCCGCAGCGCAGACCGCACTCACTTAATCCGACGCGACGCGACCCGGCTGGGTGAAAACACCGACGCGGCTTATGATTTGATCTTCCTCGACCCGCCCTATGGCAAGTCGATGGGCCAGAAGGCCATCGCGGCTCTGACCCAAGGGTGGATCGCGGACGACGCGCTGATTGTGTGGGAGGAGAACGCGCCGATGCAACCGCCCGAGGGGTTCACCCTGCAAGACGCCCGCAAATACGGCGACACGCATATCACTCTGATGTGGAAGGACCGCGCCGATGCATGATCTGGTCATCTTCGATTGTGACGGCGTTCTGGTGGACAGCGAAAGGCTGACCAATCAGGTTCTGGTCGACAACCTTGCACGTTACGATCTGCATGTGTCGTTGTCGGAATGCATGTCTCTGTTCGTAGGCGGCACCATGAGCGGCGTCCACCAGCAGGCGCGCAGCCTTGGGGCGGACCTGCCCGACGACTGGGTGGAGCAAATCTATACCGAGGTCTACGCCGCCTTGCGCGCCGGAACGCCTCTGGTGCCCGGTGTTCGGGTCGTGTTGGAGCGTTTGGATGCCGCCGGTGTTCCCTATTGCGTGGCCTCGAATGGCCGCCCAGAGAAAATGCAGATCACGCTGGGTCAGAACGGGCTTTGGGATCGATTCAAGGACGTCATGTTCTCGGCCCAGGTAATGGGGACTGCGAAGCCGGACCCGACCCTGTTTCTGACCGCAGCGCAGCATTTTGGTGCTGTCCGCCCGGTTGTCATCGAAGACAGCGAAAATGGCGTCACTGCTGCGATCCGGGCCGAGATGCGCTGTCTGGCTTATGCCGCCCATGATGACGGCGCGGGATTGTCCGCCTTGGGCGCCGAGGTGTTCACGCAGATGTCACAACTGCCCGAGCTTTTGGGACTCTGATCGCCAAACATGCTAGGCTTGCCGCATGGATCGCGCATTACTCCCATTGTTCTGGGCACCCAAGCAGGATGCTGCCACAGACTCAGCCACCGGCCCCGAGCGTAAACCGCTGCGCGCGCCGGTTTTCATCCATGACGCCGTCATCCCGTGGCGGGACGAGACCCTGTTGCTGAAGCTTCTGCGCGATCAGGCCAAAGATCAGGACGAATAGGTCGGGTGGAACATATCACCCGGCGACAGGGTGAAAATCTCAACCCCGTTTGCCGTCACGCCAACCGAATGTTCGAACTGCGCCGACAGAGACTTGTCGCGGGTCACAGCTGTCCAGTCATCGGCCAGCGTCTTGGTCTCTGGGCGGCCCAGATTGACCATGGGTTCGATGGTGAAAAACATGCCTTCTTCCAGCACAGCGCCGGTGCCGGGGCGGCCGTAATGCAGCACGTTGGGCGGTGCGTGGAACACACGTCCCAAACCGTGACCACAGAAATCGCGTACAACGCTCATGCGGTGTGCCTCGACATAGGCCTGAATAGCGTGGCCGATATCACCGAAAGTGTTGCCGGGTTTAACCATCTCGATCCCCTTGAACAGGGCATCATGGGTCACTTGGATCAGACGCTCAGCCTTGCGGGGCAGTTTTCCGGCCACATACATGCGCGAGGTGTCGCCGAACCAGCCATCCACGATGACCGTGACGTCGATATTCAGGATATCGCCCTCTTTCAACCGCTTGTCACCGGGAATGCCGTGGCAGACCACGTGATTGACGCTGATACAGCTGGCGTGCTGATAGCCCTTGTAGCCGATGGTTGCCGAGGTCGCGCCCGCGTCTTCGACCATCTGAGTGATCAGCCCGTCAATCGCGCCTGTGGTTTGGCCGGGAAAGACATGCGGAGCGATGTCATCCAATATCCGCGCAGCCAAGGCCCCTGCCGCGTGCATCCCGGCAAAGTCACCCTGTTCGTAAATGCGGATACCGTCCTTGGTCAGACGGCCACGATGTTCTTTCATCGGTGCGAGGCTCCAAATGTTTCGCGCAGCGCTCCTTTTACGCTGCTTGTGCAGAAAGTACCAGAGGGCGTCCGGTCGCGGCGGGATCGATGGTTCAGATGAGGCGCAAAGCCTGGAAATTCAACCTTCAGTATGGGTTATGATCTTAAATCATGGCGTGTCAAAAGTAAATTTGCGCGCGATCTTGTGATCTGCGCAAGTGCAGAAAGCCGGTACAGACATGTGTGGCGCGTAAAGGATGGTGAATATGAAAAAGGGTCTGATCCTTGCAGTTTTGACCCTTGTGGGATGTCGGGAAGAGGTTCAGACGCTGTCCGCGACCGATGTGGCCGCGCTTTTGGCGCAGGATCGTAGGATCACATTCGAACGGTTTCACATCTCGGGCTCGGCGCGGATTGGCCGCGATGGCCAGTTCGCGGTGCTGGTGCCTCGGCTAGGGCAAGACACAGGCGCGTGGTGGCTGGAAGGCGATGCAATATGCAGTCAATGGGCCGCGTTCCGGCAGGGGGCAAAGCTGTGCGCGACGGTGGGCCGGACAGAAAGCGGTGGTTATCAGGCGTTCAGCCCCGACACGGGGTCTTATCTGGGCGACTTCCAAATTCTTGACTAAGGGCGACCGTCGACGTGCCAGATCTTGTCGGTGTCGACCCAGACCCCTTCGGGCGTGATCGTGGTACCGCAGATCAGCCGCTCGACCCCTTGTGCGGCCTCGAACGCGGCTGCATAGGCGGGGTCGATATCGGCAGCCAGAGCAAAGCGGTCGCAGTCGGTGCGTTGCACCAGATACAGCATGATCGCCCGGTGGCCTTGCGCTGCCGTTGCAGCCAGCTCTCCCAGATGTTTGGTGCCGCGCGCGGTCACGCTGTCGGGAAATTCGGCCAGACCGGGTTGGCGGGACAGGGTGACACTTTTGACCTCGACATAGGCATCGGGCAGGCCGGGTTGGGTCAGCAAAAAGTCGATGCGGCTGTTTTCGCCGTACTTGACCTCGGGCCGGATGGTTTCATAGGCGGCCAGCGCCGGGATTTCACGCCCTAGTAACGCCGCGCGCAGGGCCTTGTTTGGTAGCGATGTGTCTACCCCGGTAAAATGCCCATTTTCGTGGTCGACCAGCCGCCAGCCATATTTCAGCTTTTTCTTGGGGTCGTCATTGGGCTCCAACCAGATTTTCTGGCCTGGTTCGGCCAGACCCATCATTGAGCCGGGATTGGCGCAATGGGCGGTTACTTCGTGCCCGTCCTCCAGCTTGCAATCGGCCAGAAAGCGTTTGTAGCGGCGGATCAGGCGGGCGGGGACAAGAGGGGTTTCAAATCGCATGGCCTAGGGCCTATACCTGCCCCAACGGTCGATCAAGAGGGGGTATGCGCCATGGCCAATCCAACCGCTGCAATGCTGGTGATCGGAGATGAAATCCTGTCGGGCCGCACGCGCGATGCCAATATGCACTATCTAGCGGGTGAGCTGACCAAGCAGGGCATCGACCTGAAAGAGGTGCGTATCGTCAGCGATGACGCCCCGGCGATTGAAGCCGCCGTTAAGGCGCTGTCCCAAGCGCATGACCATGTGTTCACCAGCGGTGGTATCGGGCCGACCCATGACGACATCACCGCCGATTGCATCGCGCGCGCCTTTGACGCGGCCATTGATATCCGTGCCGACGCGCGCGCTTTGCTTGAAGCGCACTACAAGAATTCCGGGTTGGAGTTGAACCCGGCCCGCCTGCGCATGGCGCGCATCCCGGATGGGGCCACGCTGATCGACAACCCGGTCTCGACCGCACCGGGGTTCACGATTGCGAATGTGCATGTCATGGCCGGGGTCCCTTCGGTCTTTCAGGCGATGGTGGCCAGTGTGCTGCCCGGCCTGACCGGCGGCAGCCCGCTTTTGTCGCAGACCCTGCGCGTGCATCGGGGCGAGGGCGATATCGCGGGGCCGCTGGCAGCGTTGGCTGCGGATTTTCCCGATCTGGCCATTGGCAGCTATCCGTTTCAGATCAACGGGGCCTTTGGCGCGAATATCGTGGTGCGCGGTACCGACGGGGCGCAAGTTGATGCAGCGGTCACACGGTTGGCGAAAGAGTTCGAGCTTTGACCGATTGGGCCAACATCGTCGATGGCACATGGCCCGCCGCGCAGTACACGAAGCAGGGCCCATTCCAATTGCGCCAAGGGCAGGGCGGTGGATCACGCGTGTCGGCGGCCAGCGCGCGAGGACCCGCGACCGAAGCACAGATCGACGCTGCCGAAGCCGCGATGCTGGCGATGGGGCAGAAAAGCATCTTTTGCCTGCGACCGGGGGATGAGGCGCTGGATCAGCAGCTCTCGGACCGAGGGTACGACGTGCTGGACCCGGTCAACATCTACACCTGCCCCGTGTCGCATCTGACCGACATCCCTGTTCCGCGGGTGACTGCCTTTGCCATTTGGGACCCGCTGGCCATCATGGTCGAGATCTGGGCCAATGGCGGCATCGGCCCAGAACGGCTTGCGGTCATGGAACGCGCGCCGGGGCCGAAAACTGGCCTGCTGATGCGCCGCGTGGATAAACCGGCCGGGACGGCGTTTGTCGCTATCCACGACGGTGTCGCCATGGTCCACGCGCTGGAAATCCTGCCGGAACACCGCCGTCACGGGCTGGGTCAATGGGCGATGCGAGCGGCGGCCTTCTGGGCGCAAGAACAGGGGGCGCGTACGCTCAGTGTGATTTGCACCAAGGTCAATGATGGGGCCAATGGTCTCTATCATGCGCTGGGGATGGAGATCGCCGGAGAATACCATTACCGTCAGCTTATCTAAGGAGAAAAACCTGACGTGACCGATCCCTCTCTGCCGACTGCATTGAACCTGCCGATGGTCGATCCCCTACCAGCGGAAACCCAGCGGTATTTCGATATCTGTGTGGAGAAGCTGGGCTTTGTGCCCAATGTGTTGCGGGCCTATGCCTTTGACATCGACAAGCTGAACGCCTTTACCACCATGTACAACGATCTGATGCTGGCCGAAAGCGGCGTCACCAAGCTGGAACGTGAGATGATTGCGGTTGTCGTCTCGGCCATCAACAAGTGCTTTTATTGCCTTGTGGCGCATGGAGCGGCGGTGCGGCAGATGTCGGGTGATCCGCAACTGGGTGAGATGTTGGCGATGAACTATCGCATCGCTCCACTGGAAGCGCGGCAACGGGCGATGCTGGATTTCGCGGCCAAGATGACCCATGCCAGCGCTGAGATTGAAGAACCGGACCGCCAAAACCTGCGTGATGCGGGTTTCAGCGACCGTGATATCTGGGACATTGTCAATGTGGCCGGCTTTTTCAACATGTCGAACCGGGTCGCCAGCGCCACGGCGATGGTGCCAAACGACGCCTATTTCGCGCAGGCCCGATGATCCTGCGCGCCGGCCTGATATCGCTATGTCTGGCTGGTTCTGCGTTGGCGCAGGATGTGGCCTTGCCGTCGGGTTCGCGACTGGTCAGCGAACGAGTCAGTCCGCTGGACAGCTATGACTTGCCCACCGGCGGATTCGCGACTGGCAAAGTCCCTGCCCTCACAGTCGAGGGCCGCGTCGAGCGCCTGACATGGCGCCTGCAATCAGGGTCCAGCACCACGTTGCAGCTATTGGCCCCACTGCGTCAACAGATCATGGATCAGGGCTTTGACATCATCTTCGAATGCGACGCGATCACCTGCGGCGGTTTCGACTTCCGTTTTGGAACCGAGGTCGTGCCCACCCCGGATATGTACGTGGCCATTCAGGACTATCGCTTTCTCTCGGCCACCCGTGGGGATGAGGCGCTGAGCCTGCTGGTCAGCCGCAATCCGCCCGACGGATATGTGCAGATGATCCGTGTCACGCCCGTGGACGCGCCCGAACCGCCGCCTCTGGTCGTTGAGGAAACGGTGAAGCAGACAGACGGGCTACTGGACGCACTGGAACAGAATGGCCACGTTATCCTTGAAGACCTGCATTTCAGAACCGGTGAGATCACGCTGGGCGAAGGCCCGTTTCCTTCGCTGGCGCTGATCGCGTCTTATATGGCCGACAATCCCAACGTCCGATTGGCGCTGGTGGGCAATACCGACGATACGGGTACGCTCGAGGCGAACATTTCGGTCAGTACGGGGCGTGCGCAGGCTGTGCGCGTGCGGTTGATCGAACAGCACGGCGTTGCCGGAAACCGTCTTGAGGCGCGCGGCATTGGCTATCTGGCCCCCATGACCTCAAATGCCACGCCCGAGGGCCGCGACCAGAACCGCCGGGTTGAGGCGGTTCTGCTGGTGAACTGACCTGCCTACATCACCCACCAAAGATAAAGCGGCAGGCCAACGGTGATGTTGAACGGGAAGGACACGCCCAGAGACAGGGTCAGGTAAATCCCGGATTCCGCCTTGGGCAGGGCGATTTTCATGGCCGCAGGCACCGCTATATATGAGGCCGAGGCGGACAAAACCATCAGCAGGAACAGGCTGCCTTCGGACAGACCGATCAGCGCGCCCACGACCCAGGCCATCATCGCGCCAATCAGGGGCATCAGGACCCCAAAGGCGAACAGGCCGACCGACAGCTTGTCGCGGTTGCTCAGCAGGCTGCGCCCAGCCGACAGACCCATATCCAGCAGGAACAGGCACAAAATCCCGGTAAATGGCGTCACGATGAAGGGCGCAATCATCTGCATCCCCTGACCACCGGTGATAGCCCCGATCAGGAACGCCCCGGTCAGCAGAACGATGGAGCCGTTGGCCAGCAGGTCACGCCACAACCCGTCATCCTTGACGCCATTGCCATTGGACCGGTGCGCCAACCACAGCGCGGACAGAATGGCCGGAACCTCCATCGCGGCGGCGACGGCCACCATGAACCCGTCATGACTAAGTCCTACAAGGTCCAACAGGCTGGTCGCGGTTACGAAGGTCACGATCGAGATCGAGCCGTAATGCCCTGCAACCGCGGCTGCGTTCAGGCTGTCCAACCGTGTCATCACTCGCAACAGCCCGAAAGCGACGAAGGGGATGGCAAAGGACAGCGCCACCCCGCCCAGAAGCGTCAGGAATAGGTCCATGTGGATTCCATGCTCGGCCAGGTTGCTGCCGCCTTTGAACCCGATGGCAAGAAGCAGGTAGAGCGACATGAACTTGGCCGCGCCCGCCGGGATGGACAGATCGCTGCGCACAAACGCGGCCACGAGTCCCAAAGCGAAAAACAAAATGGTAGGCACCAGCAGATTGCTGGACAGAGTTTCTAGGACGCTGGGCATTTACGGCTCCTTTTCCGGCGGTCCGGGGCCTAGTGCCTTGCAGAATTGAGTCATCCCAATATTATCTTTCTAACAAATAAATAGTTTGAGGCTATGTAATGCGTCCCACCCTGCGCCAGCTGGAATATATCGTCACGGTCAGTCGCTTGGGGCGGTTCGGGCTGGCTGCTGACGTTCTGAACGTCAGTCAGCCCAGCCTCTCGGCGCAAATTGCGACGGTAGAACAAGAGCTTGGCCTACGCATATTTGAACGAGATCGGGGCGGGGTGCAGGTCACAGCGCGGGGCGAGGAGTTCATTGCCCGCGCCCAGAAAATCCTGGCCGAGGTGCAGGACCTTCGTCACGCGATGACCAACGACACCCCTGTCGGTGGACGACTGCGGTTGGGCGTACTGCCGTCGATTGGGCCCTACCTGTTGCCGCAAGTCATCAAGACGGTGCACCAGGAACGGCCCGGATTGCGCATCGTCGTGCGCGAAGAAAACACTCGAGATCTTGAGCAAGGGCTGAAATCCGGCCGGTTCGACATGATCATTTCAACCCCCGAAGATCACCCCAATACGCTGCAACAACGCCTGTTCAACGAAACGCTCTGGATCGGGGTGGCCGTGGACGACGTACTGGCGCGCGATCTGCATGGGGTCACAGCCGAGGATTTGCGCGACCGTCTGATCCTGACCTTGGACCAAAGCCACCGCCTCTCTCGGATCGTCTATGCGCTGGCGGCGGAATGCGGAGGGGTGGTATCCGATGAATATGAGGGCACGACACTGGATTCGATCGTGCTAATGGCAGCCTCGGGGGTGGGGGCTGCGGTTTTGCCCGATCTCTATGCAAGGCGGCAGGGTATTTACCGAGACGAGGTGCGTCTGCGCCCTTTGACGATCCCCAACGCCAACCGCGATATCGCGCTGTTGTCGCGGCGCGGGGAAGCCGCCCTGCCCGGACAAAACATCCTGATCCAATCCCTGCGCACCGTTGCCAAGGGCATGGGGCTGTCGGTCTTCATGGAATAAAAAAAGACCCGCACAATTGTGTGCGGGCCGTTCAGTCTTCACCGGGGAGAAATTACCAATCCATCGGGCCCTTGTCGTTGAAGGACTCGACCAGAAAATCAATGAATGCGCGCACCTTGGGCTGTGTGAAACGGCCCGGAGGGTACACTGCATAGACGCCCTGCAACTCATCAGGCAGCGACGGCATCGCGTCCAGAACCTTGCCGCTTTTCAGCGCGTCAGCGTACAGATAGCTGGGCAGATGCGCGATCCCAAGGCCCGAGATCGCTGCGTTCAGCAGGGACTGCCCGTCATTCACGCTCAGCCAGCCGGCGGTACGGACCTGACGCTTTTCGCCCGATGGCGCGGTCAGTTTCCACACGTTGCCGGAAGATTGGCTGGAGTAATGCAGCAGCTTGTGCTCGTTCAGATCGTCGATCTTTTGGGGGCGGCCATATTTGTCGATGTAACTGGGGGCCGCGACCATCCGTTTCACGGTTTCGGTCAGTTTGCGGGCGCGCAGGGTGCTGTCTTCCAACTCACCAATACGCACGGCCACGTCGAACCCTTCCGAGATCAGCTCAACATACCGGTTGTTCAGCACCATGTTCACGGTGATATCGGGATAGGCTGACAGGAATTCTGACAGGACCGGAGACAGATGATTCACGCCAAAATCCGTGGCCACACTGATGCGCAACAGGCCCGAAGGCGCGGATTGCATCGACGTCACCAGCGCATCAGCCTCACCTGCGTCATTCAGCACACGGCGCGCGCGGTCATAGTAGGCCAAACCGATTTCCGTAGGCGACACGCGTCGCGTTGTGCGGTTCAAAAGACGGGCGCCCAGACGCGCCTCGAGGCTCGAGACGTGCTTGGACACGGCCGATTTGGAGATGCCCATTTTCTTGGCCGCATCTGTGAAGCCACCTTGGTCCACCACATTGGCAAAGGCTTCCATTTCGGTCAGTCTGTCCATACTCGTACCCCAAGTCTTGGTTCGTTGACTGACCTTGGCGCTCAATCTGGGCGGAAACTGGGCAGACATGGGATAATATCAGGGATTTAATCTGGATCGTTTGCGGATAGGAAACGTGGAAACGGTGGTTTCTAAATTCGCCACAAACCCGAAAACTATGGGGTTTTACCGGCAGCATTACACATATGTTAATCTGAGGATGGCAAATTTGTGACCGTTGAACGTGTCACCAAAGCCATTTTTTCGTTGCGGCGCAGGCCCGGCGCGAACCGGGCCCGATGCCTCAAAAAGTCGCCGCCAGACGTGTGCCTTGATTAATTGCGCGTTTGGCGTCCAACTCTGCCGCCACATCCGCCCCGCCGATCACGTGCGGAGTTATACCGCGTTCGATCAGCGCATCCGCGAGGCTGCGTTCGGAAACCTGACCCGAGCATAGAACAATCGTGTCCGCTGCAATCACGGTTGGGTCGGCGCGCTCTTCGCCAAAGCTGACATGTAGGCCGTCATCGTCGATGCGTTCATAGTTCACACCGCCGACGAAATTGACGTCTTTCATCTTCAGCGTGGCGCGGTGAATCCAGCCGGTTGTTTTACCCAGACCCTTGCCATGCGCCTGTTTCTTGCGCTGCAACAGCGTAACGTCGCGCGCGGGTGCCGCCGGTTGGGGGCCCTCGGGGGCAAGGCCCGAGCGATGCTCGGCCGGGTCGGTGACGCCCCATTCCTTCATCCATGCAGGCAGGTCAGTGGTAATGCTGTGGCCGTCCTCCAGCAGGAATTCGGACACGTCGAACCCGATACCACCCGCGCCAATCACGGCGACGGATTTGCCGACCTCGGCCTTGTGGCGCAGCACGTCGATATAGTCGATGACATTTTCCCGATCCTGCCCCGGAATCTGCGGATCGCGCGGGGTGACGCCTGTGGCAATGACCACCTCGTCAAAGCCGGTCAGGTCGTCAGCCGTTACCTCGCGGTTCAGTTCAACCTTCACGCCCAGATCGGCTATCATGGTGCGGAACCAGTCGACCAGCCCCCAGAACTCTTCCTTGCCGGGCACCTGTTTGGCCATGTTCAGCTGGCCACCGATCTCAGATGCGCGGTCAAATAGAGTCACGTCATGGCCGCGCTGGGCGGCGGTCATGGCAGTGGACAGACCCGCAGGGCCCGCGCCAACGATGGCCACGGTTTTTGGTGTGTCGGCCTTGCCAATCACCAACTCGGTCTCGTGGCAGGCGCGCGGGTTCACCAGACACGAGGTCAGCTTGCCGCCGAATGTGTGGTCCAGACAGGCTTGGTTACAGGCAATACAGGGCGCGATCTGTGCCGATTTGCCGTCCATCGCCTTGGCGACGAAATCCGCATCCGCCAGCATCGGGCGCGCCAGTGACACCATGTCGGCGCAGCCGGTGGACAGAACCTCTTCGGCGACTTCGGGCGTGTTGATCCGGTTCGAGGTAATCACCGGAATGCTCACCTTGCCCATCAGCTTTTTTGTCACCCATGCAAAGGCCGCGCGCGGAACGGATGTGGCGATGGTCGGAATCCGCGCCTCATGCCAGCCGATGCCGGTGTTGATGATCGTGGCACCCGCTTCTTCAACCCGTTTCGCCAGTTCGACCACCTCATCATGGGTCGAGCCGTTGGGGACCAGATCAATCATCGACAGGCGGTAGATGATGATGAAATCACGGCCCACGGCTTCACGCGTGCGGCGCACGATCTCAATCGGCAGGCGCATCCGGTTCTCATACGAGCCGCCCCAGCGATCTTCGCGCTTGTTGGTGTGGGTTACGAGGAACTGGTTAATGAAATAGCCTTCCGATCCCATGATTTCGACCCCGTCATAGCCCGCCTTTTGGGCCAGCTTGGCGGCGTTGACGATGTCGCTGATCTGTTTCTCGATCCCGTCTTCGTCCAGCTCATTGGGCGGGAAGGGTGAGATTGGCGATTTCACCGGGCTGGGCGCCACGCATTTGGGGCCATAAGCATAGCGACCCGCATGCAGGATCTGCATGGCGATCTTGCCGCCTGCCTCATGCACGCGCTGGGTCACGATGGAGTGGTTTTCGACGTCCTTCTCGGTGGTCATCATCGACGCGCCGGGCAGGACCGAGCCTTCGAGGTTCGGGCCAATCCCGCCCGTCACCATCAGCCCAACTTCGCCGCGGGCACGGTCAGCATAGAATTCTGCCACGCGGTTCCAGTCGCCGGTCTCTTCCAGACCGGTATGCATCGAGCCCATCAGGACCCGGTTTTTCAGAGTGGTAAAGCCCAGATCCAGCGGGGCCAGCATGTTTGGGTACGCAGTCATGGTAACTCTCCCTCCCGAATTCTTTGTCGTTAGATTGACGTTTGCGTCAACATTGTCACGCGAAACCTTGCGTCACGGTCTTTGCTGTCCTGACGGCACTTGATACAGACAAGGCGTGACAGGAAAAAGAGGCCGCACATGACCCCCGATGAAATCGCCAAACTGCCCTATCGGCCCTGCGTCGGGCTGATGCTGATGAATGCCGAGGGTCATATCTTTGTCGGCCAGCGCAATGACCGACACGCCGATGCCTGGCAGATGCCGCAGGGTGGGGTAGACAAAGGCGAAGACCCGCGCGACGCCGCCCTGCGCGAGTTGTGGGAAGAGACGGGTGTGACCGCTGATCTGGTCGAGGTCGTGGCTGAAACCCCCGGCTGGCTGCCCTATGATCTGCCCCATGACATCGTGCCCAAGATTTGGAAAGGCCGCTATCGCGGGCAAGAGCAGAAATGGTTCCTGCTGCGTTTCACCGGTCGCGACGACCAGATCAATATCGAAACCGATCATCCTGAGTTCACCCGCTGGAAATGGCAGGAGCCCTCACGCTTGGTTGAAGAAATCGTACCCTTCAAGCGCGAGGTCTATGAGCAGGTGATAGACGCATTTGCGGATTATCTGAGCTAAAACTATTCGGCAAACCCGTGCGGTTTGAAGCGCACATGCGCGTTCTGACCGGCCGGGTCCAGATCGTAAAGGTCAGGTTTCGATTGCAGGTAACGGCGCCAGGTTTTCTCGGGGTGGGTACTAATTTGGACCCCATGTTGCCGGTGCATTTTAGCCCCCAGAATGGTCAGGCGTATGCCTATCCCATTCTTGCTGTTTGCAGCGATGATCCCGCGAATTTGGCAATCCATATCTTCGTCGGGCGGGGCTGGAGGTGTTTCAGGTTCCAGGGGTTTCAATTCGAAGAACTGACCAGAGGAGGCGCGGGTGCTTTCAGGGGTTTTAGCCTCACCTGTACCGATTGTGGTCACGCCAAGCTCGCGCAATTTACGGTGCAGGTGAACGAAATCTCCGTCAGAGCTGGCGATGACGATGACATCCATATCCTGTCTTAGGGCCAAATCCATTGCGTCGATGGCCATCAACAGATCGGTTGCGTTCTTCCCGCTGCCGCTATGGACAGGGTGATAGGCGCTGGCCTCGTGCCAGGACGAGTTGCGCCTTGCATTCATGTAAACCCGTGCCACGTCGACTCGACCAGCCTGAAGCCCGATCTTTCGGATGGCGTCTCTGTGATCGGCGCTGAGGTTGTCGCCATCGACCAATACGGCAACTCGCTTTGTCATCTTTCCTTGAAATTCCTTGTTTCAATCTGATTTTGATAGAACCGTATTGGGGCGAAACTTGGGCGCATCTTGTATCCCCTCACCCTGCGACAACTTGCCGTGAGGGGGCATAGTTCGGGCCACACGGCATCTCTAGCTTGGTCCGCATGAGAGATACCGCGCACAGCCCCCCCGCCTTCGTCCCTGCAGGTCGCAAGTTCATCGGTTCTGACCGCCGCGCGCCTCTGCGCGAGGGTTTGCAAGGCTGTGGCGAATACCATGCCGGGCAAACGGCGGGGCGGTTCTATCCCATCGCTTGCGTTGCGCTGGAGGTCACGCAAAGGTGCAATCTGGATTGCACGCTGTGTTACCTCTCGGACCGGGCCGAGATTACCTATGACCCTCCTCTGTCGGTTCTGTTTGCTCGGTTGAAGACAATTCAAAGCCACTACGGCACCGGCGTATCGGTGCAGTTGACTGGCGGTGATCCGACCCTGCGCAAGATCGAGGATCTTGAGGCGCTGTGCCGGGAAATCCGCCGTTTGGGTATGCGGTCCTGTCTGATGACAAACGGGATTCGCGCCAGCCGCGCCAAGTTGATGCGGTTGGCAGCGGCGGGGCTGAACGACGTGGCCTTTCATGTGGACATGACGCAAGAGCGTAAGGGGTTCACCTCGGAAGAAGAGCTGAACACCGTCCGCCGCGCCTATATCCGCCGGGCGCGGGGATTGGGGCTGCGTATTCTGTTCAACACCACGGTGTTTGCCGGTAATTTCGGCGAACTGCCCATGCTGGCGCGGTATCTGCGGGATCGACCCGAAGTGGCGTTTGTCTCGTTCCAGATGCAGGCCGATACCGGGCGCGGCGTGTTGCGCGAACGGCCCGAGATGATCACGCAGGACAGTGTCGCGCGCGCGGTCGAGGAAGGCTATGGGACGCCGCTGCATTTCGGCACGGCGGCTGTGGGCCATTCCAAATGCAACCGTTACGCCAGCGTCCTGACGGCCGGAGGGCGCGCGGTCTCGCTATTGTCTAACCAAAGCTTGGTGCATCGGGTGATGACAGCGCTGGAAGGGGTGGACGACAATCAGGACGCCCATATCCGTATTCGCCCCAAGGTTGGGCGCATGATCCGACGACATCCGCTGCTGGCCCTGCGCGCATTGGGGCAACTTGGGCTGAGCGTCGCTCGTCTGGGTACTGGCGTGCTACGTGGCCCGGTGCGGCGGCAAGCGGTGTTCATTCACAATTTCATGGCGGCAGATCAGTTGGACGAAGACCGCTGCGCCTCGTGCGTGTTCATGGTGGCTACGGCGAACGGGCCGCTTTCGATGTGTGTCCATAACGCGCAGCGCGACATGCATCTGGCCAGCCCTGACCGGATTGACGGCCCGACTGGTCCAAGCTGGTGGAACGCTGCCGTTCCGCGTCTGTCCAATGGCCCGGACCTGCCCGAACTGAGCGATCCGGCGCTTGCTCCGATGAAACGGCTGAAAGGGCAGATGCGCGCCCTGCGCCAGTCCCGAAAGGATGCCTCATGAGACGTCTGCTGATCCTGCTGTTGCTGCCCCTGCTTGCGGCTTGTGCCAGTGTCGAACGACTGGCCCTTCCCGCGCCCGAACCTTTGGTGAACAGCGCCCTGACCCGCGTCGCCCAACCGCCCGGAGAGCGTGTTGATCACCGCGACTGGACCACCTTTCTGAACCGCTATGTCGCGCCTGATGCGCAGGGGGTGAACCGGATGGCTTACGGGCAGGTCTCGGCCGACGACAAAGCACGTTTGGACGGGTATATCGAAGATTTGCAAGCAGTTGACCCTGCGGCGCTGACCCGTGATCAACAGCTGGCCTATTGGATCAACATGTATAACGCGGTGACGGTGGATGTGATTCTTGAGAACTACCCCGTCGCCTCGATCCGCGACATCAAGGACGGGCCGCTGTCAATCGGGCCGTGGAACCGGCCCATAGTGACGGTCGCCGGGCAGAGCTTAACCCTGAACGAGATTGAACATCGCATCATTCGCCCTGAATTCAACGAGCCGCGCATTCACTATGCCCTGAACTGTGCCGCTGTGGGCTGCCCCAACCTGATGGACCGCGCCTGGCAGGCCGACACGCTGGAGCGTGACTTTGCCGCCGCCGAACACGCCTATATCAACGACCCGCGTGGCGTGCGGTTTAATGACAATGGCGGGCTGATCCTGTCCAAGATCTTCATCTGGTTCCGAGAGGATTTCGGACCGAACGAACAGGCGGTTCTAACCTATGTCCGAACGGTCGCCGACCCCGATCTGGAAGCGCGGCTGCAAGATGTGTCCCGTGTCAGTGCCTATAGTTATGACTGGGCACTGAACGACGCGGCGGCGGGGTCGTAAAAAAGCTGCGCCAAGGTCATCTGGGCGCCCTCGGCGCTACTCAGCGACTTACAGCAAGCCTTCGGCGCGCAGCAATTCCTGCATATTCGCTTCTGGCCTTGGGCCGATATGGCTGATCACTTCGCGGGCGCAGACATTGCCGATCTTGGCGCAGGTCTCGTAATCGCGCCCTGTGGCCATACCGAACAGGAACCCAGCGGCGAATTGATCGCCCGCGCCGGTGGCGTCCACGGGCACAACCTTTTCCACCGGCACGTCCACCCGCTGACCATCGAACAAAACCGAGACGCCATCACCCGACCGGGTGCATACGACCAGAGGGCAAATCGCGGCGGTTTTGGCCAGAGCATCCTCGAGATCATCGGTTTCGAACAGCGATTTGATCTCGGCCTCGTTGCCGATCACGAAATCCAGCTCGTTCTCGATCAGCAGCAGGAAATCGACCCGGTGACGTTCCACGCAGAACGGGTCGGAAATGGCGATCCCCGCCTTGCCGCCGCCCTTGTGACAGGTGCGCGCGGCCTCAAGAAACGCGGCTTTGCCCTTTTCCTTGTCGAACAGATACCCCTCAAGGAACATGATTTGGCTGTTGCCTGACACATCCTCGGACACGTCCTGTGATGACAGTTCCGAGGAAATGCCCAGATAGGTGTTCATTGACCGTTCGCCGTCGGGCGAGACAAAGATCATCGAGCGTGAGGTCGGCAGCTCGCCACCCGGCACCGGCGGGTTGACGAAATCGACGCCGTCCTCGTTCATCGCATCCGCATAGAACCGCCCCAGCGCGTCGTCATGCACCCGGCCAATGAATGCCGCATCCAGTCCCAGTGCCCCGGCACCCGCGATGGTATTCGCGACCGAGCCGCCGGGCGTCTGCACGCGCCCCTCCATCGAGGCATACAGCACTTCGCCGCGCTCCTGCTCGATCAGTTGCATGATGCCCTTTTCGATGCCCATCAGTTCCAGAAAGCTGTCATCGGCCTGGGAGATCACGTCCACAACGGCATTTCCGATACCGGTGAGCTGGTAGGTTTTCATAGGGTCTTGTCCTCAAATTCGCAGAGATCGCGGATGATACAGGTTCCGCATTGGGGTTTGCGCGCCTTGCAGTGATAGCGACCATGCAGGATCAGCCAGTGATGCGCGTGCAGTTGGAAATCGGCGGGAATATTGTCTTCGATGGCGCGCTCGACGGCATCTACGGTCTTGCCGGGACAAATGCCGGTGCGGTTGCCGACGCGGAAGATATGGGTGTCGACCGCCTGCGCCGGTTGCCGCCACCACATGTTCAGAACCACATTGGCCGTCTTGCGCCCGACACCGGGCAGCGATTGTAGCGCGGCACGGGAATTGGGCACTTCGCCGCCATAGTCTTCGACCAGAATGCGGCTGAGTTTGATGACGTTCTTGGCCTTCTGGCGGAACAGGCCAATGGTCTTGATATGCTCGGTCAGGCCCTCTTCGCCCAAATCCAGCATCTTTTGCGGTGTGTCGGCGATTTTGAACAGCTCGCGCGTGGCTTTGTTAACGCCCGCATCGGTGGCCTGCGCCGATAGCGCCACGGCCACGACCAGAGTATAGACGTTCACATGATCCAGCTCGCCCTTGGGTTCGGGGTCGGCGTCCTGAAAACGCGTAAAGATCTCGCGGATCGTGTGGTAATCGAGTTGCTTTGCCATCCGGGCCTTAATGCCGCCCGCAGGCGCATGACACAAGCCCAAAGCCAATGCGCATGTTTCGGGTCGCGGTGGCGTGGCGCGCGGGATATGGTCCGGGGCAGCAGATGAGGTGAGTTATGAACGTCCAGACCCCCGAAAGCGGATACCACTACAACGTCATGCGCCGCGCGATCGAGCTGATTGATCAGGGCGGCGAATCCCTGTCGCTGGACGAACTGGCCCGCCAGATGGACATGAGCCCCGCGCATTTTCAACGCCTGTTCTCACGCTGGACTGGGGTATCGCCGAAACGCTATCAGCAATATCTGACGCTGGGCCACGCCAAGGCCTTGCTGCACGAGCGGTTCACCACGCTGGAGACCGCGCATAACGTGGGGCTGTCCGGAAGCGGCCGTCTGCATGACCTGTTCCTGAAATGGGAATCCATGAGCCCCGGCGAATACGCCCGCAAAGGCGCGGGCCTGACGATTTACTGGGGCTGGTTCGATTGCCCCTTCGGCCCGACGTTGGTGATGGGCACTGACAAAGGGATTTGCGGTATGGCCTTTGGCGCAGAAACCGGCGAAGCGGCGGCAATGGAGGATATGACCTCGCGCTGGCCCAAAGCCAGCTACATCGAGAACGCCGAAAAGCTGCGCCCATGGGTCGAGGCGTCGTTTGGCGCGAAACGGTCCGAGACGCCGCTGCACCTGATCGGTTCCCCGCTGCAGATCAAAGTGTGGGAGGCGCTGATGCACATTCCTTCGGGGCAAGTCACGACCTATTCCGAGATCGCGCAGCGGGTGGGGTCCCCGCAGGCGGTGCGGGCCGTGGGTACGGCCGTTGGGCGCAACCCGGTCAGTTGGTTGATCCCATGCCACCGGGCGTTGCGCAAGTCTGGCGGGCTAGGGGGCTATCATTGGGGCCTGCCCGTCAAGCGCGCCATGCTGGCTTATGAGGCCGCGCAGGCCGAGGCCTGAGACAGGCGCGCCGCGTTTTTGTTGGGGCGAATTCCTGAATTTCAGGATAATATCGTGATACGTGAATTTTGAGCGATCCCTCAAAGAACGGTTTAACTTACACACAAAGTGATTAAATTCGCATCAGCCTGCCAGGCTGACCAACAGGAGAAGGAGACGCATTATGGGCTTGCGCATCAACGACACCGTCCCAAATTTCACCGCAGAAACGGATCAGGGCACCATTCAGTTCCACGACTGGATCGGTGACAGCTGGGCTATTCTGTTCTCGCACCCCAAGGACTTCACTCCTGTCTGCACCACCGAGTTTTCTGCCGTGGCGCAACTGAATGACGAATGGGCGGCACGCAACACCAAGGTTCTGGGTGTGTCGGTCGATGGTGTGGAAGACCACAAGAAGTGGAAGAAAGACATCGAGGCCTATGGCAATGCCAATCCTGGTTTCCCGATCATTGCCGACGATGGGCTTGCGGTCTCGAAAGCCTTCGACATGTTGCCTGCCGAAGCTTATCTGCCCGATGGCCGCACCCCGGCGGACAGTGCCACCGTGCGTTCTGTGTTCATCATCGGCCCGGACAAGCAGTTGAAGCTGTCAATGACCTATCCGATGACCGTGGGTCGCAATTTTGCGGAAATCCTACGCGCGCTGGACGGTCTGCAAATGAGCAGCAAAGGCGTCGCAACCCCGGCCAACTGGGTGCCCGGCGAAGACGTGATCATCCCGCCTGCGGTGTCGAACGAGGAGGCCAAGGAGAAATTTGGCGAGTTCGAAACGATCTTCCCTTATCTGCGCAAAACCAAAGCGCCGAGCTAAGAAACAACAAAGCGGGGCATCAGGCCCCGCTTTTTCGTTCAGCAAGCCGGCTTTTGCGGATGGCTGTGTAGATAGGCGCGATAAGCTGCGCGCTTGAACTCGCGGGTCAGTTTGTCGCCCAGCGGAGGACGAGTCTGGATTGTGGACCCGCCGATTTCGCGAGCCACTTCCTGATTGCCACTGCCCTGAAGCGACAGGATTGGTTGGCCGGTTAGCCAGTGCATTTGCAGGAAGGTATCCACAGGGCGGTCGATCTTGTCAGTTGCGGCCAAAAGCCGTTCTGCCGCGCGGTGCCCGACAAGCTGGCACACACATTGCAACCCGATCACCTTTGGCAGGATCAGACGCTGATCATTGGTTTTGGCCAGCACTTGCGCCGCAACTTCGCGTTGTTTTACGGGAATGCGGATATAGTGCTCGGGCGTAGCAAAGGCCGCCAACATCTTTAGCGCTTTGGCCATGCGAATGGGGTCAATGCGCAGGTCATCTTCGGTGATGATGGCCATATCGATCTTTTCGTCCACCAGTTTGCGCCAAAGACGACGATGGCTTTCGAACACCCCGATCTCCGCAGGGCGCAATTTAAACGGGTATTCTGGATGGTGCAAATTGCCGGGAAACAGCGCAACATCGGCGATCTGCGCCGGGTCGCGACCGTTTACCGCTTCGAATAATTCCGCGTTCGGAAGGTCGCTGCAAAGTTTCTCGGCATTGGGTCGCCGCGCGGCACTAGAGGACATATGGATGACGAAAGATCGCATGTCCTCGTGCATAGAGCACGCGGACATGCGGGGGAAGGGAAACCGGAGAGAAACACTTCCCCTATTCGATCAAAATCTTTGGCGCACGCCGAAATTGATGCTGAACGCGTCGATGTCATCTTCGACGGTGCCGGTCAACGCGCCGTTCGGGGCCAGACGGTCCGAGGAAACGTCGAAGGCGCGCGAATAGCGCGTATCCAGTGTCAGGGCCGTGTTTTCGCTGACATCATAGGCAACGCCTGCGATGATCTGAGCGGCAAAGTTGGTGTCACTGTCATCCAACTCCACACCCGGTCCGTATGAGAAATCCAGATCGGTGTAGGCGACACCCAGACCCAAGCCGACATAGGGCGTGAGCGCGCTAGCGGTTTTGAAATCGACCAGAACATTGGCAAACAAGGACGTTTGGGTCACATCACCCGAAACGTTGACTTCGCTTGCGGGCCCGTTGCCGGAAAAATTCACTCCGTCTACGTCATTGTCCCGATAAGAGAGTTCAAGTTCGACCCGAGTGGCGATGCTGTCATTGCTCCACTGTGGGATTTCTTTGCCGATGGCAATGCCCAGTCCAAACCCACCGTCAAAATCGGTATCGACGGATTCCGGGCCACCATTGACGGTGCCGGTGAAATCGCTGTCCTGCAAATTGCTGTAGCCAGCAAATCCGTGGACGTAGAGGTCATCTGTGAGGCTTTGCGCAACCGGTGCTGACGCGCTGAGGCCCAGCACCGCCGAGGCGAGAATAATTCGCTTAACCATGTCCATGTCCTTTGTTCCAAATGGTTATGAACCCACATGTGGACAAACTCGCCGCAAATGAAAGACAGGCGAGCTTCACTTCGATTCACAGCTTATTGGGGTGGAGTGATCGAACAAGCAGTGCGGGTTTGTTCAGATGTTATTGCAGACCGCCGCGCCGGGATCGCATTGCGGTGTGCCCTCGACCGCAGAGACAGGTCTTACGGGGCGTAACCGGTCATAAATGATATGAAAAACATAGGTGTAGATCGAATAGGTGATCGTCAGCCCAAGATTGAAAGCCAGTGCGGCCTGCAGGGAATGGCCGCCAAAATACATCAGCAACGGGCATGTAATAATAATCGCGGTGACCTCATGCAGCACCGCGTGGACGATCCGCAACCGGTGTGGGCGGGCGCTTGCCAGGCGGCGGGTTCGGTGCCGTTCTATCCAGTCGAACAACGTGTTGAAAATGGGCGACCAGATCAAAATGACGATGGACAGCAGGGAAATCAGCGCAAACCCATGCGCCATCGACGCCCCCGCGATATATGCATAAACCGGCGAGACGAACGCGATCCCCACCACCTCGAAACTACATGTTTGGATGACTCGTTCTTTGAACGATCTTAATGTCATGGCCCATTCCTTCGCACACACTTATTGGTTGTGCGACGTCGGCCCTGCATGCTCGGTCGCGGGTCTTTCGACCCTGGCGCAAATTGTCATGCCGAAAGCCTTCTGACTGTGAAGTTCGACACATTCGCGCGTCTTTCTCATTCGATTTTCCGCAGCGGTTCGGGATTTGGCGTAAATATGCTATGGTGCCGCGATCGGGGCGGGTGATGACAGGTATCGGGCTTTCACATCAGGAGAGTTACGATGGCATTCACAGATTGGTACGTTGAGGGCGAAGCCTTCGGGAATTGCAACTGCGGCTACGCCTGCCCCTGTCAGTTCGAAGAATTACCCACCAATGGCAATTGCAGGGGTTTCGAAGTGCTGGAGGTCTCCAAGGGGCATTTCGGCGACACTGATCTGGCAGGCACCAAAGCGGCCCTGATCTACGCGTGGCCCGGCCCGATCTTTGAAGGCGGCGGCGAGATGCAGGTGATTATTGATCCCAGCGCCTCGGACGCGCAGCGCGATGCGTTGGAAAAGGTGTTTCACGGTGAGGAAACGGATGAGATGGCCACCCATTGGTTCGTCTTCCGTGCCATGTGCAAGACCGTTCACGAGACACTGTATCTGCCGATTGATTTCGATATCGACATCGAAGGGCGCAAGGCCAAGGTCACCGTGGGCGATGTGCTACAATCCACGGGGCGTCCAATTCAGGCCCCGCACGGCGGCGGCGAGCATCGCGTTCGGATCGACATTCCCGGCGGGATCGAATTCACACTGGCCGAGATCGGTAGCGCTTCGACCAAGGCGGATGCAGCGATCAAGCTTGATCTGAACGACAGCTATGGCCAGTGGCACGTGATGAAACATGGGCCGTCCGGTGTTGCGCATTGAACAATGGCTTGTGGTCACACCCGCAGCAGGGTCAACTGATCCGCGAGGTGTGACCCGATGATTGAAATTGAAAACTGCGCCGCGTTGCCGCCCAAGGATCAGCTGAATGGCATCCTGTCGCAATATTACGACCTGATTGTCGAACGCATGGGCGCCATGGGGTTCGAGATTGATCCATCCGCCCCGGAAAGCGCCTTAGCCGAATTCTGGGCGCGCCCCGAGGATTACCTGCCACCCAATGGTTGCCTGGTCGTGGCGCGGGATGGGCAGTCCGCGATTGTGGGGTGCGGGATGCTGAAGCGTCTGGATCAAGAGACCGGTGAGTTAAAGCGCGTCTTTGTCACCGAAAGTGCCCGTGGCACCGGAACCGGGCGCGCGTTGATCGTGGCGCGAGAGAATGCCGCAAGACAGATGGGTTTGAAACGGCTGGTGGCCGATACGTTGACCCCGAATGTTGAGATGCGCAGCCTGTATCCGAAGCTTGGGTTTGTGGAACTGGACACACCGATCGAGACAACAACCTACAAGGACCAACCGATGTTGCGACCGCATCTGCATTACTTTGCCAAGGACTTGTAGGGTCACAAAAAAAGACCCCGGCCAGAACCGGGGTCTTTGGTAATTCGAAAAGAGGCGCTGATTATTCGGCGTCTTCTTTCTTTTCTTTCTTTTCGGGAACGATCTCTTCGCCGGTTTCCTGATCGACCACTTTCATCGACAGGCGAACCTTGCCGCGATCATCAAAGCCCAGCAGTTTGACCTTTACTTCCTGACCTTCCTTCAGAACATCCGAGGGATGGTTCAGGCGGCGGTTTTCGATCTGCGAGACGTGCACCAGACCGTCGCGCTTGCCAAAGAAGTTCACGAAGGCACCGAAATCGACGATCTTGACCACTTTACCAGTGTAGATCTGACCTTCTTCGGGCTCTGCGACGATCGAGTGGATCATCTCGTAAGCTTTCTTGATCGACTCCCCATCGGGCGAGGCAATCTTGATCACGCCGTCGTCGTTGATGTCGACCTTGGCACCCGAAACCTCGACGATTTCGCGGATGACCTTACCGCCCGAGCCGATCACTTCGCGGATCTTGTCGGTTGGGATGTTCATGGTCTCGATGCGCGGGGCGTGGACCGAGAATTCGTTGGTCTCGGACAGGGCTTTGCCCATCTCGCCCAGGATGTGCATCCGGCCGTCCTTGGCCTGGGCCAGGGCTTTCTCCATGATCTCGGGCGTGATGCCCGCAACCTTGATGTCCATCTGCAGCGAGGTGATGCCGTTTTCGGTACCCGCAACCTTGAAGTCCATGTCGCCCAGGTGGTCTTCGTCACCCAAAATGTCGGACAGGATGGCATAGTTGCCGTCATCTTCCAGGATCAGACCCATGGCCACACCGGCAACCGGTGCTTTCAGCGGAACGCCCGCATCCATCATCGACAGCGAGCCGCCGCAGACCGACGCCATCGAGGACGATCCGTTGGATTCGGTGATCTCGGACACGATACGGATCGTGTAGGGGAAGTCGGTCGCGGCAGGCAGAACCGCCTGCAGGGCGCGCCATGCCAGCTTGCCGTGGCCGATCTCACGACGTCCGGGGCCACCCACGCGGCCAACTTCACCAACCGAATAGGGGGGGAAGTTGTAGTGCAGCAGGAAGTTCGATTTGAAGTTGCCGTGCAGCGCGTCGATGAACTGCTCGTCATCACCGGTGCCCAGGGTGGTCACGGCCAGCGCCTGCGTTTCACCACGGGTGAAAAGGGCGGAACCGTGCGTACGCGGCAGCATCGAGGTTTCAGCAACGATCGAACGGATGTCGGTGGTCGAACGGCCGTCGATCCGCTTGCCGCCTTTGACGACGTCGCCTCGCAGGATGCCGGCTTCCAGCTTTTTCATCGCGGAACCGAGGTTGCCGTCTTCTAGCTGTTCTTCGGTCAACGCTTCTTTGATTACTTCGCGGGCCGCGGCAACGGCGGTGGTGCGCTCTTGCTTGTCGGTGATCGCGAAGGCGGCGCGCATCTGCTCTTCACCGGCTGCGGCCACAGCAGCGTAGAGGTCCGCATAGTCGGGGGCGGCGAATTCAAACGGCTCTTTCGCAGCTTCTTCGGCCAAGCTGATGATCAGGTCGATAACCGGCTGAATTTGTTCATGCGCGAAGGTCACGGCGCCCAGCATTTCGGCCTCTGACAGCTCGTAAGCTTCCGATTCCACCATCATCACGGCATCTTTGGTGCCGGCGACAACCAGATCCAGACGCTGTTCAGGGTTCAGGCGCAGGTCCTGCATGTCGTCTACGGTCGGGTTCAGGACGTATTCGCCATCCACGAAACCAACGCGGGCACCGGCGATCGGACCCATGAACGGCGCGCCGGAAATAGTCAGAGCAGCCGACGCAGCAATCATTGCAACGATGTCGGGATCGTTGACCAGATCGTGGCTCAGCACGGTGCACATCACCAGAACTTCGTTTTTGAAGCCATCGACGAACAGCGGGCGGATCGGACGGTCGATCAGACGCGCGGTCAGCGTCTCTTTTTCGGTCGGGCGCGCCTCGCGCTTGAAAAAGCCACCCGGAACTTTACCGGCAGCATAGTATTTCTCTTGATAGTGGACGGTCAGCGGGAAAAAGTCCTGACCGGGCTTTTGGCTTTTGGCAAAGGTCACGTTGGCCATGACGCTGGTTTCGCCCAGCGTGGCAATCACGGTGCCGTCCGCCTGACGGGCAACCTTGCCGGTTTCCAGTGTCAGCGTCTCTTCGCCCCACTGAATCGATTTCTTTGTTACATCAAACATATGCGTATCCTAGAACGGAGCACTCCCGCCCCTGCGGGTCTCCGGTTTGCATGGCGGCCCCATTGCCGCCGACCCCATTTATCTTCCATTCGAGTGCCAGGGTCCGGGCACAACGTCTCAGATACCCGCGCGCATACATGAGTTTGAGGGGGAAGGGAAGCGAAACCGAAGCACCGACCTTTAGTTGCATGCTTGTCAAACTGGGAGTTGACACCGCGCGCGTGAAATCAGGTTGGAACGAAAGCGAAATGTGCCAAGGCTACGGACAAACTTCGCGGATGTCCTGCGCAAATAACCTGACAGACGGTCTCCCGCGCGGTAAGTTGCCTTTGTTGGGGGGCTGTCAATGAAAAGACGACTTACGACGGTGCTGGCGGCAGATGTCGTTGGATACTCGGCGCTGATGGATCAGGACCGGCAGGGCACGTTGGCCGCGCTCAGGTCGTTTCGTGAAGACACGCTCAAGTCCTTGCTTGAGGCGCATAAGGGGCGCCTGATCAAAAGCATGGGGGACGGGTGGATTGCCGAATTCCCCTCGACATCTGACGCCGCCGATTGCGCGATTGCGGTCCAATCTGCACCGAAGGCAGACACCATTCGGCTGCGTATCGGTATCCACACGGGCGAGGTGATCTCGGATGGCGACGATATCTTCGGTGATGGGATCAACATCGCCGCGCGGCTTGAGGCATTGGCTGAACCCGACCAGATCCTGATCTCGGACACGTCGCACAACAGCCTGGACCGGGGTGATGCGGCCCAGTTCGACGGGGGCGAGCAGACCGAGTTGAAAAACATCACGCGCCGCATCGGTGTCTGGTGCTGGCCCAAGGGGACGTCGGCCAATCTGTCGACCTCGGCCGACACGCGCCCCGGGATCGCCGTGCTGCCCTTTGACAATATGTCCGGCGACCCCGAGCAGGAGTTTTTTGCCGACGGCATGACCGAGGACATCATCACCGAGCTGTCGCGGTTTCGGTGGCTGATGGTAGTGGCGCGCAATTCATCTTTTATTTTCAAAGGAAAAAGCACTGATATCCGCGAGGTCGGGCGTAGCCTGGGCGTTCGCTATGTGCTGGAAGGGTCGGTCCGTCGGGCGGGCCAACGTGTTCGGATTACCGGGCAGTTGATTGACGCGGAAAACGGCAGCCACCTTTGGGCAGATCGGTTTGATGGTGTGTTGGACGATATTTTCGATCTTCAGGACAAGGTCACGCAAGAGGTGGTGACAGCAATCGAGCCGTCACTGCGTCACGCTGAAACCACCCGCTCGCGCGCCAAGCCAACCGAAAGTCTGGAGGCGTATGAGCTGTATTTACAGGCTCTGTCGCATTTCCATTTGCTGACCGATGAAGACAATCGCGAAGCGATCCGGCTTACCACTCTGGCACTGGAGCGCGACGCTGACTACGCAGCCGCAGCCGGGTTGTTGGCATGGCTGCACATCCAGCGCCTTGTGCAGGGTCTGGAACCTGTGGGCAAAGGCCCCAAGGCCGCCGTAGCTGCCGCCGAACGCGTGTTGATGAGCGACCGGGCTGACGGAATCGCAATGGCCTATGCGGCGCACTCGATCTCGATGCTGGCGCGGGATTTACCGCGCGCACGGTCTGCTTTCAAACAGGCGCTGGCCGAGAATCCGAATGCCGCGAGTGTTCATATGCTGGCTTCGATCAACCTGTGCATGCTAAATCGACCGGACGAGGCACTGGATCATGCGACGCAATCCGTTGAACTCAGCCCCAAGGACCCGATGCGACACGCCGCGCATATTGCCCGATGCAGCGCTTTGTTCCAGCTTGCCCGGTACGAAGAAGCCGCCGCAGCCGCGCGTGAGGCTCTGGCCGTTCGGTCCGGTTTTGTCATGAGCCACTTGATGCTGATTGCCGCGTTGGGGCAACTGCCGGATACAGCCGCGGCGAAGTCTGCGGTCAATGACCTTAATGCGCTTCGGCCCGATATCACCGCGTCTACCGAACAAGCCAAACTGCCTGTGTTTTCGATGACAAATGCTTCGGAAAATTGGCGCGCCGGGTGGCGGAATGCTGGTCTTCCTGATTGAAGAAAGCGGAAAACGCCCGCGGGTTTGACGGGCGCTTTCTCATGGCGCTTCAGGGGCGGTCAAGCTTACTCAGAACTTGCCGTTCCCATGTGCCATTTCGGACGGGATAGGTGAGACGACGTCCCAGTGCTCTACGATCTTGCCATCTTCCACGCGCCACAGATCGAAGAAGGCCCAGGGTTCGCCGCCCATGACAGCATCGGTCGCGACAAAGACGAAATTGCCCTCGGCCACGGCGAATTGAGGCTCAAACTTGGTAATTATCATTCCCTGTGCAGCAAATGCTTCGATCGCGGCCATCAATCCCGACAGGCCGTCTTCGATTGACGGGTTGTGTTGCATGTAAACTTCGGGGTCCATGTATTTCGAGACATTCTCTGGTGCTGCCCCGCCCAACACGTCGCGTACAAAACCCAGAACCAAGGCTTTGTTTTCTTGGGTCTTGTCGAGATCGGTGATCTCAACCGCACCATCCGTCATGCCGCGCCCTGACGCGGTGGTTTCGGGGATAGGTTGCAAGTTGTCCCAATGTTCAACCACTTTCCCGTCTTCTACGCGAAAGATGTCAAACGCAGCGAGCGAGGACGCGCCGAACGCGTCGGCATTGTCATAGGTGTTGTGCAGTACGACCAGATCACCTTCGGTGATCACGCGATGGGTGGTCGCGGTCATACCAGCCTGACCGACCAACGAGATCAGGCCCATCAGTCCTTCGGCCCCGGTCGGTACCTGCGGATTGTGCTGAACATAGTCGGTGCTTACCATCTGACGCGCAGCTTCGGGGTCATGGTCCAGGAAAGCGGCAGAAAAAAGTGCGAGGACAAGATCTTTGGGGGTCATGGTGAATTCCTGATGATTCGTGTTGCGTTGATAGTAGGTATCAAAAACGCACCAAAGGGCAATTACGCACCTTAAAGTCACCGGGTTACTTTTAGGATACTGGCGAAAAAACAGTATGTTGCATTTGTGCTATGAGGTATTGTAGTCGTTTCTGGTATTCATAATGAACTTGAGGGTGTCATGCTTCCCATTGGCGTTAGCAATAAAGCCGAAGCGTCGAACTGTTCGATCCGATCCGTTTTGTCCAACGTCACAGGCAAGTGGCGGATGATCATCATTCTGGCGCTGGAAGATGAGCCGAAGCGGTTCGGAGAGCTCAAGCGATGTATCGGTGACGTTACGCAAAGGGTGCTGACCGAAAATCTGCGGGGGCTACAGCGGGATGGATATTTAACGCGTACTGTCGATCCCGGTCCGCCTGTCGCTGTGTCTTATGCACTGACACCTCAGGGCCGCAGCTTATTGGAACTGCTCAGGCCGCTCGTCTACTGGTCGCACGAACAGATGGATCAGGTTAAGACCGCGCGCATGGAATATGATCGAGCCGCTTCGGACTGACAGCACAATAGCTTCGATAGATCGTCCCGAACAAAAAAAACGCCCACCAAATTGGCGGGCGTTTCGAATTGGACGAAAAAGCGCTTAGCGGCGGATGCCCAGCTTTTTGATCAGGTCCTGATAGCGTGCTTCTTCCTTGCCCTTCAGGTAGTCCAGCAGTTTACGGCGCTGGGCGACCATTTTCAGCAGACCGCGGCGACCGTGGTTGTCTTTTTTGTGGGTCTTGAAGTGCTCGGTCAGGGTGGTGATGCGCGAGGTCAGGATGGCAACCTGGACTTCAGGCGAACCGGTGTCGCCGTCCTTGGTTGCGAATTCTTTCATGACGCGTGCTTTTTCAGCGGCAGTAATCGACATCGGGGTCTCCTTGTAAAAAGGTTAAGGTTAATGGCGCAGGCCGGGATGTCGTCCAGCACAGGCCCATGGAGAAAACCGCACCGATTCCGATGCGGATGCGCGCGTATAAGCGGATTTTCGGTGGATAGCAAAGGGATTCTGCCCGATCAGCCCAGCGCGTTCAATTGCGCCAGCGCGCCCTCGCCAATCAGTTGGATATCCTCGGCGGTCAATCCTTCGGCTGCCAGCAGTTGCACGGCGGTCTGCCCGTTGATCACGACATTTGTCAGGTTGTCATCTTCGGCATCGGGTTCAACCTGAATGTCGGGGTCTTCCTCGCCGGTCCACGAGATCAGCAGCTTGTCTTGACCGGGCTGGAAATCCATCACTGTGACCGGGTCGTCGCCTTCTTCCGGGGTAACGATGATTTCATCCGTGCCATTGCCGCCAGTCACAATGTCGCCCCCGTCGGCCAGAATGGTGTCATCCCCTTCGCCACCGTTAAGGAAATCGACCTCATCCTCGCCTTCGGCGTCTTGTCCGATTAGAACATCGTCGCCGTCGTCCCCGAACAGCGCATCCTCACCCGCGCCGCCGTTCAGCGTGTCGTTGCCATAGCCGCCATGCAGTGCGTCATCCCCGTCACCCCCGCTCAGCCTGTCGTCGTCCTGACCGCCATAAAGATCGTCGTCCCCGACGCCGCCCTCCAAACTATCCACGCCGAAATAACCGTAGAGCGTGTCATCCCCGTCCTCTCCGGTCAGAAGGTCATCGCCATCCTCGCCATGCAGAATGTCATCGTCCAACCCACCCACGACCGTGTCGTCCCCGTCCCCGCCATGCAGGGTATCATCGCCCGCGCCGCCAATCACGGTGTCATCCCCGGCATAGCCGTTGATCTGGTCGTCGCCATCTTGACCGGTCAGAATGTCCTGCTCTTCAGTACCAGCAAGGATCAGATTGCCTTCGTGTTCGAAAATGACAGTTCCGGTTGACGGTGCGTCTGGCACATCGTCAATCTCAAGCAGATTGCCTTCCGAGATCTCTTCGGCGTCATCTTCAATGACTTCGTCTTCTTCGGGCTCGTCCTCGGGTTCAAAAATGTCGCTGATCGCATAGGCCGCGCCACCCAGTGCTGCGATGCTGAGAAACCCGATCATGAACATGGAACCCCTCCGCGAACGCATTGCCCCGAGGATGATTTATCCCATGCGTTCAGGTGGTTGGTCAAAGACTGCTTGGGGTTGTGGTTAACCCTTTGTCACCATAGCTCGGGTTGCTGGGTATAGGCGATGTAGAGCGGGTGTTTCGGGTGGCCCGCCTTGGTAAGTCCCAGATGGAACAGAGGATGCCCGGTGCCGCGCAGCAGGGTCTCGACCGCCGGGCCGCGGTTCAGATGTTCTCCATGCGTGCCCCATGCGGCGATGACCTGATCGGCCCATTCGACACCGTCGAGAATGGCCGCGTCATTCGCAGGGCCCACCGGATCGGTGGCGGCGCGCATCTTGCGGGGGTCGGTGTCGCGCCAGGCAAAGATGTTCGTCACTTGAAACGCGCCAAACCCCAGCGCCCGCGCCCGCCGTTCACAGCGTTCGACGGTGGGATCGTTCTGCACCTCGGTCGCGGTCGAAGGGTTGAGCATCACAAACAGCGCCTTGCGCCCGCCCGCATCCCACATGCGGGTCAGGCTATAGCGATACTTCTCGCAATCGGAGTAGACGGCGGTCGAGGGCGCATCGCCCTTGGTGTGCGTTCGGGTGATCATGCCCCCGCCTAGCACGGCGTTCAGGCGACGAACACCCGGCTGGGATGCAATTCGCCGGATTTATAGATGCCCACGGCCACAGCTTTGCCATCAAGTGAGGCCCAAGCCTCGTCGCCATATTCCACGTCGCTGGCCAGCACCATGCCCGGATTGCCATTGCGCAGACGGGTGGCGCCCTCGGGGGTACATTTCAACTCGGGCAGGTCGGCGAGGCCGGTCTCCAGCGGGTGGAGGTAGTCATCCAGAGCCTCGGTCTTTGCCATTTCGTCGATCTGGTCGACGGACAGTCCATCTTCGACCTCGAACGGACCGGACCAGATGCGGCGTAGTTCTTTGACGTGGCCGTGACATCCCAGCGCCGCACCCAGATCGCGGGCGATGGAGCGCACATAGCCACCTTTTCCGCAGGTCATTTCCAGCACCACATGATCGTCATCCAGGCGGTCGACAAGGATCAGCTCCTCAACCCATAGTGGCCGGGCGGACAGCTCCACATCCTCGCCATCGCGGGCCAGTTTATAGGCGCGCTGTCCGTCGATCTTCACGGCTGAAAACTTGGGCGGCACCTGCATGATGTCCCCCAGAAACGGGGTTAGCGCCTGTTTGATGTCGTCATCCGAAGGGCGCGCATCGCTGGAGGCGATCACCTCCCCCTCGGCATCGTCGGTATTGGTGGCCTGACCCAGACGCACGGTGAAGGTGTAGGCTTTCAAGGCGTCGGTGATGTAGGGAACGGTCTTGGTCGCCTCACCCAGCGCCACGGCCAGAACGCCGGTCGCCTCGGGGTCCAGCGTACCCGCGTGGCCCGCCTTTTTCGCATCCATCGCCCACCGCACCTTGTTGACCACGGCGGTCGAGGTCATGCCCGCAGGCTTGTCCACCACCAGCCAACCGGAAATGTCGCGGCCCTTGCGTTTGCGTCCCATATTACACCTTGATTCATGCTGAGGCGCGCGGGGTAGCGGATCACATGGGCGCTGTCAATTTACAGGTGCGATTTCGACCACACCCACGATGGGCCCCAGTGAAAAGCCGATATCTGAGCGGCCCCCGGCCCGGTCATACATGCGTGAAATATTCCCGTCGAAGAACAGTGCGTTGGGGGTTTTCAGCACGTCCCGAAACAGGCTGCCGAATTCGTGGAAGGTGACGTAATCGTCCGAGATCGCAAACACCGCGCGGGTGCCATCAGCACTAGTGCCCACCCCGTTGCGCACGAACAGAGAGGTCGAGTCGGGCAGAAAACGCGGATGCAGCTCTCCGTCGATCACCAGCATGGGGCCGGATTGGGTGGCAAAGCGGCACTCGGGGGCCTGATCCACATAGTCAAGCGTCTCGAACACATCGGCGCGGCCCTCGCGGATGCAGAACACCCCATTGGGTAGAAGGCCGAAATTGCCGGGGCCGGGGTTGGAGATGACGCGCATCTGCTCTTGGCCGTCCTCGACATAGTGACCCACGGGCGAGCGGTCGTCATGATACATGCCCGCATTCATCGCAAAGGCCAGACGTTCACCGCCGGGGGCCAGCGCCTCGTTCACCGAGGAGAAATGCCCCAGCAGATCGCCATTGTCGTCGTTCAGAAACAGACGCAGCTCTTCATTGGCCGCGTCCACCTCGCAAACAGTGTATCGCTTGGCGTCGTGGGTGACTTTTTCACAGCTCACCGCGCCAGCCTGCGCGGCCCACAGGAACGTGCCCAATGTGACCAGCGTGCGGATCACTCGTCCAGATCGCGGCGCACCGCGTCCTGTTCGAACATGCGGCGGGTGTCGTCCAGACGGTCAAACGTGTCATCCAGACGGAACCGCAGATCGGGCGAGAATTTCAGGTTCAGCTTCTTGCCGATCACGCGGCGCAGCTCGCCCTTGTTGCGGGCCAACAGGTCGATCACGTCCTCCTGCCCCTTGCCACCCAAGGGCAGCACATAGGCGGTGGCGATCTTCAGATCGGGCGAGGTGCGCACCTCACCTACGGTGATTGACATACGGTTCAGGTCGGGGTCGTGGACATCTCCGCGCGCCAGAACCTCGGACAGGGTGCGGCGGATCAGTTCGCCGACACGCAGTTGCCGTTGGGACGGGCCGGGGCCATCGTGGAATTTGTTCTTTGCCATGTCTTCGATCTAAGCCCAAATCCCACCTTTGCCAAGCGGGCGCGAACCGGGTAGGAGGCTTTGAGCCGATTGCAATGAGGGAAGCAAGCCATGACCCATATTCCGGGGATCGTCATCACAGGAGCTTCGGGCCGTATGGGGCAGATGCTGATCAAGACCGTGTCTGAGAGTGATCAGGCGCGTCTGGTCGGCGTTGTTGAACGCGCGGACCATGACTGGATCGGTCAGGATGTGGGCACGGCGATGGGCGGCCCCGCGTTGGGCGTCACTGTCACAGATGACCCACTGGAAGCGTTCGCGCAGGCGCAGGCGGTGATAGACTTCACCGCGCCCGAGGCGACGCTGGAATTTGCCGCGCTGGCCGCACAAGCGCGCTGTGTACATGTGATTGGCACCACCGGTATGACGGATGAGCAGATTGCCGCGCTGGAACCTGCCGCGCGCCATGCAGTGATCGTGCGGGCGGGCAATATGAGCCTCGGCGTCAATCTGCTTGTGCAGCTGACCAAGAAAGTTGCCGCCGCGCTGGATGAGGATTTCGATATCGAAGTGATCGAAGGTCATCACCACCACAAGGTCGATGCGCCCTCGGGCACTGCCTTGATGCTGGGTGAGGCCGCAGCCGAAGGGCGCGGGGTCAATCTGGCGGACGTGTCCGATCGCGCCCGCGACGGCATCACGGGCGCGCGCAAACGCGGCGATATCGGTTTCCACGCCATTCGCGGCGGAGACATCGTGGGCGAACACGATGTTTTATTCGCAGCTCCGGGCGAACGTATCGTGCTGCGCCATTTGGCCACCGACCGCGTCATCTTCGCCCGCGGCGCGCTGAAAGCGGCGCTGTGGGGGCAAGGCAAAGCCCCCGGTCAGTATGATATGGTGGATGTGCTGGGGCTCTGAGCTATGGACGTGCTGACCGACGGCCCTATGGTCAGCTTATGCAGACCGTAAGATCTCGAGCACTTTTGGGCCTGTTGCTGATTGGGTTCTATCTGACTCTGCTGCCTTTCGTTGTACACGGCGTAGGTATGATCGGTATCGGATTGTCCGCAGCCGCTGCGCAGCAAAGCTATTTGTTTGCAGATGGGCAGCCCGTCGGCAATTTGGCGATGGTGCTGCATATTTGCGCCGGAACTGTTTTGGTCGCGCTTGTTCCTTTGCAGCTGCTGAAAGGGGTGCGGCGCACGTTCACCGGCTTTCATCGTCAGCTGGGCAGAGTGCTGGTCGCATTGGCGTTGTTCACGGGTTTGGCCGGAATGACCTATATCCCCCTACGTGGCACGATCGGTGGGTCGGTCATGTCGGCGGCCTTTTTCCTTTATGGGCTTTGCCTGTTCACGGCAGCGCTGATGGTGGCGCGTATGGCGTTGAACAAAGACCGTGCCGGTCATTGGGCTTGGGGCCTGCGCCTGTTCTGGCTGGCGCTGGGATCGTGGCTTTATCGGGTGCACTACACGATCTGGTATCTGTTGACCGGTGGGCTGGGGTCCGAGCCCGATTTCTCGGGCCCGTTTGACCTTGTGCAAAACTTTGCGTTCTACGTGCCATATCTGATGGCCGTTCAGCTATGGATCACCCGCAAGCAACGGGCGCATACTGGGGCTTTGCCTACACGTCCTTAATCTTGTCCGCGCGCAACGGGCAAGACAGGTAGACGCCGAACTCTTTCCCGATATCGGCGCTGACGCGCGCATGAACTGCGCCCTGACGGTCAAGAAACCGCTGGCTGTCTTCGACCGGGAAAATTCCCTCGTGCCAGATGCCGGGATGAATATAGAGCCCGCGTGAGCCGTCACACCAGAAGGCCACGACCTTCTCGGGCGTCAGGTTGTCGCCGGGCAGGGCAGCAGGAACGATGAAGGGCTTGTTGTCCAGGGGCCAGAACATCTGACCGCCATCCGGGTGATAGTTCATGTGCCACAGCAGGACCTGATCACGAGGCGCGGTTTGGCGTGCCTTTTGCGCCTGCTGCGGATCGGCGGACCAGCCCAGAACATAGTGGCCTTTGACCGCCTCGTTCTCGCCATAGAGCACGTCGCCTTGCCAGTCGCATTTGAACGTGCCTTCAACCCAGCCGCCTTCGTCACCGGTGCCCTCGTCGATGGGCCGCCAGCCTTGCTGCGGCCAGCAGGTGATCTCGATCTCGAACCCTTGAGGGTCATCGACCAGACAACCGTAGCCTTTGACGGATGCATCGGTGGCTCGGATCAGGGGCACCTCGTGCCACGGCAGGGACGGCTTGGTGCTGGCTTCAAAGATGTACTCAGGCGCGGTCATGCGGCCTCCATATGCTTATCGACCATGCGCTGCACCATCGGGGCGAAATGGGCGAAATCGGGGGTTTCCATGCCCGCGCGTTTGCCAGCCTCGTCCAGATAGCGGACCTGAATGATCTCTTTCAGGTTCGGGTTGGCCTCGAACGCGGCCACCTCTTCGGGGTTCATCGGGCCGCCCTGCAACTCCAATGTGTGGACCGAGGCGGTGGACAGCCGGTTGAAATACTCGGGCTTGGTGGCGCAGAGATAGCGCTTGGCCGCCACGTGATACCGGCAGCAATCGGTGATGACGGACGGGAAGAACTGCTCCAGCACTTCGGCACCTGCATCCTCGTGGTGGCGGTCTTCGGTGTCGTCGGGGTGATAGGTGCCGAACTCGGACGTAAAGTGGCCGATATCGTGCAGCAGGGCGCCGACGATGATTTCCTCGGGCATGCCGTTCTGTTCAGCAATCGTGGCCCCTTGCAGCATATGTTCGGCCATGGTGACGGGTTCGCCCAGATATTCCTCACCGCCGCGGCGGTCGAAGATGTCGCCGATGAAGGCCACGATATTGTCGCGGTTCAGGGTCGAGAAATCGGGTTTCATTCCGCCGCCTCCGGCTGAGGGGCATCCATTGCCGCCAGCGTGGACAGCAGCCCGTCCTTGTCGGCGTAGCAGCCTTGCAGCCACCGCGACCCGGCCCCGGAATAGCCCAGCCGCGCATGCAGCACGCGGGTGTTGTCGACGATAAAGCTTTCACCCGGTTCCAGCTTGAACGACACGCCCATGGCCGGGTCGTCGATGATGGCTCCCAACTGACGGTAGGCGGCATAGTAGGCCTCCATCTGGTCAAAGGGGATGTCAACAAACGGCGCAGACGACCGATTGTTGAATCGGATGCCAATCAACTCGCCATCGGGCGACAGTTCGATCATCGGGCGGCGGGACCGCAGGCAAACCCCGTCTTCGCCCTTGTATTCAAACCGCGCCGGGTATCCGGTCAGCAGGGCAAAGCCCTCGGGGTTTTGATCACGCAGTTTTTCGGCTGCGCGGAAGCCATCGACCACGATTGACTCGCCACCTTCGGCGCTGTTTTCAAGGCAGTAGAGAATTTGCAGCGTTGGCACCGGGTCGCGATAAGGGTTGTCGGTATGCGCCTGCAAACCGAGCCCGGTAAAGGCAAGGTTGGTGGGGTTCACCTCAGTCCGAACCTCGAAATAAGGGCCATAATTGGTCTCGCGCACATAGCCGAACAGGTCGGCCACTTGCAGTAGCGATTCCGGCTCGGTCGGGCCGTTTGTCAGCTTGGCGAAGCCATATTCGGCGACAGCGGCCAGCCAGTTGCGCTTGGCAGTGGGATTGGAATGAACCTGCGTCCAATCTCCGGCGGGGGCTTCGATGCTCTGCGCCCACGTGGTGATGCCGGGGGCGAGGCGTCCAAACTCGGCACTTTGGGTGCGGTCATAGCTGTGTGCGGCAAGCCAGTCGGCGGGAAAGGTGACCGTCTTGTCTTCGGGCTGAAAGGTGACGCGAAGATCGCCCTCTTCCATCTCAGCGGCGCTTATCGTGGTATCGACGGGAATGTCACCGATGGTAATCAGGCGCTGACCATTGCCCGGCGCGCGGGTGTCGGGGTCCAAAGCGTTGTCGCGCAGCCAGATGGAGTGAAATCGGGATTGGGTGCCATCGGCAAATTCGACAGTCACGATCTGGGCCGTGTGAGTGGCAGTGCGCAGCATGGGGCTTCTCCTGTTCGGCGCGAGCTATGCTTGAGGTGATACGCGCCTCGTGGCATTACCACAATTAAACCTTATTGCGACTGAGGGCTGGAAAATCTTATGGCTAAGAAGAAGATCGGATTGCCGCCTCTGGACTGGCTACGGGTGTTCGAGGCCGCCGGTCGGCTGGGCGGGTTTTCCGCTGCCGCGCGTGAGTTCGGCTTGACACAAGCGGCCGTCAGTCAGCGGATTGGAAACCTGGAATCCTGGCTGGGCCGGACCCTGTTTGTGCGCGAAGCACGTGGCGTGTCGTTGACGGTCGAAGGCGAAAGCTATTTGCCGCTGGTGCAGGACAGCTTACAGGCGCTGGAACGAAATACCGAGGATCTGTTTGGCAAATCTCCGCGTGAGTTGCGCGTTGCGGGGCTGTCGTCGAACATCCATGCGCTTGTGGTTCCGGCGATATCCCGGTTCCAGCGGATGCGCCCGAAAGTGCGGGTAATGACGGATTCGGTCGCGCGACGGTCATCGCTGGATGAAGAGCGGACTTGGCTGCAAATCCGCTATGGGCGCGGCACGTGGTCGGGGCGCGAGGCTGAACGGATCGCGCCCGAGGTTCTGGTGCCCTTGGCCGCCCCGGGCGTGGAGTGGGGAGCGCCCCTGATCGAGCTGCGTGGGGAGCGGCCCGCCTGGCGCGACTGGGCGCGCAAGACGGGTCATGACGATCTGCCGCCTTCGGTGATCAGTTTCGATTCGATGGAACACGCCCTGTCGGCGGCGCGGCAAGGGATGGGTGTGGCGCTGGGGTCTGAACCTCTGGCGCAGGCCGATTTACAGGCCGGGCGCTTACGGCGTCTGGATCTTCCCGAGTTGAAAACAAAAGACGGCTATTGGCTGACATGGCCCGAGGATCGGGCGAAATCCAAAAAACAGCGCGCGTTGATTGCCGATTTCCTGACCGCGCTGCGGGGCTGAGTGATCAGAAGTCGATTGCGATGCCCTTCTTTTCCCAATCACCATAGCGGGCGGGGTCTGGGCCGTCGCGACCACCCAGTTCCTTGGGCAACTCTTTCGCTTGGGCCTCGGCCTTGCGGCGACGGTCCTCGGCCTCGGCCAAAGCGCGTTGGGCGGCAGGCGGCAGGTCTTTGCGGTCGTCGCTCATGAGATCGGGTTCCTTTCCGTTCCATGGCTTGATATACGCCCCCGTCCGCGTTTGGCAATGCGGGCGAGGGTCACATCAAAGGCGGTTCCATGTCCGACAACGCAACGGCAGCGCGGCGCAGCGCGATCTATCTGCTGGATCAGATTTTGGGCGAAGGGCGGCTTTTGTCCGAATGCCTGGCGGCTGGCGCATTGGATCGGCTGGATCGCGAAGACCGCGCGCGGGCACAACGCCTGACGCTGGAAACCCTGCGCGGGTTGGAACGCGCCGACCGTCTACTGGACAACCACTTGAACCGCACGCCCGCGCTGACCGTCCACAACGCCCTGCGTCTTGGCGCGGTTGAGTTGTGCCACGGAGAGGCCGCGCATGGTGTAGTGAACTCGATGGTCGAGATCGTCGGCCGGTCCCGCAAGCATGGTCGCCTCAAGGGGCTGGTCAACGCGGTGCTGCGCAAAGTGGCCGCTGAAGGGCCGGATGCTTGGCCCAAGATGCGCGTGCCGCGCCTGCCCGAATGGCTGCGCGACCCGCTGACTATGGCCTGGGGCGCGGATGCGATCACGGGTATTGAACAAGCCCATTTCGCAGGTGCGCCGCTGGATATTACCGTCAAACCCGGTGCCAATGGTCCCGGCGAGGCGCTGCCTACGGGCTCGCGCCGAGTGCAGGATGCGGGGCAGGTCTCGGCCCTGCCGGGATTCGATGCGGGCGATTGGTGGGTGCAGGACGCGGCGGCGGCGCTGCCGGTGCAGGTGCTGGCCCCGAAGGCCGGAGAGAAGATACTCGACCTCTGTGCCGCACCGGGGGGCAAGACGCTGCAACTGGCGGCCGCCGGAGCACAGGTCACGGCGTTGGACATCTCGGAATCGCGGCTGGAACGGGTTCGCGAGAACCTTGCTCGCACGGGGCTGACGGCGCAGGTCATCGCAGGCGACGCGTTGGACCATCAAGGCCAATACGACGCCATCTTGCTGGACGCGCCTTGTTCGGCCACGGGCACTATTCGCCGCCACCCGGACCTGCCCTTTGCCAAGGATGGCTCGGAATTTGGCGGGCTGATCGAATTGCAGGCGCAGATGCTGGCTCATGCGTGGAGCTTGCTGAAACCTGGCGGGCGGCTGATCTATTGCACCTGTTCCCTGCTGCCAGATGAGGGCGAAGTGCAGATCGAAGAGGCGTTGGATATGTTCCCCGACATGCAGGTAAACCGGCAGGCTCTGGCCGTGACCGGCGTTGAAAAGGGCTGGATCACTGAAGAGGGCGGGTTGCGGCTGCGGCCCGATTATTGGTCTGATTGCGGTGGTATGGATGGCTTCTACATCGCCTGTCTGAACAAATCGGAATAATCCAACGCTTTTCGGTGACTTGACGTGCGGCGCGGTCTATCGTTGGGTCTCAGGCGCCAACAGAGCGCAAGGGGCAGAGTAACGAGCGCAATGTCTAACTCGGATTCCATGACAAGCCGGTGGACCCGGTTCCAGAACCGTCTTTATGCGCGGCTGAGCCAGCGTCGCAAGGCGGCAGCGGGATTCGTGAAGGAGCCCGAGCCGCGCACGGTTGGTTCATTCGCACGTGGGCGGCAGTTGGTGGCGGGAAACCTGCTGTTTGCCGGGTTTCTGGTCGAGGCGCAGGATACCGGCCTTTGGGACGTGACTGCCCCGAGCGCCGGTTTTGACCACGAACGCCACGGCTTTGCCTGGCTGGACGATCTGGCCGCCGTTGGTGATATGCGCGCACGCGACAAGGCCCAGCGATGGGTCTGGGGCTGGATCGAGGCGCATGGCCGCGGGCAGGGGCCGGGCTGGGTGCCCGATCTGACCGGGCGGCGGTTGATGCGCTGGATCAATCACTCGTCCTTTTTGCTGCGCGGAATGGATGAAAAGCAAACTCAGGTCTTCTTTCGTTCGCTGGCGCAGCAGACATGGTTTCTGTCCAAGCGGTGGAAAGCTGCCACCCCCGGTTTGCCCCGATTCGAGGCGCTGGCCGGTTTGGTGCAGGCCGGTTTGGCGTTGCAAGGGCTCGAACAATTGGCCGACCCGGCCCTGCGTGCTTTGGCCCGCGAATGCGACAGCCAAATCGACCCGCAAGGCGGCATTCCCACGCGCAATCCCGAAGAACTTCTAGAAGTTTTCACTTTGTTGGCGTGGACGTCGGCTGCGCTCAGCGATCTGGGGCGGGGAACGCCCGGCGCGCAGGCCAATGCGATCAAGCGCATCGCCCCGGCGCTGCGCAACTTGCGCCACACGGATGGCGGTTTGGCCCGGTTTCACGGCGGTGGGCGCGGAGTTGAAGGGCGGCTGGATCAGGCCCTTGCCCAAAGCGGGGTAAAACCGCAACGCGCCAAGGGGTTGTCGATGGGGTTCGGGCGTCTTTACGCGGCCCGGACCAGCGTGATCATCGACGCCGCAACGCCGCCGAAGGGGGCCAATTCTTACAACGCCCACGCGTCGACGCTGGCTTTCGAGCTGACCTCGGGGCGGCGGCCATTGATCGTAAATTGCGGATCGGGTGAGACATTCGGGGTCGAGTGGCGTCGGGCAGGGCGGGCAACCCCATCGCATTCGACCCTGTGTCTGGACGGCTATTCCAGCGCGCGGCTGGCGGACCCGGTTCCGGGGACTGAGAAAGAGGCGCTGATGGATGCCCCGCGCGAGGTACCCAATGAGTTTGAAGAGGCGTTCGAGGGCGCGCGCTTCATGGCTGGGCATGACGGCTATGCCAAGGTTTTCGGTCTGACGCATGCCCGTACCTTCGAACTGCGCTTTGATGGCCGTGAACTGACCGGCGAAGATATTCTGCTGGCCACAAGTGACAAGGCCAAGCGGCAGTTTGACCGGGCGATGGATGCCTCGGGGTTGAAAGGTCTGGGCTTTGATATCCGCTTTCACCTGCATCCTGACGTGGATGCGGCGCTGGATTTGGGCGGTGCGGCGGTGTCGATGGCGCTCAAAAGCGGTGAAATCTGGGTGTTTCGCCATGATGGCGTTGGAAAATTGGGTGTCGAGCCAAGCGTTTACCTGGAAAAAGGGCGGCTAAAGCCGCGCGCGACAAAACAGATCGTTCTATCTGGCCGCGCAATGGAGTATGCGACGCGCATCCGGTGGACGTTGAGCAAGGCGCAGGATACAGCCTATGCCGTGCGCGATGTGCACCGGGACGAGCCCGATTTCGACTGACGCCAAAAGGACCATTGGACCCATGACCGACCTTCACCCCGTGCGCCGCGCGCTGCTTTCCGTATCCGACAAGACCGGATTGATCGACTTGGGCAAGGCGCTGGCCGAGCGCGGGGTCGAGCTGTTGTCCACAGGTGGTACTGCAAAGGCGCTGCGCGAGGCGGGGCTGGATGTGAAGGATGTCAGCGAGATTACCGGTTTTCCCGAAATGATGGACGGCCGGGTCAAGACCCTGCACCCGATGGTGCATGGTGGCCTGTTGGCGCTGCGTGACAACGACGCTCACGTCGCCGCAATGACCGAACATGGCATCGGCGCGATCGACCTTCTGGTGGTGAACCTCTACCCGTTCGAGGCCACAGTCGCCAAAGGTGCAGGCTATGACGAATGCATCGAGAATATCGACATCGGTGGCCCGGCGATGATCCGGGCGGCGTCCAAGAACCACGCCTTTGTAAACGTAGTGGTGGATGTCGAAGACTACTCCTCACTGCTGGACCAGTTGGAGGAGAATTACGGAAAGACGTCGTATGGTTTCCGACAATGGCTTGCCCAAAAGGCGTATGCTCGCACCGCGGCCTACGACACGGCTGTGTCGAATTGGATGGCTGACGCGCTGCAGCTAGAGGCTCCAAAGCGTCGCGCTTTTGCAGGAGAGTTGAAACAGACCCTGCGCTATGGTGAGAACAGCCACCAGCAGGCAGCGTTCTATACTGATGGCACAAATCGTCCAGGTGTCGCCACCGCCGTGCAGCATCAGGGCAAGGAACTGAGCTACAACAACATCAACGACACCGACGCCGCGTTTGAGTTGGTGGCTGAGTTCGATCCGGCGCAGGGTGCTGCCTGTGCCATCATCAAACACGCCAACCCCTGCGGTGTAGCGACAGGTGCCACGCTGATCGAGGCCTATAAGGCGGCGTTCGACTGCGATCGCACCTCGGCGTTTGGCGGGATCGTGGCGCTGAACCAACCGTTGGATGCCGAAACTGCGCAGGAAATCACTGGCATCTTCACCGAGGTCGTGATCGCCCCCGGCGCCTCGGATGAGGCCAAGGCGATTTTTGCCACCAAGAAAAACCTGCGTCTTCTGACCACCGACGGCCTGCCTGATGTGATGGCCGGTGGTAAAACCGTCCGACAGGTCGCCGGTGGCTTGCTGGTGCAGGACAAGGACAATGGTTTTATCGGCATGGATGACCTGAAGGTCGTCACCAAAAAGGCTCCGACCGAAGATCAAATGCGCGACTTGCTGTTCGCGTGGAAAGTGGCGAAACACGTCAAATCCAACGCCATCGTCTACGTCAAAGATGGCGCGACCGTAGGCGTGGGTGCTGGACAGATGAGCCGCGTGGACTCGGCGCTGATCGCAGCCAAGAAAGCCGAACGTATGGCCGATGTGTTGGGCTTGGCTCAACCGTTGACCATCGGCTCGGCCGTAGCATCGGACGCGTTCTTCCCCTTCCCCGACGGTCTGATGGAGGCCGCTGAGGCCGGTGCCACCTGTGTGATCCAGCCCGGTGGTTCAATGCGTGATGATGAAGTGATCGCAGCGGCGGACGAGGCCGGTCTGGCCATGGTCTTCACCGGCATGCGGCACTTCCGCCACTGATGCGCTATCGCTTGCTCATTTGGGCTGCACTGGCGGCGTTTGCGATTGACCAGATCAGCAAAGTTCTGGTCGTCCACGTTATGCGCGTGGCCGAGGGAGATATCGACGTCCTCCCGCCCTTGCTTGTGTTCAAATATGGCGAGAATCGCGGCATCAACTTCGGCTTGTTTCAGGGCAATACCGAGGCGGCACGTTGGGTTCTGATCGGCGTGTCCATTGCGATCTCGGCTGCTGTGCTGGTCTGGCTGATGCGGTCTGCGCCGTCGAAAATCATGCTGCTTTCGGGCGGGCTTTTGATTGGCGGCGCGCTGGGTAATGTGCTGGACCGGGTGCTTTACGGCTATGTTCTGGATTTCCTGAACATGTCCTGTTGCGGTATCAACAACCCGTTTGTCTTCAATCTGGCCGATGTGTTTATTTTCGCCGGTGCCATCGGGTTGATCCTATTCGACGGCAAAAAGCCCTCGTGACGCGCCGGTGGAAATGCGATAAAAGCGCCTCAAACAGGCTGGAGACTACGATGCGGTTGCCGCGTTCCATTATTGCAGTGACGCTTGCCTTCACGGTGGCGGGATGTTCCGATATCGGTCTGCGCCACCTTCAGGCGCCGGGTCCGGGACCGGATGAATTCTCGGTCCTGCCGGTCAAGCCGCTGACACAGCCCGAAGATTATCAATTCCTGCCCGCGCCGACACCGGGCGCAGGGAATCTAACCGACCCGACCCCCAAGGGGGATGCGATTGCGGCACTGGGCGGCAACCCGGACGCACTGAATCCTAACACGGCGATTCCCGCGGCGGATGGCGCATTGGTGACGGCCTCGAGCCGGTATGGCGTGACCGAGAATGCTCGTCAGGTGGTCGATGCCGAAGACGCTGAGTTCCGCCGCAAGCAAAGCCGTTTTACCCGACTGCGTCTGTTTAACGTGGACCGCTATTCGCAGGTTTACAAACGATGGGCGCTGGATTCGTCGCAGGTAAATGAACAGGCACGGCAGGCTGGGGTCGAAACTCCGTCGGCTCCGCCGCCAGGTGAATAATCCTTAACTTTTCGTCATCACACTTGAACCTGCGCCGCGCCACCGTAGTTTGAAACTCAGACAACAAACGGAGGATGCCCCATGGTTCGGGCCCTTGCCCTGTCGGCTGCCCTGATTGCTGCCACCCCGGTCTTTGCCGAAGATGGCCAGGAGGCGGTCACAACCTTCACGCTGGAAAACGGCATGGATGTCGTCGTGGTCGAGGATCACCGCGCCCCTGTCGTGCAGCATATGGTCTGGTATCGCGCAGGTTCGGCGGATGAACCCGTCGGATCGTCCGGTGTGGCGCATTTTCTGGAACACTTGCTTTTCAAAGGAACCGATACGCTGGCACCGGGTGAGTTCTCGGCCACGGTGGCGGCCAATGGCGGCAATGACAACGCATTCACTTCGTATGACTACACCGCCTATTTCCAACGCGTCGCCGCCGACCGGCTGGAACTGATGATGCGAATGGAGGCGGACCGGATGCGCAATATCCGCCTGTCCGAGGATGATATCGTGACCGAGCGTGATGTGATCCTTGAGGAACGCAACCAGCGCACCGACAATAACCCCCGCGCCCTGTTCGGCGAACAGATGAACGCGTCGCAATACCTCAACCACCGCTACGGGGTTCCGATCATCGGCTGGCGGCACGAGATGGAGACGCTGGACATGGAGGACGCTCTGTCCTTCTACCAGACGCACTACGCGCCCAATAACGCCATTCTGGTTGTGACAGGCGATGTCGAGCCCGATGAGGTCAAGGCGCTGGCCGAAAAATACTATGGCGTGATCCCCGCCAACCCGGACCTGCCCGAGCGCATCCGTTCGCAAGAGCCGCCGCAGACGGCCGCGCGGAGGCTGACCTTCAAGGACGCACGCGTATCGCAGCCCTACGTGCAGCGCAGCTATCTGGCGCCTGAACGCAACGCGGGCGAACAGGAAAAGGCCGCAGCCCTGTTCATGTTGGCCGAATTGCTGGGTGGTGGGAACACGTCATACCTGACCGAAAAACTGCAATTCGAGCAACAGAAAGCCGTTTACACCGGGGCGTTCTATCGCGGCGTGTCGTTGGATGACACGACCTTTGATCTATTTATCGTTCCGGCGCAGGGCGTTTCCCTGCAAGAGGCCGAAGAAGCCATGGATGCAGCCGTGGCCGGGTTCATTGCCGACGGTGTTAACCAAGAGGATCTGGACCGGATCAAGATGCAGCTTCGCGCTTCGCAAACCTATGCGCGCGACAATGTGGACGGGATCGGCAATCGCTATGGCCGGGCCCTGACCAGCGGATTGACGGTCGAGGACGTGCAGGCCTGGCCGGATGTCCTGCAGGCCGTAACCGGAGAAGAAATCATCGCTGCCGCCCGCGAGGTTCTGCAACCGGAAACCTCGGTAACGGGCTGGCTGATGCGCGACGATGAGGTGACGCAATGAAACGGATTTTCGCGACCCTGATTGCATTCGTGATCGCATTGCCCGCTTGGGCCGAGATCGAAATTCAGGAGGTGACATCGCCTGGTGGTATCACCGCGTGGCTGGTTGAGGATCACTCGATCCCGTTCACCGCATTGGAATTGCGGTTCCGTGGTGGAACTTCACTGGACGACCCTGACAAGCGGGGGGCCGTTTATCTGATGAGCGGCCTGATCGAGGAAGGCGCGGGCGACATGGATTCCCGAACCTATGCGCGTGAGCTTGAATCGCTGGCAGCATCGTTTGGCTATAACGCCAGTGACGATACCGTCTCGGTCTCGGCGCAGTTCCTGACTGAAAACCGGGACGAAGTGATCGACCTGCTGCGTGTGACCCTGCACGAGCCGCGTTTCGATCAGGACGCGGTGGATCGTGTGCGGGCGCAGGTTCTGTCCGGCTTGCGGTCGGATCAGACCAGCCCGAACGATATCGCCGGACGCAATTTTGCGCGAATGGCTTATGGGGATCACCCCTATGGAACCGAGGGCAAGGGAACGATCGAAAGCGTGACCGCCCTGACCCGAGACGACGTGGTTGATGCCTATGAGAACGTCTTTGCCAAAGATCGGCTCTATGTAGGGGCTGTGGGCGATATCACGCCCGAAGAACTCGGCAGGTTGCTGGATCACCTGCTGGCCGATCTGCCCGAAACAGGCAAACCGATCCCCGGACCGGCGCAAGTCAACATCCCCGGCGGGGTCAGCGTTGTCGAGTTTGACACGCCGCAATCTGTGGCTCTGTTTGGTCATGCGGGTATCGATCGTGACGATCCCGATTTCTTTGCAGCCTTCATCCTCAATCACATGCTGGGCGGCGGTGGGTTCGAAAGCCGTCTGATGCAGGAAGTGCGCGAAAAACGCGGGTTGACCTATGGGGTGTCGACCTTCTTGGTCCCCAAGGATCTGGCCTCGGTCTATCTGGGTTCGGTCTCATCTTCGAATGACCGGATCGCGGACGCGGTGTCCGTCATCCGGGATGAATGGGCGCGTGCGGCCAATGAAGGCTTCACCCAGAAAGAGCTGGACGATGCCAAGACCTATCTGACGGGCGCCTATCCTTTGCGGTTCGATGGCAATAGCCAGATCGCCGGGATCATGGTCGGGATGCAGATGGAGGATTTGCCCATCGACTATATCGCCACCCGCAACGATCAGGTGAACGCGGTCACGCTTGAGGATGTGAATCGTGTTGCCTCGGAACTGCTGGACCCGGAGGGGCTGCATTTCACCATCGTTGGTAAGCCCGAAGGGCTGGATGGCTAACGCCTAGGCTGCGACCGAGCTGTTCTGCGCCCGAAGGGTGTGTTTGTTGCTGCTCAGCAGTTTTTGCCGCGCATGTCTGAAATGCGCGGCCTTCAACGCATCGTCGATATGGCGATTCCGGCGCAGCAAGCGCGTGAGTTGGATATTGTCGAATACTAGGCAGGTGGTGGGCTCGGTGGCCTTTACCGTGGCCGTTGCGGGCAATCCCAGGCTAAATGTCAACTCGCCCAGTATTTCGTCAGCCCCGCAGCGGTTGATCACCTGGTCGTCCTTCAGGATGGTTGTTTGTCCGCTGAGGACGAAGCCCAGAAAATCGGTGGTCTTGCCCTCTTCGATCAGCTTGCTGCCCGCCGGGAACTCCTGAATGGTTGCGGTGTTCAGCAGTCGCCGGGCTTGATGCGGTTTCAACGTCTCCAGATGATGCGCGATGAACTGTCGTTCGGCATCGGAAAAACGCACAAGATGGCGTGCAAGGTATCCGCGTAACAAGCCCAGAACCGAGATCGAGATATAGGCCATCTGTATGATCGAGCCTGCCAGATTGAACTCACGCATCATGCTGATCAGCACGCAACTGGCGGCGACAATCACCAGCACCGGATAGGTCACACCAGTGCCGCGCACGATGCCCATCTGAAGCAGAAAATAGTTCAGGATATAAAGCCCGGCGCCGAAGACACCGACCATTGTCGTCAGTTGTATGTAGTCAGGAATTTCAAACGGGATATTCAGCATGATCGGGCCCACCCTCATCTGGAATGGGTCCACGCTGAGGGACATGGGGCTATCTGTATATGAACGAATTCACATGTTAATGGGCGATATGCGCGTGTTTTCGCGCATATGCACCACTGGGTTTGGTTCTGCCGCCCTACTCGCCGTAGGGCACCCAGATGTTTTTGACCTCGGTCGAGGCTTGCAGGAAGCGGCGCGTCTGATCCGCGTTCCAGTCTGTAGCGGCCCCATTGTTGACCCATGTCCGCTTGAGATTCCCCGCCGAGGCTTTCTGAATCTCGGCCGACAGATCGGTCGATGAGAATGACCAGACCGCATCCACATTCAGATGCGCGGCCAGGGGTTTGGCCAGCTCCGCGTGGCTGCCGGTCAGGATATTGACCACGCCCGCAGGCACGTCCGAGGTTTCGAGGATCTGGTAGAAATCCGTTGCCGCTAGCGGATAGGGCTCGGAGGCCGCCAGCACCACCCGGTTGCCCATCGCAATCGCCGGGGCCATGGCTGAGATCAGGCCCAGCAAAGGCGCCTCATCCGCGCACAGCGCGCCAATCACACCAACGGGTTCCTTCATCGCAATGGCAACACCCCGGATCGGAACGCCATGAACCTGACCGTCATATTTGTCGGCCCAGGCGGCGGCGGAGAACAGACGCTGGATTGAGGTTTCGACCTCGGCCGCACCGGATTTGCCGCCGGTCATGGCGTCGATCCGTGCGGCGAATTCATCTACGCGGGCCGAGAGGTTTTCGCCGATATAATACAGGATCTGCGCCCGCAGATGGCCGGTGGTCTTGGCCCAGCCTTTCGCGCCCGCCGCGGCTTCTACCGCGTTGCGCACGTCTTTGCGGTTCGCCAGACCCACATGGCCCAGCAGGCCAGGTTTACCCCAGACGGGTTTCGAATAGCCTCCGTCCGGTCGCGCTTGCTTGCCGCCCACATACATTTTGGCGGTGCGATCAATAGGATCAACCGGCGCGCCTTGGCCCATTGCAGCCTCGACCTTGGCCAGCGGCTTGGTCTTGCCTTTGGGTTTGGTATAGGCGGCCAGTCCTTCCCAGCCGCCTTCACGGCCAAATCCGCTTTCGCGCACGCCTCCGAAACCGGCGGCTGCGTCGAACAGGTTGGTGGCATTCACCCAGACCACGCCCGCAACCAGCTTGGGCGCGATATCCAGCGCGAGGTTCACATTCTCGGTCCAGACCGTCGCGGCCAGCCCATAGCGGGTGTTGTTGGCCAACTCGACCGCTTCGGCTGGGGTGCGGAAGGTCGACGAGACCAGAACCGGGCCGAAGATTTCCTCCTGCATCAGAGGGTCCGAGGTTTCGAGGCCGGAAATCAGTGTAGGCGGGTAAAAACAGCCATTTTCGGGCAGTGCGCAGGCCGCCTGATAAACCTCACCTGCGGTGTTGCTGTCGACCATGCCTTTGATCGTCTGCAACTGGATCGGGTCCACAACTGCGCCCACGTCGATGCATTTGTCCAGCGGATCGCCGATGCGCAAGCCATCCATCCGTGCGCGCAGCTTGGCGTGGAACCTGTCGGCAATACCTTCTTGTACCAACAGGCGCGAGCCTGCACAGCAGACCTGACCCTGATTGAACCAGATCGCATCGATCAGCCCCTCGATAGCTGAATCGATATCGGCATCGTCGAACACGATATAGGCGGACTTGCCGCCCAGCTCCAACGTCAGTTCCTTGCCGGATCCAGCGGTTGCCTCGCGGATGTGCCGCCCCACGGCGGTCGAGCCGGTAAAGGCAATCTTGTCCACGTCAGCGTTTACGATCATCTCACCCACCGCGCCATCACCGGTGACGATATTGACCACACCCTTGGGCAACCCAGCCTGCGTGCAGATATCGGCAAACAGCAGGGCTGTCAGCGAGGTATACTCTGCAGGTTTCAGAACCACCGTATTTCCCATCGCCAGCGCAGGTGCGATCTTCCACGCCAGCATCAGCAGCGGGAAGTTCCACGGGATGATCTGTCCGCACACGCCCAAAGCTTGTGCATCAGGCAACTCGCTCTCCATCAACTGCGCCATGCCTGCGTGGTAATAGAAATGCCGCTGGGCTAAGGGGATGTCGATGTCCCGCGATTCACGGATCGGTTTGCCGTTGTCGAGGCTTTCCAGCACCGCAAACAAACGCGAATGTTTCTGCAGCAGGCGCGCAATGGCATAGAGATACCGCGCACGTCCCGCGCCGCCCAGTTTCTCCCACTTGGGTTGTGCTTTGCGGGCGGCCGCCACGGCGGCGTCCACATCGGCCTGTTTGGCTTGGGTCAGCTTTGCCAACACCTCTCCGGTCGCAGGGTTGCGGCTGTCAAAGCCTTTGCCGGGCTTGGTGAAGGCCCCGTCGATATAGTGGCCGAATTTGTCACCCTGATCGACCAGCCAAGCCAGCGCCTCGGCGGCGCTTTCGGGGGCAGGGCCGTAGTCCATGGTTTCGAAAATCTCTTTGACTGTCATTGTTCTTTCCTTTTCCCGGGGCTTCGCCCGTTCGGCACTGAAATCGCTCTACCAGAGCGATTTCCGGGCGTGCCTCACCCCATAGAATGACGGTAGCCAGCCGAGTACGCCCCGGTGACATAATGTTCCAACTGCCGCTCGATATCGCCCAGCAGTGACGAGGCGCCGAACCGGAACAGGTCCGGCTCCAGCCAGCGATCGCCCAACTCGTCCTTGATCAGCGACAGATAGACCAGCGCATCCTTGGCCTTGGAAATCCCGCCCGCAGGTTTGTAGCCGACGCGGTATCCTGTGCGGTCATAGTAATCGCGGATCGCACGGATCATCACCAGCGACACGGGCAGTGTGGCGTTGACGCTTTCCTTGCCGGTCGAGGTCTTGATGAAATCCGCCCCCGCCATCATGCACACGACCGAGGCGCGAGCGACATTGCGCAGGCTGCCCAATTCTCCGGTCGCCAGAATGGCTTTGACATGGGCGTCGCCACAGGCGGCACGGAAAGCCTTCATCTCGTCATATAGAGCCTGCCAGTCGCCTGACAGCACGTGACGGCGCGAGATCACGATGTCGATTTCCTCGGCCCCGGCCTTTACGCTTTCTTCGATCTCGGCCACGCGCAGATGGAAGGGGGACAGACCCGCAGGGAACCCGGTCGAGACAGCAGCCACCGGAATGCCAGTGCCTTTTAGCGCCGCAACAGCTGGTTCGATCATGTCGTGATAGACACAGACCGCACCCGTGGTGATCGGCGGCATGTCCATCGCTTGCAATAGCGCGGGGGCTACAGGCTGACGCGCCTTGGCGCACAAGCGGCGCACGCGGCCCACCGTGTCATCGCCCGACAAAGTGGTCAGGTCGATCATCGTGATTGCCTTCAGCAGCCAAGCGGCCTGATAATCTTTCTTTACCGAACGACGACCGGGCAGGGTGGCGGCACGGCGTTCAATGGCTGAGGTGTTGGCCTGCACGGCGCGCACCCAGTCCAAATCCAGATCCATACCCGGATTGCGGGGTTCGGTCACTTGCGGCAGATGCGCGGTGCGCACGGGGCTCTGCGTTTCCATCATCGCGTCCTTTGGGAGATTTGCGCCAAAATCGCATGGGTTGCGTCTAAAGAAAAGGGCAAGCGAGTGCGTTTCAGCCATTTTTTTGACCAAATGGACAAATATGGTCGCCTTTTTTGCGAATAATTCGCAATAGCATTGACTAAGTTGCGAATGGTTCGCATATTAACGGTCATGGGGATATCAGATCGGGGTCTGACATGATTCGTCGTAGCTTTCTTGCAGCGCTGGCTTTTGCCGTTGCTCTGCCTACCTCGGCGCTGGCCGAAGCGCCGCTTAAAGTGGTGGCGACAACCGGTATGATTGCAGATGCCGTTCGTCAGGTCGGTGGGGACCAGGTCGAGGTCAAGGGCCTGATGGGCCCCGGTGTAGACCCGCACGCTTATCGCCAGACCCGCAGCGATATCGTCGCAATGACCCGCGCAGATCTTATCCTATGGCACGGCCTGTATCTTGAAGCGCAAATGGAGGATTTCTTCCACGACCTGTCTCGCAAGCGCAACGTGGTGGCCGTTGCCGAAGGGATCGACACGTCCAAGCTGCGCGCCCATGATGATTACGCCGACAAATACGACCCGCATGTGTGGATGAGCCCGGCCCTGTGGCGCGACGTTGTGGTTCAAGTGCAAAATGCGCTGACCGACACCCGCCCCGAAGCGGCCGAGTTTTTCGCCGCCAATGCGCAGGCCCATCTTGCCGAGATTGCCCAGTTGGAAGCCTATGGGAAACGGATGCTGGCCGCCGTCCCGAAGGACAACCGCATTCTGGTGACGGCCCACGACGCATTTGGCTATTTCGGTGCGGAATACGGCTATGCGGTGCTGGGCATTCAGGGCATCTCGACCCAGTCCGAGGCTGGTCTGAACCGGATCGGCGAACTGGTCGATACGCTGGTTGATCAGAAATTGACGGCGGTGTTCGTGGAAAGCTCGGTTTCGGACCGGTCCATTCGTGCGCTGATCGAAGGTGCCGCGGCTAAGGGGCATCAGGTGGCCGTGGGTGGTGAGTTGTATTCGGACGCGATGGGCGAACCCGGCACGTATGAGGGCACCTATATCGGAATGCTGGATCACAATATCACCGTCATTGCCACTGCATTTGGTGCGGATGCGCCGGCGCTGGGCATGAACGGCAAACTGTCGGCGGGGTTTTGAGCGATGCTGGAGCTTGCAGCACATCAGGGCGTATCCGTTCAGGACAACGGGATTGAACGAAGCCCGCTGGCCATTCGCGGTCTGACTGTGTCCTACGGTCAGAAACCTGCTGTGTTCTCGGTGGATATGACGGTGCAGCCCGGCGCGATGACGGCCATTATCGGGCCAAACGGCGCGGGCAAGTCGACTTTGTTGAAGGCCGCGCTGGGGATCGTGTCGCCGCTTTCGGGGCTGGTAACGGTCCACGGTCAACCGCTTGAGTCCCAACGCGCCCACATCGCCTATGTGCCGCAGCGCGCCAGTGTGGATTGGGATTTCCCGACCCGCGTGATTGACGTGGTCCTGATGGGTCTGTCGCGTCAGTTGGGTCTGTTGGGCCGTGTTCGTGCTCGGCATATGGCTTGTGCGATGGATTGCCTGAACCGTGTCGGCATGCGTGATTTCGCGGACCGTCAGATCGGTCAGCTTTCGGGCGGTCAGCAACAGCGGGTGTTTCTGGCGCGCGCTCTGGCGCAGGATGCTGATCTGTACCTGCTGGACGAACCCTTTGCCGGGGTCGATGCGGCCACCGAAAAGGCCATCATTGCAGTGCTGAAAGCGCTGAAAGAGGCTGGGAAGACCGTGGTCGTCGTGCATCACGATCTGGCCACCGTCACCGACTATTTCGACCATGTCTTCCTGATCAATACCAGCAAGGTGGCGGAAGGTCCTGTGAATCAGGCTTTCACAGCCGAGACTTTGCAGGCCGCCTATGGGGGCCGTCTGGCCACCGCTCAGATCGACCAGATTTCGCGCGCGCTGGGATAATCCATGCTTTGGGACGCTCTGACCCTTCAGCTGGGCTATAACGCCTCGCTTGTTGCCATTGGGGCTGCGCTGCTGGGCGTGTCGGCGGGGGTGACGGGCACGTTCCTGTTTCTTCGCAAACGCGCGCTGGTCAGCGATGCGATCAGCCATGCAACGCTGCCCGGTGTGTGTCTGGCCTTCATGGTGCTGGTTGCCTTTGGCGGCGACGGACGCAACCTGCTGGGACTGCTGGCTGGTTCGGCCCTGTCGGCTTGGGTGGGCCTGCTGTGCATGAACTGGCTGACCCGCCACACGCGGTTGGCCGAGGATGCCGCGATCGGCGCGGTTCTGTCGGTGTTCTTTGGCTTCGGTATCGTACTGCTGACTGTGATCCAGACTATGGGCGTGGGTCGTCAGGCGGGGTTGGAAGGGTTCCTGTTGGGCTCGACCGCCGGGATGCTATGGGCGGATGCGCTGATCATCGCTGTTGGAGGCGCTGCGACGCTGGTGCTGGTGATGATCCTGCGCCGCCCCATGACCATGGTTGCCTTTGATCCCGAATACGCCGCCGCCCGAGGGCTGCCGGTGCATCGCATCGACCTTGCGATGATGGGGCTAGTGATGGCCGTCACCGTGGTCGGCCTGAAAATCGTCGGACTGATCCTGATCGTGGCATTGTTGATCATCCCTGCCGTCACGGCACGGTTCTGGACCGATCGGTCCGACCGCGTGGTCCTGTTGGCCGGGGTCGCCGGAGGGGTCTCGGGCTATGTCGGCGCGGCGCTGTCGGCCTCGGCCCCGAACCTGCCGACGGGTCCGATCATCGTGCTGGTCAGCTTTGCCCTGTTTGCCCTGTCGCTGTTGCTGGCCCCGGTGCGTGGCGTTCTGGCCGCTGTGCTGCGCCATCTGCGGTTCCAGCGCCGGGTTCATATTCGTCAAGGCCTGCTGGCGTTGGCGCAGGGGCAGAAGATCTACGAACCCCTGACCCTGCGCCTGTTGAAACGCGCAGGCCTGGCCCGCGCCGATGGGGTCGCGACCGAGGCTGGCAAGGCCCGCGCGGCCAAGGCCCTGCGGGATGAGAAACGCTGGGAAATCGTCCGCGCCGATCAGGCGCATGAGGCGACAGCCGCGCTCTATGACGGGTTGCGCGATATTGAGACCGTCCTGACCCGCGACCAGATCGCTGAGATTGACCGCCAGATCGGCGGCCCGCAGGGGGTGATGGCATGAGCGGTGAAGAGTTTGTCCCCCTGTCCCTAACGCCCTTGCTGATTGGCACTTTTGCGGCGATTGCCTGCGCGTTGCCGGGCAACTTTCTGGTGCTGCGCAAACAGGCGCTGATTGGCGATGCGATCAGCCATGTGGTGCTGCCGGGAATTGTGGTGGCCTTTATCCTGACCGGAGCGATCTCGACCTGGCCCATGATGCTGGGTGCGGCGGGGGCTGCGGTGGTCGCCGTGGTGATGATCGAAGCCATCAGGCGGCTGGGCCAGATCGAACCCGGTGCCGCGATGGGTGTGGTCTTTACCACCATGTTTGCCGCCGGGGTGCTATTGCTGGAGCAGACCGATACTTCGACCGTGCATCTGGACGTGGAACATGCGCTTTACGGCAATCTGGAAAGCCTGATCTGGCTGGACGCAGTGGGTTGGTCGTCGCTTTTGGATATTGACGCACTGGCGGGCCTGCCGCCTGAACTTTTGCGCATCGCACTGACGCTGGCTGCGGTGTCTGCGTTTACATGGCTGTTCTGGCGGCCGCTCAAGGTCTCTACCTTCGACGAGGGCTTTGCCCGCACCATCGGTATCCGGACCGGCCCGCTTGGGTTTGCGCTGGTGATCACCGCTGCCATCGCTGCCGTAGCAGCGTTTGATGCGGTGGGGTCGATCATCGTGATCGCCATGTTTATCTGCCCACCCGCAGCCGCACGGATGATGACCAATCGGCTGGAAACGCAAATCGCCTGGTCCGTCGCCTTTGCAGTGACCTCGGCCGTGCTGGGCTATGTGCTGGCCGGATATGGCCCCCTGTGGTTGGGCATGGCGGATGCCGTCAGTGCGGCGGGTATGATCGCAACAGTAGCTGGGCTGATCCTGGCCGTGGCGGCAATCTGGGGGCCATGCCGGACGCGCGCCGGGGCACCGGGATCGGCGTAAACGCGCGCTTATGTCGGCTGAACTTTGCCCAACACCACTGACTGGCCAGAGTTCGCAAGCCTCAATAGCCTTTTCGTGCTACGAACGCCGCATCAAGCGAACGACCACCGCTCACATTGGACCGTTCGGACAATCGTTGCCTCTGTGTTGCTTTTCTCGGTGACACGACGATTGTCCGAACGCCCCCTCAATCAGAAAATTGACCTCTGCAAACCAGTGGTAGAATCGTGCGCGTCTGTGCTAGGTCTGGGGGTATGGCGCAGGCAAACCCCAATATCAGCGATTCCCGTCCCGTAATTCGGCAATTGGACGACGCTGCGATCAACCGTATCGCGGCGGGTGAGGTTGTTGAACGCCCCGCTTCGGCTGTGAAAGAGCTGGTCGAGAATGCGATTGATGCAGGATCGACCCGAATTGCCATTGATATTGCCGATGGCGGCAAGACGCTGATTCGCGTCACAGATGATGGCTGCGGGATTGCGGCAGATGATCTGCCGCTGGCCTTGTCGCGGCACGCGACCTCGAAAATCGACGGCTCGGACCTGCTGAACATCCACACATTTGGGTTCCGGGGCGAGGCGCTGCCCTCGCTGGGGGCCGTAGGTCGACTAACCATTACCAGTCGCGTGCCGGGGGCCGAGGCCGCGTCGGTTCACGTCTCGGGCGGCAGGATGGAGGCGGTGAAACCCGCAGCCTTGCGCGTGGGCACGGTAGTCGAGCTGCGCGACCTGTTCTTTGCTACGCCCGCCCGGCTGAAATTTATGCGCACCGACCGGGCCGAGGCACAGGCGATCACCGACACCGTGAAACGTTTGGCGATGGCAGAGCCCGCGATCACCTTCACCCTGCGCGATATCTCGGGCGGGGGTGAGGGGCGCGTGACGTTCCGCGCCGACCGAGAGAATGGCGATCTGTTCGATGCCCTGCACGCTCGTCTGGCTCGCGTGATCGGGCGCGAGTTTGCCGAGAACGCGTTGCAGATCGACGCTACGCGTGAGGGGATCAGGCTTTACGGATACGCCGCCTTGCCGACCTATTCGCGCGGTGCTGCGGTGGCGCAGTACCTGTTCGTCAATGGCCGTCCGGTGCGGGACAAGATGCTGACCGGGGCGCTGCGGGCGGCGTATTTCGATTTCCTGAGCCGTGACCGCCACCCGGCGGCGGCGCTGTTCATAGACTGTGACCCGACGCTGGTGGATGTGAACGTGCATCCGGCGAAGTCCGAGGTCCGGTTTCGCGATCCCGGCGTAGCGCGGGGGCTGATCGTCTCGGCCCTGCGCCACGCGCTGGCCGAGGCGGGGCATCGGGCGTCTTCAACCGTGGCAAACGCGACTTTGGGCGCGATGCGGCCGGAAGCGGCGCAGCCTGCGCAGCCCGCTCCGGCGCGGGTGTATCAAATGGATCGACCCTCAGCAGCGGCGCGGCACACGGCCTACCGGGCCCAGGCGCCGGGCTTTGCGGAACTGTCGCAGGATTACAGCGGCAGCATTGTCGAACCCGCTCCGGTCGCCGCGGAGGAACCTCCGGCACAGGACTTGCCCTTGGGCGCGGCCCGCGGGCAGGTGCACGAAAATTACATCATCGCCCAAACCGCCGATGGCATGGTGATCGTCGATCAACACGCGGCGCATGAACGCTTGGTCTATGAGAAGCTCAAACACCAGATGGCTGAGAACGGCGTCGCCGCGCAGGCGCTGCTGATCCCTGAGATCGTGGAACTGTCCGACGGCGACTGCGCGCGGCTGCTGGCCGTGGCCGACGACCTGACCCGACTTGGCCTGACGTTGGAACCCTTCGGCGGCGGGGCCATCGCCGTGCGTGAAACCCCGGCCATTCTGGGCGAAGTCGACGCCCGCGCGATGATCTTGGATATCCTTGATGAGCTGGCTGATCAGGGCGAAAGCCAGACTGTGCAGGCGCGGATCGAGGCGATCCTCAGCCGGGTGGCCTGTCATGGCTCGGTCCGGTCGGGCCGTCGGATGCGAGCCGAGGAAATGAACGCCTTGCTGCGCGAGATGGAGGCGACGCCCCATTCCGGTCAATGCAACCATGGTCGGCCGACTTATGTGGAACTGAAACTGTCTGATATCGAACGTCTGTTCGGGCGCAGTTGATCCCGCCGCGTACGCGCGATATGAAGAATAAAACAAGAACACCCGAGGCGACATGATCGAGTTTGCTGGCACCCAAATCGCCCTGAACGACCCCGTGATCTTGATCGGGGGCGGCGTGGTGGCGCTGATCCTGCTGCTGCTGTTTCTGTCACTGCGGGCGGCGCAGCGGTCGGCACGCATGGCCGAGCCGCTGGCGCGGCAGATGGCGCATTTGGGGCAACATGTGCAAGCGTTGGGGCAGGGGCAGGAACAGTTGCGCGGGGGGCTCCAGCATGTGTCAGATACGCAGGCCAATGCGCAGGTGCAGGTGATTCAAACGGTTGAATCCCGTCTGTCCTCGGTCCAGCAGCAGATGAATGACCGGCTGGCGGATAACGCGATGAAATCTGCCCGTGCGCTGGCCGAAATGCAGGAGCGGATGAAGGAGTCGCTGCATGGCTCGTCGAAACAGACCGCTACCTCGCTGACGCAATTGCAGGAGCGCCTCGCCGCCATCGACAAGGCGCAGGACAATATCACCAAACTGTCGGGCGATGTGTTGAGCTTGCAGGATATCCTGTCGAACAAGCAGACCCGCGGCGCGTTTGGGGAAATTCAGCTGAATGACATCGTGTCGAAGGCGCTGCCCTCGGACAGTTTCCAATTGCAGGCCACGCTGTCGAACGGGCGGCGCGCCGATTGCCTGATAAACCTGCCGAACCCGCCGGGCCCCATCGTGATTGACAGCAAATTCCCGCTCGAGGCGTATGAGGCGCTGATCGGGTCCACCAATGATGCCGAGTTGAAAGCGGCGCTGCAGATGTTCCGCAGCACGGTGCGCAAGCATATCAATGACATTGCCGAGAAATACATTCTGGATGGTGAAACCGCCGATGGGGCGCTGATGTTCCTGCCGTCTGAGGCGGTCTATGCCGAGCTGCACGCCAAGTTCCCCGAATTGGTGCAGGAGAGTTTCAGCAAACGGGTCTGGATCGTGTCACCTACCACCTGCATGGCCACGCTGAACACCATGCGTGCGATCCTGAAAGACGCCAGGATGCGCGAACAGGCTGGTGCCATTCGCAAGGAACTGGGCATGTTACACAAGGATGTGGAACGTCTGGGCGACCGCGTCTCGAACCTTGATCGACACTTCGGGCAGGCCGCCAAGGATATCTCAGAGATCAAAATAAGCGCCGAAAAGGCTGGCCGCCGGGCGCAGCGGCTGGACAATTTCGATTTCGAGGAACTGGCCCCGGACGATCACACCAACGTGGTGCCTTTGGGTAAGACCGAGGGGTAGGCGCTACTGGATCGACAGATCCAGATTATAGCCAACTGTCTTGCCGGTATCGCGGTCATTGCCCATCAGGTAGACCCGGATCGTATAGTTTCCGTTTTGAGGCAGATTGATACGCGCCGTGTTGCCGTCGATGGAACCGATATAAATTGCCTCGCCCTCGCTGCCCGGCGGCAGGATGTTGAAATAGATCACACCGTTGCCATTTGTGTCGCTGACATTGAGTTCGGCAAACATCTCCTGCCCGGCCTGCGCGCCGAGCAAATAGTCGAAATATTCATTCCCGGTGATGGTGCCGCTGACCATCGTGCCATAGTTGCCGGGTTGGAATTTGACCTCGGCGACACTCTGGGCCGAGGCCGGGAAGGTCAGCCCCAAGGTCACTGCGACAAAGATCAGGTGTTTCATCATGCAAGAACACTCCGTTCAGCAAGGTCAGTTGAGCACGATGCACACCTATCTTCAGATCCGTAGAAACGGCTGGAACAGGCGCGGCATCAGCTTGTTGAATTTCAGTGGCGCATCGGTCACGGCCAGACAAATGCAATCCTCAGAAATATCTGCAGTCGGCGTGTGGTGCAGGTCTTCATCTGCGATTTCCACGTCGCCACGTGCGAAATGGTCGACCTCATCCGAAAATGCGCCCTGCAGCACCATCGTCAATTCCATGCCATTGTGGCTGTGATCCGGCACGGCAGCCCCGGCGGGAATGAACAACAAACGCGCAGTCGCCTCATGGGTGGTCGGCAGAATCGCCTGTTTCACGCCCATGCCGATCGGTCGCCATTTGATATCATTGACGTCGCCGCCCACATAATCCTGCAACGGAGTCGGTAGGACTGAACAGCCCGCACGCACCGGTTTGGCAACAGGGGCACCTTGGGCGATCATCGCCATAGTCGCCGCCAGCGACCCGTCGTTCATGCTGACGGTGGCGTCCTGTTCCTGCAACACGCACCCGCCCACCGCATCAAAGCTTTCAGCCCGCGCGCGGCAATGGTCGCACAGGGTCAAATGCGTGGCGACCATCAGGTCGAACGCCTCGGGCAGGGTGCCTGCGGCATAGGCCATCAGCAGGTCGTCAGTCAGGTGATGTTTAATCTTGTTGCTCATCATCGTCATCTCAGTTCATAGCATGGCGCAAGCGGTCCAGCGCCAGCCGAATACGTGATTTGATCGTGCCCAGCGGCAATCCGGTCTGCGAGGCGATCTCGCGATGACTCAGGTCGCCAAAATAGGCCTTTTCAATCAACTCTCTTTGCGCCTCGGGCAACGCGGTCAACGCGTCGCGCAGCTGCGCGGTTTCCTGTTGCAGCGCCATGACGTCGTGCTGATCCGGCTCGGCCTCGGGACCCCATCCCAGATCTTCGGGCTCGGGGCGGCGTTGCCTGCGCAGCACATCGATGCGCTTGTTCCGTGCAATCGTGAACACCCATGTGGCCACGGTCGCCCGAGTTGGGTCGAACAGATGCGCCTTGTGCCACAAGGTCGCCATCACCTCTTGAGCGCATTCCTCGGCCATGGCCGCATCCGACCCCGACTTGATCAGGAACGCTTTAACCCGAGGCGCAAAATGCTGAAACAGCTCGGCAAAAGCCGCCTGATCCTGCGCGTCCCGGATGCGGGCCACATGGCCCACCCATTCGGTTCTGGTCTCACAACTGCCGTTTGCGTGGTTCACCGGTCGTCCCTTGATGCGTCGCTTGACGCGCAATGGCCTCACTACGGGCCCATCGGCCACCGGTTCATCCAAGCGCGCGGTATCGCTCTCGGTAAACATAACCATATTACGTGGAAGGTCCCAAGTCGGATCACTCTCACAGATAATTTTAATCCGTTGCAGTGTTTTCAGCGTAATGTGAATATCCAAGGACGGGCGAAAACAGCGCCGATTGAACGGTTTACAGGCAGATTGGAAAAAGTGGCATGAACCGGATCGACCATATCGCAGGCCACACTTATCATGGCCGGAAGGGGGCGATTGAAAATGCCTTCCGATACTCGGTCGACTATATCCTGCTGAACCCCGAGGCCGAGGTTAAGACGCCACGTTTGTTTTCATTGGACCGCGCGAACATCGTCAACTGGCGCAAACGCGATCACGGCGGTGCGCCAGGGAAAGGCCAGGGGGCGGCTTGGCTGCGCGATCAGTTCACACAGTTGGGTGTGTCACAACCCGCAACCCTGACCCTGCTGACGCAGCCGCGCGTGCTGGGTCACGTATTCAACCCGGTCAGCTTCTGGTTCTGTTTCGATGAGGATGATCAGCTTTACGCTGTCGTGGCCGAGGTAACGAATACCTTTGGCACGCGGCACAGTTATCTGTGCCACAACCCGAATTTCGCGCCCATTCAGCCCTCGGACCGGATCGTGGCGGACAAGTTGATGCATGTATCACCGTTCCAGAAAATCGAAGGATCTTATACATTTCGCTTCGACTATCGGCCTGACAAGGTGGGTGTCTGGATCGATTATGGCCGCGAGAAAGGCGGGTTGATTGCGACCCTCAGCGGCCCACGCGCACCGCTGTCGGATCGGACAATCCTATGGTCCTTGGTCCGGCGTCCCTTCGGCGCGCGGCGCGCGTTTTTCCTGATCCTTTGGCAGGCGTTGAAGCTTAAGTTGAAGAAGGCGCGTTTTCGTCCGTTTCGCCATGCACCCGTGCCCAATCATCCGGTTTCGCGCATTCGCGAGCCCTAGGGTCAGGAGCCATTAATCTTGCGCCACTGGCGCGCGAACGGCAAAAAAGCAGTGCTTTTGGGCGCGCAGGGACTGGCGGTGTCAATTTCAAGCGATCAAAGCCGCTGCTTTGCAGCTGTTCATGCGTCCGAAGGATTTGACTGATTTTGCCTCTGAGCTGCGTTACATCCTTTAGAAATAGAACCACTATTCCAGCAAGGATGTGCCTTGTCAGAACCAAAATCAGTCAAACCAATGGCGCAAGATTAATGGCTCCTGGCCCCAGTTTGCGTAAGATCAAAGACTCAGCCCGGCGAGGGTGGTTGTGGTACTATAGAGACCGCGAACACGAGGAGTTGGGACATGTTGGAAATCTCGGCAAGAAAAATCGCTCAGGTCGCCATGATGGGACGTGAGTTGGACCGGGCCGAGGGCGAGCTGCGCGCTTTCATCGACCGGATGGGCGAAGATGAGCAGGCCGAATTGGTTGCGGTCATGTGGATCGGGCGCGAAAGCTTTTTCGCCGAAGATCTGGCCGAAGCCATCGCCACCGCCAAGTCCGAGGCCTCGACCCCCTGCGCGGATTACCTGATCGGAACGCCACATCTGTCGGATCATCTGGAAAACGGTTTGGACGCTTTGGGCATTTCCGCCGAGGATGTGGAAAACGACCTGATGTAACCAGGTCGGATCTAAGCCGAAGGCAGGTTCGCCTGTGCGTGGTGGCTGAACATGATCTGGTCCGATTGTACATCTGACCGGAAATCAGCCGCCCGACCCGGAACAGCTTGATAGAACGGGCGAAGCCCCGGTTCGACCTCGGTCGCCAGCGTTGCGCACAGGTTGCAGTGCTTCTTGATCTGCACATAGGATTGCCGCTGTCGAATGGCTGCGATCATATCGCCATGCGCCGCCGCGAGTTCCATAAACCCAGGCGAAGTGCGCAGCGTAGTGTTACCAACCAGAAGAAAAACAGCCTCAAGCTCGGACTTGCCCTTCAGATCGACAAATCCAGCTTCGAGCATCGCCAGATCCTGCCGCGCGGCCTTGTAGACGGAGCTGGAAACGAGGATGTCATATTCCACGTGGCGGCAGCTTTGTTCGATCCGAGCGGCCACATTCACCACATCGCCAATGACCGTATAGTTGAACCGGCTGCGCGATCCGATATTGCCCACACAAGCCAGACCGGTGGCGCATCCTGTCGCCAATGCGATCGGTGGGCGACCCTTCATGACATCGGAGGCGTTGAACCGGATCAAGGCCTGCCGCATCAACAGCGCTGAATGGGCGGCGCGGCAGGGATGATCCTCGACTGGTAGCGGCGCGTTCCAAAACGCCATGACCGCATCGCCAATGAACTTGTCGATGGTTCCCCGTTCGTGCAGGATCTGATCTCCGACCTGTGAGAACAGCTCATTCAGCAATGCCACCAGATCAGTGGCCGACACGGATTCAGACAGCGGCGTAAACCCTCTGATGTCCGAGAACATGACGGTGATTTCCTGCGTCTCGCCACCCAGTTGCAGGCGATGGCCCGAAACCTCCATCTCATCCAGAATTTCCGGGGCAACGTAGTGTGAGAACACCTGCCGGATTTCCCGCTTTTCCCGCTCGGTCGTGACAAATAGGTACCCCGCCAGTAAGCCGAAATTGGCCATTCCACCCAGCAGCGGAAAGGTCACGTCAAACAGGGTGAGCTGGTTCTGAAAAGCAAGCCAGCTGGTGCCCAAAACCGCGGCCGCTGCCACCCCGCCAGCAACGAATGAGGCGACCGCGCCAAAACTGGACATCACTGCAATCACGATCAGGCCTAGCAATACGAAAGACACCAGCTCCAGCGCTGCCGTCACATCCGACCGGTTTAGCATTTCACCTGTAAAAATCTGCTCCAGCAACTGCGCGTGGATCGACACGCCCGGCACCGACTCGCCCAGCGCGGTCTGATGCATGTCGAACAGACCCGCCGCCGAGGTACCGACAAGGATAATCCGTCCTTCGATCTCCGCCCTGAGTGCGGGATCACCTGGGGTTTGCATGACCCTGTCGGCCGATAGGTAGAGGTCCGGCTGGTCATGTCGATACCTGACCCAGACCTCACCGTTTTCGGTGGTCGGCAGGCGGAAATCTCCCAGCTCAACCGCGAGCATGATCCCTTCCTCATCTGCCGAGCCCTCGGTCAGAATGAACGGTGCGTCCAGCGCGACCCTCAGCGCTTCGATCCCCAAACCGGGCATCGGACCGTTCGGGCCGCCCCACAAAACTGGGACGCGTCTAATGATCCCGGTACCACCCAGTGGCGAGACGTTTACCCCGCCAATCCCCGCAGCGCTGCGATCCAAGGGAGGCGCGATCGGGGTCCAATGAGGGACCGAGATCAATCCGGAGGTCGGTGCTTCTCCGATCTCGATGATCCCGGCCTTGGGGGCAACATTGCTGCCCTCCTGCGAGATACGAGCCGCCGTGCCCATCACCACTGGCCAATGGGCGGCTTCGAGCCCGAAAAGCACGTCATAGTCCACCTTCTGTGCATGACGTTCCACGGTCAGAACGCCGTCCAGCGCAGGGTCGTTGAGCAACCGGGCGGGTGAGTATCGGTCCGGTTCGACAAACAGCATGTCAAAAGCAATAGCCGCTGCGCCATTCTCACCCAGGTTCTGGACCATCTGCGCCAGCAATGTGCGTGGCCAGGGCCATTGGCCCCAATTGGCCAGAGACTCTTCGTCAATATCCACGACTCGCACCGGCAGGTCAGGTGTGTATTCGCGGGGCGACATCCGTTGCAGCAAATCGAAATAGATCATCCGCGACATCCGCACTGGGTAAGGGTCCATGATCCGGATGAAGCATCCAAACAGAATCAGGCCAAGCCCGACCAGGCGAAACGCCCGTCGCCGTCCCGTTCTCTCTTTGGATTTCAAACGCAAGTCGGCCTCCGACTAAATCTGGCGTCGTTTCTATTCAGGCGCGTTTGCCCTTGCCTCGGCCTTTACCTTTACCTTTGGCTTTCCCCGGATTGTCAAACCCATCCGTGTTGCCGCTCTGTCCGCCGGGATTGGAACCGTCGGCCTGACCGGAACGGTTGCCTTTCACGTCGGGTTCAGGCTCAGGCTCTGGTTCTGGATCCGGTTCTGGATCCGGGGCGGGTGGCTCGGGAGACGGGGGTTCAGGCAGCACAACCGGTTGAGGCGTTGATTCTTGCACGAATTGTGGTGGCTGCGGCGGATCGGATTTGGGCACGGGCAAGGGGGCCGCTTCGCCCGCGCACCCACCAATACCGACCTGCAGAGGGCTCAGCAGGTCCTGTTGAGATTGGATAAAGGGAAATCCGGTTTGTAACGCCAGATCATATTGTGCCTGATCCACCGGACGCCCGACTCCACCCCGCTGGTTGGTTGCAAACAAACTGCACTGTCGGCCTGCCGAGTGGCAAAAACCGCCATTTCCGCACATGCGGACCGTGCCTTCGAGCACCAACATGGCGCTCTGAGCGCCCGGAATGACCCACATGTCAAACGTTGTCCCGCGCACGGCCATCGTCGCTGTCGGGGTCTTGATCGAATAGACCCGCTTTTTGCTTTTGCCTGAAATGAAGCGGAAACTGCCGCCCAATGCCTGCACCGCAAATGATTTTGCCTTGCGATTGCCGCGCAGCATCGTCACGTCCAGGACCATACTGGCATTCGGCCCGATGGCGATTTTGGTTTCATCGACAAAGACCAGTTGCACCAGCCCATTCCCGTCGGTCGAGATCGAATCCCCCGACACGACATCCATTCCGGCTTGCAGCGGTTGTGATTTTCCACCTCGGGTGATTTCCGCGCCTGGCTTGACACCAATCACCTTTCCAATATTGGCCAGCACCTGTGCAGGCACCAGCAATAGACACATTAAAACGAATAGCACTCTTAACCAGGCCAAGCTTCCATTCCCCCATAGCTCGTATGGTGAGCAAATTGCTCACTGCCCGGTTTTGTGCCCCCTACATATTCAAAATATTAAATTTATTAAGTTTATGTCTGATCAAATATGCCTTAAACAGCACATGTTTGGCAAGTTTTCTAAAATTGATGTTGGTGAGGGGGGGGATCCTGGGTCGTCTGTGCACCCACCCCAACCCCAGAGCGGTTGGGTTTTCGTCGTCGTTCCCGGCAATCGGATGGTGCTGGGAAGAAAAATGCGAAACCCTTTGAAAATCGCCTTGTATCTGGCCGTCCGGCAAGGATATACCGGCCAGCGGAGACGTGGCCGAGTGGTCGAAGGCGCTCCCCTGCTAAGGGAGTAGGCGGGAAACCGTCTCGAGGGTTCGAATCCCTTCGTCTCCGCCATTTGTTTACATTGGGGCCAAAAAATACCTTTGGTCAGCGATTTGGGGTTGAACCGGATTACCTGAGTCCGGTTACGCGTTGGTGCGCGGCACACAAAACATCTTACTGAGAAAAGAGTCATTTAGTTCCGTCAAGTTGCCCGACCCAATCCACCACAGTTTGCGCCGTTTTGTTCCATTGAGCGTCAAACTGTATATAGTGGCAGGCCCTCTCGACGGGCATGAACTCGGCTGAGTCATAGCGGTTCGCCATCGCCTTGGCCGTGCTGGTCGCCACGGCCTTGTCTTCCGTGCCAGAAACGAACAAGAGCGGGCATGTCACATTGTGCGGGTCGATCAGGGTCGTTTGCGCGCTGTCAAACATCCAGAACACGAATTCGAACAGCACCCGACCGGACTCGGTGCCAAGCCGCTGATGGATGTCGTGTTGCAGCGCCTCTGGCAGAGTGTTCAACCCGTAGGTTGCCAAAAGCTCGAAATCCTGACCCAAGGCTTGATCCCAGAAAGCTCCGGCAGAGATGAACAGTTTTCCAAGATCGCGCTCTCTGTCGGTGGTGGGCAGGACACCATTGACGATACTGCTGTTCAGCAGAACTCCAGCACGTATCAGACCTTGTGCCGCCAAAAGCTGAGCGACCACGCCTCCGAGCGAATGGCCAACGACAATCGGGGTTTGTCCGATCTCATTGATGGCGCGTCGTGCATCTTCGACATAGTCGGCAATGCTAAGCCCGATCAGCTTGGCGTCCCGATCCGGGCCCGGAGGCAGATCGTGGTGGCGATAGGTCAGGCTGTGACAGCTATAACCCGCTTGTTCGAAGACTTGGCGGACGGGCGCCATCGTCCAGGCAGCGGCATTTGTTCCGGTCAGCAAAAGGACGGGTGGCAGGGGTTCGTCGGTCATCGCGTGCTCGGATCCGCATGGGCTTGGGGCGTGATTTACGTATGCCCCAGAACTTTGCGCGCCACGCGGAAACATTCAAGGGCTTGGGGTACGCCACAGTAGATTCCGATCACATGGATGATGGCGCGGATCTCTTCGGGCGTAACGCCGTTGTTGATCGCGCCTTTGCAGTGAATCTCCCATTCATGCATCTTGCCCAAGGCGCCGATCATCGACAGGTTCATCATCGACCGTGTTTTGGCGTCGATGACATCATCGCCCCATCCAAAGCCCCAGCACCAGGCTGTCATCGCTTCTTGGAACGGGCGGGTGAAGTCGTCAGCAGCCGCGAGGTTCTTTTCCACATATTCTGCGCCAAGAGTGCTCTTGCGTTGTTCCAGTCCTTTTAGAAACAAGTTTTCGTTGAACAGGTCTGACATTTTCACCTCGGGAGTCGTGGACAATTGTTGTGTGTTGAGCCGAGAAAATTCGTCGAATTTTCTTCGCCTTCGGGTAGGTCAGTCGTCAATGGCTTCGCGCATCCAGTGTTGCAAGCGCGCGATTGAATGTTCCGACATCACGCCGCAACCGGGGTCCAACACCAGCGGGCCGGGGCGGTATCCGCGGGACTTCAGGCCGCGGTGGACGGATTCGACCAGACGGATATCCTCTTCGACCGTTGTCTCGCGGTCTTGCACGGCCAGTTGGCGGATGACGGCGCTTTCCGATCCGCCCTCGGTATACCATCCGCGCCAGACAGTGCAGCGATCGGCGTCGTGGGCGCGCCAGTGATAGGTGTTCAGCACGTTGCCAGGATAGCACTGAAACGAGAACATGGGCCACAGGAACCACGACTGGTAGTCGCCCGCGTGGGGCACTGACAGGTCGATGGGGTAGGTCATCTTGTCGAGGCTCTGGCACTCGGTCGTGTGGCGCAGGACATAGCCGCCGCTGGCATCGGGCTGGATGTCGTAGGTCTCGGGCTTGACCACACCTTCGGCAAAGGTCGGGTGGTTGGTTGGGCAGTGATAGCATTCCGAGTAATTCTCGATACTGACCTTCCAGTTGCAGTTTTCCGGAATTTCTACCCATTCCAGCGGTTCCAAATCGTCGATATGCGGTACAAACGCACCGATTTCCTCGCGCACGCCGGGATACCAATCGTCCATGGGGGCTGCATCATCGTCGAGGTTGACGAAGATGAAGCCGTTGAACACTTCGGTCCGAACCGAGGTAAGGCAGATCGCGCTGCGGTCGAAACCGGGAACCGATTTGATATTCGGGCCGGCGCGCAATTGGCCCGTCAGTTCATAGGTCCAAGAATGATAGGGGCAGACGACCACGCGGGTATTACCCGCGCCACTGACCATCTCGTGCGCGCGGTGTTGGCACACATTGTAGAATGTGCGGATTTCCCCGTCGCGACCCCGAATGCAGAAGAGGTTTTGCCCCGCGATCTCGAACGCAAAGTAATCACCCGGTTCGCGCACCTGCGCCACGTGGCCCGCGAATTGCCAGGTTCGGGCCAGCAGCCCCTGCATCTCCTGCGCGAAAATCGCGGGGTCGGTATAGTATCGCGCGTCCAGTGAATGGGTCAGGGGGGCGTTCATTCGGGCTCCTCCGCGTAGAGGCCAAGTTGGTGTCTGCGTTGATGAAACCGCTCAACCCTCTCGACGATTTCGTCGCTGGAGACGGCCACCACAAAGGACAGCAGCGTTTCCAGCAAGGCGATGGTCGAGACGGAGGAGGGGAAGAATTGCGGTGTATCAGCTGCCACGACAAAGCCGTGCTGCGCGTTCAAAATGACCGGGCTGGCCGGGCTGTCCGAGATTCCTACGACAGTCATTCCCTGTTGCCGAGCCAGTTTGATGGCGTCGATCACCTCGGTCCGGTAGGGATGGCATGTGATGGCAATCAGCACGTCCTGTTCATCAGCCCAGGCTAGATCGTCCACAGGGGTTGATCCGGGGCGGGGAATAGCGTGGAATTGCTTCATCCCCGTTGACGCTAGATAGGTGAAGTTCCGTGCGTTCGCGTTATTAACGCCCACGCCCAGCGTGAAAATCTGGCGACAGGTCCAGATATCCTCGGCCGCCGCCTTTAGGTTGGCGGCGTCAATTCCGGCAAAGGTCTCTTCGATATTGCGGATCGCGGCACCGATCATGTCTGCATAGAGCCCGCCCAACTCGCCCGACTTGCCGATATCCTGCAGCCAACGTGCACGGTCGGGGAACGAGACGCCGCCCCGGCGAATCGCATCACGGAAGGGCGCGCGGAAATCTTCGTATCCTTCGAACCCCACCTGCCGGGCCATGCGGACAAAAGTGTTGGGCTTTACTTTTGCCGCCTCGGCGATCTCGCGCACGGTCGAAACCCCAACATCCGTGGGGTTTTCCAACACGTAGCGTGCGGCCTTTTGCGCCTCGGGCGTCAGGGCCTCCCATTCCTCCGTGAGGCGGTCGAGAACGATTGATGATACATTTGTGTCATTCATGATTGACGATGGTACAAATGTGGAATTAGCCTGTCGAGCAGAAAAGCGACTCGGGAAGAGGAAATGTCATGTCCGAGAAGAAATTACCCACCCACGCCCGCGTGGTCATTGTTGGAGGCGGCGTCATGGGGGTCGGTCTGGCCTATCATCTGGCGCATGAGGGGTGGGGCGATGACACCGTCCTGCTGGAAAAGGCCGAGCTGACCAGCGGCAGCACGTGGCACGCGGCGGGCCAGATCACGCATTCGACCTCAAGCTTTGGGCTGGGCAAATGCGTGGACTACAATATCGGTCTCTATTCCGGCGCGTTGGAGGCTGAAACCGGCCAGCCGGTCACATGGCACGGCTGCGGCTCGTTCCGCTTGGCCTATACCGAGGATGAGATGGACTGGCTGCGCCACACCCTGTCCGTGGGCCGCTCGCTTGGCTTCAACATCGAATTGGTGGGCCCCGAGAAGGTGGCCGAACTGCACCCGTTCTACAATCTCGACGGTGTGTTGGGCGCGCTGCACACACCAGATGACGGCCATGTGGACCCAACCAATGTGACAATGGCGATGGCGACGGGCGCGCGTCAAAAAGGCGTCCGCATCTTCCGCAACTGCCGCGCTACCAATATCACGCAGGCCGAGAATGGCGGGTGGGTAGTTGAGACCGAGTTGGGCACCATAACCTGCGAGCATGTGGTGAACGCAGGCGGCACTTACGCCCGTCAGATGGGTGAATGGTCGGGGCTGCAACTGCCAATGACCTCGATGACGCACCATTACTTCGTGACCGAGCCTGTGCCCGAGTTCCAGAATCTGGACAAGGAACTGCCGGTGATCCGCGACGACCGTAAGGTCTCTGGTTATATCCGGATGGAGCAACAGCGCGGGCTGATCGGGATTTACGAGAAAGAGAACCCAAACTCGGTCTGGCATGATCATTGCCCGTGGGAATACGAGAACTGGCTGTTCGACGCGGATTACGACCGGGTGATGCCGTGGCTTGAGGAAAGCCTGAACCGTATGCCGATCTTTGCCGAACTGGGCATTCAGCGTGACGTGCACGGCGCGATCTCGCACCCGCCGGACGGCAACCCGCTGATCGGGCCTGCGCCGGGTGTGCAGAACTACTGGTGCTGCTGCGGTACGCAGATCGGCATTGGTTGGGGGCCGGGTCTGACGCGTGAGTTGGCGCGCTGGATGGTGCATGGGGCCGCCGAAATCTCTATGCGCGAGTTCGATCCGCGCCGGTTCGGCAGCTATGCCACGAAGGACTGGCAGGTGATTAAGGCCGAGGAAGATTACTGCCTGCGCCACGAAATCCCCTTTCCGCATTTCAACCGTCTCGAAGGGCGTCCGATCAAGCCATCGCCCCTGTATGAATTGCTGAAATCCAAGGGCGCGGTGCATGAGGAAGTCTATGGGTTCGAGCGCCCCCGCTGGTTCGCCCGCGATGGGGTTGAACAGCGCGACCATTATTCCTTCCGCCGCACGCCCGCCGACGACATGGTCGCGGCCGAGGTCAAAGCGGTGCGCGAACGCGTCGGCATCATGGATGTCACCGCCTTTACTAAGGTCGAGGTTTCGGGGCCGGATGCCTACGCCCTGCTGGATCGGCTGACGGCCAACCGGATGCCGCAAAAAGTGGGCTCGATCACGCTGACCCATATGCTGAACCGCCGGGGCCGGATCGAGTTGGAGACCACGATTGTCCGCATGGCTGAAGATCGCTTCTATCTGGTATGCGCCGCGTTCTTCGAACAGCGCTTGCTGGATCACCTGACGCAACAGCGGGCGGATGAGGATGTTCAGATTACCGCCCTCTCGTCCGATTGGTCAGCCTTGTCGCTGAACGGTCCCCGATCGCGGGACGTACTGGCGCGCTGCACCGATGCCGATTTGACCAATGTCGGGTTCCGCTGGTTGTCCGCGCAGGAAATCACAATCGCAGGCCACAAGGTCTGGGCGTTCCGCATGTCCTATGCCGGGGAACTGGGCTGGGAGTTGCACATGTCCAACGCCGCTTGCCTCGACGTTTACACCGCACTTTGGGGTGCGGGTGAGCCGCATGGCATCGCCGACTACGGCAGCTTTGCCATGAACGTGATGCGGATGGAGAAAGGCTTCAAAGGCGCGGGTGAACTAACCAATGAAGTCACATTGGCCGAGGCGGACGTGCTGCGCTTTGCGCGCACCGACAAGGAGTATCTGGGCAAGGACATGACCCTGAACACCGACCTTCCGTGGATTTGCGCCTATCTGGAAATCGAACCGGATGGTGAGATCGACGGCCATGGCGGTGAGGCAGTGATGCTGGATGGTCGCGTGGTCGGCTCGACCGCTTCAGTGGTCTATGGGCATACCGTCGGCAAGATCCTCGCCTTTGCCTACATCAAGCCCGAGGCCGCCACGCCCGGCACCGCATTGCAGGTCGTGATCCACGGTCAATCCCGTGCAGCGCTAGTGCTGGGCGAACCGGCCTATGATCCGCAAAGCCTGCTGCCACGAACCGACGCTGCACTGGAGGCCGCGCAATGATCTTGCCTGATAGAATGAAAGCTATGGTCACGATGGGCCATGGCGGTCTCGAGCAGATGGTGCTTCACCCAGACTGGCCTCGCCCCGAACCTGCGGCTCAGGAAGTGTTGATCAAGGTCGCCGCCTGCGGTCTGAACAACACGGACGTCAACACGCGGTCGGGTTGGTATTCCAAGACAGTCACTGACGCGACAACCGGCGGCGCGTTTGATGAGGTGGGTGAGGAAGACCCCACCTGGGGCGGCAACCCGATCACCTTCCCGCGCATCCAGGGGGCGGATATCTGTGGCTATATCGTGGCCGTGGGTGCAGGTGTCGACCCCGCCCGTATCGGTCAGCGCGTAATCACCGACGGCTGGCTGCGTGATCCGGATGACCCGGCAAACATGGACAAAACCGGCTATTACGGCTCGGAACGGGACGGAGGGTTTGCCGAATATGCCACCACTCTGGCCGTGAATGCAGTGCCGATTACCTCTGATTTGTCGGATGCGGAACTGGCGACGTTTTCTTGCTCCTACTCAACCGCCGAAGGGATGCTGACCCGCGCCAATGTCACCGAGAAAGACACGGTTCTGGTGCCCGGAGCCTCGGGCGGTGTCGGCGGCGCCTTGGTGCAACTGGCCAAACGGCGTGGCGCGCGCGTTATCGCAATGGCGTCCGAGGCGAAACATGCCGACGTCGCCGAGCTTGGTCCTGACATGATCTTGCCGCGCGCACCGGAAAACCTGCGCAAAGTGCTGGACGGTGAAAAGATCACGGTGGTCGCAGATGTGGTCGGCGGCCCCTACTGGCCGTCCCTGATCGACATCCTCGAGCGTGGCGGAAGGTACACCTGCTCCGGAGCCATCGCGGGCCCGATGGTTGAGTTCGACTTGCGCACCTTCTATTTGCGCGACCTGACCTTCACCGGCTCGACCGTCATCGACCCGCAGGTAATGCAGAACCTCGTGAAATATATCGAGGCGGGTGAGATCAAACCGGCTCTTGCCGCGACTTATCCTCTGGAGGAGTTGCGCGAGGCGCAAGCAGCTTTCATCGCCAAGCAGCACACGGGCAATATCGTGGTGATCCCATGACTTTGGATGATGTGCTGATGGCTGCGCGACAGTTGCACCAAACCCATCCTGATCTGGCTGCGTTCGGCGATTGGCCAGACGACCTGAGCGCGCTTGACCTGCCGCCAAACGCGATCCCGGCGGTTCCTCTGGTGCAGTCGATCCAGCCCGACGCAGGGCCGACCCAAGCCCTTACCGAGTCGATTTGCGTAACAGCGCATCTCGCCAATTGGAAACAGACCTATACCAAAGACGAGGTCGGAGCAGACTTCCTGAATCGCTTTGGTTATTATGAGCTGTTCGGCCCCACGGGCCATTTCCACTCGACAAAGCTGCGCGGTTACGTGGCCTTTTGGGGTGAAGGGTTGGCCTATAATTGGCACAGCCATCAGGCCGAAGAACTGTATCTCATCGCCGCCGGCCGAGCGAGGTTTCACGTCGCTGGCAATGACGCCGAACTAACACCCAATCAAACCCGTCTGCACACCAGTTGGCAAAGCCACGCTATGACAACCACCGACAGCCCCATCCTGACCTACGTGTTGTGGCGCGGCGAAGGGCTGGACGCCTTGCCCCGGATGGACGCCGCATGAAAATCACCCGCATCCGCATCTATCAGACCGGGCTGCCCTATGTCGGCGGGGCCTATGTCTGGGGTGCGGGCAACGCGATTGGGACGGCCATCGCCTCGGTTGTGGTGATCGACACCGATGCCGGGTTGCAGGGCTGTGGCGAGTTCACACCCTGCGGCGAGAATTACATGGTTGCGCATTCTCAGGGTGTTCCTGCCTTGGCTGGTCTGGTCGCCCCAACGCTGCTGGGCGAGGACCCCCGGCAGGTTGGACGGATCGAGCAGCTGATGGACCATCTGGTGCAGGGACACGGCTATGCCAAGGCGCCGTTCGATGCGGCTTGCTGGGATATTCTGGGGCAAGCCTGCGTGCAGCCCGTCTGGATGTTGCTGGGCGGCAAGCTGACGGACGGTGCCCCGATGTATCGGGTGGCACCGCAGAAACCGGTCGATGAAACCGTGGACGAGATGAACACCTATCGTGATCAGGGCTACCGTCAGTTCCAGATCAAGGTGGGCGCAGATTGGGCCACGGATATCGACCGCATCAGGGCCACGGTCCCTTTGCTGCAACCGGGTGAGATCGCCATGGCCGACGCCAATCAGGGTTGGCGCGTGGATAACGCGATCCAGGTGGCTCGGGCGACGCGCGACCTGGACTTTATCCTCGAACAACCCTGCAGAACGTACGAGGAATGCCAACAGGTCCGCCGCGTGGCCGAACAGCCGATGAAGCTGGATGAATGCCTGACAGGAATGCACATGGCGCAGCGCATCGTCGCGGACCGGGGGGCCGAGATCTGCTGCCTGAAGCTTTCCAATCTCGGCGGGCTCAGCAAGGCTCGGCGGGGGCGCGATTTTCTGATTGAAAACCGTATTCCAGTGGTGGCCGAGGATACATGGGGCGGCGAAATCACCACTGCCACCGTCGCCCATTTTGCCGCCTCTACGCCCGAGGAATACCTGCAAAACACCACAGACCTGATGAACTACAACACCCGCTCGACCGGATGCGGCGGGGCTGTGTCGCGAAACGGCAAACTCTACGCGCCAGATGCGCCAGGTTTGGGTGTCACCCCGGATTTCAAAAGCCTCGGCGCGCCCGTGGCGGAGTACACTCTATGAAGATCAAAACCATCACCGTCTACCAAATCGACCTGCCGCTTGAGCATCCCTATTGGTTGTCTGGCGGGCGTTTGAAATTCGAAACGCTGGACGCAACGCTGGTGAAGATTGAAACCGATACTAGCTTGATCGGCTGGGGCGAGGGCACGCCCTGGGGCCATACCTACGTCCCCGCCCACGGCCCAGGCATCCGTGCCGGGATTGAAACCATGGCCCCCTTTATTATGGGCCTCGATCCACGTCGCGTGTTGGATGTGGAACGCGCCATGGATACGGCGCTCCCCGGCCATCTCTATGCCAAAAGCCCTATCGACATGGCCTGTTGGGATATTGCCGGGCAGGCTGCGGGCCTGCCAATTGCCGACCTGATGGGCGGCGGGTCCCGTACCCCGCGCCCGATTGCCTCCTCCGTCGGCGCCAAAACTGCTGAAGAAACGCGCGAGGTGATGACCCGCTACCGCGACCGTGGTTACATCGCCCATTCGGTCAAAATCGGTGGAGACGTCGAACGCGACATCGCCCGCGTCCAAGATGTTGAAAGCTTCCGCCGCCCCGGCGAAATTGTCCTTTATGACGTGAACCGCGGCTGGACTCGCCAACAGGCGCTGCGCGTGATGAAGGCCTGCGAGCCATTGCAGGTGATGTTCGAACAGCCCTGCGAAGCGCTCGACGACATCGCTGCCATCGCCCCCCGCCACGCCTCACCCGTCTCAGTGGACGAAAGCCTCGTCACCCTGCAAGACGCCACCCGCATCGCCCGCGACGGTCTGGCCGAGGTCTTTGGCATCAAACTCAACCGCGTCGGCGGCCTGACCAAAGCCGCCCGGATGCGCGATATCGCCCTGGCCCACGGGATCGACATGTTCGTCATGGCCACCGGAGGCACCGTTCTTGCCGATACCGAGGCCCTGCATTTGGCCGCTACCATCCCAGATCAGAACTGCCATGCCGTCTGGGCCTGCCAGGATATGATCACCGTCGACATCGCCAACGGTCGCGGTCCCCGCAACAATAACGGACATCTCCACCTGCCCGAAACCCCAGGCCTTGGCGTCCACCCCGACGAAGATACCCTCGGTCTCCCAATCGCAACCTACGAGGCCCCGCGATGATCCGCCCCTTCATCTGGCTAGAAATATCTCGGGGTATGAATTGGCCGAAGGCCAAGAGAGGGGCTGGCCCCTCAGACTGCACGACATCAACACCCCAAGGACGGCCTGAATGAAAATCACCGCCATCACCCTCTGGTCCGTCGACCTCACCAGCCACGAAACCTACCACATGGCCGAGGGCAAAACCTGCGCCACCGTCAAAACCCATGTGCTTTGCCTTGAAACCGATACTGGCCTTAAAGGATGGGGCGAGGTCTGCCCGATTCCCCACTATCTGCCCGCCTATGCCGATGGCGTCCCAGCGGCGATCACCGAAATGGCCCCGGAAATCCTCGGAATGTCGCCCTTCGGGGCCGATGCCCCGATGCGCAAGCTCGACGGGTTTCTACAGGGCCACAGCTACGCAAAATCCGCCGTCGATCTTGCCATATGGGACCTATTCGGCCAGGCCACAGGCCAGCCGGTCTATGCGCTGCTGGGCGGGCGCACGCGCAAGGACATGCCGCTCTATCACTCGATTACCTGCATAGACCCCGATGAGATGGCCCGCATCGCGCAGACCGCCTATCAGACCGGTATTCGCCAGTTTCAGGTCAAGCTGGGGGTTGAAGCCGACTGGCAGGCCGATGCCGAACGCCTGACCAAAGTGCGCGAGGCTGTGGGGCCAGGGCCTATCGTTTACGGAGACTGGAACTGCGGCGCATCGCGCTTGCAGGCCACACGCACGGGCCGCGCCGTGGCGCATCTGGATGTGATGTTGGAGCAGCCCTGCAAAACGCTGGAGGATTGCGCCGCCGTCCGGCAAGCCACTGGCCTGCCGATGAAGATCGACGAAAACGCGCATGATTTGGCCTCGCTGCTCCGCGCGCATGAACTGGGCTGCATGGATGCGGTGGCGTTGAAACTGTCCAAGTTCGGCGGTCTGTCAGCAATGCGCCGCGCACGCGATCTGACCGTGCATCTGGGGGCCGAGATCTGCGCCGAATGCACTTGGGGGTCCGATATCGTCACCGCCGCCGCGTTGCATTTCGCGGCTTCGACCCCGAATGGCTCGCTGATGAACACCTGCGATCTGTCCTCATACGTGGGCCCGCGCCTCTGCCCGGATGCCCCCAGTCGCAAAGACGGTCGCATCGCCTCGCCCGAAGGCCCCGGATTGGGCGTGACGCCTGACCTGGAAATCCTTGGTTCCCCGATATTGGAGATCGCCTGAGATGCTCAAGATCAACACACAATCCGAATGGATCGCCCGCGCCAATGCCGTTCTGCCCGCCGGAGGTTTTGGCAATTTCGACCCGGGCATCATCATCGCCCGCGGCGAAGGTAGCCATGTCTGGGATGAGGACGGCAACGAATATGTCGACTATCTGATCGGTTCTGGCCCCATGCTGCTGGGTCACGGTCACCCCGAGGTGATGGAGGCGGTTCTGGAACAACTGCCCAAAGGCATGACTTTTTTCGCCAACAACGTCAAAGGTATCGAACTGGCTGAGGCGATCATCGACGCGGTGCCGTGCTGCGAACAGGTGCGTTTTGTCGCCTCGGGCGGCGAGGCTGACATGTACGCCATCCGCTTGGCTCGCGCCTATACCGGGCGCGACAAGATTCTGAAATTCGAAGGCGGCTATCACGGCATGAGCGCCGAGGCGCAAATGAGCCTCGCCCCCAGTCGACAGGTCAACTTCCCGCAAGCAGTGCCCGACAGCGCGGGTATTCCTGCTGGCGTGGCCGAGCAGATGCTGATCGCGCCCTTCAACGACTTGGACGCTGTCGCGGCGTTGCTGGGCGAACATGATGACATCGCCGCTATCATGGTCGAGCCGCTGCAACGGATCATCCCGCCTCTACCGGGCTATCTGCAAGGGCTGCGCGACCTGTGTGACAAACACAATGTCCTGCTGATCTTTGATGAGATCGTCACCGGTTTTCGTCTAGCCTACGGCGGCGCGCAGGAGAGATATGGCGTCACCCCCGACATCTGTACCATGGGCAAGATCATCGGCGGCGGCTTCCCCCTGGCCGCGCTGGGTGCAAGCACCGAGATCATGAAGCATTTCGACAAGGATCAGGTGGGCGAGGGTGGCTGGCTGATGCAGTTGGGCACGTTGTCGGGCAACCCGGTGGCCTCGGTTGCAGGGTTGAAGACGATGGAGGTACTGCGGCGCGACGGCGTCTATGACCAACTGCGCGCGACCGGTGCTGTCCTGCAGCAAATGCAGACAGATGCCCTGACCGACGCGGGGATTCCACATCAGATCTGCGGGGATGAAACCCTTTTCGACATCTATTTCACCGATAGCCCCTGCCGTGATTATCGCAGTGCCCGTCACGATGACCCCCAGCGCAACGCGCTCTACAATAACAGTTTAAGGGCGAGTGGTGTCTTCAAGTCACCGGGTAAGCTTTACCCGTCTTTGGCCGTGACAGATGCCGATCTTGAGCTGACACGCGATGCGGTGCGAAAGGCGGTCGAGGTGATCCTTCGCGCGGGTTAATGGAACGGAAACGGGCCGCTGTCATCGCTGACAACGGCCCTAACTGATCGGATATCAGGGTTGCGTCTCGCCCCCTCGAATACCACTTAAAATGGACAGACTTACAAAAAACTTCGACTTATTCGAGACCAACCCGACCTCTCAATCGGTGTGATCCCAATATGCGCGGATTTCTGCGCGCTGGCAGTGAACTAGATCACATACCGCTATTTTTTCTCAATTTTTCCAGTCGAAGAAACCAGGGCCAGCCCTTTGAAGCAGAGTACTTGCCATGGCGCGGCCCATTTCGGCCCCGTCCTCCACCGCGCCGGAGATCTCCTCGGCAATTGCCTCGGATCCATCGGGGCGCAGCACCTCGCCGCGCAGGCGCAATTGGCCGCCTTGAAGTTCGGCCAGACCCGCGATGGGCGTTTCGCAGGACCCGTCCAACGCCGCGAGTAGCGCGCGCTCAGCCGCCAGACGTTGTCCGGTTTCGGCGTCGTGGATCGCCTCAAGCATACACGCTGTGCGGGAATCGTCGCTGCGACGCTCGATACCGATCGTGCCTTGGGCGATGGCAGGCAGCATGTCCTCGGGCGCGATGGCGGTGGCGGGGACGTCCTCCATGTTCAGGCGGCGGATGCCGGCCATGGCCAGAAAGGTGCAATCAGCCACGCCGTCTGCCAGTTTTTTCAGTCGCGTTTGCACGTTGCCTCGGAATTCAACCACGTTCAGGTCGGGGCGGCGGTTCAGCAATTGGGCCCGGCGGCGCAGGGACGAGGTGCCGACGGTCGCACCCTGCGGCAGGTCGTGAATTGAATTCAAACTTGGCGAGATGAAGGCGTCGCGCACATCCTCGCGCGGAAGGAACGTGTCCAGCACCAGACCTGCGGGCTGTTCCACCGGCATGTCCTTGGTGGAATGCACCGCGATGTCGATATCGCCGCGCAGCATTGCCTCTTCGATTTCCTTGGTGAACAGCCCCTTGTTGCCGATCTCTTTCAACGGGCGGTCCGCGTCGATCATGGCGCGGTTGTCGCCAGTGGTCTTGATCACCACGATCTCGAACGCCTCTTCGGACAGATCAAATGCGGTGCCCAGCCTTTGGCGGGTCTCATGGGCTTGCGCCAGCGCCAGCGGCGATCCGCGTGTTCCGATCTTGAGCGGTGAGTCGGGGGAGGGCAGGGTCAGTGTCATGGCGCAAGCTTTAATCGCGTCACATTGCCCTGACAATGGGGGCAGAGCTTGACAAATTGCCACTGAGGGCCGACCCGTGGCGCAAACCGGATGATTGGGGGCAAAGATGGCCGAGACAAAGAAGATACTGCGCGCATTGGCAGGTGAAGTGCAGGATGTGCCGCCGATCTGGATGATGCGTCAGGCCGGGCGGTACCTGCCCGAATACCGCGCGACGCGGGCGCAGGCGGGGGATTTCCTGTCGCTGTGCTATAACCCCGAACTGGCGGCCGAGGTCACGTTGCAGCCGATCCGCCGCTATGGGTTCGATGCGGCGATTCTGTTTGCCGATATTCTTCTAGTGCCACAGGCGCTGGGCGCGGATTTGTGGTTTGTCACCGGTGAGGGGCCGCGCTTGTCGACCATCACCCAGCAGGCCGAGTTTGATGCGTTGAAACCCGTGGATGCGATTCATGAGACTTTGTCGCCGGTCTATGAAACCGTGCGTATCCTGTCGCGGGAATTGCCGTCCGAGACGACTTTGATCGGTTTTGCAGGCGCGCCCTGGACGGTGGCCACCTATATGATCGCCGGGCGCGGCACGCCGGACCAAGGCCCGGCCCATGCGCTGCGCGAGGGGAATGTGGCATTGTTCGAGGCGGTGCTCGAGCGGATCACGCTGGCGACGATCGAGTATCTGTCGGCCCAGATCGAGGCCGGGGCCGAGGTGGTTAAGATATTTGACAGTTGGGCCGGGTCACTGAAGGGCGAGGCATTCCAGAAATATGCGGTTGAGCCCTGCCGAGTGATCACACAGGCCATCAAGGAGCGCCATCCCGGTATTCCGGTCATCGGTTTCCCGCGCGAGGCCGGAGAGGGCTATGTTGGGTTTGCCAAGGCCACCGGCGTGGATTGTGTGGCGCTGGACAACTCGGTCGCGCCAGATTGGGCGGCGGCCAATGTGCAAGTGGATGGCTGCGTGCAGGGCAATCTGGCCTCGTCTCATATGGTGACGGGTGGGCAGGCTTTGGTGGATGAGACGCGCAAGATCGTCGAGGCGTTTTCCAAAGGACCGCATATTTTCAACCTTGGGCATGGGATCACGCCGGATGCAGATCCCGAGAATGTTCAGTTGATGATTGATACGGTGCGCGCGCGGTAAGCCAGGAGGAAGGGGGCCAGCCCCCTTCTTGGCCTTCGGCCAATTCATCCCCCGGGATATTTTTAGCCAGATGAAGAGGCGGATTCGGGCTGTGTTTCGATCTCGGCGCGGATTTCGTCACTGTGCTCGCCGCGTTTGGGGCTGGGTCTGAGGCGCCAGTCATGGGTTGAGAACCGTGGGGCGGCAGTGGCTTGAAGTGTGCCGTCTTGCGCCGTCCATGTTTGGCGGCTTTGGTTCATGGGGTGGTCGAGCGCTTGTTCGGGGCTGAGGACCGGGGCGACGCAGGCGTCGGAGCCATGGAACAGGTGTGCCCAGTGATCGCGTGGGTGTTGGGCGAAGATCTCGGTCAGGCGATTAGTGAGCATTGGCCAGAGTTCGCGGTTGTATTGCTGTTGGAACTGTGGGTCGCCGGACAGGTTCAGTTTGTTTAGAAACTCGGCGTAGAATTTGGGCTCCAGGCATTGGACGGTGACGAATCCTGCGTCCGAGCACGCGTATGTGCGGCTCCAATGGGGGCCGTCCAGCAGGCTTTGCCCCCGCGTGTCATGCAGGTTGCCGGTCTGCCGCAAGCTTATGAGCAGGTTCATCATATGGGCCGAGCCGTCGTAGATGGCGGCGTCAACGACCGTGCCTTGCCCGGTTTTCTGCGCATTCAACAGCCCGGCCAGAAGACCCGCTACCAGATACATGGCGCCGCCGCCGATATCGCCCACAAGGGTGGCTGGTGTTTGCGGTGCGTCGCCGGGGGAGGATGCATACCAGAGCGCGCCGGACAGGGCGATGTAGTTCAGGTCATGTCCGGCCGTCTGCGCTTGAGGGCTGTTCTGGCCCCAGCCGGTCATGCGGCCATAGACCAGTTTCGGGTTCGTCTCGTGGCAGGGTTCGGGGCCGAGGCCCAGCTTCTCCATCACGCCGGGGCGGAAGCCTTCGATCAGGGCATCGGCCGTGGCAATCAGGCGTTTGGCGGTGCTCAGGTCGTTGGGGTCCTTTAAGTCCAACGCAATGGATCGCTTGCCCCGATCCAAAAGCGATTGTTCGGGCATACCTGGCGTTACTGCGCCGCCTTTGCGGTGGATGGTGATGACGTCGGCGCCCAGATCGGCCAGAAGCATTGCGGCGAAAGGGGCGGGGCCGAGTCCTTCGATTTCGATGATGCGTGTTCCGGTCAGCATGGTGTTTTCCCTTTCAGGGCAGGGTTTCCGGGGCTGGGCAGAATTGCAAGGCGGATTTTGACCGGGCAGGGTTGTACCTCGCTTGTGAAATGGCTCTGTTCTGTTCCGGCGCAGCGCGATACTGTCCCTGCCAGAACGGGGAATATGTATGACACCAATTCTGTCGATCCGGGATTTGCGGAAATCCTATGCCGGAGGGTTTGAGGCGCTGAAAGGCGTGTCACTGGATATCGAGCAGGGCGAGATTCTGGCGCTGTTGGGCCCCAACGGGGCCGGTAAGACGACACTGATCTCCACTATTTGCGGAATCACCACGCCAACCTCGGGCAGTGTGACGGTTGGCGGTCACGACATTCAAACGGATTTCCGCGCCGCGCGTCGGATGATTGGCCTTGTGCCGCAAGAGATCGCGCTGGAGCCGTTTGAAAAGGTTTGGAACACCGTGCGGTTTTCGCGCGGGCTGTTTGGCTATGGCACCGACAATGCCCGGATTGAGGAAATTCTGCGCAAGCTGTCGCTGTGGGACAAACGCAAAAGCGCCATCAAGGAATTATCGGGCGGTATGAAACGCCGGGTGCTGATCGCCAAGGCGCTGGCCCACGAGCCGCGCGTGCTGTTTCTGGACGAACCCACCGCAGGCGTCGATGTCGAGCTGCGCAAAGACATGTGGGAGATCGTGGCCGAGTTGAAGCAAGCGGGTGTGACAATCATCCTGACTACCCATTACATTGAAGAGGCCGAGGCCATTGCCGACCGCGTCGGTGTAATTGACAAGGGCGAGCTTCTGCTGGTGCAGGACAAGGCAACCTTGATGGCTCAGATGGGCAAGAAACAGATCGAGGTGATGCTGACCGCACCCATTGAGGCCATCCCAGATTGTCTGGCCGCGCATAACCTGACGCTGAATGGCAATGGGGACTCGCTGGTCTATACCTATGATACCAATGCCGACCGTACCGGGATCACTACCTTGTTGAACGACGTGGCCGAGGCGGGGTTGGTGTTACGTGACGTGCAGACCCGGCAATCGAGCCTGGAAGAGATTTTTGTCAATCTTGTGTCAGGAGATCCAGCATGAACTGGACCGCCATCGCCGCCATCTACCGGTTCGAAATGGCCCGGTTTTTCCGCACTCTGGCGCAGAGTTTTCTGTCACCGGTCCTGTCGACCTCGTTGTATTTCGTGGTTTTCGGCACCGCCATCGGCAGTCGTATTCAAGAGGTCGAGGGCGTGTCCTACGGGGCGTTCATCGTGCCGGGGCTGATCATGCTGTCAGTGGTGATGCTGTGTATATCAAACGCGTCATTCGGCATCTACTTCCCCAAATTCCTTGGCACGATTTATGAGCTGCTCTCGGCCCCGGTGAATTTCATCGAGATCGTGATCGGATATGTGGGAGCGGCTGCAACCAAAGCGTTGTTCGTGGGTGTGGTGATTTTGATCACCGCGACGTTCTTTGTGGACTTACGGATCGAACACCCGCTGGCCATGGTGGCCTTTTTGGTGCTGACCTGCCTTAGTTTCTCGCTCTTGGGGTTCATCATCGGCATCTGGGCCAGTAACTTCGAGCAGATGTCGCTGGTGCCGCAGCTGGTGGTCACGCCGCTGATCTTTCTGGGAGGGACGTTCTATTCGATCTCGATGCTGCCGCCGGTCTGGCAAACGATCACGTTGTTCAATCCGGTGGTCTATCTGATCTCGGGGTTCAGGTGGTCGTTCTACGGTTTGGCTGACGTGCCGATCGTGTTCAGTCTGCTGGCTATTCTTGCCTTCACAGGTATTTGCCTTGGCATCATTTGGTGGATTTTCAAAACCGGTTGGCGCATCCGGAGCTAGCCAATGATCGACGTTGCATTTTTGCCCATCGACGCCGAGAAATGTGACCCTCCCGCATCCAAGGTTCAAACCGTCCCTTGTTTACCGGTGGGCCGCACTCTACATCGGCTCCCATGAAACTGCGCCTGCCCTTCGTCAAAAAACAACCCTGTGTGGCCGTTATTCGCCTGTCTGGCGCCATCGGAATGGCCGGCCGCGGGTCGATGTCCGACACCTCGCTTGCTCCGGTTCTTGAAAAAGCGTTTCGCAAAGGCAAACCGGCCGCTGTCGCGCTTGAGGTTAATTCGCCGGGCGGATCGCCCGTTCAAAGTTCGCTGATCGGGGCGCGGATTCGGCGGTTATCTGAGGAATTGAACGTTCCTGTCATAGCGTTTGTTGAAGATGTAGCCGCGTCGGGTGGCTATTGGCTGGCGGCTGCGGCGGACGAGATTTATGCCGACGACAGTTCGGTGCTGGGATCCATCGGAGTGATCTCGGCAGGGTTTGGTGCACATGTGCTGTTGAAACGACAGGGGATCGAGCGGCGGGTGCATACGGCCGGAGAGTCGAAATCCATGCTCGACCCGTTCTCGCCCGAAAAGAAAGAGGACGTTGCCCGGCTCGAGCGTCTTTTAGGCGATATTCACGAAAATTTCATCGCCCATGTCAAAGCCCGTCGTGATGGCAAGCTGGACGAAACACAGAACCTGTTCACCGGCGAAGTCTGGTTGGCGCGCCGTGCCCAAGAACTTGGTCTGATCGACGGCATCGCGCATCTGAAACCCAAAATGCAGGAGCGGTTTGGCGACAAGGTCAAATTCCGCCGCTATGGGCTTCGGAAACCGCTGTGGTCGCGGTTCGGCGCGTCTTTGGCGCAGGACGCGATTGCCGGGCTTGAGGAGCGCGCGGCCTTCGCGCGTTTTGGTCTGTGACGTGATTATCAAGATTGTCACCCTCTTCCTGATCGCCATGGGTGTGTTGGCGATGTTCGGAAAGCTGCGCTTTCCGGGTCAGAAGAGGCTGCAATCATCCCGGTGTCCGCGCTGCGGGCGGTTCAGGATCGGCAAAGGCCCCTGCGCCTGCGAAAAAGGAGGCCGTACATGACGGCATGGCTGCTTTCGGGGCTCGGGCTGCTGATCCTGCTGCTGGCGGGTGATGCGCTTGTCCGTGGGGCCGTGAACCTCAGCCTGCGCTTGGGCGTGCCTGCTCTGATCGTCAGCCTGACCATTGTGGCCTTTGGCACTTCGGCGCCTGAATTGTTGATTGCGATCAGCGCGATTCAGGAAAACGCACCGGGGATCGCGCTTGGCAATGTGGTCGGGTCAAACACAGCCAATATCCTGTTGGTGCTGGGCCTGCCTGCGCTGCTGGCCACGTTGCACACCAGCGAATGTGATAGCCGCAAGAACTATGTCTTCATGATCATGGCAACGGTGCTGTTCATCGGGTTGGCCTTTTGCGGCGTGTTCAACTTGCTCAGCGGGGCCATCCTGTTGACGGCGCTGGCTTTAGTCTTGTGGAACGCGTTCCGCGAGGCGCATGCACACCGCAAAGCCTGTGGTGACGCCTGCGCAGACGATGATGATCTGGACGGCCTGGAAGAGGCTGATCCGAATATGCCCTATTGGAAAATCTCGATCTATCTTGTGCTGGGTCTGATCGGACTACCGATGGGCGCGCATCTGCTGGTCGACAACGCGACGGTCATTGCCCGCACCTATGGGGTCAGCGAAACAGTGATCGGGTTGACGCTGGTGGCGGTTGGGACGTCTCTGCCCGAACTGGCGACGACCGTGATGGCGGCGCTGCGCCGTCAGGCGGATGTTGCTTTGGGGAACGTCATCGGGTCGAACATGTTCAACCTGCTGGCCATTGTGGGGATTGCCACGCTTGTCGGGCGCATCCCGGTCGATCCCGAATTCTTGCACTTCGATTTGTGGGTGATGCTGGCGGCCTCGCTGCTGCTGATCCCCTTCGTCTTTTTCAAGAAAGATATCACCCGCGGGTGGGGCCTGTTGTTGACCCTGCTGTATGTGGTCTACATCGTCACATTGCTGGCCTAACCTTACGGAGACCCAATCATGACCCGTGCCCTCGTAACCGGAGCAGGCATTCGCCTTGGCCGGGCTATGGCCCTGTATTTGGCACAGCGCGGGTATGATGTGGCCATCCACTATGCGACCTCGGAACAACCGGCGCTGGATGTCGTGGCCGAGGCTCAGGCTATGGGCCGCAGCGCGATCGCCCTACAGGCCGATCTTCTGGATGAGGCGCAGGTTCAGACCTTGTTGCCCCGCGCGGCTGAGGCGCTGGGTGGACCGATCACCTGTCTGGTCAACAATGCTTCGATCTTTGAATATGACAACATTCAGACGGCCACTCGAACAAGCTGGGACCGCCACATGGACAGCAACCTTCGCGCGCCCTTCGTTCTGACGCAGGCCATGGCTGAACAAGGGTTGGAACCTGAAAAAGACGATGCAGGAGAACCGGTGGCGACCGGCCTGATCGTCAACATGGTGGATATGCGCGTGCGTAAGCTGACGCCCGAATTTATGTCCTACACTATCGCCAAGATGGGTCTCTGGGCGCTGACTCGTACCGCTGCGCAGGCGCTGACCCCGGCGATCCGCGTCAATGCGATTGGTCCCGGCCCGACGATGCAGGGACATCGTCAAAGCGCCGATCACTTTAGCGCGCAGCGAAGAAACACAGTGTTGGAACGCGGCGCAAACCCGTCTGATATCACCGCTGCGCTGGGCTATTTTCTGGATGCCCACGCCGTCACCGGACAGCTTTTATGCGTGGATGGCGGGCAGCATCTTGGTTGGCAAACACCGGATGTTTTGGGCGTTGAATAGGTAATTCTCAGATAAGTTTTGCACCGCTCTCATTTCTGTTACCAACGCGTTACAAAAATGTATTGTTTTTCATGCACTTGTCCTGTGTATGAAAAAATATCATTTAAAAACAAATAGTTAAACTACTGCCTAATTTTTGTGCAAATCAAGGAATCCTTAATGAATTAAGGGAAAATCGCGATACCCGGAAACTTATCTTCATACTTATCCACAGAAACCGTGGATTTGTTTTCTCTTGATCTGAGGCGCGCAAGATTGCAGCCATGGTGAGGGAATCATATTTCAGGCACATGACCGTCCAAAACGAATCGAACTCCGAAACCCAAAGCGTTGGATACGAATGTATACAGCGATATGTGAAAACGCTGGACAGCTCGCCCGGTGTGTACCGGATGTTGGATGCCGACAGCCGGGTTCTGTACGTGGGCAAGGCGCGAAACCTGAAGGCGCGGGTATCGAACTATACGCGGCCTGGACATTCGGGGCGGATCGAGAAGATGATCGCCGCGACGGCTTCGATGATGTTTCTGACAACGCGGACCGAGACCGAGGCGCTGCTGCTGGAGCAGAACCTGATCAAGCAGCTCAAGCCCAAGTACAATGTGCTGCTGCGCGACGATAAGAGTTTTCCGAACATTCTGGTCGCCAAGGATCATGGGTTTCCGCAGATCAAGAAACATCGTGGGGCGAAGAAAGAAAAGGGCGCCTATTTTGGCCCATTCGCCAGCGCCGGAGCGGTGAACCGGACGCTGAACCAGCTGCAAAAAGCGTTCCTGCTGCGTAACTGCTCGGATTCCATGTTCGACAGCCGGACGCGGCCCTGTCTGCTGTATCAGATTAAGCGCTGTTCTGGACCGTGTGTGGGGTTGATCTCGGAAAGCCATTACGGCGAAAGCGTCAAGGATGCGGAACGGTTCTTGTCGGGCCGGTCGACCAAGGTGCAGGAAGAACTGGCCGAACAGATGATGGCCGCGTCCGAGGCGATGGAGTTCGAACGCGCCGCCAGCCTGCGCGACCGTATTCGCGCGCTGACGCAGGTGCAGACAAGCCAAGGCATCAACCCGCGCGGCGTGGCCGAGGCGGATGTGATCGGCCTCTATATGGATAGTGGGCAGGCCTGTGTGCAGGTGTTCTTTATCCGGGCCAACCAGAACTGGGGCAACAAGGACTTTTACCCTCGGGTCGGGGCGGATGTGTCACCTGCCGAGGTGATGGAGGCGTTTCTCGGTCAGTTCTACGACAACAAGGAACCGCCCCGTCAGTTGATCCTGTCAGATGCGATCGAGAATGCCGATCTGATGCAGGACGCGCTGTCGGAAAAAGCCGGACGCAAGGTTGAAATTCTTGTCCCTCAACGGGGCGAGAAACAAGAACTGGTCGCCGGAGCCCTGCGCAACGCACGCGAGTCACTGGCACGGCGCATGTCGGAAAGCGCCACGCAGGCCAAACTGTTACGTGGTGTGGCCGAGGCGTTTGAACTAGACACGCCACCCGAGCGGATCGAGGTCTACGATAACAGCCATATTCAGGGCACCAACGCGGTGGGCGGCATGATCGTGGCGGGCCCCGAGGGGTTCATGAAAAACGCCTATCGCAAGTTCAACATCCGGGGCGATGATCTGACCCCCGGCGACGATTTTGGCATGATGAAAGAGGTTCTGACCCGCCGTTTCACCCGCTTGCAAAAAGAAGACCCAGACCGAGACAAGGGCCATTGGCCCGACCTGCTGTTGATCGATGGTGGAGCAGGGCAGGTCAGCGTGGTGCATGAGATCATGGTGGAACACGGGGTCGAAGACATCCCGATGGTCGGCGTCGCCAAGGGTGTGGACCGCGACCACGGCAAAGAGGAATTCCACCGCATCGGCCAGCGCGCCTTTGCGCTGAAGCGCAACGATCCGGTGCTGTATTTCATTCAACGCCTGCGGGATGAGGCGCACCGCTTCGCCATCGGTACCCATCGCGCCAAACGGGCTAAGGCCGTTGGGGCGACGCCTCTGGACGAAATCCCCGGCGTGGGTGCGGCACGCAAACGCGCCCTTTTGGCCCATTTCGGTAGCGCCAAGGCGGTCAGCCGAGCCAATCTGGCGGATCTCAAGGCGGTGGACGGGATCTCAGCCGGGTTGGCGCAGAAGGTCTATGATTTCTTCCACGACAAGGGTTAGGCCCGCCGCCCCCGCGCCAGAATATACAGCCCCGAGGCGACGATCAGCGCCGACCCGATCCACATGGTCTGGTCCAGCCGCTCACCAAACATGACCACGCCCAACCCGATCCCGAACAGCAGTCGCGAATAGCGGAAAGGCGTGACGGATGAGACCTCGCCCGTGCGCATTGCCTTCATCAGCGAGGCATAGGCCATGACACCCATGATGATTGCGCCGGTCATATGCAGGCTGACTTGCGCGGTCAGGGGCTGCATCGGTGTGCCTTCCCAGAACCGATAGGCCAGACCGGCGATTATGATGCAAAGGAAACCGTAGAACCCCAGCACCTCGGTCCCCAGTGACGCGGGCGCGGCGCGGCTGGCCAGATCGCGGCCTGCGAACCCCAACATTCCCAGCACCGCAAGGATGGACAGGGCCGAGAAGCTGTCTCCGGTTGGTCGGATGATGATGACGACGCCGACAAGGCCAATCAGAATGGCGCTCCACCTGCGCCAGCCGACGGTTTCGCCAAAGACCAGAGCAGCGCCCGCAACAACGACCAGAGGCGTGGCCTGTAAGATCACAGTGGCCGAGGATAGTGGCGTTAACGCGATGGCCAGCACATAGAACAACCGTCCGAGGATTTCGAAAACCGCGCGCACTTTCATTGGGCGCGACAGCACATCCGGCTGAAACAGCCGTGTACTGCGTAACATGGCCACCACCGCATAGATCACTGCACCGCCTGCGCCGAACAGCACCAGCACCTGCCAGATCGGAATTGCTGCCGAGGCGGCCTTGATCAGCGCATCCTCAAGCGCGAAAAGTGCCATTGCGGCGATCATCCATGCGCTGCCGATCAGGTTCGATCGGGGGTCGGTTTGAATGTGGGTTGTCATGTTTCGCTCTGTTTGCACCAGTCGCCAATCTGGCCGCAAACACTGTGCGCGCCAAGTCGCGGAACCGAAGTTGCGACCCTTTGACCGCAATCACTGCAACCGCCTGTGATCGAGGCAGATTTTCAACGGGCCATCTTTCATGTCCCGAACCGGCGATGTAAAGTTTTAACCATGAAGTGGAACCTGCCCAATATCCTGACCGTGCTTCGCCTGTTGGCAGCGCCCGGTCTGGCCGTGATGTTTTTGTATTTCACGCGGCCCTATGCCGATTGGTTTGCCCTGATCCTGTTCATGTCAGCGGCCATCACCGACTGGTTCGATGGCTACTTGGCCCGCGCGTGGAAGCAGGAAACAAAGATTGGCGCGATGCTGGATCCGATTGCCGACAAAGCGATGGTGGTGATCGCGCTGATGATCCTTGTGGGCTATTCGACAGAACACTGGACGCCTTGGCTGGTTTTGCCCGCTACCGTGATCCTGTTCCGCGAGGTTTTTGTCTCGGGCCTGCGGGAGTATCTGGGCGATGTATCCGGAACTTTGAAAGTGACCAAGTTGGCCAAGTGGAAGACCACGGCGCAGATGGTGGCGATTGCCATCCTGTTCTCGCAGGGGATATTCGAGCACTATTTCGTCATGGCCACTTTCGGCATGGACCCCACGATCATAGATCAGGTCCTGACTGGCGAGGTCGAGGACCACAACCACCTCCGCTGGCATTTGGAAGGCATGTTCTGGTCGGGCCGTATTGGGCTGTGGCTGCTGTGGATTGCTGCGACGCTGACATTGATCACGGGCTATGACTACCTACGTAAAGCCATGCCCCATCTGAAGGAGAGCTAAGCGATGGACGTGCTGTATTTCGCCTGGGTGCGCGAACGCATCGGCCTGCCCAAGGAAAAGGTCGAAACGCAGGCCGCGACGGTCAGCGATCTGGTCGCTGAACTCAGCGCGCGCGAAGACCGCTATGCTGCTGCCTTCGCTGATCTGTCGGCCCTGCGCGTGGCGCTGGATCAGGAACTGTCGGACTTTGACGCCCCGCTGTCGGGCGTGCGCGAGGTTGCGTTCTTTCCGCCCATGACAGGCGGCTGAGATGCGGATCGTCGTACAGGAAGCCCCGTTTGACATGGGGGCAGAAGCCAACGCCTTTGCTGCTGGGGATGATGCTGCCAACGGGGCCATCGTGACCTTTACCGGCGTTGTGCGCGACCTGGCCACGGGTGATCTGGACGTGATGGAGATCGAACACTACCCCGGCATGACCGAACGCGCCCTGACCAAGATCGCGACCGAGGCGCAATCGCGCTGGTCGCTGGGCGATGTGCTGGTGATCCACCGCCACGGACGGTTGGCTCCGGGGGATCGGATCATGATGGTGGCCACCGCCTCGCCCCACCGCAAAGATGCGTTCGAGGCGGCCGAGTACCTGATGGACTACCTCAAATCCCGCGCGCCGTTCTGGAAGAAAGAGATCACCAACGCAGGCGCCGATTGGGTCGCCGCCAAGGACGAAGACGAAGACGCGCTGAGCCGGTGGTGACTTAATCCGCGTTGTTGATGCGTCCGCGCAGTTCCTCGGCCTCTTGCCGGGCGGCGCGTAGGCCTTCCATTGCGGCGGACAGCTCGGCCTCGGTCTGGGTCAGTTGATTGGTCAACTCGGCCTCGCGTTGCTGCAGATAGGTTATGGCCTGATCGCGGGTTTCCTCGGCCTCGTGCAGCTCTTGGCTCATGCGGTCCAGATCGGCCACGTCGCTTTGGCGCACGCGGGACAGACGGTGGGCCAGCCAATTGGCGAACCATCCCATACAGAACGCGCCGAACAGGATGATGGCCGTGGCGATGATGAATTCCAGTCTGTTCAACTTATTGGTCCCCCGCGCCGGTATCTACGGCGTCTTCTGTCGGTTCGGCGTCCGTTTCCATTGCCTCAAGCCCGGTTTCCGTCGCAGCGACGGGTTCAGGACGGATCAGGCGAAACTCGATCCGGCGGTTTTCCTCGCGGCCTTCTTCTGAATCGTTATCGGCGATGGGTAGCGTCTCGCCATACCCCACGGCGGTATAGCTTGAAGTCGGCACCCGGCGGCCGCGCAACTCGTTCAGGATGGATTGCGCCCGCGCCTGGCTGAGCTGCTGGTTCATTTCCTCACGGCCCTGGCTGTCGGTATGGCCCTGAATCTCCATCCGGATTGGGCCGCAGTCCCGCAGGATTTCGGCGATCTGATTGACCGTATCGCGCGACTCGGCGGCGACGGTGGCTGATCCGGGTTCGAAGGCGATCTTGCTGGTGGATTGAACCTCGGCGATCTGCGCCTCGCATTGTTCGGGATCGGGCAAGGCGTCTTCGGGTTCAGGCGGGGCCTGATAGGTGATCGACAGTGTGAATTCCTGTGCCTCGCCCAGCTTGTCTGACAGCAGGCTGGTGACACGTGCTTTGGTGTCGGGGTCGTGGCTGACACCGCTCAGAGCCACGTCATCCGGCGTTACCGTCAGAACGCCATTGTGCAACTGCGCCAGTGCCTCAAGCCCGGCCAGCACGCGCACGGGCCAGTCGGCGGGCAGGTCCGGAGCGATTCTTGTGGCGGTATAAACTTGTTCCGAGCCAAAGGCTGCGCGGGCGAAACTGTCGACCATGTCGCGCAGGGTTTCATCGCCAAGACGTCCGCGAATTTGCACCAGACCTTCGGGGCTGCGCGTGGCCGAGAACTCTGACGGACCAGCAGGCGCATCGGCCTCCGGTTCAGGCAGCACGGCGTGCAGAGCAAAGACGTCGGGAAGCGCGGTTTCCAGTTCACCTACCACGCGGTCAAAGGTGCTTGTATCGGTGCCCATCGCAGCAACCATCGTGATATCGGCGTCAGACATGGTGACGGACCCCTGCCCAATCTGCGCCAGTGCCCGAATGCTGAGGATCGCGGCCTCGGCCCAGCGGGGCGAGGGTTCGCCCAAACCGATCGTGCAGCTATACGGTCCGGCCATGCCAGCTTCCTGCGCGGCGGCGATGATGGCGGTGCGGGCGTCCGCATCCTGGGCTGAGCAGGCATCGAAATGCCCACCCTCGTCGTCGATCAGATAGCGCAGGGTAAAGGGCGTGATCACCGGGCGCGGGGCCGAGATTGCAAGCCCTATCCGCAAGCTGGGTGGGGCTGCGCGCGTCAGCTCTTGTTCCAGCCGCTCTTTTTCATGGCGACTATCCGCGATGGCGGTGATCTTGACCAGCCCCGGACTGGCCGAGATCTTGGCACGGGGCAGGCGGACCAGCGCTTCAATCGCGAAATCCAGTGCGTCGTCCCAACCTTTAGGGGTGGGATAGTCGGCCGTTTCCATCAGGTCCGATACATTGTCGGCATCCAGACGGCGCAACCGCTCGATCAGCGCGGCACGGTCCTGGCTGGCGGGGATCAGGCCGATAACCGAGATGCCACTGTCATTGCGCAAAATCTCGGCCGAGAATTTGGGCGGGGCCAGTTGCGTTGTCGGCGCCACCTCCATGTCATCAATGACGCGTGAGGTATCAACCTCTGTCCCTGCGGCGGTCAGGGCGCTGAACCGGGTGGCCTCGTCCTGCGCGGTGCCGGTCAGCACCACGCGCAGCCCGTCCGATTCGACCTCGGCCCAGTCATGACCTTTCAGGTCCAGCGCGCGGCGGACGGCAAATTCCGATGCTTCCTCGACCGCGGTCACCGCATAGCTAGCGGCCAGCAGGGACAACCCGGCCGAAACGAGGAAAATCAGGGCAGCAGCTAAGAAATAGGGCAGGCGCATGTGCGGGCAGACGACTCCTCGGGTGGTTGGGGGGACTCTTACAGAGCCCCGCGCCGAGGTGCAATCAAACCAACAGTGCCACGCACAGGAAGATCAGCGGAATAAGGCCGGTGTCGCGGTTGGCGCGGAACAGCTGCAGCAGCTTGGCGTTGTCCTCGGTGTCCAGCCCGCGCAATTGCCACGCCATGTGCCAGCCCATTGCCCACGGTCCGGCCAGCGCAACAAACAGCGCCATGATCGAGGCCTGCGTGGTTATTGCGTCAATAATTGCCAGACCCATCAGGGAAACGGTGGCCACAAGGAAGTATTTCAGCCACTTGGCCGTGTCCTCTCCGAACAGACGCGCGGTGGATTTGATGCCGATCAATTCGTCATCTTCGGTATCCTGATGGGCATAGATCGTGTCATAGAACAGCGTCCACGCAATCCCCGCCAGATAGAGCAAAATCGCAGGCACGCCGATGGATCCGGTATGCGCGGCCCAGGCCAACAGAACACCCCAATTGAAGGCCAGCCCCAGAAACACCTGCGGCCACCACGTGAACCGTTTGGCGAAGGGATAGATCGTGACCGGCAGCAGCGACAGGACGCCCATTGCTATGGCCGTCTGATTGAAGCTGAGCAGAATGCCCAAAGCCAACAGGCATTGCAGCCCCATCCAGACCACCGCCTGCCGCACCGTGACCTGACCCGAGGGGATGGGCCGCGAGCGGGTACGCTCAACCTGCGCATCGAATTCGCGGTCGGTGATGTCATTCCATGTGCAGCCCGCGCCGCGCATCAGGAAGGCGCCGATGGCGCATCCGGCGGCGATCCACAGATCCTCCCACCGGGGCGAGCCGTCGCTGAGGACAGCCAGCACAAGGCCCCACCAGCAAGGGATCAGCAGCAGCCAAGTGCCGATGGGTCGATCCGCGCGGCTGAGGCGCAGATAGGGGCGGGTAAAGGCGGGCGCGTGAGTGTCGACCCAGTTGCCACTGACGGCATCAGCGACCTGACCATCTGGTGTTGGGGCATTGCCTTGCATATTAAGGTCTCATGAGTGCAAAGATCAGACTGTATGTAGAGCACCCTTTGGGTGCGGGGCAATCGGTTCCTTTGACGCGTGATCAGGCCCACTACCTGTTCGGCGTCATGCGGCTGGCCGTCGGCGGACAAGTGTCCTTGTTCAACGGCCAAGATGGCGAGTGGCTGGCCGACGTTGCCGAGGCGGGCAAGCGTGGCGGTGTGCTGACTTGCGCCCGCCAGACCAAGCCGCTGCAACTGCCGCCCGATCTGTGGTTCCTATTCGCGCCGATCAAAAAGGCCCGTACTGATTTCATCGTTGAAAAAGCGGCCGAGATGGGGGCTGCGCGCATTCTGCCGGTACAAACCGAATTCACCAATTCCGAGCGTATCCGGCAAGACCGTCTTCAGGCCCACGCGGTCGAAGCAGCCGAGCAATGCGGCGGCACCTACGTGCCAGAGGTTGCCGATCTGCAACGTTTGGACCGACTGTTGGACGCATGGCCCGAGGACCGTCAGCTGATGTTCTGTGATGAGGCCGAGGTCGGCTCGGCCTTGCGTCTGGCTGCCCATGAGTCGGGCCAGCCCTGGGCTATTTTGATCGGGCCCGAGGGTGGGTTTTCGGATCGAGAGCGCGCGCGCCTGGCCGGGTTGTCCTTTTCCCATGTCGTCAGTCTTGGGCCGCGCATCCTGCGGGCCGATACGGCGGCGGTGGCGGCCTTGACCATGTGGCAGCAGGCCTTGGGGGATTGGTCATGAACTGGCGACCGGCTGATACGACGGACGTGCCTGCGATCCGCCGGTTTCTGTCGCGGCATGTCCAGACCTCGATGTTTCCGCTGGCCAATCTGCGCGAATACGGCTTGGGCGGAACCAGCCCGCGCGCGCTGAGTGCCTGGGTGTTGGGTGACGATCCGTGGGCCGTTTTTGCCATCACCAACGAAGGTATGATTCTGCCACAATGCCCCGATTGTTCCGACGCCGATCTGCTGGCCGCGATCGACCTGATCCGCGGCAGGCCGCTGTTCGGGATTGCAGCCGAGGCGACCCAAGCGCGGCGGATCATGCAGCTTGCGGGCTGGGCGGGCCGTCCCGCGACACTCAATAGTGACGAGCCGGGGTTCACTCTGGACCTGACCCAACTTGTGGTGCCCGATACCACCGGTGCGATGCTTGAGCCTTTGGGTGGGTTCAACGGAGACATCACCGAAGAATGGCGACGCGACTATTTGATAGAGGCGATGGATTTCGCTCCTGACCGCGCGCGGAAGCAAGCGCGTAAGGACTATGTGACCTATCTGGACCTAAATTCGCACCGGGTACTTGTGGTCGATGGTCAGCCCGTGGCGATGACAGGGTTCAATGCGCGCCTGCCCGATGTGGTTCAGATCGGCGGGGTCTATACCCCGCCCAAGCTGCGCGGGCGCGGCTATGCACGGTTGGCTGTTTCCTTGCATCTGCTCGAGGCAAATGCCAGCGGCGTGTCGCGCGCGGTGCTGTTTGCGGCTTCCAATTCGGCGGCGCGTGCCTATATGGCAATCGGATTCAAACCAGCAGGACAGTTCTCGCTGATCCTGTTCAAGAACCCGAAGGACCCGGCATGAGTTTCATCCGACCCGAAGCCAAACTGACCCTGTGGCGCTGGCGCGAAGTGCTGGTTGCCGTGGCCGTCCTGCTGGTTGGCCTGAGCTGGATTGGCGGTCCCGGTGGCCTGCTGGGCTGGATGGGCTGGGTTCTGGTTGCCGTGGCCGTGGCGCTGGCCGTCATAGGTTTTCAGCGCGCGCGATTTCGCACTGGGGCAGGCGGCCCCGGCGTTGTCACCATCGACGAAGGTCAGATCACCTATCTGGGCCCGCTGGACGGCGGCATGGTCGCCACGCGCGAGATCGAACGGCTGGCACTGGACCCGACCTCGAACCCGGCGCATTGGGTACTGTCTCAGCCGGGCCAGCCAACGCTTCACATTCCCGTGAATGCCGAAGGGGCCGAGGCGCTTTTTGATGTGTTCTCGAACCTGCCGGGGCTGAAAACCGAACAGATGCTGGCCGAATTGAACGGCGGTGCGGTGCATCCCGTGGTGATCTGGGAAAAGCGCCCGATGCGACCGGCGCATCTGCGGCTGCATTGACACTGGCGGCATTTCACCCCACGACTCACCCAAAGACAGACACATCAGGATCGGAGAGCGGTTCATGTCCATCCCCCAGTCCGGCGGCGGGCCGATCGAACGCCACGAACAGCTAGCGGAATATCTAGAATCGGGCTGCAAGCCCAAAGCCGATTGGCGCATCGGGACCGAGCATGAAAAGTTCGGCTATTGCAAGGACACGCTGAAACCGCTGCCGTTCGAGGGTAAACGCTCGATCGTCGCCGTGCTGGAAGGTCTGCGCGACCGCCATGGCTGGGCTGAGGTGCGCGAGGGCGACAACCTGATCGGTCTGGAAAAGGACGGCGCGAATGTCAGCCTGGAACCCGGTGGCGCGCTGGAGCTTTCGGGTGCCCCGCTGGAGACGATCCACGAGACCTGCGATGAGGTGAACACCCACCTGCGCGAGGTGAAGGACATCGCAGATGAGATCGGCGTGGGCTTCATCGGGCTGGGCGCGGCTCCGATCTGGACCCATGACGAGATGCCGTTGATGCCCAAGGGCCGCTATCGGCTGATGAACGACTATATGGAAAAGGTCGGCACCATGGGCCGCGCCATGATGCGGCGCACCTGCACGGTTCAGGTCAATATCGACTTTGGGTCCGAGGCCGACATGGTCCAGAAGCTGCGCGTGGCGCTGGCGCTGCAGCCGGTCGCGACGGCGCTATTCGCCAATTCGCCTTTCTTTGAGGGCAAGCCCAACGGCCAGAAAAGCTGGCGCAGCCATATCTGGCGGCATCTGGATGATGCGCGGACGGGCATGCTGCCGTTTGTGTTCGAAGAGGGCTTTGGGTTCGAGCGTTATGTGCAGTACGCGCTCGATGTGCCGATGTATTTCGTCTACCGCGACGGTCAATATATTAACGCGCTGGGCATGTCTTTCCGCGATTTCCTGCAGGGCAAACTGCCTGCGCTGCCCGGTGAAACCCCGACGCTGTCTGATTGGGCCGACCACCTGACAACCGCCTTCCCCGAGGCTCGCATCAAGAAATACATGGAGATGCGCGGCGCGGATGGCGGCCCGTGGCGGCGTTTGTGCGCACTGCCTGCCTTCTGGGTTGGTCTGACATATGACCAAGGCGCGCTGGATGCGGCATGGGATCTGGTCAAAGGCTGGGATGCGGAAACCCGCGAAGAACTACGCGTTCAGGCTGCCGTTCAGGGTCTTCAGGCGCAGGTTGGCGTTATCAACATGCACGATCTGGCGCGCGAGGTCGTGGCGATTTCCGAGGCCGGTCTGAAATCCCGCGCCTTCCCCGGCGCAGGCGGGCTGGTGCCGGATGAGACGCATTTCCTGAACGCCCTGAAGGAAAGCATCGATACAGGGAAAGTCCCCGCCGATGAGTTGCTGGATCACTACAATGGCGACTGGAACGGCGATCTGACCCGGATTTATCCCGAATACAGCTATTGATCCGCACCGTCCCGCTTGCATTCGCAGGGCTGGCCCGATAGCAGGTTGGCGACCAAATTCAGAGGGCGTCATGGACGATCTTAAGGCAAAATATCTGGGCCAAATCGCCGAGGCCGGTGACGAGAACGCGCTTGAGGCGATCCGAGTCGCTGCCGTGGGCAAAAAAGGCGAGGTCGCGTTGAAGATGCGCGAGCTGGGCAAAATGACGCCCGAGGAACGCCAGGTCGCGGGCCCCGCGCTGAATGCGCTGAAGGATGAGATCAACTCGGCCCTGTCGGCCAAGAAAGCCGCGCTGGCCGATGCTGCGCTGGACGAGCGCCTGCGCACCGAATGGCTGGACGTCACCCTGCCGACCCGCGCGCGCCGTCAGGGCTCGATCCACCCGGTCAGTCAGGCGACCGAGGAACTGACCGCGATCTTTGCCGAGTTGGGCTTCTCGGTGGCCGAAGGGCCGCGGATCGAGACCGACTGGCACAACTTCGACGCGCTGAACATCCCCGGCCACCACCCCGCGCGGGCCGAAATGGACACGTTCTACATGCACCGCGCCGAAGGCGACGAGCGCCCGCCGCATGTGCTGCGCACCCATACGTCTCCGGTGCAAATCCGCTCGATGGAGTTGCAGGGCGCGCCGATCCGCGTGATCTGCCCGGGCGGTGTGTATCGCGCCGACTATGATCAGACCCACACGCCGATGTTCCATCAGGTCGAAGGGCTGGCCATCGACAAGGACATCTCGATGGCGAACCTGAAATGGGTTCTGGAAGAGTTCGTGAAAGCGTTCTTCGAGGTCGACGACGTCGAACTGCGCTTCCGCGCCTCGCACTTCCCGTTCACCGAGCCGTCGGCCGAGGTCGATATCCGCTGTTCCTGGGATAACGGTCAGCTGAAGATCGGTGAGGGTGATGACTGGATGGAGATTCTGGGCTCGGGCATGGTCCACCCCAAGGTGATCGCCGCCGGTGGCATTGATCCTGAGGTCTATCAGGGTTTTGCCTTCGGAATCGGCATCGACCGCCTGGCGATGCTGAAATACGGCATTCCTGACTTGCGGGCGTTCTTTGACAGCGATCTGCGCTGGCTGCGGCACTATGGGTTCGCGGCGCTGGATATGCCGAACCTGCATGGTGGCTTGAGCCGGTAATTGTATCCTCTGGGTGTATATCTGGCGCGTTATGTGGATTGGTGCAAAAGACGTGCAACTGGGATCCGGTGTGGCAATTATTCGGATTGTTCACGCTTTCATCCGTCGCGATGCTCGTGGCATTCGGGTTTGGCGGGGAATTGATCGGCTATTTATTCACGGGCTTGGTTCTTCTTCCGGTGTTTGGCTTTTTGCGGATCGCGGCTGACGTTTGGTCAAAGGAATCCAAGCGGCGACAAGATGAGTTTGAGAAGCTTCAGAAAACAAAAAAGCTCATGAAGGGCTTTCGGAAATAGACGACGCGGAGCAAAGGCCGATAGGCCGCCGCGCTATTGGTCGTTCATTGTGGCGCAATTGGTTCAAGCCCAATGGACGACACCGCCCGGACAGGCTGGCGATTTATCTCCCCCAGCGCAACGCTCCAACAGTACACGGATTTGGCAGGCACAAAGTGCTCAGCACAGCTGGCAGACCGCTATCCCGCGGTCTGGCGATAGCGCCGCTTGCGCTCTGTCCGGAGGGCCGAAATCTGCGCGTGTTACAGTCTCCCACAGGGTTGTGACGTGACAGTCCGCGTCAGGCAGCTAGGCTCCGGCCTATGATTTACCAACTGCTTTTTCTGCTGCTAACCGCAACCCCGACACTCGCCATGGGGCCTTGGAAATCCGATTGCCATGGCGACACCGCCTGTGATCTGGGTGATCGCTCGTATCATGTGTTAGAGCCCGAGGAATGGGACGGGGAGACCCCTCTGCCCGTTCTGTTGCACTTCCACGGCTGGGCGCGTCAGGGCACCGTGGTGGTGAACCATCAGCGCATCGCTGGGGCCACAAAACTGCGCGGCGTGTTGCTGGTGGCCCCCAACGGCTTGGGCAAAAGCTGGGACTTCTGGACATCAGACACGCGCGACGTGCCCTTTGCCGATGCGGTGCTTGAGGATGTGGCCAAGCGCTATCCGGTTGATCCTGAACGTATCTACGTCTCGGGTTATTCCTTTGGTGGCGCGATGGCGTGGCGCTATGTGTGCCAGTCTGGCAATGACATTGCCGCCCTGTTGGCCGTTGCGGGCAGCATCCGCCAGACCGAGGACTGCCCCGAAGCCCCGCGCGAGGCGCGCCATGTGCATGGCCTCAGCGATACAGTGATGGACTTCCCCTATGGCACCAACGGGGACACGACCTATCCGGTGGCCCTTTGGCGCGCGGCGTATGAGTGCCACGATGCCACCCCGCGCGGCGATTGGAGTGTGGTGCCGATCCTGACCCTCAGCCGGGTCGAGTGGACCGATTGCGCACGCGGGCAGGTGACGCTGGACACGCATCCGGGCGGGCATTTTATCCCCCATGGCTGGATCGGGCGGCAATTGGACGAGCTTTTGGGCCGCACCCCCACCTATCCGTGACGCGCAGCGCTTGCACCTTGGCGCATTCTTTGTCATTGCCTGTGCCGACTGGATATCTGCCAAAAAAGGCCCCGAGCAATGAAATTCACTCTGTCCTGGCTGAAAGACCACCTCGACACGGACGCGTCGGTTGATGAGATCGCCGAGGCGCTGACCGACCTCGGGCTAGAGGTCGAAGAGATCGTGAACCCGGCGGACCGGCTGGCAGGCTTTACGCTGGGCCATGTGAAACAGGCCGAGAAACACCCCGACGCCGACAAGCTGCGCGTCTGCACGGTGGCGACGGATGAAGGCGATCTGCAGATCATCTGCGGTGCCCCCAACGCGCGCGAAGGCATCACCGTCGTGGTCTGCAAGCCGGGCATGTATATCCCCGGTCTGGATATCACCATCAGCGTCGGCAAGATCCGGGGCGTCGAAAGCTTTGGCATGATGGCATCCGAGCGCGAGCTGGAGTTGTCGGACGAGCATGATGGCATTATCGAACTGCCCTCGGGCGAAGTCGGTGATCGGTTCGTGGACTGGCTGGCCGAGAATGATCCGTCCAAGGTCGATCCGATGATCGAGATTGCGATCACGCCGAACCGCCCCGATGCGTTGGGTGTGGCTGGCATCGCTCGTGATCTGGCAGCGCGTGGGGTTGGCACGCTGAAAGAGCATATCCACGCGCCAGTGCCGGGGGATTTCGAATGCCCGATCAAGGTGACGATTGATGACGACACACTGGACGGCGCGCCGCATTTCACCGGTCGTGTGATCCGGGGCGTCAAGAACGGTCCCAGCCCGCAGTGGCTGCAGGATCAGTTGAAGGCCATCGGTCTGCGGCCCATTTCGGCGTTGGTGGATATCACCAACTACATGACCTTTGACCAGAACCGCCCGCTGCACGTCTTCGATGCCGACAAGGTGCAGGGCAACCTGCGGGTTCACCGCGCCAAGGGTGGTGAAACGCTGGTGGCGCTGGATGAGAAGGAATACACTCTGCAGCGCGGTATGATGGTGATCTCGGACGACAAGGGCGCGGAATCCATCGCGGGTATCATGGGCGGCGAGGAAACCGGCTGTACCGATGAGACGGTCAATGTCTTCCTCGAAAGCGCCTTCTGGGATCATGTGCAGATCGCCCTGACGGGCCGCGCGCTGAAGATTAACTCGGACGCGCGTTACCGCTTTGAACGCGGCGTTGACCCGCAATTCACCCGTGAAGGGCTGGAGCAGGCGACGCAGATGATTTTGGATATCTGCGGCGGTGAAGTGTCGTCGGTTGTTGAGGCCGGGAAGGCTCCGAACCACGCGCGTGCCTATAAGTTGGATGCGGCGCGGGTGCAGTCTCTGGTCGGGATGGAGATACCCGAAAGCGAACAGCGCCAGACCCTGACCCGTCTGGGCTTCCGTCTTGAGGGTGAGATGGCCCATGTGCCCAGTTGGCGTCCCGATATCATGGGTGAGGCCGATCTGGTGGAAGAGGTCGCGCGGATCGCCTCCCTGACCAAGCTGCAGGGCAAACCGCTGCCGCGTGTGACTGATGGCATCCCCAAGGCGGTGATGACACCGACGCAGCGCCGTCAGTCGATGGCGCGCCGGACCTGCGCGGCGCTGGGATACAATGAATGTGTGTCCTATACCTTCATTGATCAGGCCTCGGCCGCCCTTTTTGGGGGTGGCGATGCCGCGACGCAGCTGGAAAACCCGATTTCCTCGGAAATGAGCCACATGCGTCCCGATCTGCTGCCCGGCCTGCTGCAGGCGGCCGCGCGTAATCAGGCGCGCGGCTTTGCGGATGTCGCTCTGTTCGAGGTTGGTCCGGTCTTCCATGATGGCGAGCCGGGCGATCAGAAAACCCAGATCGCCGGTCTCTTGGTGGGCCGCGATGGCCCAAAGGATGTGCATGGGGCCACGCGCGCAGTGGATGTGTTCGACGTCAAGGCGGATGTCGAGGCTGTGCTGGCGGCCATCGGAGCGCCCGCCAAGGTGCAGGTCCTGCGCGATGGTGATGTGTGGTGGCATCCTGGGCGGCACGGCAAGATCTGCCTGGGACCGAAAAAGGTGCTGGGTGTGTTCGGTGAACTGCACCCGCGTATTTTGCAGGCGATGGGTATCAAAGGCCCGGCGATGGCCTTTACCATCTGGCCGGACGAGGTACCTCTGCCCCGCAAATCCGGCGCAACCCGCGCAGCATTGGAACTGCGCGATCTGCAAGCTGTCGAGCGTGACTTTGCCTTTGTCGTAGATGCTGATGTCGAGGCGCTGACGCTGGTCAATGCAGCGGCGGGCGCGGATAAGGCGCTGATCGAGGATGTGCGTGTCTTTGACGAATTCATCGGTGGCAGCCTGGGTGAGGGTAAGAAATCTCTGGCCATTACCGTGCGCTTGCAACCGACGGACAAGACGCTGAAAGAAGAAGATATCGAGGCGGTGGGCCAGAAGATCATCGCCAAGGTCGGTAAGGCCACTGGCGGCGTTCTGCGCGGTTAAACCGGCCTTGATCCAAATGCAAAGCGCGCCTGCGGGCGCGCTTTTCTCGTTTCTGGGAATGGTGTTGCCGTGTCGCAACAGAAAGCTGCGGGCCCTTTCAGGGGGTTGAGCAGAATCGGCAAGCCACCCTATTTACGCCCTCCTAACGCAATCAAACCCCGGAGTCTGCCAGATGTCAGATCCCAAACGCGCCCAAGCGCCTTTCATTTTCTGATTGCCCGCCAGCATTCCGGCGGGCCTTGTTTCCCGTTGGAGAGCTGTCATGAAACGTCAAGACATCTCGATGATCCGGCAGATATTGCCGCAAGAGATGCCCTTTCCCTATTTTCCGGACCGGCAAAGCCCGTGGTTGCTGTGCCAGTCGATGCAGGCCGAGATGCCGATCTCGGACCTTAAACAGTCTGAACTGTCCCGCTTTCTGATGCGCCCTTTGGTGCAGCCGATCGTTGCGTCTTGTGGCGGGGTCTTGCGGCGGCACGATGTAATGGCCGTGGCCCATGCGGACCGCGCGATGCGGCTTGGGGCTTTGGGCCCGGCGACGACAAGGGGGCTAGAGGTTGTGTATCAATCCGATTGGCTGGATTTCTGCCTGAGCTTCGACATCTGGTCCGGCGAGCAGACAACACGTAAAGCCCACAATCTGGTGGTTCAGCTTGGGTTCCCAAGCGAACACGCGGCGTTACTGTGGCAATTCGAACAGCGTGCTGAGGTTGGCGCTTATCAAAGCAGCCTGCACCCGGTTCGCAGGCACGGGCGCCCGACACTGGCTTGGTGTCGTCTGGATCTGGACCTGCAAAGCGGCCATTGCCTGATCGAAGAGATCCAGTCCGACTGGCTACGTTTCGTGGGTCGCGCCCGGCGGCGGTTGCAACATCGTGCGCCCCGGTCGCGGGCATTGCGGCTGACCAGCGACTATGAGCAAAGCCTGCAGCAGAGATACGCCAAAATCTGGGCCGATGTGATGATGCTGTCGGTCCTGATGCTGCTGCGGGATGAGTTTGCCGTGCGTGATGTCTGGATGCATCAGCCAGAGCCCGGTGCCAAACTGAAGGGGATCACATGGGGCAGGCTGCCGCCGCGTTCGATCTATACCCGTCTCCCGCGTGCATTCGGGTTCCAACAAACGCGCGAGATGCCCCCAATGCTGGGCAGCAAGCATCGCAGTACAGCCCGGCGGGCGGTGAAAGAGGATCAGTCGATTTTCTGGCGGTTGCGCTTCTGATGGCCCCTTGGGTTGCCGCCGATTTCTGACTAGGGTCGCAGACAAATAACAAGGAGTTACCTATGGGCCTGAACGTATACCTCTCGGGTGAAATCCATACCGATTGGCGGGAACAGATCATCGATGGCGCGAAGGGGCTGGATGTCACTTTCAACAGCCCCGTCACCGATCACGCCGCCAGCGACGATTGCGGCGTGGCCATTCTGGGGGCAGAGTCGAACAAATACTGGCACGACCACAAAGGTGCGATGGTCAACGCCATTCGCACCCGAAAGGGCATTGCGGATGCCGACGTGGTCGTTGTGCGGTTTGGCGACAAATATAAACAGTGGAACGCCGCGTTTGATGCGGGCTACGCCGCAGCCTTGGGCAAATCGCTGATCGTGCTGCACGGCCCCGATCACCAGCACGCGTTGAAAGAGGTCGACGCCGCCGCGCTGGCCGTCGCCGAGCACCCCGCTCAGGTGGTCGAGGTGCTACGCTATGTTCTGACCGGACAACTGCCCGGATAGCGGGCGATGGGGCGGGGCAATGCCTCGCCCCCGATCTACCTTAGCTTGTCGCAGGTATAGTTAATCCGCGCTGGACTGCTGGACGTTCCAGGAAGCGGTCCACATAAGGCTGAAGGTTGGCGAAATCCGACCATCCGAGCAGGTCTTTGACGCCGTAGTAGTCCAACCCGCGCAGCCATGGGACTATGGCGATATCGGCGATCGAGTAGTCCCCGGCGATCCAGTCCTGCCCGTCCAGCTGCGTGTTAACGACGTTCAACAGACGCTTGGCCTCGTTGATGTAGCGCTCGCGCGGGCGAGGGTCTTCGATCTCGCTGCCAGCGAATTTGTGGAAATAGCCAAGCTGCCCGAACATCGGACCCAGCCCGCCCATCTGGAACATCAACCATTGGGTCACACGTGCTTTGTCCGCCGCGGTTTTTCCGATCCGCTGACCGCTTTTCTCAGCCAGATACAGCAGGATCGCACCGCTTTCGAACAATGAGACCGGCTCGCCATCCTGTCCGTTCGGGTCGATGATGGCCGGGATCTTGTTGTTGGGGTTTAGCGAAAGGAATTCGAGGCTTTTTACGTCTGAGTCCGCCAGCGTGACCAGATGCGCCTCATAGGGCAGGCCGATCTCTTCGAGCATGATCGAGACTTTGACGCCGTTGGGCGTGGGGTAGGAATAGAGTTGCAGTTTTTCCGGTGACTGTGCGGGCCAGCGGGCAGTGATCGGGTGGTTTGCGGCGTCCAGCATGGGGGCTCCTGTATGAAGGTTCCGAACACAGTTAGGTGTTGCGGCGCCGATCTACCAGTGGCGCGCGCTGTGCGTTACTGGTCAGATATTGTGCATTCGGGAACAGGCGGGGAAAAGCAGAGTAATCCGCACCTAGACTGGCGCGTATTTATCGCTCACAGTTTGGTGATCTCCGCGCGCGTCGCGGGTTTTCTTATGGCTTGTAGAAGGAGAAACGCGTGGATGAAGTTGCAACACAGGTCGGTGCTTTTGCGCCGCTGGTGATGAATGCCGTGAAGGCACTGATTGTTCTGGTGCTGGGCTGGACCGTGGCTGGAATGATCGCGGGCGTGGTGCGGCGTCGCATCAACGCAACCCCACAAATCGATCCGACGCTAGGGAACTTTGTTGCCAGCCTGGTGAAGTGGGCGATCCTGGCGATGGTGCTGGTCGCTGTTCTGGGCATTTTCGGGATCGAGGCCACAAGTATCGTCGCTATTCTGGGTGCCGCCTCGCTGGCCATTGGTCTAGCCTTGCAGGGGACGCTCAGCGATTTGGCGGCCGGGGTGATGCTGGTCGTATTCCGGCCGTACAAGCTGGGTCAGTATGTCGATATTGGCGGTACTGCCGGGACGGTGAAGGATCTGAACCTGTTCACAACGGAACTGGTCACCCCTGACAACGTCCAGATCATCGTGCCCAATGGGCAGGCCTGGGGCAGCGTGATCACCAATTACTCGGCCCATGACACTCGCCGCGTCGATCTGGTGTTCGGGATCGACTATGGCGACAGTGCGGATGCCGCGATGCAGATCATTCTGGACGAGGCCAAAACCGACAAGCGTATTCACAGCGACCCGGAGCCCTGGGTACGTGTGACAAATCTTGGCGATAGCTCGGTCGACCTGACAGCGCGCCTATGGTGTGACGCAGGAGATTACTGGGACGTGAAATTCGAGCTGACCAAAGCTGTGAAAGAGGCATTCGACGCCAAGGGCGTTTCGATCCCTTACCCGCATTCGGTCGAGATTCACAAGCAGGCGTAAATCTCCCGCCCGTCATACGGGCATTGAAATGCCCTTTTCCGGTTGGGCCCAGCGCCGCGCTAATCGCGCGGCGCTGTTGCGTTTTGCGGGAGCGTTCGTCTTGTGCCCTCCGCGCCGCGTCGCAGACGCGGCGCTATGCCCAACGCTGTAGGCGCCCTCGGGAGAGGGCGCTCTCAGGGGCGGGAGCCGTTCAGGCTTTGATGACCACGTTGGGGGAAACGACGTCGATCCCCAAGGCTTTGCCAACCGCGTAGTAGGTTAGCTGACCTGCATGGACGTTCAGACCTGCCATCAAATGTGGATCGTCCTGGCAGGCCTGTTTCCAGCCCTTGTCAGCCAGAGCCAGCATGAATGGCATTGTCGCATTGCCCAGCGCGATGGTCGATGTGCGCGCCACGGCACCGGGCATGTTGGCAACGCAGTAATGCATGACGCCATCGACCTCGTAGATCGGATCGGCATGCGTGGTGGCCTTCGACGTCTCGAAACAGCCGCCCTGGTCGATGGCAACGTCGACCAGAACCGCGCCGGGTTTCATGGTGGACAGTTGCGCGCGGGTGATCAGTTTGGGTGCTGCTGCGCCGGGGATCAGAACCGCGCCGATCACCATATCTGCCGTCTGGATCAGCTCGGCGGTGGCACCAGCGGTAGAATACTGGTTCTTGAACTGCCTGCCGAACACGTCATCCAGATAGCGCAGGCGGGGCAGCGAGCGGTCCAGAACCGTCACATCCGCGCCCATGCCCGCAGCGATCTTGGCCGCATGCGTGCCGACCACACCGCCGCCAATCACAACAACTTTTGCGGGCCCGACACCTGGCACGCCGCCCATCAGCACACCGCGTCCGCCATTGGCTTTTTGCAGCGTCCAAGACCCGACCTGCGGGGCCAGACGCCCGGCAACCTCTGACATAGGAGCCAGCAGCGGCAGGCCGCCGTTTGCATCGGTCACTGTCTCATAGGCGATGGCAGTACAGCCCGAGGACAGCAGGTCATGGGTCTGATCCGGATCGGGGGCGAGGTGCAGATAGGTAAACAGCAACTGGCCTTCGCGCAGCATCTTGCGCTCACCTGCCTGAGGTTCCTTGACCTTGACGATCATGTCAGCGGTGGCGAATACCTCGGCGGCGGTGTCTACGATCTGTGCACCAGCAGCGACATAGTCGGCATTGTCAAAGCCCGAGCCCAGGCCCGCGCCTGTTTCGATGATCACCTCATGACCCCGCGCAACCGCTTCCTGCGCAGCATTCGGGGTCATGCCGACGCGGAACTCCTGCGGTTTGATCTCTTTTGGGCAACCGATTTTCATTTGGTCTCTCCGTTCATAAACTGCCTAAATAATGGGCAAACTGCGCTGCAATTTCTGTGAAACTCTGCCTGTCCTGGCGGTTCTATTCGGGAGAATTTCCTGTATAATGCTCCAGTCACGCAAAGGAATTGCGCCCATGAGCCTAGATACGACGGATCGAAAGATTCTGGCCTCGTTACAGAAAAATGGCCGGATGTCTAATGCAGAGCTGTCCGAGCAGGTGAATCTATCGCCCTCGGCCTGCCATCGTCGGGTCCAACGGCTTGAGGCTGAGGGCTATATCCGCAACTATGTGGCCCTGCTGGACGCACGTAAGATGAACGTACCGACCACGGTGTTTGTCGAGATCACCTTGCAGGGGCAGGCCGAAGAAGTTCTGGACGCGTTTGAAAAAGCCGTTGCCCGTATCCCCGATGTGCTGGAATGCCATCTAATGGCCGGGACGGCGGATTACATTCTGAAAGTCGTGGCCGAAAATACCGAAGATTTTGCCCGCATTCATCGCCAATACCTTTCGCGCTTGCCGGGTGTGGCGCAGATGCAAAGCTCATTCGCGCTGAGAACTGTGTTCAAGACTACGGCGCTGCCGGTCTGACGTCAGGCGGGGCCGGGATAGGTGAACAGCGCCAGATGCGCTGCGTTGAAGGCGAAATGCATCAGAACCGGCACCCATAACCTGTTGGTCGCGTAATATCCCAATCCGCATCCCGCGCCCAAAATAGCTGCGAACACGACAAGCGCCGGGCCACCGGCAAAATGCACCAGCCCAAACAACAGGCTGGCCGCAGCGATACCAAAGGCCGCGCCGAGCTTTGAGGACAGGGCCAATTGCAGATAGCCGCGAAAAAAGGCCTCTTCCGCCAAACAGGTTAGGAACAGGTTGGACAGCGCAAAGATCAGCCACCAATGTGGCAGACCAACCTCGGGGCGCACCGCTTGCTGGGACAGGCCTAGCGCAAATAAAGCGGGCAAGGTCAAAATCCCCAGGATCAATGGCGTTTTGCGAATAGCGGGCAAGCCTGCATTCTGACCGGGCCAGACCAGAAGTGCGGCGAACAGAACCAAAGGTTTGTCCAGATTCAAATACATGGAGAAATCGGTGCTTTCTGGTCCGGCCTGCACCTGATCAAGCACCAGAAGATTGTTGAACCCCGGAACGATATGCGCACCCAAGGCCACACACCACAAGATCAGCGCGATATGGCCAGGCAAAGACCAAAGCCCGGAGGTGCGGCGCAGCGCTGCGGCCCCTGCAAGCCCGGCAATCGCGACCATTAAGGCGCTGGCCGAAACCAGCCCCTGCGCGAAGGCGACCGTTCCGAACAGGCTCAGCAACGATGCGCAAAGACGCCATCGACTGTACATCGCGCTGATCTGAGCGGCGATCAGGATGAGCCAGGGCCAAATAACGGGCAGAAGGGAAAGGAAATGCGCCACAGGCCTCTCGCGGTTTTGACCGGGCCTTGATGCAGCAATAGGGCACGTTGATGCAAGCCGGCGGAGTGCAACCCACTGGCAATGCGTCAATTCCGTCGCTTGCATTCGGGCGTTTTCAGGTCCACATATTTGGAAAGGGTGCCGTTTCCGTGTCCGACCCGCGACCTTGCCGTAACGGTCCGATGAGCATAGGAAAGGGCTTTCATCAATTCATCTGATGACATCAGGCGGTTACATGCGCCCGATAGGGTCCGAACCCGGTTACTAGTAAGGAGCAGACCTTGGCTGACGAATACAACGACGCCCCCAAAGACTGGCTTGAGGCCGAGCTGGAAGACACGCTAGACGAAGATTTCGAGATCGAGTTTAGCGAGCCCATGCTCTCGATGGAGATCCGCAAGATCTATAAGGATCAGCACCCTGAGATGCTGGACCGCAAGGTCTATTTCCGCAACCTGCTGCGCCTTCAGGCTGAACTGATCAGGGTGCAGGATTGGGTACAGCATACCGGGGCCAAGGTTTGTATCCTGTTCGAAGGGCGTGACAGCGCGGGCAAGGGGGGCGTGATCAAGCGGATCACCCAGCGTCTGAACCCTCGGGTCGCGCGGGTTGTGGCTTTGCCCGCGCCCAGTCGCCGGGAACAAAGCCAGTGGTATTTCCAGCGCTACGTTCCGCACCTGCCGGCGGCGGGCGAGATCGTGCTGTTTGACCGGTCATGGTACAACCGCGCGGGCGTCGAGCGGGTCATGGGTTTTGCCACCGAAGATCAGGTTGAACAGTTCTTTCAGGATGTTCCCGAATTTGAACGGATGCTGGTGCGCTCGGGCATCATTTTGCTGAAATACTGGTTCTCGATCACCGATGAAGAACAGCAGTTGCGATTCTTGATGCGTATTCACGATCCGATGAAACAGTGGAAGCTGTCGCCGATGGATCTGGAATCCCGCATCCGGTGGGAGGCTTACACCAAGGCCAAAGAGGATATGCTGTTCCGCACCAATATCTCGGAAGCGCCGTGGTACATCGTCGAAGGCAATGACAAAAAGCGCGAACGTCTGAACTGTATCGAACACTTGTTGACCAAGATCCCCTACACCGATGTACCGCAAGAAAAGGTCAATCTGCCGGATCGCAAGTACAACCCCGAATATGAACGTCGTGTTCTGCCGGATGAGCTGCACGTGCCCAAAATCTACTGATCCTGACGCCCCTGATGTTCCGGGGCGTTTTTCTTTGGGCCAGAAACGACAAACCCCCGAGCGATGCGTCGGGGGTCGTCAAATAGTGTCATCCAAAGCTGGACGAGCGGGGTTTTAGAGCAAACCTTCGCGCTGTGCTTTCTTACGTGCCAGTTTACGGGCACGGCGGATCGCTTCAGCTTTCTCGCGCGCTTTTTTCTCGGACGGTTTCTCGAAATGTTGCTTCAGCTTCATTTCACGGAACACGCCTTCGCGCTGCAGCTTTTTCTTCAGGGCACGAAGCGCCTGATCGACGTTATTGTCGCGAACACTAACCTGCATGTGGTTGTCACCACCTTTCTAGATAGAGTTGCAAGGAAATTGCAGGAAGTGGCCGTATAGCAAAGCCGTTCTAACTTGTCTAGTACTGGTGCCAGAACCCGGAGAACCGCCATGACCACCACTTATGTAGACGCAAAAGAGCAGCTATTGAATGCGATGCTGGACCATGTCCCGTTTGACGGATGGTCGGAAACCAGCTTTCGCATGGCCATCAGTGATTGCGATATTGATGTGGCGCTGGCCCGCTCAATCTGCCCCCGTGGCGCGGTCGATATGGCGCTGGCTTTTCATGCCCAGGGGGATGCGGCCATGGTGGAACGCTTGAAAGCCGAGGATTTGAGCGATCTGAAGTTCCGCGACCGTATCGCCGCTGCGGTCCGGTTTCGCCTACAGGCCGTCGATGATAAGGAATTGGTGCGCCGCGGCATGACGCTGTTTTCGCTGCCGATGCATGCGGCGGATGGGGCGAAGGCGATGTGGCAGACCTGCGACCTGATCTGGGACACGCTGGGGGATACCTCGGATGATGTGAACTGGTACACCAAACGGGCGACGCTGTCGGGGGTCTATTCCTCGACCGTACTGTTCTGGCTGGGGGATGATTCGCCGGATCATCAGAAGACGTGGGAGTTTCTGGATCGCCGCATCGATAACGTCATGCAGTTTGAAAAGCTCAAGGCGCAGGTGAACGGCAACCCTCTGTTCAAACCTTTCCTTGCGGTTCCGAATTGGCTGGCCGGTCAGGTGAAAGCGCCGATGAAGATGCGGGCTGATCTGCCGGGAATGCTGAACCCACGCAAGTAGCACGTAAGTGTCTGGGCCTTTCCGATTTCGCCTGCTAGGCATTGCGCCAAGGAGGACTTGCCTATGACCCAAATGATGCGCGCCGTTGAAATCACCAAGCCCGGCGGCCCGGATGTGTTGCAACTGACCGAACGCCCAGTGCCCGAGCCCGCCGCTGGTCAGGTGGTGTTGAAAGTGGCCTATGCGGGTGTGAACCGCCCGGATGCTTTGCAGCGTGCGGGCGCGTATGATCCGCCTCCGGGCGCGAGTGATCTGCCGGGGCTTGAGGCGTCGGGCGAAGTCGTTGCCCTCGGCGCAGGGGTCGAAGGTGTCGCCATCGGCGATCAGGTTTGCGCCTTGTTGCCCGGCGGTGGCTATGCCGAATACGTTGCCACGCCCGCTGCCCATTGCCTGCCCGTGCCAGAGGGGATGGGCCTTAAGGAGGCTGCGTGTCTGCCCGAGACCTTCTTTACCGTCTGGTCCAATGTGTTCACACGCGGCGGTCTGAAAGCGGGCGAGCGGTTTTTGGTTCACGGTGGGTCCAGCGGGATCGGAACAACGGCGATCCAGCTTGCAAATGCGTTCGGCGCACGGGTCTTTGCCACCGCCGGATCGGCCGAGAAATGTGCCGCCTGCGAGAAACTGGGGGCCGAAAAGGCGATTAATTACCGGGATGAGGATTTCGTATCCACCATGCGCGCCGAAGGCGGGGCGAACCTAATCCTTGATATGGTGGGCGGGGACTATATCCCGGGCAACGTTAAGGCTCTGACCGAGGATGGGCGGCTGGTTCAAATCGCCTTCCTGCAAGGCCCCAAGGTCGAGCTGAACTTTGCCATGATGATGGTGAAACGCCTGACCTTGACCGGCAGCACCCTGCGCCCGCAATCCGATCTGGCTAAGGCCAAAATCGCCCAGGACCTGCGCGAGGCGGTCTGGCCGCTGTTGGATGCAGGCAAGGTTGCACCGGTTATGGACAGCGAATTTGATATGGCCGAGGCCGCAGCGGCCCATACACGGATGGAAAGCTCGGGCCATATCGGCAAAATCGTTCTGAAGGTGGGCGGCTAAACACCGCCAGCCTGTTCAGGCCACGGCGCGGCGGTAGAGATGCCACGTGGCGTGGCCCAGAACCGGGATCACCACGATCAGCCCCAGCAGCAGCGGGATCGCGCCCAGGATAAGCATTCCGACGACGATGAATCCCCAACCCAGGATGACGGCGGGGTTCTGTCTCAGCACCCGGACCGACGTCACCACAGCAACCGGCAGCCCGACCTTGCGGTCCAGCAACAGCGGAAAGCTGACAACGCTGACCGCAAGCGCGATCAGGGCGAACAAAAAGCCGACCGCGTTGCCGAACAGGATCATGGTCCAACCCGCGCCGGTCGTGAAGGTCTGAGTCAGAAATGCGCCCAACGACTCTGGCAGATCAGGACCAAGGGTTCGCACATAGATGCTCTGTGCGACCATCAGCCAGATCAGAAACAACATAACCAGATAGAACCCCAGCGCGAGAATGGCGCCGAAGGAAGGTGAGCGGAATACAGACAGCGCGTCCAGCCAATGCGCCTCGCCGCCCTTTTCACGGGTGCGGCTGATCTCATAGAGGCCAACGGCGGCTACAGGGCCGATCAGCGCGAACCCTGCGACCAGAGGGGCCAGCAGAGGGATCATGTTGCGGTCCAGCCCCAACCCAAACATCAGCAAGCCCGCAATCGGATAGATCAGCACGACAAACACCGCATCCGCGCGGGTTTCCAGAAAGTCGCGACCCCCGGCCTTCAAACATTCCCGCAGGTCCTGCATGGTCAGATCTCGAACAGCTGGCAGTTTTCGTGTGTCGGCACTGCCTAGGCTGTTGACGCTTTCCGCGATGTGATCGCTGGTAGCGCCAAGATTTCGCGCAGCCCAGCTTACCGGGTTTCCAATCGTTTTCGCCATCGTCATCCCCTCCTCTTTTGCGGCTTGGCGCAGCAGAGAGAATCCGGCATCGGTTGCCCTGGGCCGGACCCGCCGGCAACGCTTACCCCCGAGTATAGCACAGTTTTTCCCGATTTGCGCCGGGTTGCGCTTTTGTGCCGATTGCGCTGCGTCACAAGCGTGTTAGCTTGTCGTCAGGGTACAGGAGGTGAGTATGCAGCAAACGGCACGTACAGTCGTCATTCACAAACATGGTGGCCCCGAGGTTCTGACCCTCGAAGATCGCCCGGTGGGCGAGCCGGGACCGGGCGAGGTGCGCATTCGTCACCGTGCCTGCGGACTGAATTTTATCGACGTGTACCAGCGCGCGGGTCTTTACCCGCTTGAGCTGCCACACGCGCTGGGAATGGAAGCCTCGGGCGTGATCGAGGCAGCGGGCGAAGGCGTGACCCATCTGGAACCCGGTCAGCGCGCGGCCTATGCCGCAATGCCAGCCGGGGCCTATTGCGAGGCGCGGGTTATGCCTGCGGCGCAAGTGTGCCCGCTGCCTGAAAGCATCTCATTTGACACGGCTGCCGCAATGATGCTCAAGGGGATGACGGTCGAATATCTATTTCATCGCACGACGCCGTTGAAACGCGGGGATACGGTTCTGTTCCACGCCGCAGCCGGAGGTGTAGGCTTGATCGCCTGCCAATGGGCTAAATCCGAGGGGATTAAACTGATCGGGACCGCAGGAACGGACGAAAAATGTAGCCTCGCCAAGTTCAACGGGGCGGCGCATTGCATCAACTATCGCACCGAAGACTTCGCCGAGCGCGTGGCCGAGATCACGGGTGGTAAAGGCGTGGACGTGGTAATGGACTCGATCGGAGCGGATACGTTCAACGGCTCGCTCGACAGTCTCAAGCCACTGGGGATGATGATCTCGTTTGGCAATGCATCGGGCTCGGTACCGCTTATCGACATCGGCATTCTGGCCAAGAAAGGCTCGATCAAGATCACACGGCCCACCTTGTTCACGCATATTGCCGATCACAGCGTTTGTCAGGCGATGGCGCGCCGTCTGTTCAACAAAGTTGATGGGGGCGAGGTCAAAATCCACATCGACCAGCGTTTCCCGCTGGATCAGGTGGCTGAGGCGCATCGCACGCTTGAGGCACGCAAGACAACGGGCAGCACCATCCTGGAACTATGATCTGACATGGCCCCGACTTCTGGTCGGGACCAAGCTTGTGCGCAAGGAATGGGTCAGAACCGGTATGCGGCGCGGGCCTGAAAGGTGGTCGCATCGACGTCGACGCCGGATGAATTGAAGTCGTTGAACTCGTGATACAGGATTTCGCCACTGATGCTTACATTCGGGGCAACGATCTGTTCGTACCCGGCACCGATGAACCAACCATCGTCACTACCCAGATTATCGGTTCCGGCTTCGGCAAAGCCGCCGATGCCATAAAGCAGCCCTTGCGATGTGACTTTGTAACCCGCGTGCGCTTTGATGCGCCAAACATCCTCGACCGTGGCTGCGCCACTCAGATCAACGTCTGTCCAATCGTAGTCGAAGCCGCCGCCAACAACCCAATCGCCAAGATCGTAGTCATAGCCCAGAATGATGCCGCCAATCGCACCGTCGCCGTCGATGCCCGAGATGTTTGTGTCGATATCGGCATATCCGACTTGCAGACCGCCATAGAACCACGTCCAGTCGCCTGAAGATTGCGCAGCGGCTGATCCCGCCGCCAGAAACGCAAGGCCAGTGGCCGCCAAAATCTTTTTTCTCATGTCGTGCTTCTTTCCCTCAGCTCGGTTTATTGCGCCTTTCCCGGCTTGGATCGCGCACTTGCATATTTGAATGCGTTTGAGCGAAGGGTTGGATCACTCGGTGATTTAGCGAAGGAGGGGGTTTTCACCGAACCGACGTGGCAGAGGGGCGTCGTGCGGTTGAAAGTTTGCTTGCGGAAGGGAAACTATCTACAGATAGCTGTCCAACGAAAAACGGCGGCAGATTTCTCTGCCGCCGCCCCGAGGTAATCCGTGAGTGGATTATTGAGCTTGCAGCTCTGCCGGAGTTTTGCCGGCAATGTCTTTCCAGTTGGCGTCTGCGCGCTCGTTAAAGCCCGGGATATCGCCTTCCCAGCGTTCCTGAATGTCGGCCGACAGGTTCAGGTACAGCTTGTTGTCAACGATTTTCCAGTAGTTCGGGTCGCCGTCAAACTTGAAGCCCATCGCGGTGCCGAATGCGCAGTAGCCGCCATATGCGGGCAGGTACGCTTCGGGGTTTTCTTCAAATGCAACTTTGTTTTCTTCCGAAGCAAAGCGGTACAGCGCATCGTTGTGCAGTGTGGTGATGCGGTAGTCGCCCTTGGTGGCTTCGCCAACGGTGAAGTAGGCAACCGGGTCATAACCCTGCAGCGCCAGGCCGGTCGAGCTTGCGTTCAGTTCAACGCCAGCGGCCAGAGCCGTGCTTGCAACTGCGACGGACAGCGCAACGCCGCCGATGAGGGATTTGATCTTGTTCATGGTGTTCACCTTTCGTGAATTGAGCCACCGGACGACACAGTAATTGTATCTGGGCAACCCTGTCGATTTTGTTCTGTGCGGTCGGTAATTGGCCGTCACGACCCCGAAGTGGGGGCCGGTCTGATCACGTTCAAAACAATCAAATGTGATCATGAGGTAACAAACGCGTTTCGCCCATGAATAAAGGGCGATGCTTACTTTTCGGGCTGAAAAGAAATCACGAATTCAGTGACTTTTTGTGCCGACATCTCACAGGGGCGCAGCAGGGCGCCGCTGTTTTTGGTCAGATAAAGGTTCAGGCTGATATAGTCCGGCCCACCGCGTTCACGGGCCACCAGTTTGTGGGATTTCCCACCCGCCAACTCGGATCGACTGACGACATAGGATTTGGCGCCGCTCTGCCCATTAGACGTGCCAAGAGGGATTGCGAAGAATGCGGTCAGAAACGTGTCCGAGGCGGTCAAGACTGACCGATTTTTGGCTCGGTTCCAGCTTTGATGCGCGCGATATTGGCGCTATGGCGCCAGTAGACCAGCAAGGTCAGGATAACACCCAGCCCAAATGTCGGGGACTCAGTCAGCACCATGATCCAGATTGTCGACATCGCCGCAGCCATCAGAGCCGCGAGAGACGAGATGCGCCAGATCAGCGCCGTCACCAGCCATGTCAGGCAACAGGCTACGCCGACGCGCCAATCCAATGCCAGCCACAGGCCGAGGAAGGTCGCGACACCCTTGCCGCCCTTGAACCCCAGCCAGACCGGAAAGCAATGGCCCAAAAACGCGGCCAGGGCGGCGATTTGAGCGGCGTCTTCTCCGGCCAGTGCGCGCGCCAGCAGGACAGCGACCCCGCCTTTGGCGGCGTCAAAGATCAGGGTCAGCGCAGCAGCGCGTTTGTTCCCGGTACGCAGGACATTGGTCGCGCCGATATTGCCCGAGCCGATATTGCGCAGATTTCCCAGCCCCATCACCTTGGCAAGGATCAGACCAAAAGGGATCGACCCTATCAGATAGCCAAATGCGGCCCAAAGGATCAGTTGGGCCGTGGAACTGTCAATTGGGGGCATCAGGGTCTCCGGTATACTTCTTGGCCTGCGACATAGGTTGCCGTGACCTTACCCTGCATCCGCTGGCCGTCAAACGGAGTGTTCTGCGATTTCGATTTCAGGCTGAAGCGATCCAGCACAAAGGGCACGTCCGGGTCAAACAGCACCAGATCAGCTGGTGCGCCTTCGGCTAGTCGTCCGCTCTCCAGCCCCAGCCGTTTGGCCGGGTTCAAGGCCATGGCGCGGAACAGGGTCGGCAGGTCCAGTTGCTCGGCGTGATAGAGGCGCAGTGCGGCAGGCAATAACGTCTCAAGCGCCACTGCGCCCGATGCTGCCTCTTCAAACGGCAGGCGTTTGCTTTCCTCGTCCTGTGGCGTGTGCATCGAACTGATGATGTCGATCAGCCCAGTGCGCACCGCCTCAATTACGGCTTGCCGGTCATCCTCGGACCGCAGCGGCGGCTTGACCTTGAAGAAGGTGCGATAGTCGGCCACGTCCAATTCGTTCAGCGTCAGATGGTGGATCGAGGTGCCTGCGGTGATATTCAGCCCGTTCCGCTTGGCGCGCTCCAGCGCGGGCAGGGCGCGGGCGGTGGTGATCTGATCGGCGTGGTAGGCGGCTCCGGTCATCTCAAGCAGAGCAATATCGCGGTCCAGCCCCATGCGTTCTGCCATGGGCGAAACGGCAGGCAACCCATAAAGCGCGGCGAACTTACCGCTGGTAGCGGCGGCCCCGGTGCTGAGTCCCGGTTCCTGCGGATGCGCTATCACCAGCACGCCGCAGGATTTGGCATAGGTCAGCGCGCGGGAAAAAACCTTGGTATTGGCGACTACGTGGTCGCAATCGGTAAAGGCCACAGCGCCTGCATCTTGCAGAAAGCCGATCTCGGTCATCTCGCGCCCTTCGCGGCCCTTGGTCAGCGCGGCCATGGGCAGCACATTGACCGGCGCATCCGCCTGCGCGCGGCGCGTGGCGAATTCCAGCGTTTCGGGTGTGTCGATGGCGGGCAGTGTATCGGGACGGGTAACGATGGTGGTTACGCCGCCCGCTGCGGCAGCCAAGCCGGCGGATTTATAGCTTTCCTTGTGCCGTTCGCCCGGCTCGCAAACCTTGACTCCGATATCGACGATGCCGGGGGCTAGACATTGCCCGCCGCAGTCGATCACCTGTGCGTCTGTGGCCGGAGCGGCACCTTCGCCGAGGCCAGCAATGCGGCCTTCCGAGACGTGCAGCCAACCAACTGTGTCCGTTCCGGCCTCGGGGTCGATCAGGCGGGCATTGGTGAAAATCTGGTCGGTCATGTCTGGGCCTCTCGGGCTTTGATCAGGGCTGCCATGGCGGCGTCCGGGTCGGGCAGGTATTCGAATACCAGAAACCGCAGCTGCGAAAACACGATGTTGTGTCCGTTGCGATAGAATTTCAGGTCGGGATGAACGGATAAGGATTTTGCTTTGAATATCTCGCTGATCCACCAGACGTTGCGGTTGGTCACGACATAGACGCGCCGCGTGCGGATTAACTGTTCCCACCACATGAAAAACGCCAACAACAACGTGCAACCGATAAGCTTCCAATAATCGCGCGCAGTCTCCGCAAACCATGGGCTGGCAATCCAACTGAGCGCAAGGCAGGCAATTAGAATGCCATATGCCCATCTCAGGCGTGGAGGAAAATATCCCTGGTCAGGCCGCCCATGCCACAGCACCTGTTCAGTGTCGGGTATTTTCTTGCGCCAGCAGTCGTCGCTCATCCCATGGCCCTTTCTATGGCGGCTTTGGTGGCGGCGGGGTCGGCTTGGTACTTGATCAGGTGCTTGTCGCCGCTTTTGGTGACGACCTGCACGAAACTGCCCATCGTGTTGACGGCTTCGATCTGGTTCAGCGCAACCTTGCGCGGGCCGGGACCGGTGAGGGTGCTGTCAGACATTTCCCACGCATTGCTCAGTTCCTCGGACGCCAGATACCACGCGCGGATGCCGATGGCTGCAAGCCCGGCGGGCGCTCCGGTCCAGACATAGGGGTTTCCGATCAGCCAAAGCACGATCATCGCGCCCGCCATGGCGATGGCGGCCAGGGTCAGGTTGGTTTGGATATAGGCGCGCTTGTTCGGGGTGAAGACTACAGGATCAGCCACAGGGCACCTCCGACAACAAACAAGATGATCACCGCCAACAGGGCCGAGCCGATGCGGTTGGGTGCGCCGGTCTCGATCGGGGATTGCGGGGCCGAGAAGGGCCGCGCGCTTTCAGTGTCGATCGCGCCGCCGGTCCAGTTGGTGGCCTCTTCGGTATAAAGTCCTTGCAGGTGAAGGCGGGCGTCAGGCGTCAAGTTGGCCGCGCGATCGTGAAACGCGGCACTGCGCACCACCATCACCCAGCCTTCGATGGCGTCCAGCGTGGCGCGGTTCAGCTGATCCTCGGACACACCGCAACCTTCGTGCAGGTATCCATAAAGCCCGAGGTCTTCGAGGTCTGAAACGGGAAAGATATCGATCTGCCCTGTATCCAGACCATCGACCCCAAGAACTTGATCGGCGGCACCGGGTTCGCGCAGGAACTTGGCCTCCTCAGCGCGCATATCCAGCTTGAATAGGCGGATCACGCCGCGTTCATGGGGGGCGACGGTCAGGTTGTTCATGCCGCCTCGCGCAGGTTGCGGGCCAGCAACTCCATCGCGGCCATGCGGACGGCGACGCCCATTTCGACCTGTTCCTGAATGACCGAGCGGTTGATATCATCGGCCAGCGTGCCGTCGATTTCCACGCCGCGGTTCATCGGGCCGGGATGCATGACGATGGCGTCGGGTTTGGCCAGCGCCAGTTTTGCCGAATCCAGCCCGTAGCGGTGGTAATATTCGCGCTCCGAGGGGATAAAGCCGCCATCCATCCGCTCTTTCTGAAGGCGCAGCATCATCACGACGTCGACGTCCCTCAGACCTTCGTTCATGTCGTCGTAAATCTCGGCCCCGAACTCGGCAAAGGTCGAAGGCACCAACGTCGGCGGGCCGATCAGGCGGATACGGTTTTCCATCTTGCCCAGCAGGATCAGGTTCGACCGTGCCACACGCGAATGCGCGACGTCCCCGCAAATCGCGATGTTCAGACGGTGCAAACGACCCTTGGCGCGGCGGATGGTCAATGCGTCCAGCAGCGCCTGCGTCGGGTGTTCGTGCTTGCCGTCACCTGCATTCAGCACAGCGCAGTTCACCTTTTGCGCCAGCAGGTCCACAGCACCGGAATGCGGATGCCGCACCACCAGCAGATCGGGGTGCATCGCGTTCAGGGTCATAGCCGTGTCGATCAGAGTCTCGCCCTTTTTGATTGAGCTGGCCTGCATCGCCATGTTCATCACATCCGCGCCCAGCCGCTTGCCCGCCAGTTCGAAACTGGCCTGCGTTCGGGTCGAGTTTTCAAAGAACATGTTGATCTGCGTCAGCCCTGACAGCACGTCGGAATGCTTGGTCGACTGTCGGTTCATGTCGACATAGGTCTCGGCCAGATCAAGGATGGCGGTGATATCGGATTGTGACAGATGCTCGATGCCAAGAAGGTGACGATGGGCGAAACGCATGGGCGGGCTCCTGTCTGACAATCGAGCCGCTTATAGAAACCTGCGGGGGCTAAGGCAACCTATGGTTCCGACCCCTCGGGCAGTTTCTCGCACCCGCCTTCGGGCAGGCAACGCTCGCCGGGTCTGCACCATTTGGCATTGCCGCAATCAACGGCCTTGACCGGGACGCAGCCTTGATTGGCTGAGCATTTGAATCCTTGCCGACATTGCGAGCCGGTTTCTTCGCATAGGAACCAGCCCGGACGGGTGCAGCCGCCGCCCGGCAAGCAACTTGTACCGCTGGCGCAGGTGCTGCCGTCGTCACATCTGGCTTGTGGGCGGGGCAGGTTAAACTCCAGCTGGATCGCTTCGCATTCACCGCGCCCGTTGCACGAGGTGCCACTGGGACAATCCAGGCTTGTTCGGCACTTGTTCTCGCCTTTTGGGGCGCAGCGGCGACTGCCGATGCAACGCTCGAACGGACCGCAGGAAAACCCGCCGCCGCAATAGGTGCCGCCGGGTGGGATGCAATGTCCGTCAAAACCGCAGCGTTGCCCGACCGGACAGCAGTTGCGCCCGCACCGCAATTGCCCCGCGCGGCATTGGTTGACGCGGTCCTGAACCCGGTTGCGTTGCGACAGGCCGTTGCGGTTATGGATGCCTGGGGTTTGAATGCCGAGGCGGTCATTTATCTGCGCAAAGCTTGGGCTGCTGAAGGGGATCAGCAACACGGCAACCAGAAAGAATCGCAAAAGGGTCAACATGAATGCGACAATGGTCGGCGCGGCAGGGCGGGCGATCAAGTGCTATTCGCTTTCCCTCGGTCAAAAGCTGGTTAGATTGAGGGGCATGGAATCGGCTTTGGACTATTACACCGCGCGGGCGCTGCTGGATTGGCAGATCGAACTGGGCGCAACGGATGCAATTGGCGACGCGCCGGTTGACCGATATGCGCTGCCCGATACCGCACCCAAAGCCAAAAAGCCGGAGGTGCAGGCCGCGCCTGCAAAGCCCAAACAGGTCGATCCTGTGGCGGTTGCCAAGGCCGCGGCCACAGCGGCGGGGTCGCTGGATCAGTTGCGCGCGGCGATGGACGGGTTTGATCATTGCGAGTTGAAGCGCGGCGCGCGACAGTTGGTTTTTGCCGATGGCACGCCGGGTGCGCGGGTGATGATCATCGGTGAGGCTCCGGGCCGGGACGAGGATCGTGAGGGCAAACCTTTCGTAGGCCGCGCGGGTCAGTTGTTGGACCGTATGCTGGCGGCGATTGATCTGGATCGGCGGGAAAACGTCTACATCACCAACGTGCTGCCATGGCGGCCGCCGCAGAACCGCGACCCCAAGCCCGAAGAGATCGGGATGATGAAGCCGTTTCTGGAACGTCACGTGGCACTGGCCAAGCCCGACGTGCTGGTGGTCATGGGCAATATAAGTTGTCAGGCAGTGCTGGGCAAACGAGGTATCACCCGGCTGCGCGGGCAATGGGCTCAGGCGCTGGATCTGCCGGTGATCCCCATGTTCCACCCTGCCTATCTGCTGCGCCAGCCGCAGGCCAAACGACAGGCCTGGGCCGATCTGCTGGAACTGAAAGCTCGGCTGGAGGGTAAGTGATGCGCATTCTGGCCTTTTCTGACTTGCATATGGCACGTCACCGCGCCTCCGAACTGGTTGCTGCGAGTACCGAGGCCGATCTGGTGATCGGCGCCGGGGACTATTGCAACATGCGGCAGGGTCTGGGTGAGGCGATGGACATGTTGTCCGGCATCACCGCTCCGCTGGTTCTTGTGCCCGGCAACGCCGAAAGCGCCGAGGAACTGACCGCTGCCGCGTCGCATGGCGTTCATGTCCTGCACGGGACAAGTATGACTGTGGACGGGTTGCGCCTGTTCGGTCTGGGCTATGGCGTGCCGCCGACGCCGTTCGGAGACTGGTCCTGTGACCTGTCCGAGGGCGAGGCCGCTGAGTTGCTGGACCGGTGCGAAGGGGCGGAAGTTCTGATCACGCATTCGCCTCCCAAAGGCTATGGCGATGTGACCTCGACCGGTGATGCGGTTGGGTCGACCGCGGTGCGAGATGCGATCGAACGGTTGCAACCGCAGATGTCGCTACATGGGCACATCCACGACAGCTGGGGCTATCGCGGCACGCTAGGGCAGACACAGATCGCCAATCTTGGGCCGCGCGTGAATTGGTTCGAGGTTGAGATATGATCGAAACAGTCACTCTATTGGCTTTCATCCCGGCGGCAATGGCGCTGAACTTTACGCCCGGCGCGGACATGATGTTCTGTTTCGGGCAGGGTTTGAAATCCGGAGCAAAACCCGCGCTGGTCGCTAGTGCCGGAGTTTCGACGGGGCTGATGGTGCATGTGTTGTTGGCCGGGCTTGGGCTTGGGGCTGCGGTTTCTGCTCTGCCATGGTTGTTCGACGTGATCCGCTGGATGGGTGTGGCCTATCTGCTGTATCTGGCCTGGGGTGCGATCCGACATGGGGCTGTGTCTGCGGATGCGCCTGCTAAACCGGCGCGCTATGCGTTTCGGGACGGGATGGTGGTGAACCTGACCAATCCCAAAGTGATCCTGTTCGTGCTGGCCTTTATCCCGCAATTTGTGAACCCGGCCATCGGACCGATCCTGCCGCAATTCCTCATCCTGGGCGTGATCATCGCGCTGGGTGGGTTCGTGGTGAACGGACTGGTGGGGATTTTTGCTGGAGGCGCTGGGCGAGTGCTGATTTCGAACCCGCGCGCCTCACGTATCATTGGTTGGGTGACGGGCGGGATTTTCACTGCTCTGGCGATCCGCCTTGCTATTCTGGAAAGGGCCTGACGCAAGATGTCACGCATTGATGAAACCATGGATTTCATTCCCGTTCGGATTGCGGTCCTGACCGTCTCGGACACCCGTTCACTGGATGAGGACCGTTCGGGCCAAACCTTGGTGGACCGGATCGAAAAGGCGGGCCATTCGGTGGCGGATCGCAAAATCATCCGCGATGAGCGCGCCCAGATCGCAGATCAGCTGCGCACTTGGATTGCCGACCCCGAGATCGACGTTGTGATCTCGACCGGCGGCACCGGGCTGACGGGGCGTGATGTGACGGTCGAGGCGCATCGGGACGTCTACGAAAAAGAGATTGAGGCCTTTGGCACCGTCTTCACGATTGTCTCGATGGAGAAGATCGGTACCTCGGCCGTTCAGTCCCGCGCAACGGGCGGCGTGGCAGGTGGCACCTATCTGTTTGCGCTGCCCGGCAGCCCCGGTGCTTGCAAGGACGCCTGGGATGCGATTCTGGAAAAGCAGTTCGATTATCGCCACCGTCCCTGCAATTTTGTAGAAATAATGCCCAGATTGGACGAACATCTGCGACGGAAGTAGACTGCTCGCACGTTCAACATTTTATAACCGCTTTGTGGCTTGGCATTTTTGACCGCCCGGCTACCTTTTGTAGGTGGCGGCTTGATGCAACCGGGGTAAGTGCAACATGCGATTTCTGAGGCAGAGCCTTGTCGGTGTGTTTCTGGCGTCCGTGACGCTGGCGCTGCTGTTTGTTGCGGCCCAGATGATCGCGGGGGCCGTGCAAGAAGTGCTGACCCGCGAAGATCGCCCGCCGAAGGCTCGTGAACGCATCTTTGCCGTATCCGTACGCCCGGCCGAGTTTGTAACCGTCACCCCTAATCTGGAAGCGTTCGGTGAGGTTCAAAGCCGTCGCCGGTTGGAACTGCGCGCGGCGCTGGGTGGGCGGGTCGTTGCCCTGTCTGAGGATTTCGAGGATGGCGGTGCGGTAACCGCAGGCGAAGTGCTGGTCGAGTTGGACCCGGCAAATGCGCAATCGGCCCTTGATCGCGCCAAATCGGATTTGCTGGATGCCCAGTTCGAAGAACGTGACGCCGAGCGTTCGCTTCTGTTGGCGCAGGATGAGTTGAAATCGTCAGAAACGCAGGTTGAATTGCGAAACCGCGCGATGAAACGGCAGCAGGACCTTCTGGCTCGGGGTGTTGGTTCTGTCGCGGCGGCGGATGATGCGGAACTTGCAGCAGCCGCGGCCGAGCAAGCAGTTCTGGCCAGGCGTATCGCATTGGCGCAGGCGGAATCGCGGGTGGATCAGGCGACGACACTGCTGTCTCGCGCCCGTATCGCGCTTGAAGCCGCCGAACGTGATCTGGGCGACATGACCATCCACGCCCGATTTGGTGGAACGCTGACCGATGTCACGCTGGTCGAAGGGCGTTTGGTTGCGGCCAACGAAAAGCTGGCCGAACTTGTGGACCCCAACGCGCTGGAGGTCGCTTTTCGCGTCTCGACTGCGCAGTTCGTGCGTCTTTTGGATGCAAATGGCGATCTGATCTCGGCCCCGGTCACGGTCTCGCTTGAGGTCACGGGCGCGGATCTGACTGCACAGGGACAGATCAGCCGTGACAGTGGGTCTGCCGGGGAAGGGCAGACCGGGCGTCTGATCTATGCGCGGCTTGACGGGGCCTCGGGCTTCAAGCCGGGGGATTTCGTGACCGTCACTGTGCAGGAACAGCCGCTGGACAATGTGGTGCGCCTGCCTTCGTCTGCTTTGGATGCGGTGGGGACGGTTCTGGTACTGGGCCCCGATGACCGGCTTGAGGCGCTGCCTGTGCAACTGGTCCGCCGTCAGGGGGATGAGGTTCTGCTGCGTGGCGAAGGCTTGGAAGGGCGAGAGGTCGTAATTGGCCGCACGCCGCTGCTGGGCGCGGGGGTACGTGTGCGCCCGTTGCGGGTTGAGGCGAGCGCCGGAGCGGATGCGGGCTTGGTCGAACTGTCAGACGAACAGCGAGCGCAGCTTGTGGCGCAGGTCGAAGCCAGCGACCGGATGCCCAAGGACATGAAAGAGCGCGTGCTGACTCAATTGAGCGAGCCTAAAGTCCCCGCCTCGCTGGTGCAGCGAATTGAAAACCGGGCCGGAGGATAGGCGCGATGATGCGCGAAATCCCCGGTGCGGCCAGCGGCATTCTCAGCTATTTCACCCGCCATAGGACCGTCGCCAACCTGTTGTTGCTGGTCATGGTAGTTCTGGGCATCGCGGCGGCCCCAAACATGCGGGCGCAATTCTTTCCAGATGTGATCCTGGAACGGGTCGACGTGAATGTCGCATGGGAAGGCGCGGGCCCCGAAGACGTGGATAACGGGATTGTTCAGGTGCTGGAGCCGGCACTGTTGGCGGTTGAGGGCGTGGCCAGCACAGATGCGACGTCGCGCGAGGGCAATGCCCGCATTCGGCTGGAGTTCGAGCCTAACTGGGATATGTCGCGCGCGGTCGAAGAAGTCAGAACTGCCGTTGATGGCGTGACCAACCTGCCCGAAGATGCGGACGAGCCGACTATTCGGCGCGGGGCTTGGCGCGATCGGGTGACCGATCTGGTTGTGACAGGGCCGGTCGCGCCGGATCAGTTGGCAAAGTTCACCGATGAATTGATCAACCGCCTGTTTGCCGTGGGCGTCACGCGGACCACGATCCGGGGCCTTGCTGCGCCGCGTATCGTGGTCGAGGTGCCCACCGCGCAACTGATCGCCAATGACATCACCCTGTCCGAGATTGCACAAGCAGTCGCTGCCGAGGTCACAGCAAACCCCGCAGGCGATGTGACCGGGGCCAATGCGCGCATCCGCACAGGTACCGAAAAACGGAGCCCCGAGCAGATTGAGGGCATCCCTCTGCGTAATTTCGACGATGGCTCGAAGCTGTTGATCGGCGATGTGGCGCAGATCCGGGTCGAGGGCGTGAACCGCGATCGCAGCTATTTCGTCGGCGAAAACCCGGCCATGTCGGTGCGGGTTGACCGCTCGAACCTGGGGGATGCGATTGAAATTCAGCACACGGTCGAAGACGTGGTCGCCGAAATGCAGGCCAGTCTGCCCGAAGGTGTCACGGTCGAGCTGATCCGAACCCGTGCGCAGGCCATCACCGACCGTCTGGATATTTTGATCGACAACGGGCTGGTCGGGTTGGGACTGGTCGTGTGCCTGCTGTTTCTATTCCTCAACGCGCGGATCGCCTTTTGGGTGGCGGCGGGGATTCCGGTGGCGATGTCTGCGGCGATTGCCTTCATGTATATCGGCGGGTTGTCGATCAACATGGTCTCGCTGTTTGGTCTGATCATCACGCTCGGTATTGTCGTGGATGACGCCATCGTGGTGGGCGAACACGCCGATTTCCGTGCCCGACGACTAGGCGAGCCGCCCATGGTCGCCGCCGAACGCGCCGCACGCCGGATGGCCATGCCGGTCTTTGCCGCGACGTTGACGACGGTGATTGCCTTTTTCGGCCTGACCGCGATTGGAGGTCGGTTTGGCGAGTTGATCCGCGATATCCCCTTCACGGTGATTGCGGTGCTGATCGCCTCGTTGATCGAATGCTTCTTAATCCTGCCGAACCACATGGCCCATGCTATCGCGCATTCGGCCAAGGAGCACTGGTACGATCTGCCCAACCGCGTGGTCAATCGCGGGTTCCGCTGGGTGCGGGATCATGTCTTCCGCAAGGTGATCGCCTGGGCCGTCGCCGGACGGTATGTGGTGGTGGCTGCCATGGTGATGGTGTTGGCCAGCCAGGTGGCTCTGTTCATCAAGGGCGACGTGAACTGGCGGTTCTTTAACGCGCCCGAACGTGGCTCGGTCACCGGTAATTTCATCATGGTCGAGGGTGCGACCCGCACGGACACGCTGGCGATGATGCGGCAGTTGCAGATCGCGGTCGAAGAGATGGGGCAGATCTACGAAGAGCGCCACGGCCGCAACCCCATCGAATACGTTTTGGCCGAGGTCGGCGGCACCGCCGGGTTCGGACTGGCTGCGGCGGACGGCAAGGATTCAGATCTGTTGGGCGGGATTTCGATCGAACTGATCGATGCCGACCTGCGCCCCTATTCCGGCTTTGAGTTCATCGGAGAACTTCAGGACTACGTCCCGCGCCATCCGAAGGTCGAATTGCTCAGCTTTAGGGGGTGGCGGTCAGGACCGGGCGGCGATGCAATCGACGTGCAGTTTTCTGGTGCGGATGTGAACACGCTCAAGGCCGCGTCCGAGGACCTTCAGCTTGAATTGTCGAAATACCCCGAAGTGTCCGCGCTGGAAGACAATCTGGCCTATGACAAGGAAGAATACATCCTCGATCTGACGGCACAGGGGCAGGCGTTGGGTTTCCGCATCGAAACGCTTGGCCGTGTTCTGCGCGACCGGCTAAACGGGATCGAGGCCGCGACCTTCCCCGATGGCCCTCGCAGCGCTGAGATCAGAGTTGAACTGCCTGAAGGCGAGCTAACCGCCGATTTTCTGGAGCGCACGCTGATGCGTACCCCGGATGGGGTTTACGTGCCGCTGGCCGATATCGTCTCGGTCCAGCGCAAGTCTGGCTTTTCCACCGTGCGGCGTGAGAATGGATTGCGGGTGATCTCGGTCAACGGAGATATATCGGAAGACGATCCGGCCCAAGCAGCCGAGATCGCGCGCGCCATGCAAGAAGAGATCCTGCCCAATATCGCCGCTGAACGGCAGGTGGAATGGACCATGGCTGGCCTCAGCGAACAAGAAAATGAATTCCTGACCGAGGCGCGCACCGGTCTGATCCTGTGCCTGACCGGCATCTATCTGGTTCTGGCCTGGGTCTTTGCCAGTTGGACGCGCCCACTGGTGGTCATGGCGATCATTCCGTTCGGTCTGGTTGGCACCATTTGGGGGCATTATGTCTGGGATGTCCCGCTGAGCATGTTCACGGTTGTCGGTCTGTTGGGAATGACCGGGATCATCATCAACGACTCGATTGTTCTGGTTACGACCATTGATGCCTATCAGCAGGACAGGGGGCTTGTGCCCTCGATCATCGAAGGCACCGCCGACCGGTTGCGACCGGTCATGCTGACGACGCTGACCACGGTTCTGGGTTTGACACCCTTGCTGTATGAGGGCTCGCAACAGGCCCAGTTCCTGAAGCCGACTGTCATCACGCTGGTCTATGGGCTGGCCTTCGGGATGCTGTTGGTGCTGCTGTTGGTTCCGGCGCTGCTGGCGATTCTGAACGACCTGTCGCGCCCGATGACCGCCATGCGCCGCGCCCTGCGTGCCCCGGATCGGGTCGTACAGGCGATGCTGACGGCAACGGGGTTTGTGTTGCTGGTCTGGTTCGGGCTGACCATGGTCTGGCCGGTGGCCACTGGGGCACCGATATCGATGTTGACTGGTCTTTACGGGGCCGAAGATGGAATCGCGGCGTTGAATATGGGGCTTGGGGCCTTTGTCGCAGGGGCTGCTATGATTCTAGTGATAAGTATTGCGCTGTCCGGCCTGCTCTATGCGCGGCTCAAGGGGCGCATGGCCTAGCCTCGGCGCAGGGCGGTTGCCAGAAGGTCGGGGACCCGGTCGCTCATCGGCAGGTCGCCGCGTTGGATCTGATCCAGCGGAAACCACTGCGCATCCGGTGCGTCATCGCCTGGGGCAGGCTGACCCGAGATATACTCACAGGCCACACCGACCAGCAGATAATGGTTTAGAACCGCGCCTTGGGCATCTCGGCGCAGCAGGTCCAAATTGTCCAGATAGTGTAATGGGCGTGCGTTGACCGAGGTTTCCTCAAGCAATTCCCGCCGGGCGGCCTCCAGAACGGTTTCGCCCCATTCGACATGACCCCCGGGAAACCCCCACAGCCCAGCATCAGGCTGTTTGCCACGCTGGACCAACAGAACCTGCCCGGCATGCACGACAACGGCCAGCGCACCGATTTTGGGGGTTTGGGTCATGCGGGGTCAGCCTGCGCTGCACCCCTGAATGTCGACGGCATGGTTTTCGCCCAGAACGGTGATCCGAATTGCAGACCGGTTCAGAGCAAAAGCGGCCCCATAGGCGCTGACAACTTCAGAGGTCGCAACCAGCGTATCGCCCTGACGCGAAGTGTAGGGCTGCGAAGCCCAGAGCGTTGGGTCGCCGGGCTCGATAACCGCGATCTCCTGCCCTCCGGCCGAGGGCATGGTCACGCGTGCTTCTATCTTGATCCCGTCCGAGGTGGGGGTCAGGCTGCAATGTGCACCGGACACCCGTGCCTCTTTCGCCGAATAAGGGCGCTGAGCCAGCGCTGCGGCGATGGTCGGGTTGCGCCCGGCATCAGCGTTCAGCGTGTGATCAAAGCCCAGCCGTTCAGGAATGCAGACATCCTTGCATATGCCCAAGTCCATTGTGCCTTTCAGATGCACGGGCTTTGCCGGATTTGCAGGCGTGATCTCGACAGGCAGGACAAGTTGGTCCTCGTAGCCGATAGATTGCAGGCCGTTCTGGTCAAAGATATCCGGTGCGGGCCACGTGATCGACACATCCCCGACATTGTCCGAACTGGTCCAGTCGAACTGAGGCGGGATACCCGCATCACCTGGCGCGCGCCAATAGGTTTTCCATCCGTCCTGCAACGTCACCCGCACGGCGCCCAGATAGGTGCCCTTGGCGGTGCGTCCACCATCCAGAATGTCCAGTTCAGCCACAGGGCCATTGACCTCGGCCGTGGCCGCACCGGCCGCGCCGAGGATGAGGGTCAAAGCGACCGCTGAAAATGTCATATGCGCGTTCATAATATATAAATGCGCGGTTGCAGCGCAGATTCCAAGTCACGTTCCGGTCACCTGAATGAAATCTGCGGAAAACTGCTGTGATCCCTTGCCAATGCCCGTCCGCAGGGGCCATTGTTGAAGGTGACTCAGCAAGAGATGTCGTTTTATGGACCTAACCGGAAAACTGTTGATTGCGATGCCTGGCATGGGCGATCCGCGTTTCGATCATTCGGTGGTGTTTATGTGCAGCCATGGCGATGACGGGGCGATGGGCCTGATTATCAACAAACCGGCAGACCTGCGGATCAAGACCCTGCTGAGCCAGCTAAATATCCCCTGCCGTATTCCGATTGTCGGCGAACGTCTGGTGCATTTCGGGGGTCCGGTTGAGATGTCGCGTGGCTTTGTCTTGCACAGTGCGGATTATGACGCCAATCTGCATTCGATGAAGATCTCGGATGATTTCAGTATGACGGCGACGCTGGATGTGCTCGAAGATCTGGCCTCGGGGCGTGGGCCGCTGAATTCGACCCTGGCGTTGGGTTATTCCGGCTGGGGTCCGGGTCAGCTTGAGGATGAGATCGCTATGAATGGCTGGCTGACCACGGATGCGACCTCGAAACTGGTGTTCGACGTGCCCGATGATGACAAATGGGAGGCCGCGCTGGCGACTCTTGGTGTTGATCCGCTGACGCTGTCGGCCAGCGCCGGGCGCGCCTGATCAGCTATCTCGCGGCGCGGCGGCGCGGCGCAGGCGGTCATTGATGGCTACACCCAGCCCGACAGAGGGGATCGGCGACACCGCAATCGGGCGTCCGGTATCGTTCAGCTTGTGCAGGGCGGCAAACAGGTTGGCGGCGGCCTCGGTCAGATTGCCAGTCGGCGACAGATTCAGATCGCAATCCACCGCGCCGAAACCCAGCAAAACCTCATCCCCCTGCGCCTGATCAGCCTCAAGGCGAACCGGGGAATCCGGCGCGTAATGCGATTGCAGCTGACCCGGCGCCGTCAAGATGCCATCAGGTTGGTGGGGGTGAAGCTCAGCGCCCAAGACCTGTTCTATCTGGTCCAGGGCCACGCCGCCGGGGCGCAGCAGGGTTGGCTCACCTGAAAGCCCGACAATTGTGGACTCCAGGCCTACGCCACAGGGACCATCATTCAAAATGGCCGCGATGCGCCCGTCGAGACCGGCGCGTACGTGGTCGGCGGTGGTTGGGCTGATCTGGCCCGAAGGGTTGGCAGATGGGGCGGCCACGGGGCCGTCAAACGCCGTCAAAATGGCGCGCGCTGTAGGATGGGCCGGAACCCGCACCGCCAACGTATCCAACCCGGCCGTGACCAGCGACGACACGCCATGATCCGCGCGCAGGGGCAGCACCAGCGTAAGCGGGCCGGGCCAGAAGGCATGCGCAAGTGCTTCGGCCTGATCCGACCACTGAACGAAGCGCTGTGCCGCCTCAACCGAGGCGACATGCGCGATCAGAGGATTGAAACTGGGCCGTCCCTTGGCCGCGTAGATGTTTGCGACCGCCTCACCGTTGCAAGCATCGCCACCCAACCCATAGACAGTCTCGGTCGGGAAGGCGACCAGCAGACCCTGCCGCAGCAGGTCCGCCGCCTGCGCAATTCCGGTCGGGTCGGCGGACAGTTCGAGGGTTCCGTTGGGGATCATGAGGGGTGACGCCGCGTTTCGATTGCTTGTATCATGGGGACAGGTACCTAATCGTCTAAATCCAGATGAATAACGGCGGGTGCCGGGTTTTCCAACCCTGCCGTTTGAGACCCATTGAAAGCCCCGAGGTGAAGCCATGCCCTATCGCGCTCCCGTTTCCGACTATGAGTTCCTGTTCCGCCACGGCGTCGCGTTCGATCAGATCGCGGCGACGGACCGGTTTTCGGAAGCCAGCGAAGATGTGGTGAGCGCAATTCTGACCGAAGCGGGCAAGATGTGCGAAGAGGTTATGGCCCCGCTACAACGCCCCGGCGATCTGGAGCCCGCGCGCCTGGAAAACGGCGTTCTGCGCACCTCGCCGGGCTATGGCGACGGTTGGAAAGCAATTGCCGAAGGCGGCTGGATCGGGATGAGCGCTGACCCGGAATATGGTGGTATGGGCCTGCCGATGACCCTGACCACGGCTGTTAACGAGATGATGTCGGCCGCCTGTCTGTCGCTGCAACTTGCCCCTTTGATGACCCAGGGCCAAATCGAGGCGTTGGAACATCACGCCAGCGACAGCTTGAAAGAACTGTATCTGCCCAAGATGATCGCAGGTGAATGGTCGGGCACAATGAACCTGACCGAACCGCAGGCCGGTTCAGATGTGGGTGCTCTGACCTCCAAAGCCGAGCCCAACGGTGATGGCACCTATGCGGTTTCGGGCCAAAAGATTTATATCTCGTGGGGCGATAACGATTTTGCCGAAAACATTTGCCATCTGGTGCTGGCGCGTCTGCCCGACGGTGTGCCCGGAACCAAAGGGATTTCGCTGTTCCTGGTGCCCAAGTACCTGCCGGATGAGAATGGGAACCCCGGCGTGGCTAATGACCTGAAAGTGGTTTCTTTGGAGCATAAAATGGGTCTGCACGGCTCGCCGACCTGTGTAATGCAGTATGACGGGGCCACCGGTTGGCTGGTGGGCAAGGAACATGGCGGTATGGCCGCGATGTTCACCATGATGAACAACGCTCGTCTGGGCGTCGGCGGGCAGGGCGTGGGTGCGGCCGAAGGGGCCTATCAGCACGCACTGGCCTATGCGCAGGAACGTAAGCAGGGCAAGACCCCCTCGGGCACCATCATCGACCATGCGGATGTGCGCCGGATGCTGATGGGTATGCGTGCCGATGTTTTTGCGGCGCGTGCAATCATGCTGGCCAACGCTGCGGCCATCGACATGGCCACAGCCACCGGGGATGCTGATTGGGTGGCGCGCGCAGCGCTGCTGACGCCAATCAGCAAGGTCTTTGGCACTGAAACCGGAATGCGGGTTTCGGAAACAGGGGTTCAGGTGCATGGCGGCATGGGCTTTATCGAGGAAACCGGCGCGGCGCAGTTCTATCGCGATGTGCGCGTGACCGCGATTTACGAAGGCACGAACGGCATTCAAGCGATGGACCTTGTCGCGCGCAAGATGATGGATGGCGGCGAGGCGGCGGGTCGCCTGCTGGACGAGATCGAAGATCACGCCGAAAAGGCCCGCGCAACCATGCCCGAACTTGCGGGCCCGGTTTGGGAAGCGACCGAAAGCTTGCGTGAAACCACCGAATGGCTGGTTTCGCAGAGCGATATGAACACCCGTTTTGCCGGTGCGGTACCCTATCTTCATGCGTTTGCGCGCGTGTTGGGCGGACATTTTCACCTCAAGGCGGCGCTGGCTGCGGCCGATGGACCTCGGTTCAAGCTGGCGCGTTATTATATCAACGCGCTGCTGCCTGAATGTGCCGGTTTGTTGGCGCAGGCGCAGAATGGCGCTGACGACATCTACGCAATGGACGTAGATGAAATGGTGGCCTGATGGACGGAGATACCGCGCTGACGATCCGCTATCCTTGGCCCGAGCCCCCGGCACCGGGTGAAGCGATCGAGATTGCCGAGGGCGTGTTGTGGATGCGCCTGCCGCTCCCTATGGCGCTGGATCACGTCAATGTCTATGCGCTGGATGACGGTGACGGCTGGACGGTGATTGACGCGGGGCTGTCCTCGAACAAGACCCGGCGCATCTGGACCGACCTGATGGCGGGTCCGCTGGCTGGCAAGCCCGTCAAACGGGTGGTCGTCACACATCACCATCCTGATCACGTGGGCAACGCCGGGTGGTTTCAGTCCGAACACAGGGCCGAACTGGTCACGACCCGCACTGCCTGGCTGTTTTCCCGAATGCTGCAACTGGACGTCCAGGAAACCTGGCCGACCGAGACGCTGGATTATTACCGCAGCGCCGGTATGGATGCGGATTTCCTGGCCAAACGGATGACCGAACGGCCCTTTAACTTCTGCGACACGGTCTATCCGATGCCACTGGGCTTTACCCGGATCAAGCAGGGCAGCGTGATCCGCATGGGTGGGCGCGACTGGGACGTGCATATCGGCAATGGCCACGCGCCCGAACATGCCACCTTCTGGAGCCGCGACGACAATCTGGTGATCACCGGCGATCAGATCCTCAGCTCGATCAGCCCCAATCTGGGGGTCTACGTCACCGAGCCGCTGGCCGACCCGGTAGCCGAATGGCTGGACGCGTGCGAGCGTTTGCAGGGCCTCGCGCAGCCCGATCATCTGGCGCTGGGCGGGCACAAACTGCCCTTTACCGGGCTGCCGCTGCGGATGAAGCAATTGATCAACAACCATCACAGCGCGCTGGAACGTCTGACCGATTTTCTGAACACGCCAAAAACCGCCGCTGAGTGTTTTCCGCCCCTGTTCAAACGCGAGATCGGCGACGGCGAATATGGGCTGGCGCTGGTCGAGTCAGTTGCACATCTGAACCATCTCTATCACATTGGAGCGGTGACCCGGACGCGGCGCGCAGACGGGGCGTGGGAGTTTCAGCGCAAAGGGTAAAACCATGGACAAGATCGATACCTCGGCCGAGGCGGCAGAATCCGCAGCCCTTCCCCGATGCTACGAGGTCCATGCCAATCCTGACGCTCAATCCGGGGAACAGGAGTTGCCCAACACGCTGCAGAAACCGGTCGAGACCAAAAGCCCCGCGCAATGGGCTTACGAGCGGTTGATCCTCTATATCCAGAATTTCGAAAAGACGCTGGATGCCGATCACGAAGTTGCCATGGGCTTTACCGGTGGCGACGCTGGCGTGATGCGGATCGAAGGGATGGGCTATTTCGACCCGGATATGATCACGTTTTATGGATCGGATGCGACGGGCGCGCGGACGCAACTGGTGCAACACGTCAGTCAGTTGAACGTGATGCTGCGCGCCCTACCCAAATCGGTCGAGGATAAACCGGCCAACCGGATCGGGTTCAGGCTGGCGGCTGATCTGGAAGATAGCTGATTACCTGACTTGCAATTCACGTTTGCGCAGCCTTGAATGAGTGCACCATTCAGGAGGGGCGCGGCATGACGACTTTCGTTGACGTTACAAATGCCTACAGGGGGGCATGGGCGCGATGGCACGTTTTTGTGCCGGTATACATCGCCGTACGACTGCTGCTGGTGGCCCTGATTGCGCCCGGCGTGGCGATTGCGGTGAACTTGGCGGTCTCGCTGTCCGATCAGACCGCCCTGACCGATCAGGATATCGCGGCTTTCATCCTGTCTCCGGTCGGCTTCGTGGTCGCGATCGCAGTGCTCAGCATCTTTCTGCTGGCTGAAGTGTTGGTGTTTTCCGTCATGGCCGGATCGCTGCGGATGGGGGAAAGCGACGCGTGGCGGGCGGGCAGTTCCGCGATCCGTTTGATCCTGTCGCGCTTGCCTGCGCTCTTTAGTTTTGCCGCGCGGTTTATTTTGCGGGTTTTGCTGTTGATTCTGCCTTTCGCGGCCGTCTCGGCCCTGATCGCGTGGTGGACGCTGACGGAATATGACATCAACTACTATCTGACCTTTCAGCCTCCGTCCTTCTGGATTGCGGTAGGGCTGATCGGGGCGGTTATGTTGGCGATGGCATGGGTGTTGATCCGCCGGCTGTCGGCCTGGGCGCTGGGTCTGCATCTGGTCCTGTTCGAAGGGGTTGCTCCGGCTAGCGCCTTTAACATCAGCGCCAACCGGATGGAGGGTAAACGCGGGCGGTTGAAAATTGAGCTGGCGATTTGGCTTGTCCTGCGCCTTGTCATTGCCGGTTTGATCGCAACTGTTGCAGGGCTTCTGTTCGATCTGGTTCCGTTGCAAGGAGCGGCGCATCTGCGGCTGGCACTGATCTATAGCCTGATCGTTGCGGGTCTGTGGTCGCTGGCCGGGCTGATCCTGGCGGCAACTGCACTGGGCGCTCTGGCCGTGTTGCTGGATGGGTTTTTCGAGATCAAGACCTCGGAACCGCCGCACCCAGAGCCGGGCAACCTGCGTGTGCCGCTTTTGGGCGCCGTCGGTGCGGCCGCTGTAGCGGTGCTGATCGGGCTATGGCTGGGGCAAGGCCTGCTTGAGAACATTCAGGCCCCAGACCGGGCCGAGGTTATTGGACACCGGGGCGCGGCGGCGTTGCGGCCCGAAAACACCATGGCTGCTGTTGAAAAAGCGATCGAGGATGGCGCGGATTGGGTCGAGATCGACGTGCAAGAATCGGCGGATGGTGTTGTAATTGTGGCCCATGACAGTGATTTCATGAAACTGGCCGGTGTGCCCACCAAGGTTTGGGATGCCACGATGGAAGACGTGGCCGAGATCGACATCGGCAGTTGGTTCGATCCTGAATACGCCGATGAACGCACCCCGACCCTGCGACAGGTTCTGGAGGCAGCCAAAGGCAGATCCAAGGTTATTATTGAGTTGAAATATTACGGCCACGACGTCGATCTGGAAAACCGCGTCACCGCGCTGGTGGAAGAGTTCGACATGCAAGACGACATCGCCACCATGTCGCTGAAATACCCCGCCGTGCAAAAGATGAAAAAGCTGCGCCCAGATTGGCGCGCTGGTGTTCTGGCGGCGACTGCCGTCGGCGATCTGTCCGGGTTGGAGGGTGAATTTGTCGCCGTTAACGCAGCGATGGCAACGCCGGGACTGGTTCGTAGCGTTCAGGCGGCAGGCAAGGATATCTATGTCTGGACTGTAAACGATCCACTGCAAATGTCTGCCATGGCCTCAATGGGTGTGGACGGGTTAATCACCGACCGCCCCGCCATGGCAAATGAGGTCCTGCGCGTTCGTGCCGAGATGGGTCCGGCTGAGCGCCTTTTGCTGTGGTTCGCCACCACCTTCGGAATGTCTGTTGATACCGAGACGATGCGCGATGAAAGCCCTTAAGTCAGCCATCCTTGTGATATTGATGGCGGGACCTGCGGCAGCACAGGACATCCTGCGCAATCTGGAAATGCCCGCCCACCGCGCGTTGATTGCAGCCGCGGCCGGTTCCCCTCTGACGCCATTTGAAACCGACGGCTGTTCTGGCGGTTTGTCATCAAGCTGGCGCTTCGTGGCCGAAACCTTTCCCAAGTTCCGCGCGCTTTATCAGACGCATCCGCCGTGGGAATATTGCTGCGTGACCCATGACCGCGCATATCACAATGCAGGAGCCGGGCTTTTTGCCGAGGACAGCTATACCGCGCGCTTGTCCGCCGATGATACGCTGCGCGCCTGCGTCAAGCAGCATGGCGCGGATCACGCGGAAGAATACGCTGTCCTCTACGATATGACACCCGACCAGATTCGCACTGCCCATTCGGTCACGGCCGAGGCGATGTATGCAGCGGTCCGGTTTGGGGGTGCGCCCTGCTCGGGGCTGCCCTGGCGTTGGGGGTTTGGGTATCCGGGATGTTCGGTGTTTCCGTCTCTTGCACCTGCGCGCGAATGACGTGGTGACAGCCCTTGGATTTTCGATTATCCAACATTTCAAATACGCGAATTGGGAATCTTTCAGATGGCTGAACACAAGCACGGCGAAATGGACATCAAAGTTCAGGAAAAAACCTTTGACGGCTTTATCAAGGCCACCACCTGGTGCGTGGTTGCGATTGCCTTCCTGTGCCTCTTCTTGGCGGTTTTCGCCTCTTAAATTCAAGAATCGGGGTCGGTTGTGATCAGGATTTTAATGGCCTGCCTGCTGGCAGTGACAGTGGCCGGCTGCACCGGATCGCAACGCCCGCAAGCCGAGCAGGCCGAGATCGTGTCGCGATCTTATCGTGATCCCGGACCGTCGACCTTGACCCTTTATACGATGATCAGCACCCGGACGGGTTCGGGTGCCCACACGTCGCTGATGATCAGTGGCAGTGAAAGGGTGATCTTTGACCCTGCGGGATCATTCCGGGCGGATGTGGTGCCGATCAAGGACGACGTCCTGTACGGCATCACCCCCAACGTGGAACGCGCTTATCGCAGCAGCCATGCGCGCGAAACGCATTATGCGCGCATCCAAACCGTCGAAGTGACCCCTCAGCAGGCCGAGATTGCCCTGCAGCTTGCCAAGCAGTCAGGGCCGGTTGCAGGTGCGTTTTGCGCCAATTCGACGGCTCAGTTGCTGCAGCAGGTGCCGGGGTTCGAGCAGATCGAAACCACCTTTTATCCCGTCAAGCTGTCGGACCAATTTGCCCAGCTACCGGGTGTTCAAACCGCCGAGTACCGGGAAAACGACGACGCCGATCTGCAAACCGGTCTCGCTTTCAACAATGCGCGTTTGAACCAGTTGGAGGCTAGCTCAGCCCAATAGGTAGAGCAGTCCGTAAAGCGTTGCGGCCCCGCTGAAGATGGCTGCGATCACGTTCTTGGTGACAATCCCGACGGCCAGCGTGACCGCAGCGGCGGTCATTCTTGGGACATCTGGCTGCCCTTCGGTCGCGGTGGGCCAGACCACCAAGGGCGCGATCAGGGCCGGTACTATAGCCACCGCCGTGTAACGCAGGTGCCGCAGCAGCCATGCGGGCATCGGGCGGTCGCCAACGATGCCGATAAAAGTAAAGCGCAGGGCAAAGCTGCCCACGGCCAACCCGAGGATGATGATCCAGATGGTGGTCGTGTCGATGTGGGTCATGATTTCCTACGCTCCAGAAACAGCTCGGCCTGCGCACCTGCGATCATGCCCGCCGTGCCAGCAATCAACAGACCCAGATTAAAGGGCACAGCCACGGTCAATAGCGCGACCACGATGGCAACCAGAGCGGCGATTACATGCGCTAGCGTGCGCATCATCGGGCCGATCATGGCCAGAAAGGTGATCGGTAGCGCAAAGTCCAGCGCCCAGCTTTCGGGAATTTGCGTGCCCAGAACCGCCCCCAGATAGGTCGCCAACAACCACAACGGGGTCAGCGGCGTTGCGGTGCCAAAGAAATAGACCATGCGTTGCGGGATGGTCATGTCCGGCTCTTTTTCGAACCGCATGATCGAGCAGGCATAGGTCTGGTCCACCGTCAGATAAGCCGCACAGGCCCGCTGCCACAGCGGTGCCGCCCCCAGATACGGCGTCAGCGAGGCGGAATACATCGCAACCCGCAAGTTCACCGCCAAAGCCGAGGCCAGCACGATCGCAGTGGGTGTATTGTCCTGCAAAAGCTGCAAGGCGGTGAACTGGGCGGCCCCGGCAAAGACGGTGGCGGAAAAAGCCAGCGTTTGTACGACGTTCAGCCCGGCTTCGGTCGAAAAGACGCCGAACAGGGTACCAAAGGGGATCGCAACAAAGATGAACGGCGTCCCGTCGCGAAAACCCTTCCAGAAGTATGACTTGGATGTGGTGTCTGCCATGGCTAAATCCTATGGTGTTATCCGCAGCAGTAGCGGTCTTGGGAAAGGGTTGCAATTGGCCACCGAACAGAACCTGTCAGACTATCTCATCGCCCCTGATCCAGGCGCCGCCCGCCTGACCCGCGCAGTCGAGGGCGTGGATCAGAATGGTGAGGTCCGCCACATCTCGGTGGTCGAGGAGCGCCCGCTGACCATTTTCCTCAACTCGCAGGAAATCGTGACGGCGATGACAATTGGTGATTATCCCGAATATCTGGCACTGGGCTTCCTGCGCAATCAGGGGATGCTGCTGACCGATGATGACATCACCCGCGTTGACTATGACGACGATCTGGAAACCGTGGTCGTGCGGACCGCGCGTGAGACATCCTATGAGGACAAGCTCAAGAAAAAGACCCGCACCAGTGGCTGCGCAGTGGGCACGGTCTTTGGCGATATGATGGAGGGGCTCGAGGGTGTGCGCCTGCCACAGGTTCAGGTTCGGACCTCGTGGCTGTATGATTTGGCCGCCAAGATCAACCGCACGCCGTCATTGTACCTTGAAGCCGGGGCGATTCACGGCACGGTGCTGTGCCACGAAAGTCGCCCTCTGGTCTATATGGAAGACGTGGGTCGTCACAACGCTGTCGACAAAATCGCGGGCTGGATGCTGTCCGAGGGCGCGGTGGCCGAGGACAAGATCCTCTATACGACGGGCCGTCTGACCTCCGAGATGGTGATCAAAACGGCGATGATGGGCATCCCGGTGCTGGCGTCCCGGTCCGGGTTTACGGCGTGGGGCGTCGAGATCGCACGCGAGGTCGGCCTGACCCTGATCGGTCGAATGCGCGGCCAGCGGTTCGTGTGCCTGTCGGGTGAGGACCGTCTGCTGCGCGACATCGACCCGGCCAGCGTGGCGGTTGAGGATAAGAAAAACAGGCGGAAGAGTGCGGAGTAGACATTGACTTACAAATATCACTTGTCAGAACAAATTGACGACAAGATCCTCGTTAGAGCCATGGGTAAGTGCAGGCAAAGTAACACCGGAAAAGGCGCTTACTGGGGCTACGTGGCATTGGATTCAATAAGAGGAATTTTGGCTGTTGTTGGCGGAATTGTTGTCGCTTTCATAGCGTTTCGTGCGCTTGGCGCTCTCCCTCTGACACAAGGTCTTTTTGCACCTGTATCCGGAGGGATAATTGGAGCTGGCGTGCTTTTTTTTGCGGAACGTTTTTCCAGAAGGCTGAAAGTCAGGCAGATGATGGCATCGCCGATTTACAACGGCGGAACTGACTTTACATTCACACCAGACGGTTTGGATATGCGGTCGCCCTATGTAACTTGGAATGTTTCTTGGCGTGCTGTTGAGAAAGTTATCGAAGATAAGGCTGGGTTCTTCTTTTACGCTGGTGCTTTCGTCTATGTGCTGCCCAAGAAACTTCTGAGCACAGGGGACGCTCAGAACTTCCTTGAAACGGTTGAAAACTGGCGTTTTGCGGAGAGGGCAGCTTGACCCGCCCCCTCGGCATCATCCTCGCAGGCGGTCTGGCCACCCGGATGGGCGGCGGTGACAAGGGCCTGTTGCAAATCGGCGGACAAAGCCTGCTTGGTCATGTGATCGACCGCTTGTCCCCGCAGGTGGACAGTCTGGCGCTGAACGCCAATGGCGATCCCGCGCGGTTTTCCGACCTGAACCTGCCGGTGATCGCGGACACGGTCGAAGGGTTCGCGGGCCCTCTGGCCGGTGTTCTGGCTGGGCTGGACTGGGCCGCCGAAGAAGGGGCCGATTGCATCGTCACCGCCGCTGCCGACACGCCATTTTTTCCGCGCGATCTGGTGGCCAGACTGGTAGACGCCGCCGAAGGGCAGACCCGTCCGCTTGTGCTGGCCACCACGCCGCGCGCGGGAGATGAGGCGCTGAAATCCGGCGGTGGCAAACGTGTCAACCGGCACCCGACCTTTGGCCTCTGGCCCGTTGCGCTGCGCGAAGATCTGCGGGCGGCGTTGCAGGATGGGCTGCGCAAGGTGGTGATCTGGACCGACCAGCATGACGGGCGCGAGGCGCTGTTCCCCGCCGACCCGTTCGATCCGTTCTTCAACGTCAACACGCCCGACGATCTTGCGCGGGCCGAACAACTGTTGGAGCAGGCATGAGGGTTTACGGCGTCACCGGCTGGAAAAACGCTGGCAAAACCGGGTTGATGGAGCGTTTGGTTGCCGAGATCACCGGGCGGGGGTTTTCTGTCTCGACCCTTAAGCATGCGCACCACAGCGTCGATGTGGATCAGCCCGGCACCGACAGCTATCGCCACCGAACGGCGGGCGCGTCCGAGGTGCTGCTGGCCTCGGGTCAGCGTCTCGCGATCATGCAAGAACTGCGCGGTGCGCCCGAGCCTTCGATGGCGGATCTGCTGGCCCGGCTGTCTCCGATCGATCTGGTGCTGATCGAAGGGTTCAAACGCGAGGATCACCCCAAGATTGAGGCCTTCCGGGCCGAGGCCGGGAACGCTCTGATGGCCCCTGGAAACCCGACGATCCGCGCCGTGGCCAGCGACACGCCGCTAAAGGTCGACCAACCGGTTTTTGACCTGAACGACACGGCGGCGATTACCGATTTCATCCTGCAAGAGGTGGGGCTATGACCAAACCCGACATCACACCTCCGCCCTTGCGCAACGATTGTTTTGCCTTGCCTGCCGGGGTGAACTGGACCCCGGTCGAGGACGCGCTGTCCTTGCTGCGCGACCGGCTGACCGTGGTTGCGGGCGTGGAAACCGTGCCCTTGGCGCAGGCCACAGGGCGTATTCTGGCGCAGGAGGTTATCGCCCAACGTTCGAATCCGCCGCAGCCCAATACGGCGGTGGATGGCTATGGCTTTGCCGGGGCCGCGCCTGACGGGCCGCAAGTGATGCCGCTGCATCCGGGGCGCGCGGCGGCTGGGATACCGTTTGACGGCTTGGTGCCCGCAGGCCATGCGCTGCGTGTGCTGACCGGGGCAGCGCTGCCTGCGGGCGTTGATACCGTCATTTTGGAAGAGGACGTGACCGTTCAGGACGGGCACATTGCATTTCACGGACCCCTGAAACGCGGCGCAAATACCCGCAAGGCAGGCGAGGACGTGGCTGAGGGCGACGCGGTTCTGCCCGCCGGACGTCGCCTGACCCCGGCCGATCTGGCGCTGTTGTCGGCCACCGGTCTGGCCGAGGTTCCGGTGCGCAAAGTGCTGCGCGTGGCGGTTCTGTCCACGGGGGATGAACTGGTCGAACCGGGTGAATCCGCCGGTCCGGGCCAGATTTACGATGCCAACCGTCCGATGCTGTTGTCCTTGTTGGAACGCATGGGGTTTGAGGCGGTCGATATGGGCCGGGTGCCCGACGACCGCGAGGCGTTGTGGACTTGTCTGAACCAAGCCGCTGAACGAGCGGATGTGATCCTGACCAGTGGCGGCGCGTCTGCCGGGGATGAGGACCATGTCTCGGCCCTGTTGCGGCAGGCAGGGGCGATGCAGGATTGGCGGATTGCACTGAAACCGGGTCGGCCTCTGGCGCTTGGGATGTGGGACGGAACGCCTGTGTTCGGCCTGCCGGGAAACCCGGTGGCCGCGTTGGTTTGCACGTTGATCTTTGCACGTCCTGCCTTGGGTCTGTTGGCAGGCGAGGGTTGGCTGGAGCCGCAAGGATTCGACGTGCCCGCCGCCTTCGAGAAACGTAAGAAACCGGGCCGCCGCGAATACCTGCGCGCCCGTGTGCGCGATGGACGGGTCGAGGTCTTTGCATCCGAAGGATCAGGCCGGATCAGCGGGCTGAGTTGGGCAGAGGGTCTGGTCGAGATTGAAGATGGCGCGCGCCATATCCAACCGGGCGACCTCGTCCGGTTCATCCCGTATGGCAGTTTCGGTCTTTAATCGAAGGTCCCGGCAACTCGTCCCAACAGCATGAACGCCCGCGCGGTGCGTGTATCGCCCAAGGCGGTCAGATCAGCATCGCTGGCTTCGGGTTCAAACTCGATAATCATATGGTCGAACCGGCGCAGGAAATGGTGGGCTGCGTCCCGGAAAATCGGGTCTTGCTTCATCCGGGCCGAAGTCAGCGCCAGAGAGGAGCGGTCCCGGATGCCGCCCAAGGCCGCCACGGATCGGCCCCGCGCGCCTTGCGCAAATTGCCGCCAAATCTCGGGGCGCGCCATGTCGGGGCGCAGGTCATCCATGTAGATGCCTTCCTGGCTAAGCAAGGTCAGAACATCCTGAGACGCCTGTACCAGTTGCGCCGCCTTGCGATCCTTCAGCGCCAGCCGCAGGGCGTTGAACCCTTCGGTATCTTCCTGGGTTTCCGGGAAATTCAGTGCGCGAATAAACACATCATTGCTGAGCGGGGGCGCGATATCTTCGGCCTGCGTACCCAGTTCTAGCGTGGTCTGATCCCCGTTTGCGTTGGGCGATTTCCCTCGCACCGGCTCAGTACGTTGGGTCGAGAATGTGGCCAGCGCGGTTTCGGTCTTCTTCGCGGTCTCGGCGATCTGGTCCAGCTTTTGCGTGACCGCAGGCTCATACCCGCTGGAACTGCGCTGCTGCTGGGCGATGAACGTATTGCGCAGCGCATCGATCGAGGTTTGCAGCCGCGTGCTTTCCTCGCGCATGATACGGCTGGCCCGCATCGCAGTCGCTGCAACCCAGATCATCGCAACGGGCATGAACACCGCCAGCAATGTCACCACAAAACCGCCACCTTCGACCTTGTCGGGCAGCACCAGAAACACGACCGAAACGATCAGCCAGATAACGCTGAGCGCGATGGCCGCGATCTCGATCTCGGTCAGGGCAGGCAAGGCGGGCTTGTCATAGATACCCAGCGAAGTTGGCTGCTCGGCTTCCTGCTCTGTCGTGGGGTCGGACATGCGTGCGCTCCGGGGTCAGGCGTATTCGATGGTCAGGATCTCATACGAGCGCACGCCGCCGGGGGTGCGCACTTCGACGCTGTCGCCTTCATCCTTGCCGATCAGCGCGCGGGCGATAGGGGATTTGATGTTCAGCAGACCCGCTTCGATATTGGCCTCATACTCGCCCACGATCTGCCAGGTCTTTTCTTCGTCGGTATCTTCATCAACCAACGTGACCTTGGCGCCGAATTTCACAGCACCGGACAGCTTTGCCGGGTCGATCACGTCGGCCAGCGACAGGATGCCTTCAAGCTCTTTGATCCGACCTTCGATAAAGCCCTGTTTCTCGCGGGCTGAGTGGTATTCGGCGTTTTCTTTCAGATCGCCCAACTCTCGGGCCGAGGCGATGGCCTCGATGATCGCAGGGCGCTCGACGGATTTGAGGTTTTTGAGCTCGGCTGCGAGCGCGGCATTGCCCGCAGGCGTCATTGGAATTTTTTCCATATTCTTGTCGTCCACGCGTAAAGTGATTAGCCCCGCCGCACGAAATAGGCGCCGGGGCGAATGAATGGGTCGTCAATTACCTGACCCAAATGGCGTGGAAAATGCAAGGGGGCTAAATCGCCCCGATGCGGATTACAGCCTAGGCGTAGCTGATCACCTCGAATTCGATGCCATTGTCATCGTCGAAATAGAATCGTTTGCCCGGTTCGTAATCCGCGTGGGATTTTGGCGTGAATCCGGCCTTGACGACTTTGGCCTCGGTTTCGTCGATATCTTCGACCAGAACGCCCACATGGTTCAGCCCGCCCACGATGTCATAACTGCTTTCGGACGACGGTTTCGGATCGCTGGGCGCATAAAGCGCCAGATAGGTGTGCGCGCTGCCAACATGGACGGTGTATCCTCCGGCAATGGCCGGACCCTCCCACCGGGTTTTCCAGCCAAAGACGTCGTGCATCCACTTGGCCGAAGCCTGCGGGTCGCGGACGGTAAAGTTGGTGTGTTCAAGCGTTGCCATCATGGGATCTCCTTTGCGAATTGAGGCTTGTCCCGACTCACCGTAATTTCTAAACCTAACTTTAGGTCAAGAGATTTATAGAGGTTGAAATGGCGGTATCCGAAGGACTGGCAATTGGAGCTTTGGCCCGGCGCACAGGATTGGCGGTGTCGGCCATTCGCTACTATGAGGCGCAGGGGCTGATCACACCGTGGCGCAATGCGGGCGGGCAAAGGCGCTATCAGCGTGCCGATATCCGGCGGTTAAGTTTTGTTATGATCGCCCAGCAATTCGGGCTGTCCCTGCCGGAAATTCGTCAGGTGCTGTCGGGCCTGCCTGGAAACCGCACTCCCACGCCGCAGGATTGGAAAGAGATCAGCGTCGGGCTGCGCGCGCACCTGGATCAGCGAATCGACACGTTGACCCGGCTGCGGGACAATCTGGATGGCTGCATCGGCTGTGGCTGTCTGAGCTTGCCCAAATGCGCGCTCTACAATCCCGATGACCGGGCAAAATCCAAAGGAAGCGGCCCCAGATACCTCATGGGGGACACTCCTGAGGGCTGAAGTGTCGAATAGCGGCATTGTTACGCCGTGTTTCGATTGACCTATGTCTTTCTCAGCATGTAATCAGCCGTGAAACAAAATTGCGCCAGCCAAGCTGAAACAGCGCCAATTCGGAAAGTTAGCTAAGGAGCCCACGATGGCCGATATTGAACGCGAAGCGATGGAATATGATGTGGTGATCGTGGGCGCAGGTCCTGCGGGCCTGTCGGCGGCCATCCGTCTGAAACAACTGGATGCCGATCTGAACGTCGTGGTGCTTGAGAAAGGCTCGGAAGTGGGCGCGCATATCCTGTCGGGTGCGGTGCTGGACCCGTGCGGCCTGGACGCCCTGATCCCGGACTGGAAAGAAAAGGGCGCGCCGCTGAACGTGCCGGTGCATGAAGACAATTTCTATATGCTGGGTGAAGCCGGTCAGATACGTATCCCAAACTTCCCCATGCCGCCGCTGATGAACAACCATGGCAACTACATCGTCTCGATGGGCAATGTCTGCCGCTGGATGGCCGAACAGGCCGAAGAGCTGGGCGTGGAAATCTTCCCCGGAATGGCGTGCTCGGAACTGGTCTATGGTGAGAATGGCGAAGTCAAAGGCGTGGTCGCCGGTGTCTTCGGTCTGGAAGCGGATGGTTCCTATGGCCCCAACACCGAACCGGGGATGGAACTGCACGGCAAATACGTCTTCCTGTCGGAAGGTGTCCGTGGCTCGCTGTCCAAGGAAGTGATCGCCAAATACGACCTGCAAGCTGGGAAAGAGCCGCAGAAATACGGCGTCGGCATGAAAGAGATCTGGGAGGTCGACCCAGCCAAGCACAAAGAAGGCTCGGTCACTCACACGATGGGCTGGCCGCTGGGCAGCAATGCGGGTGGCGGGTCGTTCATCTATCACCTGGAAAACAATCAGGTCTATGTCGGTTTCGTGGTGCACCTGAACTACAAGAACCCGCACCTGTATCCCTACATGGAGTTCCAGCGCTTCAAGCATCACCCGATGGTGGCCGAACTGCTGAAAGGCGGCAAGCGCGTGGCCTACGGTGCCCGTGCGATCACCGAGGGCGGCTATCAGTCGATGCCCAAGCTGGTGGCTCCGGGCGTGGCGCTGCTGGGCTGTTCGGCGGGCATGGTCAACGTGCCTCGTATTAAGGGCAACCACAACGCGATGCTGTCGGGCAAGGCCGCAGCCGAGGCCGCCTTTGACGCCATCAAAGCCGACCGCTCGGGTGACGAACTGACCGCTTATGAGACCGACGTACGCGACGGCGCTATCGGTGCAGACCTGAAGAAGGTGCGCAACGTCAAACCGATCTGGTCGAAATGGGGCCTGACCGCATCGCTGATGCTGGGTGGTCTGGACATGTGGACCAATACGCTGGGCTTTTCGCTGTTCGGTACCGTGGGCCATGGCAAGAACGACGCCGAGGCGACTGAGGACGCCAGCAAACACAATCCCATCGACTATCCCAAACCCGATGGTGTGCTGTCTTTCGACCGTCTGACTAACGTCTCCTTCGCGGCCACCAACCACGAAGAAAGCCAACCCTGCCACCTGAAGCTGGCAGACCCGGCGATCCCAGTCAGCGTCAACCTGCCCAAGTTCGATGAACCGGCACAGCGCTACTGCCCGGCGGGTGTCTACGAAATGGTCGAAGATGAGAACGGCCCGCGATTCGTCATCAACTTCCAGAACTGTGTTCACTGCAAGACCTGCGATATCAAGGATCCCAGCCAGAACATCACCTGGACCACGCCGCAGGGCGGTGACGGGCCGAATTATCCCAACATGTAAGCAAAAAACAGGCAATGGCGGCGTCGTGAAGGCGTGGCCATTGCCTCTTTCCGACCGAAGCCCTAGCTTGTGTGGCAGTCAACAATAGCAAGGCAGGATTTCGGTGGCATCCCGTTTACGTCGCGCAGCACTGGCTGTGCTGTTTACTTCTACCTTTGCCATTCCGTCACTCGCAGACACGGGGTCCGGGGCGTATCTTGCCGGGCGTCAGGCAATTTTCCAAAGCGATTACGCGGCGGCCGAGCAGTATTATTCCGAGGCGCTGCGGTCCGATCCCGAAAACAACCAACTTCTTGAAAGCGTGGTCGTGGCCCGTCTATCGCTGGGCGAGATCGAGCGTGCCCTGCCTGTCGCTGAGGCGATAGAGGAGCGTGGCATGCCAAGCCAGGCGGCGCGCATGGTGATTGCGGCCAATATGGTCGCAGATGGCGCGTTGGAGGAATTTCTGGCGCGCGACCCGGAAACGCAGGGTGTTGGGCCGCTGGTCGATGGCCTGATGATGGGTTGGGCCCATATGGGTCAGGGTGCGATGACCAAGGCGATGGAACAGTTCGACCAGGTCTCGACCCAGGAAGGCCTGCGCGAATTCGCGATGTACCACAAGGCACTGGCGCTGGCTTCAGTCGGGGATTTCGAAGGGGCCGAGGCGATCTTTTCGGCGGATAACGATGCGGTCGCGCGGTTCACGCGCCGTGCCGCGCTGGCCCGAACCGAGGTATTGTCGCAACTGGACCGAAACGAGGATGCACTGCTTTTCCTCAGCACCGTGTTTGCCGCCGGAAGCGATCCGTCCATCGAAGGGTATGAGGCGCGATTGGCCGCGGGCGAGACCTTGCCATTTACCCATGTCCGTACCCCGCAGGATGGCATGGCCGAGGTGTTCTTTTCCGTCGGTGCCGCGCTTAGCAGCGAAGCCGCCCAAACCTATGTACTGCTATATGCGCAGGTCGCCGCGTTCCTGCGCACAGACCATGTCGACGCGATCTTGCTGACGGCTGAACTGCTGGATGCGTTGGAGCAATATGATCTGGCGGTTCAAGCTTATCGCCGGGTTCCCGCTGACAGCAGCGACTACCATGCCGCCGAACTGGGTCGGGCCGAGGTTCTAAGCCGGGCAGGCAAAACCGATGCCGCGGCCGAAGTATTGCAATCCCTCGCCGCGCAGAGCCCGGATCTGCCCAGCGTGCATGTGGCATTGGCTGATTTGCAGCGGCGGCAAGAGGATTACGCTGAGGCCGTTCAGACTTATGACAAGGCCATCGAACTGATCGAGGAAGGTGCGGGCAGCAATTGGTTCCTGCACTACGCCCGAGGCATCTCGCATGAGCGTCTCAAGCAATGGGATCAGGCCGAGGCCGACTTCCGCCGCGCGTTGGAACTGAACCCGGACCAGCCGCAGGTGCTGAACTATCTGGGCTATTCGCTGGTCGAGCGGCAGGAAAAGCTGGATGAGGCGCTGGACATGATCGAACGCGCCGTGGCAGCCCGCCCGGACAGTGGCTATATCGTTGACAGCCTGGGCTGGGTTCTGTTCCGTCTAGGCCGCTATGACGAAGCCGTGGGCCATATGGAACGCGCGGTCGAGCTGATGCCGGTTGATCCGGTGGTCAACGACCATTTGGGCGATGTTTACTGGGCTGTCGGCCGCGCGCGCGAGGCTGAGTTCCAGTGGAAACGCGCCCTGTCCTTCATCGACCCCGAAGACACCGATGGTGAGGCTGACCCGGATCGCATACGCCGCAAGCTGGAAATCGGGCTGGACGCGGTTCTTGTCGAAGAAGGGGCCGAGCCGCTGAAGGTCGCCAATGAAGGCTGAGGCATTTGCCCCTGCCAAGATCAACCTGACCCTGCATGTGACTGGCCGCCGAGCGGATGGTTATCACCTGCTGGATTCGCTGGTGGTCTTTGCCGATGTGGGCGACAGGCTGCAGTTCACCCCGGGCAACGATTTGTCGATTGCTGTGACGGGTGAACACGCCGATGGCGTTCCCACGGACAACCGCAATCTGGCCTGGAAGGCCGCACAGGCAGCGGGCTGGACCGGGCATATCGACCTGAACAAGGTGCTGCCGCATGGAGGCGGCATTGGGGGCGGGTCCTCGGACGCGGCGGCGACGCTTCGGATGGCGGCAAAGCAGGGCAGGACAGTCTCGCCCGACGTGGCCTTGTCGCTGGGGGCCGATATCCCGGTCTGCGTCGCGGCTCAGGCCATGCGGATGCGGGGCATTGGGGACGATCTGACACCCGCTTCGCTGCCGTCTCTGCCAGCCCTGTTGGTTAACCCTTGCGTCGAAGTCCCCACCGGGCGCGTGTTCGCGGCATTGGAAAGCCGCGACAACCTGCCAATGCCCGCAGAGATCCCTGAATTTGAGACTGTCGAGCCCTGCGCCGATTGGTTGCGGGATCAACGCAACGACCTTGAACCGCCAACAACGGGCTTGGCTCCCGAAGTCGCCCGCGTTTTGGATGAACTTGATGGCACCAAAGCGGCCCTTATGGCCCGCATGTCAGGGTCGGGTTCGACCTGTTTTGCGCTTTATCCCACGATGAAAGACGCGCATTTCGCCGCTTATGAGATTGGCGCAGCCCATCCCAATTGGTGGTGCCGCGCGACTCAGCTTAATTGAGGCGCGAAACCACGTAGTCGGCCAAATCACGCAACAGCGTGCGGATCTCGTGGTCGGGCAGGGCGTCCAGCGATTCTTTGGCCTTGTTCGCCCAGCCAAAGGCATCCGCTCGCGTCGCTTCAAGCGTACTGTACTTGGCCATTAGGCCAAGGGCATGGTCCAGATCGCCCTCTTCCTGACGACCGCGCCCAATGGTGCGCTCCCAGAAGGCGTGTTCGTCGGGCGTGGCCTGCGCGACGGCCTTGATCACCGGCAGGGTCAGCTTACGCTCGCGGAAATCGTCGCCCACATTCTTGCCGGTGGCTGCGCTGTCGCCTTGGTAATCCAGCAGATCATCCGCAATCTGGAACGCAACCCCCAGCGCGTCGCCATAGTCATAAAGCGCCTTGACCTGTTCCTCGGTTGCGCCGGAAATTACGCCACCCACCTCGGTTGCGGCCGAGAACAGCGCCGCCGTCTTACCGCGCACAACCTGCAGGTAAATCGCCTCGGTCGTGCCCAGATCGGTTGCGGCGGTCATTTGCAGCACTTCGCCCTCGGCAATCGTGGCCGAGGCATTGGCCAGGATATCCAGAACCCGCAGCGATCCCGTCTCAACCATCAACTGGAAGCTGCGGGAGAAAAGGTAGTCGCCGACCAGAACGCTGGATTTGTTGTCCCATAGAAGGTTCGCAGTAGGCCGCCCGCGTCGCTGGGCGCTCTCGTCGACCACATCATCATGCAGCAGGGTTGCGGTGTGAATAAACTCGACCGTCGCGGCCAGACGCACGTGGTGATCCCCGCCGTAGCCAAACAGCCGCGCTGCCGCCAAGGTCAGCATCGGGCGCAGGCGTTTGCCGCCTGCCTCGACCAGATGCGCGGTGACTTCGGGAATGCGCGGCGCGTGTTCTGACGCCATGCGCGTGCGGATCAACTCGTTGACCGCGCTCATTTCGCCCGTCAGGATTTCCGCCAAACGCTCATGCGGTTTTGTGACCGTGTCGATATTCATCACACCCTTGATACAAGGCTCGACATCCCAGTCGGCTTGCCCTTACATCCATCCCCATGAAAGAACTTTTGCGCAGCACTGATCCGACGATTCTGGCCTTTGCATCCGCTCTTCTTGAGGGCGAGGATATAGACTGCTTTCAGATGGACGTAAATATGAGCATCCTCGAAGGTGGTATCGGAATCTTCCCTCGCCGCTTGATGGTTCGCGCGGATGACCTGACCCGCGCCGAACGTGTCATGCACGACAATGATATCCCTTTGGGTCGATGACACTGTTTGCTGACGCCGACCTGACCCGAAATGACTTTTTGGGAGGACGTTTGCGCCTGCGGCAACCCCGTAAGGGGTATCGCGCAGGCGTGGACCCTGTTTTATTGGCCGCATCTGTACCCTCAATGCCCGGCCAGACGGTTCTGGAATTGGGGTGTGGTGCTGGGGCCGCCGTTTTATGCCTGCTGGTGCGGGTGCCTGACCTGCAGGCTGTGGGGGTCGAATTGCAGCCCGCTTATGCTGATCTGGCGCGTCGGAATGCCGCTGACAACGGCACCGCGCTTGAGGTTTTTGAGGCTGATCTGACCGCTTTGCCGTCCGATCTCAAACAGCGCCAGTTCGATCACGTTATTGCGAACCCGCCCTATTATCGGGCCGGAGCGCACAGCCCTGCGGCGGATGAAGGCCGTAGCGCCGCATTGGGTGAAAACACGCCGTTGAACCTTTGGATCGAGATTGCGGCCAAACGCCTTGCCCCCCGGGGGTATCTGCACATGATTCAGAAAGCGGACCGTTTGCCAGATATGCTGGCCGCCTGTGAAGGGTGCTTGGGGTCTGTCGAAGTATTGCCGTTGTCTGCCCGTGTCGGTCGACGTGCTGAACTGGTTATTCTGAGGGCTAGAAAGGGCGGAAAAGCCGCGTTTCAACTGCATGCCCCGCTGGTTCTCCATTCAGGTGAGCGCCATGAGGTAGACGGTGACAGTTACACTCCGCCAGTTTCGGCCGTATTGCGCGAAGGGGCTGGCTTGCCTGGATTTTCCAGCTGACAGGCATTAACCAGCCGATTTTGTCGGATTTGTTATATTTTCTATGCACCCGCAGCGTGACAGGGTGGAAACGATGTGCTCAACTTCTTACGTGAAACTCAGACATCAACAGAGGAGTACCGCCATGAGCGTGAGCGCACACCTGACCGAACTGAAGAAAAAGCACGAAAACCTCGGTCTTGAAGTTGAACAAGCACAACGCTCGCCTGGTATCGACGACCTTCACATTGCTCAGCTCAAAAAACAGAAACTAAAGCTCAAGGAAGAGATTGAGCGATTGTCGAGTTAACGGCGCATACTGGCCCGGGCGGCGATTGTAGCGCCGCCAGTGATTAAAACGGCCGCGATCGCCAGACCCCAGCTTGGGGCGGCGATCCCGGCGACCACCAGAACAAGTGTAGACAGAAGCGGGGCCGCGTAAGATGACGTGCCCAAAATTTGAATGTCTCCCTGCTTGACCCCGATATCCCAGACATAAAACGCCAAGCCAACGGGCCCCAGCCCAAGAGCTATGACCGATCCCCAGCCCAGAATGGTTTCTGGCCAGACAGTCTCTTCAATGGCGATGTGCAAAAGGCCCGAGGCAACGGCCGTGGCCACACAGAACACAGCGACCGAACTGGTTGGCGTGTCGCCCAGACGACGCGACAGCACGGAATAGCCCGACCATGTCAGCGCGCACAGCAGTGCCAGTGCATAGCCAGGCAAATGTTCGGCCTGGAAACCGCTGCTACCCCCACCCGCGATGATCACGGCGGCCCCGGCGAAACCCAGACAGGCTCCGATCAAATGGCCGATGCGCAGATGTTCTCCGGGCAAGAGCCCCGAGAGCAGAACAATCAGCAGAGGCCACAGATAGGCGATCAGCCCGGCCTCTGCGGCAGGGGCCATTCGCAAAGCCGAGAAATACAGCGCATGATAGCCAAAAAGTCCGATTGTCCCGAACAGATAGGTGGTCCAGGGGATTTCTCGAAGCTGACTTAACCCGCCTGTGGCCCATGTCCAAACCAATCCCAGCGTCCCCCCGATGGAAAAGCATAGGGCGTTCAGCAGCAAAGGCGGCGTGGGCGCGGACCCAACCGTAAAGAGGGCCAGCAGGGCCCAAAGCAGGACGGCGACAAAACCGATTCCTGTTGCGTGCGTTCTTGTCACGGTGCGGGTACCTCTTCCACAGGAATGATTTCGAACTCATCCGATAAGTGCGCAGTCTTTTCAATCTCGGACATGAACCAATCGCGGAATGCCGCAATCTGAGGTCTGCTTTCGGCCCCTTTCAGACACAGGAACCGGAATCGTCCCATGGTCTCGATTGCGACCTTGAAGGGGGCGACCAACCGGCCCTCTGCCAGATCCTTGATAATCATAGCCCTTCGACCGAGCACGACGCCCACTCCGGCAACTGCCGCGTCAATCGCATGATCCGCGTTGGAAAAATGCGCGCCGTGCTGTGGGTTGAAGTCTACCCCGACGGCCCGAAACCAGGTGGGCCAGTCAGACGGGGGCCGCAGAAACGCAATCGAGTCGTCAAAGATCAATGGCGCCTCCCGCAGGCTTTCAGGCGTTGGGAATTGTTCGGCCAAATCCGGTGTCATCACCGGGGTCAGCCATTCCTTGCGGACGGGCACGGAATACAGGCCCTCATCCCCGCCATAGCCAAAGCGGATCGCCACATCCACATCGTCCCGTTCGAGGTCCATGTTACGTAATGTGGCCGAGAACTTCAGGTCGATCTCAGGATGCGCCCGGGCAAAGTCATATAGTCGGGGAGCTAGCCATTTGGCCGTCAACGCCGGGCCCGCCGTAACGGTCAGACTGGTATCATTCCCTTGCCGCCGGGCGGCCTGCCACGCGGCTTGCAATGTGGCGAACCCGTCTGCCGCGCCAGGGGCTAAGGCGCGCCCAGCCTCTGTCAATTCCACCGCCCGATTGAGGCGACGAAACAGGGGGCGTCCCAGATGTTCCTCCAGCGACTTAATCTGAAAGGACAGGGCTGAGGGCGTGACATGCAGTTCCTCAGCAGCCTTGGCAAAGGACATGTGACGGGCGGCGGCATCAAAGGCGCGCAAGGCGGTCAGCGGCGGAAGGTAGTCGCTCATAGGGCAAGAAATTCTTAATTGAGATCAGAAAAAAGCTCGTTTGTCGCTTTAGAAAATAAGCCTCATATTGATCTCAAGTCAAACAAAGCTGAACTGAAAGGATACTTGTCATGATCGAGGCTACCTCCAGCCCCTCTGTCGCCCGCGCCTTTCGGCGTGCCCATTTCGAACGGTCCCGCGCGATCGGTGACTTGGTGAAGTGGCTATTTGGTTCCCGCTGAGCGCAGCGCGCGCGTTCTTACGGGATAAAAAAGGGCCGGTCATAGTGACCAGCCCTTTTTTGATTCTGAATTTGGGATCAGACGAAGAACTGCGCACCGTTGGCCGAAATGGTCGAGCCATTGATGAATTGCGAATCGTCCGATGCCAGGAAGGCCACGCAGCGTGCGATTTCTTCGGGCTCACCCAGACGTCCCGCCGGGATTTGGCCGATGATCGACTCGCGTACCTTTTCAGGCACAGCCATGACCATCTCGGTTGCGATGTAGCCGGGGCAGATGGCGTTTGCGGTGATACCAGCCCGCGCGCCTTCCTGTGCCAGCGACTTCACGATGCCCAGATCACCGGCCTTGGTCGCGGCATAGTTCACCTGTGCGAACTGACCTTTCTGACCATTGATCGAGCTGATGACGATGATGCGGCCGAACTTGCGCTCGCGCATGCCGGGCCAGACGGGGTGGACGGTGTTGAACACGCCGGTCAGGTTGGTGTCGATCACCTGATGCCACTGTTCCGGGGTCATCTTGTGGAACGGAGCGTCGCGGGTGATGCCCGCGTTGGCGACCACGATGTCGATGGGGCCAACCTCGGCCTCAACCTTTTCGATACCCGCTTTGGATTCGTCATAATCAGCCACGTTCCACTTGTATGTGGCGATGCCGGTTTCCTCGGTGAATTTTGCGGCCGCTTCGTCGTTTCCGGCATAGGTGGCTGCAACATTGTACCCTTCGGCTTTCAGCGCCTTGGAAATTGCTGCGCCGATGCCGCGGGAACCGCCGGTGACGAGTGCTGTACGTGCCATTTAGGCTTCCTCCAATTTAAGTCGTCTTGGTAATGCTGTTACTTTGATAGGTGATCTTGCGCAATATTGTTTCGTCGAGAATCAACAAAACCCATAGGGCAATATCGTCGCATCTTTGGGTCAGCCCCAATGTAACAAAAAAGGGCGCCTGCGGGGCGCCCTTTCTATGTTCAGTGCTTAATAGCTTAGTCGCGCTCCACGCACAGGGCGACGCCCATGCCGCCGCCGATGCAAAGGGTCGCCAGACCCTTCTTCGCGTCGCGGCGTTTCATTTCGAACAGAAGCGTGTTCAGAACGCGGCAGCCCGAGGCACCGATCGGGTGGCCGATGGCAATTGCGCCTCCGTTCACGTTTACGATCGACGGGTCCCAACCCATGTCCTTGTTCACGGCGCAAGCTTGCGCAGCGAAGGCTTCGTTGGCCTCAATCAAATCCAGGTCGTCGACTGACCAGCCCGCTTTTTCCAGTGCTTTGCGCGAAGCGTAGATCGGGCCAACGCCCATGATCGATGGGTCCAGGCCCGCCGTCGCATAGGAGGCGATTCGGGCCAGAGGTTCAATCCCACGCTTTTCGGCGTTTTCTGCCGACATCAACAGGGTCGCCGCTGCGCCATCATTCAGGCCGGATGCGTTGGCCGCCGTGACCGAGCCATCCTTGGTGAAAGCGGGGCGCAGCTTGGCCATCGCCTCCATCGTTGCGCCGTGCCGGATATATTCGTCGCTGTCCATCACGATGTCGCCCTTGCGGGTTTTGATGGTGAAGGGCGTGATCTCATCTGCGAACTTACCAGCTTTTTGTGCGGCTTCGGCCTTGTTTTGGCTGGCGACGGCAAATTCATCCTGCATATCGCGGCTGATCTGCCATTTCTCGGCTACGTTCTCGGCTGTCTGACCCATGTGGTAGCCGTTGAACGCATCCCACAAACCATCGCGGATCATGGTGTCGATATATTTCATGTCACCCATCTTGTGACCGGCGCGCAGCGCGGCAGCGTGAGGAGACATGGTCATGTTTTCCTGACCACCAGCAGCGACGATTTCCGCATCGCCCAGTTGGATATGCTGCGCACCCAGTGCAACCGCGCGCAGGCCCGAACCGCAGACTTGGTTGATCCCCCAGGCCGCGCTTTCCTGTGGAAGACCCGCATTGATATGCGCCTGACGCGCTGGGTTCTGACCCTGTGCCGCAGTCAGAACCTGGCCCATGATGGTCTCGCTGACCTCACCCTTTTCGATCCCAGCGCGTTCGACGACGGCTTCGAGAACGGCGGTACCCAAATCATGCGCGGGTGTGTTTGCGAACGAGCCACCAAAACTGCCGACGCCTGTGCGTGCTGCGGATGCGATTACTACGTTGGTCATTAAGACAATCCTTTACCGTCAAGGTTCTGTGGGAAACGTGACGGCGCAGGCGATAGGGAAAGGCCCTTATCGGTTCAGAGCGCCTCATGATCCCCCGCTCCAACTGTCCATGGAATAGCGCAATGCTGCACATGCAGCAACGGTCAGCTTGTCTCAGGCCGAAGTTGGGTAATGCCGCGCGGGTCAACCCGCTGATTGTTCAATGTTCTTTGCCGTCCATGGCGCCGATACGCTGGGTGCGCCGAACAAGAAACCCTGAAGGCAATCGACGCCATTTGCGACAAGAAACTCTGCGTCTTCTTTCCTTTCGACCGATTCGGCAGTGACAAGAATCTCAAACTCGCGGGCGACGGCGATCAGGGCGCGGACCAGGGCCTGATTGTCCCGGTTGGCGGCAATGCCGCGTACGAACTGGCCGTCGATCTTGGCGGCATCGAACAGAAACTCTCGGAAATGGCGGAAACTGAAATTGCTGGCGCCGAAGTCGTCCAGCGCAAAGGCAATACCGCGCGGTTGCATCCGATCCATGAAATCCATCACCAGATCGGGCAGGGTCATCGCCGAGCTTTCCGAAATCTCAAGGATCAGGCGGTCGCCGATGCTGGTGTCTTTCTTCAAGAACCGCTCCAGCACGCGGGACCATCGCGCGAAGCCGATCGAGCGCGCGGACATGTTGATGGACAGGCGGATATCGGGGTGTCGGGCCAGTGTGCGCAACCCCATCTCTAAGGCAATACAGTCCAGTTCCCGACCGATAGGCGTGTTTTCCAACTGTGGCATGAAATCTCGCGCGGGAATTACCCGGCCGGTTTCGTCCAGTACCCGGATGAACCCTTCGTAGAAGGCGACGCCGTGCGGCGCGTTGGCCTGCATCACCGGCTGAAAGGCCAGCTTGCATTGTCTGTGCTTCACGGCGTCCGAGGCCATTTGAACCGTTGAGGCATCGCGCGATGTCACAGCCGCGTCCAAAGGGCTGTCCGACCCTTCGGGCAAATCTGCCAGGTGTTTGTCCGCCATGATTGCCTTGCCTTTTGTCGCTTTAGGTCAAGGTTGGATTTCAGACGAAACTTGTGAATTTGAGGTTAATGAGGGTGCGATTGCCGACTAACGGGCAACCTCCCAGGCACGACCGACCGTAATCGCCGCCCCGATGACTGCGCCTGCAAATCCCAGAGCCATCATAATGAAACCAAACGCGATAAGAGGCGCTGCACCGCCGCTGAGCGCGGACAACATGGCCACGACCAGACCCGCCAATCCCAGAAAGGTCGAAAGGGTCGTGATGCGGGTCATATCAGATCTCCGGGTTAAGCGGCTGCGTATCAATGTGATATGGACCGCTCGGATCGGTATTCAAGAAACGAAACCGTGTGGATCGGCGAATTTAAGCCTGTTCTGCCTGCGATTTGGGCAGGTCGGCCCGGAAATGCTCGAATCCGGGCGTTCCGCGATCTTCGGGGTGCAGGGCGATGTGCTTGGCTTTGATCTGTTGGGAATTGTCCCGGCTTCCATCGTGGCTATACCCCGGTGGGGCAAAGCAATAGGCCAGACGCTGGCGTAGGGTCAGGCCCGGTTGCGAGGCATCGCGCCAGATCCCGACCCATTCGTGAAACGCCACGCGCAACGGATTGAATGTGCCGATATTGTGGACCAGTCCGAAATCAACGCGGTCATCCTCCTGCTCGGGGACGAAGGTTCCGAACATCTTGTCCCAGATGATGAAGACACCGGCATAGTTGCTGTCCAAGTAGCGCGCATTGCGGCCATGATGGGCGCGGTGGTGGCTGGGGGTGTTCATCACCGCCTCGAACCAGCGGGGCATCTTGCCGATGGCTTCGGTGTGGATCCAGAACTGATAGATCAGGTTCAGACCGCCCACGAACAGAACCATGGCCGGGTGGAACCCCAACAATATCAGGGGTGCGCGCACGACCATCATGAAAGTGAAGGTATAGGTCCAGGTCTGTCGCAGCGCGGTCGTCAGGTTGTAATGCTGCGAGCTGTGGTGGTTCACATGGCTGGCCCAGACCCAGCGGATGCGATGGCCGAACCGATGCACCCAGTAATACCGCAGGTCATCCAACACAAAACAAAGGACGATGACGGGGATCGAGGTGCCCAGATCCAACGGAGTGATCTGCCACAGCCACATGAAGAACGCATAGGCGATGAACCCCAGCAGCAGGCCCGAAGCGATATTCCCCGCGCCCATGATCAACGAGGTTATAGCATCGCGTGTCTCGTACCGGCCACCTTTGCCTTTGACGGCTATCCAAAGAAACTCGGCCAGAATCGCAGCGATGAAAAAGGGGACGGCCCACTGAACGGCATCCGGAAAGGTGACTTGGTCGGTCATGCGGGCTCCATCAGGTTGTGCCAGTGCTGGCGCTCGGTGTCATCGAGGTGGATCAGGACGCGGGGCGTGCCGAAGTCGTGAAAGCGGACCTCGAACCCTTTGGGGTGGTCCAGCCAATCGAAATCCTGAAGGTGTCGCGCGACCGTGTCGGCGCCGAAAGACCAAACAAGACCGTTGCCCGCAGGTGTGCGGATCAAAGCCGTATGGCCGTCATTGGTGATTGTTACATCAACAACCTCGTCGCCGGGTACATGTCGCAACCAAGCGGCTTTTGCGACGTCCGGGGTTAGCTGCGTGACACGAGACTTGCCCGCAAGATGCATCATCAAGGTGATCCCCGCGATCCCCCCGATCACCAGAACCAGCAATATTCCAAGCGGCATGACCATCCTCCCGCAGGACAGAGTGCAAGTCGGCTGCGGCAGTGTCAAAGGTGGCGTTGCGTAAGCCTTTCGCAGAAAACGACCGGCCCGCGAGGCACGGACCGGTTACTGCATTTTTAAAGTCGACTGCGATCAGCTTTCGCCGCCCACCAATGCGCCGACAATCGCCTTGGCACTGTCCGAGTTCCATTCGGCATCGCCGATCAGACGGGCAATCTCGTCTCCGTTGGGATCAAGGATCACAGTAATCGGCAGGGCAATCACGCCGAATTCCCGCGCCACAGCCGAACCGGGATCCTGATGGCGGGGCAAGTTGTCGATACCGGTTTCGTCGAAGAACTTCTTGATACCGGCAGGTGAGTTACGGCCAGTGGCAAGTGTCACAACCTCGAACTTGTCGCCGCCGAACTCTTCCTGAAGCTCAGCGATCTGGGGCATTTCCTTTCGGCAAGGCGCACACCACGTGGCCCAGAAGTTCACCAGAACATATTTGCCTTTGTAATCGGCCAGTGTCGCTGTACCGCCGTCATCTTCCAACTGAAACTCAACAGCGGCCTTGGGCTTGGGCTCTTTGTGCAGGATCAGCCGTTTCAACGTGCCTTCGCGCAATAGCTTAAGAGTTTCTATATCTGCGGCCAAAGCCGCATTTGCACCCAGCGCAAGGGCCATATAAAGGGGGATCAGACGAAATAGGCGCATATCAACTCCGGGTTTTCTTACATGACCGATCAATCCTCGAACCAGATGTGGGGCGGCCGCTTTGCCGCCGGTCCAGACGCGATCATGGAGGCAATCAATGCCTCGATCGGGTTCGATCAGCGGATGGCAGCCCAGGACATCGCAGGCTCGCGCGCCCATGCCGCCATGTTAGCGGCCACAGGCGTCATAAGTGATAGTGATGCGCAGGCTATTCGGGAAGGGCTGCTCACAGTCTTGTCAGAAATCCAGTCCGGTTCGTTTCAGTTTTCGACGGCGCTGGAAGACATCCATATGAATGTCGAGGCGCGCCTGAAAGCGGTGATCGGAGAGCCCGCGGGTCGTTTGCACACAGGGCGTTCGCGAAACGATCAGGTCGCGACTGATTTTAAACTGTGGGTGCGTGATCAGTTCGATGCGGCCGAAACCGGCCTGCTGGCGCTGATCCGGGCGTTGTTGACACAGGCCGAGGCTGGGGCCGATTGGGTCATGCCCGGATTTACCCACTTGCAAACGGCGCAGCCCGTCACATGGGGTCATCACATGATGGCTTATGTCGAGATGTTTGGCCGCGACCTTTCCCGTGTCCGTGACGCCCGCGCGCGGATGAACGAATCTCCCTTGGGCGCTGCTGCGCTTGCGGGCACGTCTTTCCCTATCGATCGGGACATGACCGCCCAGGCGCTGGGCTTTGACCGCCCAGCCGCGAACTCTCTTGATGCGGTCAGCGACCGAGATTTTGCTTTGGAATTCCTGTCCACCGCCTCGATCTGCGCAGTTCACCTGTCGCGTTTTGCCGAGGAACTGGTGATCTGGTCCTCGGCCCAGTTCCGGTTTGTGACGCTGTCGGATCGCTTCTCGACCGGTTCGTCGATCATGCCGCAAAAGAAAAACCCCGATGCGGCCGAGCTGATCCGCGCCAAGGTCGGCCGGATCTACGGGGCGAACACCGCGCTGATGATGGTGATGAAGGGCTTGCCGCTGGCCTATTCCAAGGACATGCAGGAAGACAAGGAACAAGTCTTTGACGCCGCCGACAACTGGATGCTGGCGCTGGCCGCGATGGAGGGCATGGTCAAGGACATGACCGCCAACCGCGACGGTTTGGCGGCTGCGGCAGGGTCAGGTTTCTCGACGGCGACCGATCTGGCTGACTGGCTGGTAAGGGTGCTGGGCCTGCCGTTCCGCGATGCGCATCACGTCACCGGATCGCTTGTTGCCATGGCCGAAGCCCAGGGCTGCGACCTGCCTGATCTGACCCTTGAGGACATGCAATCGGTTCACGCTGATATCACCGACGATGTCTATTCTGTCCTTACGGTCGAAAATTCGGTAAACTCGCGTCAATCCTTTGGCGGCACGGCACCCGATCAGGTGCGGGCCCAGATCAAGCGGTGGAAGGCGCTGGTGTGATGCGGATTTTACGTGTGGTGCTTTTGGTCTCGGCTGGTGCGGTGCTGGCCGGGTGCGGTGCGGATGGCGAGCCGATCCAACCCACCATGAGCGCCAATATCGGCGTCGGCAGCAGCGGCACCTATGGCGGCGTTGGTGTCGGGTTGCGTAAAGGCGGTCTGGGCGTGTTCTTGGGGCTGTAACTGATCGTCAATTCAAATTCTGAACTTTCGAACCTGACCCGATCTGAAGGACCGGATCGAAATACATGAGACAAATATGAAATTCATCGCACTGTTTCTGCCCGTTCTCTTCCTGGCCGCCTGTGATCCGTCCTACACACCGCGCCCCGAGCCTGAAGCGCAAACCAGCGGGTCTGGCATTTCGATTTCAGGCTATGGTCGGGTCGGGGTCGGCGTTCGCAAGTAACGGCCCGCGCCGCCGTGCACGGAATCCATTGATCCGCAGACCTCTTTTGGTCTAAGCGCGCTTGTATGGATCACTTTCTCTACCGCGACGGCGCGCTTTACGCCGAGGATGTCCCAATCTCCGAAATCGCAGCCGCGGTCGGAACCCCGTTCTATGTCTATTCGACGGCGACCTTGCTGCGGCATTTCAAGCTGTTCGATGACGCGCTGGACGGGATGGATCATCTTGTCTGCTACGCAATGAAGGCGGCCAGCAATCAGGCGATTTTGAAGACTTTGGCGCAGGCGGGCGCGGGGATGGACGTGGTTTCGGGCGGGGAATACCTGCGGGCAAAGGCCGCGGGCGTGCCTGGCGAAAAGATCGTATTCTCGGGCGTTGGCAAGACAGCGGATGAAATCCGCACTGCGCTTGCCGGCGGCATCCGCCAGTTCAACGTGGAATCCGAACCTGAGATGGAGGTGATCAACGCGGTTGCACTGGACTTGGGCGTGATTGCGCCGATCACCGTGCGGGTGAACCCGGATGTAGACGCCAAGACCCACGCCAAGATCGCCACCGGCAAGTCGGAAAACAAATTCGGCATCCCGATCGCCCGCGCGTCCGAGGTGTATGCCCATGCCGCCACCCTGCCGGGGCTGGATGTAATTGGTATCGACGTCCATATCGGTTCGCAACTGACCGAGCTAGAGCCGTTCGAACGGGCCTATACAAAGGTCGCTGAGCTGACCGAGCAACTGCGCAGCGAAGGGCACAATATCCGCCGTCTTGATCTGGGAGGCGGGCTGGGCATCCCCTACACCCGCGCCAATGACGCGCCGCCGCTGCCGGTGGAATACGGCGCGCTGATCCAGAAAACACTGGGCCATCTGGGGTGCGAGATTGAAATTGAGCCCGGTCGGCTGATTGCAGGCAACGCGGGGCTAATGGTCAGCAAGGTGATCTATGTGAAATCGGGCGAGGGGCGTGATTTCCTGATCCTTGATGGTGCGATGAACGACCTGATCCGCCCCGCGATGTACGAGGCACATCACGACATCGTCGCCGTGACCGAGCCAGCGCCAGGCGTGGAACAGCAACCCTATGACATTGTGGGCCCCGTGTGCGAAACCGGCGACACCTTTGCCAAACAGCGCAACATGCCGCCGCTTGCAGCCGGTGATCTGGTCGCTTTCCGCAGCGCCGGGGCCTATGGTGCGGTGATGGCCAGTGAGTACAATACGCGCCCATTGATCCCCGAGGTTCTGGTGCACGAAGATCAATTCGCCGTAATTCGTGAACGCCCGAGCTTTGACGAAATCATAAACCGCGATACCATACCCGAATGGCTCTGACGCGATAGGCGCGCGGGCCTGCTGACGGAGGCCCGCCTTAATGGCTAAACAGACCCTGCCGATCCCTAGACTGTCCCTGTGGCTGACCCATGCAGGGATGTTGGCCGAGCAGGTCTGGCGGGCTTTCTGGCCGTTTTTCTCGATCCTGATGGCGATTCTGGCGGCTTTGATGCTGGGATTGCAGGATTTCGTACGGGTTGAAACCGTCTGGATCGTCGGCGCACTGGCTTTACTGAGTCTGTTGGGCGCGCTGGTCATTGGCGCAAGGCGATTCCATATCCCCAGCCGGGCCGAGGCGCTGATGCGGTTGGATGAGACCCTGCCAGGGCGGCCGATTCAGGCTCTGATGGATGATCAGGCCATTGGTGCGATGGATGCCGATTCTGTGGCGTTGTGGCAGGCGCACCAATCCCGCATGGCCGCACGTGCCGCGCAGGCTGAGCCGGTGAAGCCCAACCTGCGGCTTGCGGATCGTGATCCCTATGCCCTGCGCTATTCGGCCCTGTTGGCGCTGGTGATCGCAACGCTCTTCGGGTCGTTTTGGCGTATTGGTACGGTGGCCGAGATGACCCCCGGCGCCGCTGTCGCAGGACAGGGGCCGAGTTGGGAAGGCTGGGTCGAGCCTCCGCGTTATACCGGTCTGCCGACATTGTATCTGGCCGATCAGTCCGACCCGACCTTGTCGATTCCTCAGGGAAGCCGAATTACTTTGCGGTTTTACGGAGAAGTCGGCGCGCATAGCCTGACTGAAACCACCACGCCTCTGGGCACCGAAGGCGCGACCGATCCGGAACAAGAAATCGTTGTCGATAAATCGGGTGTTCTGAAAATCGACGGCCCCTCAGGCCGGGATTGGGCGCTGGATATCATCGCAGACGCACCGCCCCATATCGCGGTGGCAGATATCGCCGAGTCCGAGGCGGGTGGGCGGATGAAGCTGCCTTTCGCAGCGGGGGATGATTATGGGGTCGAATCCGGCTCGGCCCTGATTGAACTTGATCTGGCCTCGGTCGATCGCCGCTATGGCCTGACGCTTGAACCCGAACCGCGCGAGGCGATTGCGGTGGAGCTACCGATGCCGATCACCGGCGACCGGTCTGATTTCATCGAAGACCTGATCGAGGACTTCTCGGAGCACCCTTGGGCGCATCTGCCGGTCAAGATTACCCTGACCGCGCGCGATGCGGCTGATCAGGAAACGCAGTCTGAGCCCTATATGACCGCTTTGCCGGCGCGCAGGTTCTTTGACCCGCTGGCGGCGGCAATCATCGAACAACGTCGCGACCTGCTTTGGACACGGGACAACGCAACGCGAGTCTCCCAACTGTTGCGCGCGGTGTCGCACCTTCCCGAAGGCTTCTTCCGCTCGGATACCGCATACTTGCGGCTGCGCGTGACATTGCGGCGGCTTGAGACTTTCAATGAATACGGTCTGAAACCTCAGCAGCAGGCCGAGATTGCGCAGGCCCTGTGGGATCTGGCGGTGCAGATCGAAGATGGAACGCTGGCCGATGCGCTGGAACGGATGCGGCGCGCGCAAGAACGCCTGACCGAAGCGATGCAGAATGGTGCGACAGATGAGGAAATCGCGGAGTTGATGCAAGAGCTGCGCGAGGCCACGGACGAGTACATGCGTCAGCTTCAGCGCCTAGCGCAGGAAGGGGATAGCGAAGAGCGTCAGTCCGGCCAGAATGGCGAAAGCATGCAAATGACGCAGGACGACCTGCAACGCATGATGGACCGTATTCAGGAGCTGATGGAACAGGGCCGGATGGCCGAAGCCCAACAGGCGCTGGAGGAATTCCAGCAGATGATGGAGAATATGCGTGTCACCCAAGGACAGGGTCAGGGCCAACAATCCGAAGGCCAACAGGCCATGGAAGGACTGGCCGAGACGCTGCGCGAACAGCAGGGACTAAGCGATCAGGCGTTCCGGGATTTGCAGGAACAGTTCAATCCGGGCGCGCAGGCTGGTGAAAACCAAGGCAATGAAGGCCGCAACGGTGGTCAGGGGCGCGGCGAAAGCCATGAAGGGCAAGGCGGCCAGGGTCAGGGCTCGGATCAGGCGGGCGAGGGCCAGCAGGGTCAGGGATCGCTGGCGGACCGACAACAGGCCCTGCGCGATGAATTGAGCCGCCAGCAGCAGAACCTGCCGGGTGGCGGAACGCCCGAAGGGGATGCCGCACGTGACGCATTGGACCGCGCGGGTCGTGCCATGGATGATGCAGAACAGGCCCTGCGCGGCGATGATCTGGCCGAGGCGATTGACCGTCAATCCGAGGCGATGGAGGCGCTGCGCGAAGGGATGCGCTCATTGGGCGAGGCATTGGCGCAAAACCAGCAGAACCAACCGGGTCAAGGCACGCAGGACGGTGATATGCAGGCCAATAACCGCGATCCGCTGGGGCGCAGTCCGGGGTCGTCTGGGTCAATCTCGACCGATGAAGGCATGCTTCAAGGCGAGGACGTCTATCGCCGCGCGCGCGAGCTTCTGGATGAAATCCGCCGCCGGACCGGTGAATCAGACCGCCCGCAGCTTGAGCTTGAATACCTCAAACGTCTGCTCGAACGGTTCTGATTTCTCAAGGTCTGATTTACTGCGCGCCTGAACTGGTCTGCGCTTGTAGCCACAGCCGCGCCTGATCAACTAACGAGACATAGCTGTCCAGCACCGGATCGGCTTGAGGGACAGCTTCGGAAATCTGTTGCGCGTTGCCGTAGATCAGAAACAGGATCACGCCAATGACGACCATCAGCAGGAATCCGCGGCGGAACCCGCCGCTGGGGGCCTTGCGGGGCAAAGGCTGAACCTGTTCTTTCTTCTTTTTCTTGGGCTTCTTTTTCGCAACAGGTTCGTCGCTGCGCAGACTTGAATTTATGGCCTCCACGTCCGGCAAATCTTCTTTTTTCGCAGAGTCTTTGGCGGCCTCGGTGGCGGTCAGTTCGCGGATCGCCTGCTCCGGATCGGGTTCAGGTTCAGGCTCCGGCGTAGGTTTGGGTTCTGGCGGGGTCAGGGCCAAATCGGTCTGCGTTTCAAGGCTTTCTGCCTCTTGCGCCCGCAGATCGGCCTCGCGCGCGGCCTCTTCCTTGAGGATGCTGGAGACCGATGGGTCGACATGGCTGCCTGTGGGGGTATCCGCAGGTTTGGGCGCCGCCTGAGGTGTGGGTTGGGGTTCCGGTTCCGGCTGAGGCGGCGGCGCGGGCTTTGGTTCTGGCTGTGGTGGCGCTGCCTCGGGCTCCGGCTGCGGCGCAGGTTGTTGTGCAGGCTGCGGCTCGGGTTCTGGTTGCGGCGCAGGTTGTTGTGCAGACTGCGGCTCGGGTTCTGGCTGCGGCGCGGGTCGCGAAGCCGGTTGAGGCTCGGGCGCTTGTTCGCTTGCCTCTACCTCGGGTACAATCGGGTCAGGTTGGGGTACGGTGGTCTTGGCCTGAAACCAGGTCTTTTCGCAGTTCGAACATTGCACATCGCGGCCTTCTGCCGGGATCACCTCGTCCGGAACCTCATACTGGGCACTGCAATTCGGACATGTAAGACGCATACTGCCTCCTGGCCACAATATTGGCCCGATAATAGTTTTTTCAGGAATGATATTCCGTTAAGACCTGACCGCAAAGGGTGTTTTCGGTTTCACACGACAAGTGTCGCCAATTCGACCCGGTGCAGAGATTGAAACATAAACCGCGCTCGGGCAAGAAGGGCGGTGAACAACCTGGGGGCCCCTGTGATCGAGCTGGAAAATGTCAGCTATACCTATGGTGGTGACGCATTGCTGAGCGATGTGTCCCTGCATCTGCAACCGGGGTCCTTCCACTTTCTGACCGGCCCGTCTGGCGCGGGCAAAACCACGTTACTGAAGCTCTGCTATGGCGCATTGTTGCCAACTTCGGGACGGTTGACTGCCTGCGATCAGAATGTTGCGGAATTGGATCGGGATCAGATGGCTCTGTTACGGAGGCGGATTGGGGTCGTCCACCAAGATTGCCGGTTTCTGGATCACCTGACATTGGCGGAAAACATTGCTCTGCCACTGATGGTGTCCGGCAAAGGTGAAAACGCGCAGAAAGAGGATATGGACGAGTTGCTGAACTGGGTCGGGCTGGGCGCACGGCAGGATGCTTTGCCCCCCGAGCTGTCCGGCGGCGAACGGCAACGCGCCGCCCTGGCACGGGCGGTTATCCTGTCGCCAGATGTGGTTCTGGCCGACGAACCCACCGGAAATGTCGATTGGGACATGTCGCAGCGCCTGTTGCGGCTGCTGGTCGAGTTGAACAAGATGGGTAAAACTGTGCTGATCGCGACCCATGATCTTAGCCTGATCCGGGCGGCCAAAAGCCAGGTGCAGGCACGGGTTCTGCGGATTTCGCAACGCAACGTGCAACTGGCGGGGGCTGATCTGTGACGCAAGACAGTCTTCGCAACATGCTGTTGCCCGATAGCAGGGCCGACCGGGTGGTGCCCCCGACCGGGTATACGGCGCATCTGACCCTGTTCGTGTCCGGCGCGATGGCCTTTCTGGCGGTGTTTGCACTGGCACTGTCGCTTGCATCTGACCGATTGGCCGAACGATGGGCCACGGAACTGGCTGGTGCGGCCACCCTGCGTATCAATGCCCCGGCAGATCAGATGGCGGCCCAGACTAAGGCCGCGTTGGATGTGTTGTCACAAACACCGGGTGTGGCTTCGGCGCGCGCGTTGACTGCCGAGGAACAGATCGCGTTGTTGTCCCCCTGGTTCGGGTCCGACCTGCCACTGGACACGCTGCCCGTACCGCAATTGATCGAGATTATCGAGGGCGAGCCCGGCATGGATGTGGCCGGTCTGCGCCTGCGTCTGGGGGCCGAGGCACCGGGCGCCGTTCTGGACGACCACACCCGCTGGCGCGCACCGCTGGTCGATGCGGCCATGTCACTGCGGCGTTTGGGTTGGATCTCGATCCTGCTGATCGGAGGGGCAACGGCGGCAATGATTACTCTGGCGGCTAATGCGTCGCTTGCGGCCAATGCCCAGATTATCGAGGTTCTGCGGCTTGTCGGTGCCCGCGACCGGTTCATCGCCCATGCTTTTGTGCGCCGTTTCACCTATCGCGCTTTTTTTGGGGCTGTGGTCGGTGTTCTGTTCGGTATGATCGGGGTGTTGCTATTGCCCGAAGCCTCGGATGAGGGAGGGTTTCTGACCGGTCTGGGATTTCGCGGTTTGGGCTGGTTGTTGCCGGCGCTGATCCCGATCCTCGGTGCAGCCGTGGCTTTTCTGGCGACCTGGACGGCGGCAACGCGCAAATTGAAGGAGCTTTCGTGATGGCGGCAGTTCAATGGGTTCGGTCACTGATCTTCATGATCGTGATCTATGTGTGGATGCTGATTCTTGGGATCGTGTTCGCCCCCTATGCAATCTTTGCAAAACAAGGTGCGCGACGGGCGTGCAAGACCTATGCGCGCAGCACCATGTGGCTGGCTAGCTGGATGGTCGGTATCCGCTGTGAAGTGCGTGGCACGCCACCGGTTGATGAAGTGGTTGTTGGGGCAAAACACCAGTCGTTTCTTGATATTATGATGATCTTCAATGCCATGCCACAGGCCAAGTTCATCATGAAACGCGAGCTTATGTGGACACCGATCATCGGGATATATGCGCGTCGGCTGGGCTGTATCCCGGTGGATCGTGGCAAGCGTGGCGCGGCGGTGGCCAAGATGGTCAAGGATGTGGCCAAAGAGTTTTCCGAACCCGGCCAGTTGGTGATCTACCCGCAAGGAACGCGCGTCGCGCCCGGCGCGCGCAAACCCTATAAGGTTGGAACCGCCGTGCTGTATGAGGGGCTTAACTTTCCGTGCATTCCTGTGGCGACCAATGCGGGTGTTTTCTGGCCCCGCACGGGCATTATGCGCAAGCCGGGCCTTGCGATCGTCGATTTCCTTGACCAGATCGAGCCCGGCGTTGACCGCGATCCGTTTCTGGCCCGCCTAGAAGAGGTGATCGAAACGCGCTCGAACGCGTTGATGCAGGAAGTGGGGTTTGACCTGGATGCAGTACATTGACGATATCGAAACGCTCGAGGCGCTCTATGGTACGCCAGCGGCACCGTCTTTGCGCAAGGTTGCGCCTCTTCTGACTCCGCTTTACCGGCAATGGATCATGGCTTCGCGGCTGTGCATCCTCAGCACGGTTGGGCCGGAAGGTGTGGATGGCAGCCCGCGTGGCGACGATGGTCCGGTGGTTCTGGAGCTGGACGACAGGACACTTGCCCTGCCGGATTGGCGTGGAAACAACCGGTTGGACAGCCTGCGTAATATCGTCCGTGACCCGCGCGTGGCGCTGATGTTCATAGTGCCCGGTTCCAACAACGTGGTGCGCGTGAACGGAACGGCCCGCGTGACTGCGGATCCCAGCTTGACCGCCCGGTTTGACAAAAAGGGCAAGCACCCCGCCACGGTGATCGTTATCGACATCGCTGAGGTCTACACCCAATGCGCCCGTGCTTTGATGCGGGCCCGTACTTGGCGCAGTGGTGACGAAAGCGCCACCCTTCCGACGATGGGGGAGATCCTGGCCGAAGCTTCGAACGGAGACGAAGGCGGCGCGCGCTATGACGCCGAATGGCGCGCGCGCGCCGAGAAAACGATGTGGTGATCAGCCCACAATATTTCACGGTATCGCCACACGGGTGGACAAATACGGACGTAAAAATAGGATGAGCGAAACCGGAGGCTTAGATGCAGCAGTTGCAAACATATTGGCAAGAGTTCCTAATCCACGCAAAAAGCGTGTTCTTGTATCCGCTTAACCCAGATAACCGAGTTTATGTCCTGTATCTGGCAACTTCTTTCCTCATCGCGTTCTGGATCTATGCCCGGAAAAGGCGTGTGTCTTCAGAGGTTGACGGAGAAACGACGTTCTTCGGGTTTCTGTTTCCAAAGAAAGTCTGGCGACATCCGTCAGCGTGGCTGGACGTAAGATATTTCTTCTTCCACATGCTGATTGGGCATTTCCTATTGCTAGGTCTTCTGGCCGGCTCTGCGGCGGTATCCTATTATTGGGCCAGTGGTGGGTTTGATCCTTCCACCGTTGAGGATGGCAAACACCTCACAGGTTGGGTGGGGGCCACTATCACCATAGTCTATATGTTTGTGCTCTTTCTGGTGTTGGATTTCATTGGCTTTTACTGCCACTATCTACAGCACAAAATTCCACTGTTGTGGCAGTTTCATAAAGTTCATCACAGTGCTGAGGTCATGCATCCGATCTCGAACTTCCGCGAACATCCCGTTGACAACCTGTTCTATCACCTGGCGATTGGCCTAGGCAGCGGCGCGGTAACGGGTTTTACCTTTCGCATACTGGGATATCATCCAAATATTCCCGTTATTCTAGGTGTGCCGCTGTTGATGTTCTTGTTCAATGCCGTGGGCTACAATCTGCGGCATTCCCATATTTGGCTGCGTTGGCCTGGTGTTTGGTCCAAGGTCTTCCCATCTCCGGCTCATCATCATGTGCATCACAGTTGTCACCCGGATCATCTGGACAAGAACTTTGCCTTCATGTTTCCGGTCTGGGACGTGTTGTTTGGCACATATGTCATGCCGGACGACAATCGAGATGTGAAATTTGGTGTGACCGAGAAAGACAAAGGCCAGGAACTGAATACTTGTATGAGACTGTATTTCGTGCCCTTCAAGGACGCATGGACCCTTATGCGGCGCAAACTTCGCGCCAAACCTAATGCGCAGCAACCTCACAGCAGTGAACCTGCCGAGTAATTCGCCAAGTTAAGGTGCGGCGCGATGTACCCGGAGCATCGCGCCGCTTTTCCGTATCAGCTGTGGATTGGCCCGTCGCCGCAGGCCAGAGCCGCTTCGCGCACTGCTTCGGAATAGGTCGGGTGCGCGTGGCAGGTCAGGGCCAGATCTTCGGCCGAGGCACCGAATTCCATTGCAACGCAGACCTCGTGGATCAGGTCACCAGCTGCGGGGCCAATGATGTGCGCACCCAGAATGCGGTCAGTGTCCTTGTCGGCGAGGATTTTTACAAACCCGTCGGCGGCAAAGTTTGCCTTGGCGCGGCCGTTGCCCATGAACATAAACTTGCCAACTTTGTAGGCACGCCCTGCTTCCTTCAGCGTGGCTTCGGTTTCGCCCACATTCGCGACTTCGGGCCAAGTATAAATCACGCCCGGAATGACACCATAGTTCACATGGCCGTGCTTGCCTGCGACCTGCTCGGCTGCGGCCATGCCTTCATCCTCGGCCTTATGGGCCAGCATCGGGCCTTCGGTCACGTCACCGATGGCGTAGACGCCAGGCACGTTGGTTTGCCAGTCACTGCCGACCTTGATCTGACCGCGCGGTGTCATCTCAACCCCCAACGCGTCCAACCCCAGCCCGTCCGAGAAGGGTTTGCGCCCGGTGGCGACCAGCACGGTGTCGGCCTCGATCATATGCTCGCTGTCATCTTTCAACAGCTTATAGGTGACTTTGGCCTTGGTCTTGGTGGCTTCGGTCTTTTGAACCGCAGCCCCCATGACAAAATTCAGGCCCTGTTTCTTGAGGATACGCTGGAAGGTTTTCTGAACCTCGGGGTCCATGCCCGGCGTGATCTCCTTGAGGAATTCGATCACTGTCACCTCGGCCCCTAAACGGCTGTAGACCGAGCCCAGTTCCAGCCCGATCACGCCCGCGCCGATTACAACCATCTTTTTTGGAATCTTGCCCAGCGACAGCGCGCCGGTCGATGTCACGACGACCTTTTCGTCCACCTCGACACCGGGCAGCGAGGACGGCTCGGACCCTGATGCGATGATGATGTTTTTGGCGGTGTGAACCTCGTCACCCACCTTCACCTGGCCGGCAGCTGGGATCGAGCCCCAGCCTTTCAGCCAGTCGATTTTGTTCTTCTTGAACAGGAACTCGATGCCCTTGGTGTTGCCGTCGATCACCTCGTCCTTGTAGGCCTGCATCTGTTTCCAGTCGACCGAGGGGCTTTTACCCTTGAGGCCCATCTTGGCAAAGTTATGTTCTGCCTCGTGCAGCTGATGGCTGGCATGCAGCAGCGCCTTGGACGGGATGCAGCCCACATTCAGGCAAGTGCCGCCCAGCGTTTCACGCCCTTCGACAACGGCGGTTTTCAGGCCCAGCTGGGCGCAACGGATGGCGCAGACATAGCCGCCGGGGCCGGCTCCGATTACGATGACGTCATAGTTTGCCATTCAAATGGTCCTTTGTTGTTCTCGGGGGAGGGCATGCGCCCGGGTCCGTAGGCTTCTTATACCAGCGTGAGATGCAAGATTAAAACAGCGCCGCAAGCAGCATTGCGACAGTTGCGAAAAAGCTGACAAGCCAGACGATTGTACGCCATGGTGTCCAACCCAGCGCATAAGCGGGGACATAGATGACGCGTGCAATCAGAAAAATCCAGGCAGCAGCGGCGGTGAATGAGGTCGATTGTCCTGTCACGGTAATCACGAGGGCGGCGATGGCAAACAGGGTCAGCCCTTCGGTCAGGTTGCTGAGCGCACGATGCATCCGCCCCGAGGCTCCGGGCCGGTCAATTTCCGTGTCGCGGGGCCCGATCGCCTTGTTCACATCCATTTTGCCGTGGCTGACGGCCAGATAGGCAATGAACTGAACGGCCCAAAGCAAGGCGGCCAGGGTCAAAACTGTGATTTCGGGGGTCATTTGGGTATCCGATTTTAGCAGGGCCTGAGAGTGGCCGCGTCGTCAAAGCCGCGGCCGAAAACGCCTCAAAGCGCCTGGAGGTATAGATAGGCGGTTGCAAAAAAACCGGCCAGCCAGACGGTTGTGCGCAGGAACGGTACGGGAATGGCAAACGCGTAGATCGGAACAAAAACGATCCGCGCGATCAGGAATATCTGCGCGGCAAACAACGTACCGCCGGTAAAAGCGTCCTTGGCGGACAGGATCAGAATGGCAGGTGCAAACAGGGCCATAGCGACGACTGAATTGGCCAAAGCGCGCTCCACCCGACCTGCGACGCCGGTCAGCGGCGGCATGTCATCGCGTGCGCCGCCCAGCGTCATCAACCCGACCTGAGACATTGCAGTCAGGATATTCAGCAAAACCACAATAATGACCACTAGGCCATAGAGGGCAAGAATCGAAAGCTCGGAAGACATGATAGGTATCCTTTTGTCAATCTCAGTCCGGTCTTGCGACTACCATTCACCGGGCGCGAAGGCAGGCTGGGTTCACGGGTATTTGCGTGCCCGTGTGCGAGATGACCCCGCACACGGTTTGTTTCAGTTCAGACTGGATTCAGCAGTTTCACTTGAATATGGGCAACGCCGCCGCGTTCGTGGTGCATCGCCAGCTCCTGCGAATCCAGAAAAGCACGGGCCTTCTCCAGATCGCGCACCTCAAACATGGCGATGGCGTGATCGCGCTGATCGGGATCGCGCCAGACGTGCAGGTCGTGGATACCTGCCGCCTTGCGCATAGGCTGATCTTCGCGGAACACGGTCAGCCAGGCATCGAAATCGGCCACATCGGCCTGCCAGAGAACATGGGTTGCCATGATTACAGATCCATCAGCAGGCGGCGCGGATCTTCCAACGCCTCTTTGACGCGAACCAGGAAGGTCACCGCACCTTTGCCGTCAACGATCCGGTGGTCATAGGACAGCGCCAGATACATCATCGGGCGGATCACCACCTGACCATTGATCGCCATCGGGCGGTCCTGAATCTTGTGCATGCCCAGAATACCCGACTGCGGGGGGTTGAGGATCGGCGAGGACATCAGCGAGCCGTAAACACCGCCGTTCGAGATGGTGAAGGTGCCGCCCTGCATCTCAGCCATGGACAGCTTGCCGTCACGGGCGCGCTTACCTTTTTCGGCAATGGCTTTCTCGATCGCAGCAAAAGACATGCTGTCAGCATCGCGGATGACCGGAACCACCAGACCGGTCGGCGTGCCGGCGGCCACGCCAATATGAACGAAGTTCTTGTAGACAATGTCGGTGCCGTCGATCTCGGCGTTCACCTCGGGCACTTCTTTCAGCGCGTGGCAGCAGGCCTTGGTGAAGAAGGACATAAAGCCCAGACGCACGCCGTGCTTCTTCTCGAACTGGTCCTTATACTGGCTGCGCAGTGCCATCACTTCAGTCATGTCCACCTCGTTATAGGTGGTCAGCATGGCGGCGGTGTTCTGGCTGTCTTTCAGACGCTTGGCGATGGTCTGGCGCAGGCGAGTCATCTTGACCCGTTCCTCGCGCGCGGCGTCATCGGCGGCCACAGGCGCGCGCGGCGCAGGGGCAGGTGCCGGAGAGGCAGCAGGCGCGGGTGCGGCAGCCGTTGCCACGGCGCGGGCCACGTCCTCTTTCATGATGCGGCCGTCGCGGCCGGTGCCGGTGACCTGATCAGCCGACAGACCGGCTTGTGCCATCGCTTTCTCAGCCGAAGGTGCGTTGGACACGTCCTTGCCCGTGGCCGCAGCTGCAGGGGCCGCCGCTGCCGGAGCAGCCGCCGGAACCGCAACAGCACCTGCGCCCGAGATCACGGCCAGTTTCGCCGATGCGTCAACGGTCGTGCCCTCCGGCGCGGTGATTTCCGCAAGAACACCTGCGGCGGGGGCCGGAACTTCGACCGAAACCTTGTCGGTTTCCAGCTCACACAGCATTTCATCCTGCGCGACGGCGTCGCCGACCTGTTTGAACCATGTGGACACGGTCGCCTCGGTCACGGATTCGCCCAGAGTGGGGACCATTACGTCAACGCTGCCACCCGATGCGGCCGGAGCCTCAGCTGGCGGGGCCGCCGCCGCCGGTGCCGGAGCAGCGGCTGCGCCTTCGCCTGCGGTGATAGTGGCCAACAAGGCATCAACGCCAACGGTTTCACCCTCGGCCGCGACGATCTCACCCATCACGCCCGCTGCGGGGGCAGGAACTTCGACTGTGACTTTGTCAGTCTCCAACTCGCACAGCATTTCATCCACGGCCACTGCGTCACCCGGTTTCTTGAACCAGGTTGCAACTGTGGCCTCGGTGACCGACTCGCCCAGCGTGGGAACACGAACTTCAATGGACATCATTATTTTCCTTCAATGCTCAGCGCTTCGTTCACCAGCGCTTCTTGTTGGGCTTTGTGTTGGCTGGCCAGACCCGTCGCGGGCGAGGCCGAAGTAGCGCGGCCGACATAGCGGGGCCGTGTATGTTTTGCTTTAATCCGGGTCAAAACCCATTCGATGTTGGGTTCGATAAAGGACCAGGCACCCTGGTTCTTGGGCTCTTCCTGACACCAGACGATCTCGGCCCCTTTGAAGCGCTCAAGCTCATTGATCAGCGAATGCGCCGGGAACGGATAATATTGCTCGATCCGCATCAGGTAGACGTCGTCGATCCCGCGCGCGTCGCGTTCTTCGAGCAAGTCATAGTAGACCTTGCCTGAACACAGAACGACCCGCTTGACCTTGTCATCTGCGACCAGCTTGGTGTCCGAGTTGCCATGCTGCGCGTCATCCCACAGCACCCGGTGGAAGCTGGATCCGGTGGTGAATTGATCCGCGGTGCTGACGGCCAATTTGTGACGCAGCAGTGATTTTGGCGTCACCATGATCAGCGGTTTTCGGAAAGTCCTGTGCAGCTGACGGCGCAGGATGTGGAAATAGTTCGCCGGCGTCGTGCAGTTCGCCACGATCCAGTTGTCTTGCCCGCACATCTGCAGGAAGCGTTCCAGACGCGCGGACGAGTGTTCAGGCCCCTGACCTTCAAACCCGTGCGGCAACAGACAGACCAAACCGGACATACGCAGCCATTTGCTTTCACCCGAGCTGATGAACTGGTCAAACATGATCTGCGCGCCGTTGGCAAAGTCGCCGAACTGCGCCTCCCACAAGGTCAGGGCATTGGGTTCGGCCAGCGAATAGCCGTACTCAAAACCCAGCACCGCATATTCTGACAGCATCGAGTCGATCACTTCATAGTGCGACTGTCCGGCCCGGATGTTGTTGAGCGGATAGTATCGTGCCTCGGTCTCCTGATGCACAAAGCCCGAGTGGCGTTGGCTGAACGTCCCTCGCGTTGCATCCTGACCGGACAAGCGGACCGGATAGCCCTCGGTTAGAAGCGAGCCAAACGCCAGCGCTTCGCCAGTTGCCCAGTCGAACCCCTTGCCGCTTTCGAACATCTTTTTCTTGTGGTCCAAAAGTCGGCCGACGGTTTTGTGCAGCGCGATATCTTCGGGCACATGGGTCAGAGCGTTGCCGACCTCGGCCATGGTTTCCGGCGAGATCGCCGTGTCGCCCCGGACATACTCTTCCTTGTTTTTGTCCAGATGTGACCAGCGCCCGTCCAGCCAGTCGGCCTTGTTGGGTTTGTAATCTTTCCCGGCCTCGAACTCGTCATTCAGGTGGGCCTGGAAAGCGGCTTTCATATCCTCGATTTCGCCTTCGGGGATCAGGCCATCCTTGACCAAGCGTTCCGTATAGAGCGACAGCGTGGTCTTATGCGTCTTGATCTTCTTGTACATGATCGGGTTGGTGAACATGGGCTCATCGCCCTCGTTGTGACCAAACCGGCGATAGCAGAAGATGTCGATAACCACGTCCTTGTGGAACTTCTGGCGGAATTCGGTCGCCACTTTTGCGGCGTGAACCACCGCCTCGGGATCGTCACCGTTCACGTGGAAAATCGGCGCTTCAACCATCAGCGCGATATCGGTGGGATAGGGGCTGGAGCGGCTGAAATGAGGCGCCGTGGTGAAACCGATCTGGTTGTTCACCACGATATGCATGGTGCCACCGGTCTTATGCCCCCGCAGGCCGGACAGACCGAACCCTTCGGCCACAACGCCCTGACCTGCAAAGGCCGCGTCGCCGTGCAGCAGAATGCCCATCACCGCCGTACGCTCGTCATCCTTCAGCTGGTCCTGCTTGGCGCGGACCTTGCCCAGAACTACCGGGTTCACGGCCTCAAGGTGGCTGGGGTTGGCGGTCAGCGACAGGTGAACATTGTTGCCGTCAAATTCCCGGTCGCTGGACGCACCCAGGTGGTATTTCACGTCGCCCGAACCATCCACATCCTCGGGCTTGAAGCTGCCGCCCTGGAACTCGTTGAAGATCGCGCGATAGGGTTTGCGCATCACGTTGGCCAGAATGTTAAGACGGCCTCGGTGCGGCATCCCGATAACAATGTCACGCACACCCAGCGCGCCGCCGCGCTTGATGATCTGTTCCATCGCGGGGATCAGAGCCTCACCGCCGTCCAGACCGAACCGCTTGGTGCCCATGTATTTGACGTGCAGGAATTTCTCGAAACCCTCGGCCTCGACCATCTTGTTCAGGATCGCCTTGCGGCCTTCCTTGGTGAACGCGATTTCCTTGCCATAGCCTTCGATCCGCTCTTTCAGCCACGCGGCCTGTTCGGGATCGGAAATATGCATGTATTGCAGCGCGAAGGTGCCGCAATAGGTCCGCTTCACGATATCGACGATCTGCCGCATCGAGGCCATCTGCAGGCCCAGCACGTTGTCGATAAAGATCGGCCGGTCCATGTCGGCCTCGGTAAAGCCATAGGTCTTGGGGTCCAATTCGGGGTGGTTGGTCGCAGCACGCATCCCCAACGGGTCCAGATTGGCGGCCAGATGACCCCGGATACGATAGGCCCGGATCAGCATCAGTGCGCGCAGGCTGTCCAGAACCGCGCGCTTGATCTGATCTTCGCTGACCGCAACGCCCTTGTCCGCTGCTTTGTCCTTGATCTTTTTGCCCGCCGCCTTGGCGTCGATCTCGGCCCACTCACCGGTAAGCGCGCCCGTCAGGTCATCCGCAGGCATAGGTGGCCAGTCAGCGCGCGCCCAGGACGGGCCCTCGGCCTCGCGCTGCACATCCGGTGAGGCATCGCCCATGGCGCGAAAGAACTCGGCCCAGGCCGCATCTACTGCATTCGGGTCCCGCGTGTATTGAGCGTATAGCTGTTCCAGATATTCGGCATTGTGCCCCTGCATGAAGCTTGAGGCATGAAAGGCGGAGTTGGGCGAGTGCTCGGTCATTGGGTTACCTCATATGGGTTGGGACCGTATTGGTTGGTGCCTGGCTGGCTGGGGCGGGTCAGCCACCACAGCACCAGGAGGGGCGAGATCATCAGGACTAGAAGTGTGGGTATAACAATCAGTAAAGTCGCGCGGGTGAACAAGATATCCAGATTGCCGCCATGCTGGAAGCTGGACGCCATTCCAATGCCAAACACTAGCACCGCAACGGCCCCGGCCATCAGGAGCAGCGGAAACAGAGCATAAAGCCCGCTGCGGCCGGTATCATGCATCCGCCGCCATGCGACCGCGAGATGCGGGAAGAAGACGATTAGGCTGACAATGCTCTGCACCGGTTGACTCGAAGTGGCAGCGACGGATTTCGTGGTTTCGGTCTCGGTCGTGGCGACTTGCGTGAAAAACTGAAGGTCAATGAAACCTGCGATGAGGCTCCAGATCACGATGAACAGGAAAAAGAACCAGTATTCAGGCCGCGAGGCACGACCCGAGAAGGTGAAGAACTTGGAGAAACAGGTGCGGATGGCGTCAGAGAAGGTCATGGGATTGCTCCAACAGGGTTCAAACCATATCGATTCGAGCTGTTCTCAGGTTTTACAAACCCAATCCAGAAACACCACAATACGCTTCCGTAGGGGATGAAGCCCAATAGCATGGCGGGAACAAGGATTTGCACGGCAGTTTCTGCACGCCCAGCCAGGAAAAGCATCGCGCAAATCGTGAGGGCAGCACCTGAAACGCCGTTTATCCATGCAGCAATGTAGAACCAGCCACCTCGCCAGCCATGGTCTTTGAACCTTCGGGATACCGTCGGGAGCATTAGAAAACAAAAGAGAAAAACGGAAGCTGAGACCATCAAGCCAAGCGGAAGGTTTTCCGCCGTTATCGGACCGGATGCCAAAGCGCTTGACCCCAGTGACGCGACTATGAGGCTTGCTGAGAAAATCTGGAAGATCAGAGTGACGACCAAACTCGCGAGAAACATCCACCAGAATTCGGATCGAGAGGCGCGTCCCGAAAAATCAAAGACCTTTCGAAAACCCAACGATATAGCGCATTTTGGTCCCATCAGCACCCACCCGCCCGGCGGCAACGCCGGGTAGCGCCCGACCCTCCCCCCGGGAGGGCGCTTGCAGCACCCACCCAGGGTCGGGCGCTGCCCTCAGCGCCTGTGGAGAGTCGGTTTGTCATCAGCCAATCGCTTCCAGCACGGCCTCACCCAGCGTCGCGGGGCTTTCGGCCACAACGATACCGGCCGAACGCATGGCTTCGATCTTGTCCTCGGCACCACCTTTGCCGCCGGCGACGATCGCGCCTGCGTGGCCCATGCGGCGGCCCGGAGGGGCTGTGCGGCCTGCAATGAAGCCAGCGACCGGCTTTTTGCGGCCCTTCTTGGCCTCATCCGCCAGGAACTGTGCGGCTTCTTCTTCGGCTGAGCCACCGATCTCACCGATCATGATGATCGAGTGGGTCTCGTCATCCGCCAGGAACCATTCCAGCACGTCGATATGCTCGGTCCCTTTGATCGGGTCGCCGCCGATGCCCACACAGGTGGACTGGCCCAAACCCACATCGGTGGTCTGTTTGACGGCCTCATAAGTCAGGGTGCCCGAGCGCGACACAACGCCGACCGAGCCACGCTTGTGGATGTGGCCGGGCATGATGCCGATTTTGCAGGCGTCGGGCGTGATGACACCGGGGCAGTTCGGGCCGATCAGGCGCGATTTCGAGCCTTCCAGCGCGCGTTTCACCTTCATCATGTCCAGAACCGGGATGCCTTCGGTGATGCAGACGATCACTTCCATCTCGGCATCAATCGCTTCGAGGATCGAATCTGCGGCGAACGGCGGCGGAACATAGATCACCGAGGCGTTCGCCTCGGTCACATGCTTGGCCTCGTGGACCGAGTTGAACACGGGCAGGTCAAGATGAGTCATCCCGCCTTTGCCGGGGGTCACGCCGCCGACCATTTTTGTGCCATAAGCAATGGCCTGTTCAGAGTGGAATGTGCCCTGCGAGCCGGTAAAGCCCTGACAGATCACTTTGGTATTTTCGTCGATGAGGACTGCCATTTTGGGAGTCTCCTTAAAAGCGAGAAACGAGAAACCGAAAAGTCTCGTCGTCTATTTCAGCAACCTTTACGTGTGAATTCATGCACAAGCATCGGTTTAGGTTTTGGATTGGCGAGCCGACGCCAATCCGCTCTAACTTTCTAAAGTCGGCTTTTCCTAGGGGGTATCTCGGCTCGAATTCATAGAACTCAGCGGCGAAAGAAACTAAAGAGTTACCTTTGTTGTTCTTGCCAGCATCCGCTGCGTCGCTGGTAATTCTACCAAGAGCGTAGAGACCGAAGCCGCCGCTGGTTTCCGCTGTAAACCAAATCGCATCATCACCCAAAGCAGGTTGGGCATTCTCGTATGACCACTCGACAAACTCGACAGACGGCGTGCGCGTCGACGAAATTTGTTTAGGGTGCGATTTGATCACAAACGGCACGCAAGTTACCCCTTAACCGCTTTCACGATCTTCTCGGCACCGTCTTTCAGGTTGTCCGCCGCGATCACGTCCAGGCCAGAGGTGTTGATGATCTCTTTGCCTTTCTCAACATTCGTGCCTTCCAGACGCACGACCAGCGGAACCTGCAGGCCGACCTCTTTCACGGCCGCCACAACGCCCTCGGCGATCACATCACAGCGCATGATTCCGCCGAAGATGTTGACCAGAATGCCTTTGACGTTTGGGTCCGAGGTGATGATCTTGAACGCCTCGGTCACTTTCTCTTTAGTGGCACCGCCACCCACGTCGAGGAAGTTGGCGGGCTCGGCCCCGTACAGTTTGATGATGTCCATCGTCGCCATCGCCAGACCGGCTCCGTTCACCATGCACCCGATCTCACCATCCAGCGCGATGTAGTTCAGGTCGTATTTCGAGGCTTCAAGTTCCTTGGGGTCTTCTTCGGTCTCGTCGCGCAGTTCAGCGATATCGGGGTGGCGGTAGACCGCGTTGCCGTCGAAACCAACCTTGGCGTCCAACACTTTCAGATCACCCTTGTCCGAGACGATCAGTGGGTTGATCTCCAGCATCTCCATGTCCTTCTCGACGAAGGCGGTGTAAAGCTGGCTCATCAGTTTGACGCATTGTTTGACCTGTGCGCCTTGCAGACCCAGCGAAAATGCGATGCGGCGGCCGTGATAAGGTTGATAGCCGGTGGCCGGATCAACCGAGAAGGACAGGATTTTCTCGGGCGTGGCTGCAGCCACTTCTTCGATATCCATGCCGCCTTCGGTCGAGCAGACGAAGGAAATACGGCTGGTTTGGCGATCCACCAGTAGGGCAAGATACATCTCGGTCTCGATGCCGGAACCGGCCTCGATATAGATGCGGTTGACCTGTTTGCCCGCAGGGCCGGTCTGATGCGTGACCAGCGTGCGGCCCAACATTTTTTTGGCCTCTTCGGCGGCTTCTTCGACCGATTTGGTCAGACGGACACCGCCCTTTTCACCGGCATCAGCCTCTTTGAAGCTGCCCTTGCCGCGGCCGCCCGCGTGGATTTGTGCCTTTACGACCCAAAGGGGGCCATCCAGTTCACCGGCTGCGGTTTTGGCTTCCTCGGCGCGCAGAACCGCGCGACCGTCGGAGACCGGGGCGCCATAGCTGCGAAGAAGCGCCTTGGCTTGGTATTCGTGAATGTTCATCGAAATTGTCCCGTCTGACTACGATTGACCTTTTATAGGGGTGTGTAGGGGACAAGTTTAAAGGCTTTTTTGATAGCAAAGCGGTATTTCACGAAGATTTTCACTATTTGTGATCACAGTATTTTCAGGTGTGATCACAAAAATAAACTGATGTGGAAAGTGATTCGAGCACGCCATCTTCGCGATAGGTAACGCATTCAGAAACCGGTATTTACTCTGTTTGCGCCAACATGTGCGACCGATATGCGACGACACGCGACCAAAAGAAAACCGGCCCAGAATTGGACCGGTTTCAATTTGGATTGGGTCCGCAGCTTACGCCAGAGAGTTGTCGATGCCCTTACATGCTTCGATCAGGCCTTTCACGGCGTTGACCGAGTTGTCAAAGCCAGCTTGCTCTTCTTCGTTGAGCTTGATGTTGACGATCCGTTCAATGCCGCCGGCACCGATCACGGTGGGAACGCCCACATACATGCCGTCAACACCCAGCTCGCCATTGCAAAAGGCGGCGCAAGGCAGAACGCGCTTCTGGTCTTTCAGATAAGCTTCGGCCATTTCGATAGCCGAGGTGGCCGGAGCGTAGAAGGCCGAACCAGTTTTCAGCAGGCCAACGATTTCGGCGCCTCCGTCACGGGTACGCTGAACGATGGCGTCCAATTTCTCCTGCGTGGTCCAGCCCATCTCGACCAGATCCGGCAAAGGAATACCGGCGACGGTTGAATAGCGCACCGACGGCACCATCGTGTCGCCGTGGCCGCCCAGCACAAATGCGGTCACATCGCGCATGGAGACGTTGAACTCTTCCGACAGGAAGTGAGCAAAACGGCCCGAGTCCAGAACGCCTGCCATACCGCAGACTTTGTTGTGGGGCAGGCCCGAGAATTCGCGCAGCGCCCAGACCATTGCGTCCAGCGGGTTGGTGATGCAGATGACGAACGCATCGGGCGCGTTGGCGGCGATGCCTTCACCCACGGATTTCATGACCTTCAGGTTGATGCCCAGCAGGTCGTCCCGGCTCATACCCGGTTTGCGTGGGACACCAGCCGTCACGATGCAGACGTCCGCGCCTGCGATGTCTTCGTAGGACTGGGTGCCCTTAAGCTTGGCGTCAAACCCTTCGGAGGGGCCGGATTCTGCGATGTCCAGCGCCTTGCCTTCGGGGGTGCCTTCGGCGATGTCGAACAGGACGACGTCACCCAGTTCTTTCATTGCAGCGAGGTGGGCGAGCGTGCCGCCGATCTGACCTGCGCCGATCAGCGCGATCTTGGGTCTGGCCATGTGGAATATCTCCGATGGATTTTGAAATCGCGGTTGTGCTAGTCGCTAAAGCGGCAATACGCAAGGGTTTCACGACGTGGCATACAACCGCATACCGTTGCTGGGTCGCTTTGGTTGCGCTAAACGGCCTTTGAGATACGCTTTTTCGGAACCGCCGCATGTTTGAGTTAAATTTTTTGTTTTTTGCGGTGGCGATCCCTGCGGTGATCTTTGCGGGCATTTCCAAGGGCGGGTTTGGGTCGGGCGTCGCCTTTGCTTCCTCGTCGATTCTGGCGCTGATCTTGACGCCGGGACAGGCGCTAGCGCTGATGTTGCCCATCCTGATGGTGATCGATGTTGCCACGTTGAAGCCTTATTGGAAGCGCTGGAGCTGGCCGGATTCGCGCCTGTTAATCCTTGGCGCTGTGCCCGGCATCGCGCTGGGCGCGTGGCTGTACCGCGTGACAGATGACGATTTGTTGCGCCTGCTGATCGGAGGGATCTCGGTTGGGTTCGTGATCTGGCATATGGCGCAAAGCAAGGGCTGGATTCGCGGATTTGCCAACCGGTTGCCGCCCTCGGCCGGGCTGTTTGCGGGGCTGGTGGCCGGGTTCACCAGCTTTGTCAGCCATGCTGGCGGCCCACCCGCCGCCGTCTACCTGCTGTCGCAGCGCCTGTCGAAGACCGAGTTTCAGGCCAGCACCGTGCTGGTCTTCTGGGTGATCAACGCGGCGAAATTTGTGCCCTTCGCCTATCTGGGCCTGTTCACCTGGCACACCGCGCTGGCGGATTTACTACTGACCCCTTTCGCCATTCTTGGCGCGTGGTTGGGCGTCCGGGCACATTTCATGATGTCCGAGCGCCTGTTCTTTGGCATCGCTTACGTCCTGCTGACCCTGACAGGCGGCAAACTGATCTGGGACGCGCTGACCTAGATGTTGGGCGGCAGCGCCTCGGCCATATCCTCATAGGACTGACCGGACGCGATCAGGCAGGTTACCCCGTCCGGCAGTGTGACAGTGATCGTCCAACTGCCGCTTGCGGCAGAGGCGTAGACCTCCATCACCGCACCCTGACGCGCGATGCCGATAACTTTCCGGGTCTCGCCATAGGTTTCGGCCAACCGCTTGACCACGTCTTCGCGCGGAGCGCAGGTTCTTGCTTGCACCTGTTGGGCGGCCAGAACCATGATGCTCAGCCCCATTGTCATCTTGAACAGCGTCTTCTTCATACGTGCACCCTTTCGAATCCATCTGTCCCAAAGGGTGCGGATCAGGCACCGAAATCCGGTTAAACCAACGCACGTTGCGTCGCGAATGCTGCGATGCGGCGATTTTGCTCTTGAACTTTCCGAAAAAAAATGCCCCATTCTGCGCAACTTTATTTCTTTTTGGAGAGGCCAATGGACCCCCGTCAGCGCCCCTATCGCTCTGTACTGTATATCCCCGGCTCGCGTGATCGGGCGCTGGACAAGGCACGCACCTTGCCAATCGACGCGATCATCTTTGATCTGGAGGATGCAGTTGCAGCGGATGAAAAAGAGAACGCGCGTGAAACGCTCAAGGCCGCTCTGGCCGCAGGCGGGTACGGCGCGCGGGTCAAGATCGTGCGCATAAACGGGCTGGACACCGAATGGGGTCGCGCCGATGCCGAGGCCGTGCGGGACATGGATGCCGACGTGGTTTTGCTGCCTAAGGTGAACTCGGCCGCTGATGTAGACGCGCTGGCTGCGATCACCGGCGATATCCCGATCTGGGCGATGATGGAGACCCCGCGTGGGATGCTGAACGCGGCCGATATCGCCGCACATCCGTTGATGGCGGGTTTCGTGATGGGCACCAACGACTTGGCCAAGGAGTTGCAGACCCGGTTCCGCCCCGACCGCTTGCCGCTGATGACCTCGCTGGGCCTGTGCCTGTTGGCCGCCAAGGCCGAGGGGCTGATCATCGTGGATGGTGTCTACAATGCCTTTAAGGATGACGAAGGTCTGGCCGCAGAATGCACGCAAGGCCGCGATATGGGCTTTGACGGCAAGACGCTGATCCACCCCGCTCAGGTCGAGATCACGAACGCCGCCTATGCGCCCTCGGACAGCGAAATTGATCTGGCGCAACGTCAGATCGCGGCCTTTGAAGCGGTCGAAGCGCAGGGGCAGGGCGTTGCTGTCGTGGATGGCAAGATCGTTGAAAACCTGCACGTTGCAACCGCCCGCGAAATTCTGGCAAAAGCAGAGGCGATTTCAGCTTTGCAAGCGGGGTAAGCCAGCATGGGCTTCGTTCTTCTGATCCTTGGTGTGGCGCTTTGGTGGGCCGCACATCTGTTCAAACGCGTCGCGCCCGCACGGCGGGCGGCCATGGGCGATGGCGGCAAAGGTGCGGTGGCACTGGCGCTGGTGGCGGCGATTTTGCTGATGATCTTCGGCTATCGCATGACCGATTTCATCTATGTCTGGGCGCCGCCCACATTCCTGATCCACGTCAACAACCTGCTGGTGCTGATTGCCATCTTCCTGATGAGCCCCGCACCCAAGAAAGGCCGCCTGCTGAACAAGCTGCGCCATCCGATGCTAGGCGGGTTCAAGCTGTGGGCCTTTGCGCATCTGCTGGTGAATGGCGATCTGGCCTCGATCATCCTGTTCGGCGGATTGCTGGCCTGGGCCGTGGTCGAAGTGATCGTGATCAACAAGTCCGAACTTGACTGGACCCCCGGCGAACCCGGGACTTACGGCAAAGACGCGATGTTCTTTGTGGCCTCGATCGTTCTGCTGGGTTTCATCGGCTATATCCATGGGCTGGTCGGCCCATCGCCGTTCGGATCGTGAGGGGAACAAGATGGCAAAACTCTATCGTCTGCTGACCGAAGAGGACACCTCGGCCTTTTGCCACAAAGTGTCCGACGCGCTGGCCAAAGGGTGGGAGCTGTATGGCGACCCGTCTTATGCCTTTGACGCCGCCAATAACGTGATGCGCTGTGCGCAGGCTGTAACCAAAGAGGTCGCGGCCGACTATTCACCCGATATGAAACTGGGACAACAATAATGGCAAAAACCAACTCGGGCCGCTTTTTCGAGGACTATTCCGTCGGGCAGGTGCTGCAGCACGCGGTGCCGCGCACCGTAACCGATGGTGAGCGCGCGATGTATCACGCGCTCTATCCAGCGCGTCATGCGCTGTATTCTTCGGATGAGTTTGCCCGAGCCTCTGGCCTGCCGCAAAGCCCGCTGGATGATCTGGCGGCCTTCCACGTGGTGTTCGGCAAGACAGTGCCGGATGTCTCGCTGAATGCGGTGGCCAATCTGGGCTATGCCGAGGGGCGCTGGCTGAAGCCGGTCTATGCCGGTGACACGTTGCGGTCGGAATCCGAAGTGATTGGGATCAAGCAGAATTCGAACGGGAAGACCGGGGTGGTTTACGTACGCACCCGTGGCCTGAACCAGCGCGACGAGGCAGTCATGGAGTATGTCCGCTGGGTGATGGTGCGCAAATCAGACCTGTCCGCCCCCGCGCCCGAAGCGGTTGTGCCGCAGTTGAAAAAGGCGTTGGAGCCAAGTGATCTGGTCATTCCGCAGGGTTTGAATTTCTCGAACTACGATTTTGCCCAAGCCGGTGAGGCGCATCGCTGGGGCGATTATGAGATCGGCGAAAAGATCAACCACGTGGACGGTGTCACCATAGAAGAGGCCGAGCATATGCTCGCCACCCGCCTTTGGCAGAACACCGCCAAAGTGCATTTCGACCTGACCTTCCGCCCCGAGGGGCGACTGATCTATGGCGGGCACGTGATCTCGATGGCGCGGGCGTTGTCGTTCAATGGCCTGGCCAACGCGCAGATGATCGTGGGTCTGAACGGCGGTGCGCACGCCAACCCGTGTTTCGCGGGTGACACGATCAAGGCCTGGTCCGAGGTTCTGGACAAGGCCGAAACCGGTGTGCCGGGTGTAGGTGCCATCCGCCTGCGTTTGGTTGCTACGAAAGGCGGCGAACCATTTGAATTGAAAAATGAGGACGGCCGATACATGCCGGGCGTGCTTTTAGACCTCGATTATTGGGCGCTGATGCCAATCTGATCTGTGCGCACATTCATGTGATCGCAGCTCGGCACAATCGTGCTAGGCTGCGCGCATGTTGCTTCGATCCTTAGCTGCCTGCATTCTGCTTTCGCCGCCCGCCTGGGCGTGTGATTTGGCATTGGCGCTTGCGGTGGATGTCTCGGGTTCGGTCGATTCGTCGGAATACCGTATCCAGATGGACGGGCTGGCGGAAGGATTGCGGGATCCCGTCGTCTCAGAAGCTTTGGTGCGCGGAAACGCGCGCCTGATGCTGGTTCAGTGGACCGGCGCGTCGCGGCAAAGAATAACCATCCCCTGGACCAAAATCGACAGTTTCGAAACCCTCGACCGGTTTGCTGATCAGGTGGGTGCTGATCCTCGGGTCTGGCGCAACTTCTCGACAGCTATCGGAGAAGCACTTGAGATGACTCTGGTGAATTTTGACGAGGTTGCCACCTGCAAGCGGCATTTGATCGACATCTCGGGTGATGGAATTTCCAATGAAGGGGTTGAGCCGACCGAAATTCACGAGACCCTGCGCCGCCGCGGCGTCACTGTGAATGCCATTGCCATCGAAGAAAGCGAACCCGACCTTACGGCATATTTCTTCGAAAACGTCATCGTGGGTGAAGGTGCCTTTGTGGTGTCGGCCGCCGGGTTCGAAGATTACCCCGAGCGCATCCGCAAAAAACTGCTGCGCGAGGTGACGCAGCAAACCGCTGGATTGGAATAGATTCGAGGCTCGGGCGCTAACATTCCAAGCGCGTGATTAATTTTGTGATCACGTCATTATTTTGCGTGATCACAACTTGCCGATATCTGCCATATTGCGTCAATTTGCGGCTTTTTTGCATGTGCAGCACGTGACAGTGTCGCAAAAACCAGTAAAACGTTCGGTAGCCAACCGAAAAGGAGCCGCCATGGCCGATGTTAATCGGGGCAATCGCCCGCTTTCTCCGCATCTGTCGATCTATCGTCCGCAATTGACCTCGGTCACATCCATCCTGACACGCATCACCGGGAACGCCATGATCGTGGCTGCTTTGCTGATCGTCTGGTGGTTTCTGGCCGCTGCGACCTCGCCCGAGGCATTCGAGCGCGCGAACTGGTGGCTGACGTCGGTTTTGGGCGATCTGGTCATGGCGCTGTCTTTGTGGGGGCTGTGGTATCACACGCTGGCCGGTATTCGGCATCTGATTTGGGACAACGCGATGGGCCTGGATATTCCCACTGCTACTAAATTGGGTTGGGCTGTAGTTGGCGGATCGGTTGTCCTGACCCTTCTGACCCTGATTATCGTTGCATAAAGGAGGCCAACCATGCGTTATTTGACAGACCGCAAACGCGCAACTGGCCTGGGATCGGCCAAAGCGGGCACAGCCCATTTCTGGCGGATGAAGGTCAGCTCGGTGGCTTTGCTGATCCTTGTTCCGCTGTTCATCTTCACCTTTGGTCCCGTGTTGGGGCAGCCCTACGATGTGGTCTTGGACTATTATTCGCGCCCGTTCCCGGCGATTGTTGCGGCGCTGACATTGGTGATCGGTATGAAACACTTCGCCGAAGGCGCACAGGTGATGCTTGAGGATTATGCCCACGGCACGACCGAGAAGGTCCTGATCATCCTGACAACCTGCCTGTCCTATGGCGCGGCTGCGGCGGGCCTGTTCGCCATCGCCCGCATTGCCCTCTAATTCCCGGAGCTGAAAGAAATGGCTGCATACGAATACGAAACGCATGAATATGACGTGGTCGTTGTCGGCGCCGGTGGGGCGGGTCTGCGGGCCACGCTGGGCATGGCCGAACAAGGGCTGCGCACCGCCTGCGTGACCAAGGTTTTCCCGACCCGCTCGCACACGGTTGCGGCGCAGGGTGGCATCGCAGCATCACTGTCGAACATGGGGCCGGACCATTGGCAGTGGCACATGTATGACACCGTCAAAGGCTCTGACTGGTTGGGCGATACTGACGCGATGGAATACTTGGCGCGTGAGGCCCCCAAGGCAGTATACGAGCTGGAACATTATGGTGTGCCGTTCAGCCGGACCGAAGAAGGCAAGATCTATCAGCGTCCCTTCGGCGGCCACACCACTGAATTCGGCGAAGGACCCGCAGTACAGCGTACCTGTGCGGCTGCTGACCGGACCGGCCACGCGATCCTGCATACACTGTACGGGCAATCGCTGAAGAACAACGCCGAGTTCTACATCGAATATTTCGCCATCGACTTGATCATGTCCGAGGACGGGCAGTGTCAGGGCGTCGTCTGCTGGAAGCTGGACGACGGTACGATGCATGTCTTCAACGCCAAGATGGTTGTACTGGCGACCGGCGGCTATGGGCGCGCCTATTTCAGCGCCACATCGGCCCATACCTGCACCGGTGACGGCGGTGGCATGGTCGCCCGCGCGGGCCTGGCCCTGCAGGATATGGAATTCGTGCAGTTCCACCCGACCGGTATCTACGGCTCGGGCTGCCTGATCACCGAAGGTGCTCGGGGCGAGGGCGGATACCTGACCAACTCGGAAGGTGAGCGGTTCATGGAGCGTTACGCGCCCCAGTATAAAGACCTTGCGCCCCGTGACTATGTCAGCCGGTCGATGACCATGGAAATCCGCGAAGGGCGCGGAGTGGGTGGAGAAGGGGATCACATCCACCTGAACCTGTCGCACCTGCCTGCCGAGGCACTGGCAGAACGCCTGCCGGGCATCTCAGAGTCGGCCAAGATTTTCGCCGGTGTCGACGTGACCAAGGAACCGATTCCGGTTCTGCCAACGGTTCACTACAACATGGGTGGCATTCCAACGAACTACTGGGGTGAGGTTCTGAACCCCACTGCCGATAACCCAACCGCCGTGGTTCCCGGTCTGATTGCTGTCGGCGAGGCCGGATGTGCCTCGGTTCATGGGGCAAACCGCTTGGGCTCGAACTCTTTGATCGACCTTGTGGTCTTCGGCCGCGCGGCCGCGATCCGGGCCGGTAAGGTTGTAGATGCCGAGGCTGCGAATCCGGTACTGAATCAGGCGTCGGTCGATAAGGCGTTTGACCGGTTCGATGCGGCACGCAACGCCAATGGTTCGATCCCGACCGCTGACTTGCGACTTGAGATGCAGAAAACCATGCAGGCTGACGCGGCAGTATTCCGTACCGCCAAGACCATGGCTGAAGGCGTCGAAAAGATGACGGCCATTGCAGCCAAGATGGACGATCTGAAAGTCACCGACCGCTCGCTGGTCTGGAACAGCGACCTGATGGAGACGCTGGAACTGGGCAACCTGATGCCGAGCGCATTGGCGACGATCGTCGGAGCCGAAGCGCGTAAGGAATCTCGTGGTGCCCACGCCCATGAGGACTTTGCCGAGCGCGATGATGAGAACTGGCGCGTTCACACCGTTAGCCGGGTCGAGGGCAACAAGGTCGAGCTCAGCTATCGCCCTGTGATTGCGGACCCGCTGACGACCGAAGCCGAAGGCGGCATCAGCTTAAAGAAAATCGCCCCGAAGGCGCGGACCTTCTGATCGGTTGATCTGTCAAAGCCATCCCGAATTGGGGTGGCTTTTTTGTTTGGCGCGTGTGCGGATCAAACAAGTTCTGACAACGCATTCTTTAACAATCCCGAGACACGCATCGGATCGCGTTGGACGGCGAATTCGAAACAGGCAAGCCGTTTCTCATTCAGTTCCGCGTCAGACATCTCCATCATACGCATCATCATACGGATCAACCCGCGGGGGTTTTGCGCAGGGTAAAGCAGATCGTGGCAGGTTTCGGGTGTGGTTTGTTTATGCGCCTCGATATCGGGTCCGACTATTGGCAAGCCGAAGGTTTGCGCCAACATCGCCGTGCCCGAGGTGAAGGTGGTTGTCGATGGTAGCACATAGACGTGGGCCTGCGAAAACAGCTGGGGTATTTCGCTGTCGGGTATGCGATCGGCAATGACCGAAACATTGGCGATGCCATCCAGCCGACGCGCCAATCGGCGGCCCTTTCGAAATACACGCCCGGCGATCGAGACGTGAAACGCGTGCCCTCGATTGGTGAGTTTACGGGCCGCGAGGTGAAGCCGGTCCAACTCACGATTGCCGCGCATGGCGCCGAAGGTCAGAAACCGCGTGATCTGGCGGGGTGCGAGGGGACGGGCCATTGAGACTTCGGCATCTTCATAAACTCCCAGATAGCTGGGATGCGGGATCAGGCGCAGTTTTTCAGACTCGGCCCCGTATTCGGATATCATATAGGCCCATGCATGAGGCGTGTGCACGTGGATCAAATCCGCCATTTTCGTCAGGGCACGGCGGTTTTCGGAAAATAGGTCGTTGGCGTCACCATGGCTGTGGGCCTGATGGTTGTGGATGGTCCAGATCAAGCGGCCACCGTTTTGCTTGAACCGGTCCAAGTGCGCGCGCGCCTGCTGGAATTTAAGCGCATCATCCTCGCCTGATTCTCGAAACAGCCTATCATCCCAATGTAGGTGGAGAATCCTGTTTTCTTCCTGAAAATCAGGGTGTGCAAATTCTGAAAACTCCACGTTCTTAGATGTGGTCAGATTGAATTCCGGCCCGCAGGCGGAATACATCATTTTCTGATACGGGTTCTTTGTCCCGAAAGGAATATTTGCGACGTTTGTCGGCATTTTTCGGGTTTGCACCTGCTGGAATTCCAAGCCATTTCACTTCTTGCACGTTTCCCGCGCAAAATCAGTTTGTAAAGGCGAAAATGCCTAATTTTATTGACTGTTTTCAAGGCGAAAAGGTTGGCTTTCCGCCTCTCAAAGTGTATCAACAGGCAGGAATTTAGCGAGGTCAGAAATGGTACAACTCACCCTGCCAAAGAATTCCCGGATCACCACCGGTAAAACCTGGCCCAAGCCGGATGGCGCGACCAATGTGCGCAAGTTTCAGATTTATCGCTGGAACCCGGATGATGGTCAGAACCCTCGGGTGGATACCTATTTCGTCGATATGGACAGCTGCGGCCCGATGGTTTTGGACGCGCTGATCAAGATCAAGAATGAGATCGATCCGACGCTAACCTTCCGCCGGTCCTGCCGCGAAGGTATTTGCGGATCCTGCGCGATGAATATCGACGGGATCAACACGCTGGCCTGTATCTATGGCATGGATGAGATCAAGGGCGACGTAAAGATCTACCCGCTGCCCCATATGCCCGTGGTCAAGGACCTGATCCCTGATCTGACGCATTTCTATGCTCAGCATGCCAGCATCATGCCGTGGCTGGAAACCAAGACCAACCGCCCGGCGAAGGAATGGAAGCAGTCCATCGAAGATCGCAAAAAACTGGATGGTCTGTATGAATGCGTGATGTGCGCAAGCTGCTCGACCTCATGCCCCAGCTACTGGTGGAATGGTGACCGCTATCTTGGGCCCGCCGCGTTGCTGCACGCCTATCGCTGGATCATCGACAGCCGCGATGAAGCGACGGGTGAGCGTTTGGATGAGCTGGAAGATCCGTTCAAGCTGTATCGTTGCCACACGATCATGAACTGCGCCAAGACTTGCCCCAAGGGTCTGAACCCGGCCAAAGCGATTGCCGAAATCAAAAAGATGATGGTCGAACGCGCGGTTTAACCCGTACAGCCATGCTTTGTGGCTTTGCGGTAAGCGCATGGCAAGATTGCAAAATCATGCGCTGCGACGGGTGTTGATCGGGCTTATAGTCTGGTCAGGGAGGAGTGATTGAACCAATTAGGGATCGCTCCGATGGAAAAAAAACCCTCAGAAAAACAAGCCGCTGCGGCAGAAGCACTGGAGTTGTTGGATCAGGCGTGGGCCTACTACATGCCCGAGCCGAACTCGACCCAAGAGCAGCATGAGCCAGAGTTGTTTGAATACGCAAACGCGGCTTGATCCGCCGACTGGAATGGGCGATGGAAGGCCATGCCCATTCTGTTGCTTTTGCTTGCTGCCGGTGTCTTCGCCTATCTGTTCTGGCGATCCCGCACAACGACTCTGACGCGTGATTGCCGTTGGCGTCAGCACCGTAAAGAAGGGGTTTGGACTTGCGCTTTTTGCGGCGCGCGGCAGAAGGGCGAGACCTCTCCTACCGCATGCCTCAAAGGACGAGAGTGACGGTAGGCCCGTCTGGATTCAGGCCTCAGGAAACGCGGCCTGCAAGGCAATCTCGACCATGTCGCCAAAGCTGCTTTCCCGCTCGGATGAGCGGAGCGCCTCGCCGGTCAGCAAGTGGTCAGAAACCGTCAACACGGCCAGCGCGCGGCAGTTGTGACGGGCGGCGAGAATGTAAAGCTCGGCGGCTTCCATCTCGACGCCCAGAATGCCGTGGCGCACCATCTGTTCGTTCAGATCGGGCCGTTCGTCATAGAACACGTCCGACGAATAGATGCCGCCCACATGGGTCGGCGTGCCTTTGGCAGCCGCAGCCTGCGCCGCTGCTTGCAACAGGCCCCAATCGGCACAGGGGGCAAAATTCAGCTCTTTCATGATGCCCCGCGAAGGCGTGCTGAGTGTGGTCGACGTCATCGCCAAAATCACGTCGCGGATATTGACGCTGTCCTGCATTCCGCCGCACGAACCGATGCGGATCAGAGTTTTTGCGTCGTAGTCACGGATCAATTCGTTCACGTAGATCGACAGTGAGGGCATGCCCATGCCGCTGCCCTGAATCGTAACCGGGTTACCTTGCCACGTGCCGGTGAAACCCAACATGCCGCGCACATTGTTGACCTGTTTTGCGTCGTCTAAAAAGGTCTCGGCGGCCCATTTTGCCCGATAGGGATCGCCGGGCAACAATACCGTTTCTGCAATTTCGCCTTTTTCAGCGCCAATATGAATTGTCATGTCAGGTCAATTCCAATCAGATTTCCAAATCAGCCATATTGGCGCCGGAATTCAGCACATCATGCACCCATTGCGGTTTTCGGCCGCGCCCGGACCAGGTTTGATCGGGCGAAGAAGGATTGCGATATTTCGCTTTGGATTTGGCTTGTTTTCCAGTCACAGAACCGCCATCTGACAATTCAGCCAGCGAAAACCCGTATTCCGCCGCTGCTTTTTCAGCAGCTTTCAGAGCTTCTTGCCGCTCTCTTTTCTCTGCTTTTTTCAACGCCTTATCAACATTTTCGCGCAGAGCGATCAGCTCTTTGCGCGACATGTTTTCCAGATTGGTTCCCATCTGATTTCCCTTGTATTCGAATCGAATTCCGGATGGTGTCAAAGCCAAACCGGAATTCCAATGACAGGCATTATCTATCCCTTTTCTCAAGGAATAGAAATTGAGAATCCAGAAAGAAACAGAACTGTTATTGCGCCGCCAGATTTTGCGGATCGACCAGAGTCACGATGTCACCCATAATCGCATTCAGTTCGAAATTTTTGGGTGTGTAGATTTCGGAAACACCCATCGCTTTTAGTTTCTCGGCGTCGTCATCCGGGATGATGCCGCCGACGATCACAGGCACGTCTAATCCGGCGGCGTTCAGGCGGGCCATGACGTCCTCGACAAGGGGAATGTGGCTGCCGGACAGGATCGAAAGACCGATCACATGTGCCTTGTCTTCGATAGCGGCGTTGACGATTTCCTCGGGCGTCAGGCGGATGCCTTCATAGCTGATGTCCATGCCGCAATCGCGCGCGCGGAAGGCGATCTGTTCTGCGCCGTTGGAATGGCCGTCCAGCCCCGGCTTGCCGACCAGGAATTTCAGACGACGCCCCAGCTTGTCGCTGACCGCATCCACAGCGGCGCGCAATTCGTCCAGCCCTTCGGTCTTGTTCGAGACCGACCCCGACACACCAGTGGGTCCGCGGTAGGTGCCGTAGACCTTGCGCATCTCCTCGGCCCATTCACCGGTGGTGACGCCCGCCTTGGCGGCTGCGATCGAAGGCTCCATGACATTCGTACCGGTCTGCGCCGCTTCGCGCAAAGCCGCGAGCGCTGCGGAGACTGCGGCGTCGTCACGCTCGGACCGCCATTCGTTCAGGCGGTTGATCTGTTCCTGCTCGACAGCCGGATCAACTACCATGATGCCGCCATCTTCGGTTTGCAGCGGCGAGGGCTCGCCCTCGGTCCATTTGTTCACGCCGACGACGACGGTCTCGTTCCGCTCGATCCGGTTCAAGCGTTCGGCATTTGAATCCACCAAGCGGGATTTCATGTATTCGATCGAGGCGACCGCACCGCCCATCGAATCCAGGTTGGCCAGTTCGGCGCGTGCACCTTCCTTTAGGTCCTCAACCTTGGCATCGACAGCGGGGTTGCCGTCGAACAAGTCGCCATATTCCAGCAGGTCGGTCTCATAAGCCAAAATCTGTTGCATCCGCATGGACCATTGCTGATCCCATGGGCGGGGCAGACCCAGCGCCTCGTTCCAGGCAGGCAACTGAACCGCGCGCGCGCGTGCCTTTTTCGATAGAGTCACGGCCAACATCTCGATCAGGATGCGATAGACGTTGTTTTCTGGTTGTTGCTCGGTCAAGCCGAGCGAGTTCACCTGCACGCCATAGCGGAAGCGGCGGAACTTGGGATCTTCGACCCCGTAACGGTCTTTCAGAATCTCATCCCAAAGATCCACGAAGGCGCGCATCTTGCACATCTCGGTGACAAAACGGATGCCCGCGTTCACAAAGAACGAAATCCGACCGCAGAGCGCGGGGAAATCTTCGGCCGGTACGCGCGGGCGCAGCTCGTCCAGAACGGCAATGGCCGTTGCCAGTGCATAGGCCAGCTCTTGTTCGGGTGTCGCGCCAGCTTCCTGCAAGTGATAGGAACACACGTTCATCGGGTTCCATTTCGGCACATTGGTATAGCAGTACTCGGCCACATCCGCGATCATCTTAAGCGACGGTTTCGGCGGGCACACATAGGTGCCGCGGCTCAGGTATTCCTTGATCAGATCGTTCTGAACCGTGCCCTGCAACTTGGACACATCCGCGCCCTGTTCCTCGGCCACGGCGATATACAGCGCCAGCAACCACGGCGCGGTCGCGTTGATGGTCATCGAGGTGTTCATCTGTTCCAACGGAATCTGGTCGAACAGGACCCGCATGTCACCCAGATGGCTGATCGGCACGCCGACCTTGCCGACCTCGCCGCGCGCCAAAGTGTGGTCGCTGTCATACCCTGTCTGAGTCGGCAGATCGAAAGCGACCGAAAGGCCGGTCTGACCTTTGGCCAGGTTGCCGCGATACAGCGCGTTTGACGCCTTGGCGGTGGAATGACCGGCGTAGGTTCGGATGAGCCAGGGGCGATCTTTCTGCATCTGCGTCATAGCTGGGCCTCGTGTCTTTCCTGGGCAATAAAATTACTCACGAAGCCTCTAAAGCGCAATTTTTGGGATATGTCAATTCGCTGCGTTGCGGCATATGTGGTTCTTGTGATTGTAGGACGCAACGTTTGCTGTCAGGGTGCGCGCATGACTGAGACCGTGGAGCTTCCGCTTTGGCTGTTTTTGCTGATCCTGGTATTTGCCGCGGTCACATTTGCTTCGCATTTCCTGTTCCCTTCGGTGCGGTGGTTCTTTCGCCGTCGCCTTGAACGCGCAGTCAAACGTCTGAACACTCGCCTGCAACGCCCGATCCAACCGTTCAAGTTGGCCGAGCGGCACGACATGATCCAACGTCTGATCTATGATCCGCAGGTGGGGCAGGCTGTGCAAGACCACGCCCGCGAAACCGGGGTGCCCGAGGCGGTGGCCTTCGAAATGGCCCGCCGCTATGCGCGTGAAATCGTGCCCTCCTTTTCAGCCGTAGCCTATTTCAGCATCGCCATAAGGTTGGCGCGGATGCTGAGTAATGCGTTTTATGACGTGCGGCTCAGCTATCAGGATGAAGAGGCAATCAAGACTATCGACCCGGATGCGACCGTTGTGTTCGTGATGAACCACCGCAGCAACATGGATTACGTGCTGGTCACATATCTGGCCGCGCAACATTCAGCGCTGTCTTACGCGGTGGGGGAATGGGCACGAGTTTGGCCACTCAGCCGCTTGATCCGGGCCATGGGGGCCTACTTTATCCGGCGCAGATCGGGCAGTGATCTGTACCGGCAGGTACTGGCCTGTTACGTGCGACACGCGACCGAAGCGGGAGTGACGCAGGCCATGTTCCCTGAAGGGGGGCTTAGTCTGACCGGGGCCTTGGGGCGCCCCAAGCTTGGTCTGTTGAAATACATACTGGACGGGACCAAGCCGGGCGGCAAGGACGTGGTGTTTGTTCCTGTTGCGCTGAATTATGACCGGGTGCTTGAGGACACGATCCTGACCAAGGCCGCACTTGGGAGTGAGAGGCGGTTTCGGGCTCGGATCGGAGTGATCACCGGGTGGATTCTGAAGCAGATCGGCCGCCGCCTGATCGGGCGCTATACGCGCTTTGGTCTGGCGTCGGTGCGCTATGGCCGGCCCATTTCGTTGCAGGACTTCCGGGCCGAACATGAACAAGACGTCATGACTGACCTCGCCCGTGCTTTGATGGGACGTATCAAGGATGCAATCCCGTTGGTACCGCTGCCTGCGATCTGCAAGCTGATCCAAGACCGAACCGAGTTGCTGGAGGATGATGTGCGCAGCCTTGTCGCGCAGGCCATGCGACGTGACGGAACTTTGACCGACCCGAGTGAGGCTGCAATCACCCAAGCTTTGGATCAGCTTGTCCAAAGGCGGATTCTGAGACAAGTGGACGGGAAAATATCCCAATCTGGTCAAAGGGTTGACTTGCTGGAGTATTATGCGGCCTCGGTTCCGGGCGATGTGGAGTTCGGAGATGCTGCGCTCGCAAAGGGAATTTCTGCATCCGCTGGGTCATAAAATTACAAAATAGATACAAAATTGGTTGCAATATTTCCCGTGGCCCAATATTTCATCTGGTAAGGCCTGCGATTCTGCATCGCGGCAAACATTGAGATGGAAGGAGGCCAACATGGCTTTGGACACCGAAAGCGGTATCGCGACCTACGACGCGCCGGAAAAAGACCTCTATGAAATGGGTGAGATCCCTCCGATGGGGTTTGTACCCAAGAAGATGTACGCGTGGGCAATCCGCAAGGAGCGCCATGGCGAGCCGGACACGGCCATGCAGCTGGAAGTGGTCGATGTGCCCAAGCTGGACAGCCACGAGGTGCTGGTTCTGGTGATGGCGGCAGGTGTGAATTATAACGGCGTTTGGGCGTCGTTGGGCAAACCGATCAGCCCGTTTGACGGTCACGGTCAACCGTTCCATATCGCGGGTTCGGATGCTTCGGGCATCGTCTGGGCCGTGGGCGACAAAGTGCGCCGCTGGAAAGTGGGTGATGAGGTCGTGATCCATTGCAATCAGGATGACGGCGACGACGAAGCCTGCAATGGCGGCGATCCGATGTACTCCGACAGCCAGCGTATCTGGGGCTATGAGACACCGGACGGGTCTTTTGCCCAGTTCACCAATGTCCAAGCGCAGCAGTTGATGCCGCGCCCGAAGCACCTGACCTGGGAAGAAAGCGCCTGCTATACGCTGACACTGGCCACCGCATACCGGATGCTTTTTGGTCACGAGCCGCATGACCTGAAACCCGGTCAGAACGTTTTGGTTTGGGGCGCTTCGGGTGGTCTGGGGTCTTATGCGATCCAGCTGATAAATACGGCGGGCGCAAATGCGATCGGTGTGATCTCGGATGAAAGCAAGCGTGATTTCGTGATGGGTCTGGGCGCAAAGGGCGTTCTGAACCGTAAAGATTTCAACTGCTGGGGTCAGCTGCCTACCGTCAACACGCCGGAATATGCCGAGTGGTTCAAAGAGGCCCGCAAATTCGGCAAGGCCATTTGGGACATCACCGGTAAGGGTGTGAATGTCGACATGGTGTTCGAACACCCCGGCGAAAGCACCTTCCCTGTCTCGACCTTCGTTGTGAAAAAGGGCGGTATGGTCGTGATCTGCGCCGGAACAACCGGCTATAACCTGACCTTCGACGTGCGTTACATGTGGATGCACCAGAAGCGCCTGCAAGGTTCGCACTTCGCGCACCTGAAACAGGCGTCCGCTGCGAACCAGTTGATGGTCGAACGTCGTCTGGACCCTTGCATGTCTGAAGTCTTTGCGTGGAACGAGCTGCCCGAAGCCCACATGAAAATGATGCGCAACGAACATAAACCGGGCAACATGTCGGTTCTGGTTCAGGCACCGCGCACTGGCATGCGGACTCTGGAAGAGGTTCTGGACGCACGCGGATAACCGACCTGCTCTATCAGAAATCGCGCCCGCGAATCGTTAGTCAGGTTCGCGGGCGCGCTGCGTTTTATGCGCAGGTGATCCTTTTCAACGACTTGCAGAACCCAGCCCCGCTATTTTTGGGGAGTAGAAACCAGTGAATAGCCTAAAAAACACTGCACATGTTATGGTTGTGTTAACCCTTCGTTAACCGTTTCGGAGCGACTCTAGATGGCGAAAAATGAGTGGATACTGGACGTTTTGTCGGATCTCAACGCCTTTGCGGTTGAGAACGGTTTGACCGCCCTTGCCGAGCAGTTGGATGACACCAAGCTGATCGCAGCGGCCGAGATTGCGTCCTTGAAGGATGAGGCTCGGACGCCCGCGAATGGGAACAGATCTGGATATGGCTCAGGTCCTGGAGGACTTGGAAAACACCAGCACGCTTGATGAATTGGGTGCGGTCGCCCTTGGATTACGCGACCGATTGCACATCGAGCATCTGATCTATCATTGGGTCGACGGGGCCGGGGACCAGTACGGGTATACGACCTATCCCGACGCCTGGGCCGAAAGATATCTCGAGCGGAATTACCACCGTATTGACCCCGTCATCCTGGGATGCTTTCAGCGCTTTCATCCTGTGGATTGGAAATCTCTGGACTGGTCCGGCAAGGTGGCGAAGAATTTCCTACAGGACGCGTTGGAGCACGGGGTAGGCAACCAGGGCTATTCGATCCCGATCCGGGGCCCGAACGGCCAGTTTGCGCTGTTCACCGTAAACCACACCTGCGACGACGCCAGTTGGAAAGCTTTCATCGATACCCATGGGCGTGAGCTGATCCTGATTGCGCATTATTTCAATCGAAAGGCGCTGGAGTTTGAACGCGACCGTCAACCGGATGCGCCGCGCGGGCTGTCCCCACGCGAGGTGGATGCCATGACCCTTCTGGCGCTGGGCTATAGCCGAGCGCAAGTGGCGCATTCCTTGTCAATCTCTGAACACACGCTGCGTGTTTATATCGAAAGCGCCCGCGCCAAGCTTGGGGCGCAGAATACCACCCACGCGATCGCAACGGCGCTCAGTCGGGGATTAATAGTCGTTTAACGACCGCGCGCCCCTCGAACCGGAAATTAACCACGACTTTGTACCCCCTTCGTTCCTGCACAGGACGACAAGGGGAAAAAGTCATGCTGCGCTATTTGTTTGCCAACGAACTTCACAAGTTTCCGGATCTCGCCGACGGAATGTTCCGCGACCGGGCCGATCAATTCAAAACCCGGCTGGGTTGGGACGTGCGTATAAACGAAAAGGGGGAAGAGAGGGATCAGTATGACGATCTGAACCCGCTCTACGTTATCTGGGAAGAAGAGGATGGTAGTCACGGCGGGTCCATGCGTGTGTTGCCTACCACTGGGCGCGTTATGGTGAACGAAGTATTCGGGCATCTGACCGGGGGTGAACCGATCAACAGCCCCCTGATCTGGGAGGTGACACGCTTTTGCCTGTCCCGAACGGCCAGCCCACATACCGCCGGTGCTATTATGCTGAGCGGGGGTGAAATCATGGAAGGGTTCGGTCTGACCCATATCGCGGGTGTGTTTGATGCGCGCATGATCCGGATTTACCGGCTGATAGGGTCGTCTCCGGTCGTACTTGGCTCGGAAGGGAAGGGGCGGGATCAGATCTCGGTTGGGCTGTGGCCTTATTCATCCGACGATTGCTACCGCGTGGCCGAACGTGCCGGTATCCCGCGTGAGTTGTCGCGCCTTTGGTTCAAGACCGCGTTTGGCACTGGTCGGCAGCATCGGTTTGCCTTGTCGGCATAAGCTGTTGAAAACCGGAAACCACATCTGGTGATAGCGGGCGCGGCCTTGTAGGGTCGCGCCATGTCTACGCCTTTAGTGACCTTCTCGGACGACCAAGCCGCCGCCTATGACAACATCGCCGAGATGTTGAGGTCGGCAGGCGTTGATCTGGATGACGATGCCCTTCTGAAACTGCCGGGAAACGGAAAATCCGGTGTGATGGCGGTGATCGGCAAGGCTGGGTCGGGAAAGACCCTGTTGTTGGCCGAGCTTTACAAGGCGCTGGCAGAAACCGGTGTTCAGATCGTTTCGGGCGATTTTGAAAGCCGCAAGGCGCGGGACAAACGCAGCCTTGCTATTCTGGCCCCCACCAACAAGGCGGCCAGCGTGTTGCGGTTGCGCGGCGTTCCTGCGACCACGATCCACCGAATTCTCTACACACCGGTCTATGACCCCGAATATGAGCGGATTGCCGAGTGGCTGGCCGGAAACGACGAACGCCCCGAGATCGAAGGGTTGACGGACGAGGCACTGGACCGTGCTGCCGCGTTTTATGAAAACAACAAATCCATTCCGGGTGCTTTGGCCGCGGCGGGGCTGCGTGGGTCGGATTTCATCACCGGCTGGAAGCGTCGAGAAGAGCCCTTGGATATCGGGTTCGTGGACGAAGCCTCGATGTTGGACGACCGGCAGTTCGAGGACCTGCAGGAGATTTTCCCGACACTGTTGCTGTTTGGCGATCCGGCGCAGCTGGCTCCGGTCAATCAATCGGGCAGCATGGTGTTTGACGGTCTGCCCGAGCCGCGAAAACAAATCCTGCATCGCGTGCACCGTCAGACGGCAGACAATCCCATTTTGGATCTGGCCCATGCGTTGGCCGACCCTGCCATGGGGTTTGAAGATTTCGAGCGTCTGGTCGAACAAACGGCCCGGCAGGATGACCGCGTTGTGTGGGGGCAGCGGGTCGAGGTTGATCTGATGGCGCGCAGCCCGGTTCTGGTCTGGCGCAATGCGACACGTATCCGTTTGATTCAGGCGTTTCGACAAGTGCACGGTGCCCCGGATACCGAATTGTTGGAAGGCGAGCCGCTGATTTGCGACGGGATCGAACTGCCCTTGAAGCATCGAAAGAAGCGCCTGGACCTTGAGGCGCGCGGGCTGATCAAAGGGGCGCAGGTTGTTTATCTGGGGCCGGGTCGCAAGCCGGGTTTTTCGCGCCTGCACGTCATGGGGGCCGAGGACCCGCAGGTCAGCGCGGCCTCGATCGTGAAAATCGAAATGCCAGATGAGGAAGAGCCGTTCATCCCCTATGCCGCCCGCATGGGCGCGACCTTTTTGCATGGGGCGGCCGTGACCATCCACAAGGCGCAGGGCTCGCAATGGGACACGGTGCAGGTCTTTGCACCCGATATCTACGCGGCTGCTCGGATGGGCCGAACCGAAGCGGGGCAGCCCCTTTGGAAACGTCTGGCCTATGTGGCCATCACGCGTGCGCAGGAACGGTTGATTTGGGTAGTGCGGAACCGTTTGGCCAAGCCGACCTATCCCTTGCGCGTGGATGACCTGCGGGCGGTCCCGGCGGCCTCGCTGACATTGGAGGCGGAAGAGACATGAAGACGATCATCGTAACCGGCGCAAGCTCGGGCATAGGGCGCGCCACAGCCGAGCTGTTTCTGAACACCGGCTGGATCGTCGGCCTGTTGGCTCGTAGCGCCGATAAGCTGGATGAAATCGCCCAGCGGCACCCCAAGGCGATCGCGCTGGCGGCAGATGTGACCGATCCGGTCGCCGTCGCACGGGCCTTTCGGACGTTTTCCAACCGGGCGGACAGGCTGGATGCCTTGTTCAACAACGCGGGCATCTTTGCGCCCGGCGGTACGATTGATGAGATCGCGCTGGAAGACTGGTATCAAAGCGTCAACGTGAACTTGAACGGCATGTTCCTGTGCGCGCGCGAAGCCTTTCGGATCATGCGACACCAGTCGCCGCAAGGTGGTCGGATCATCAACAACGGATCGATTGCCGCTTATGTCCCGCGGACGAATTCGGTGCATTATTCGGCGACCAAACACGCGATCACGGGGCTGACACGCAGCCTGTCGTTGGATGGGCGTGATTTTGGCATCGCCTGCGGTCAGATTGATATCGGCAACGCGCGAACGCAGATGGTGCAAGGGCTTGTGGACAGTGCCCTTGCTGCAGGGCAGCAGCCGGACCCCACGATGGATGTTGAGGATGCAGCCCGGTCCGTGCTGCACATGGCGTCTTTGCCGCCCGAAGCGAATGTGCAGTTTATGACGGTGATGGCCACCACGATGCCCTATATCGGGCGCGGCTAGATCAGTTCTCGCGCAGCAGGCGGAAGGCCGTGGATGCCCCCCAACCGGCAGCAATGGCGATGACCAGCGACATCAGCCCGTACCACACAGGTTGTTGGCGGGACATGTTGTAGAGGAACCGCTCTAGCCCAACCTTGCGCACGTCAATCGTTGTCTCGAACTCAGAGATCACTTCGCGACCTCGGGTCAGGAAAATACGCGCGGCATAGTCGCCTTCGGTCAAATCGGCGGGCATGGCGATCGAGGTTCTGAACAGGGTCTGCTCATCCACCGCCACGGTGTTTTCGCGGATCGAATAAAGGCCCTCATCCTCGCGAATACGCACTACGGCATCCGCAAAATCCTGCGCGCCCTTGATGTGCATCGCGGCTCCGACCGAGCGGATGGCTCGTTCGATCGAGACGCGGTATCTCAGATCCTCGGTATCCGACAGGATTTCCTTCAGCGGCCCGCTTGTGGCCACGGCGTAAAAGCTGGGGGCGAGGTCGACCAGAACGCTGTCAGTGTTGACCCAGATGCCCAGCTTACGCTCTTTCCGCCGGACAGTTACGGGGCTGGACGGCCCGGCCACGGCGACGATCACCTCAAGCGGAGGCCCGTCCGGGATCGGTGTTTCGCGTTTGACGGCACCAAAAATCAGGATCTCGGACCCGTCGAAGGTTGCAGTGATTGCTACGCGGTCTTGGCTGAGGCCAAGCACTACGGATTCTTCTTCGGCCAAAGCCGGAGTGGTGCAGAGGGCAAGTAACAGGATCAGCCGTTTCAGCATGATCAATGCCCCCCTTCCGCGCCAAGCGAATACAGCTCGGACGGTTCCAGTAGCAGGTCCAGCGCCAGTTTACCGCACACCACCAAAACCAGCGCGGCCAGCAGAACCCGAAGCTGCTCAGCCGGCATACGCGCGCCAATCACGGTCCCGATCTGCGCCCCGACAACACCGCCCACTAGCAGTAGGACAGCCAGCACGATATCGACCGTGTAGTTCGTGGTTGCGTGCAACATCGTGGTGAAGGCCGTGACGAAGATGATTTGGAACAGCGAGGTCCCAACAACCACCTTTGTCGGCATTCCCAGCAGATAGATCATCGCGGGCACCATGATGAACCCGCCGCCCACGCCCATGATGGCGGACAAAACGCCCACGCACAGGCCGACCAGAACCGGCGGAATAACCGAGATATAAAGGCCGGACGTGCGAAAGCGCATCTTGAACGGCATCGCGTGGACCCAGCCGCGCTGACGGCGCGCTGCGGGCGCGGCCCCGCCTTTTTTAGACTTGCGCAGCGCATTCAGGCTTTCGATAAACATCAGGCTGCCGACTACGCCCAGAAATACGACGTAGCACAGTGTGACCAGCAGATCGACCTGACCGAGGCTTTTGAGGTAGTTGAATACCACCACCCCAAGGGCCGCGCCCATTAAGCCCCCCGTCAGCAAAACAGTCCCCATCTTGAGGTCGACGGTCTTTCGTCTGAAATGAGCCAACACCCCGGAAAAGGACGAGGCGACGATCTGGTTTGCTTCGGTCGCCACGGCGACAGCTGGGGGGATGCCTATGAAGAACAGCAGCGGCGTCATTAGAAACCCGCCACCGACACCGAACATGCCGGATAGAATCCCGACCATGCCCCCGAGTCCCAGCAGCAGAAAGGCGTTGACGGAAACTTCGGCAATGGGAAGGTAAATCTGCATGATAAACTAGTACTTGAGGCCAGATGCGCCGTTCAACGCCGCAAAGCTCGTTTCAACAGAAAATGACGGAAGCCGGGTGGGACCCGCTAAGGCAATCCGCAGAAAACCGGCCACAGTGGGCTTTTTTCCAAGGACAGCTATCACAGGAAACACTCGCATACCTCTTTAGAGCGGGTGCTGCATGTAAAATCAACTCTACATGCCGCTCTGCAGCAAAAAGGACTGAAAGGAATCCTGAAACTGGACCTATCAGCGCTCTTTCACGTAGGGTTCGCCACCCGCGCGGGGAGGTACAGCCTTGCCGACGAACCCGGCCAGAATGACCACGGTCAGGATATAAGGCAGCGCGTCCATGACCTGTACAGGGATGATGACACCGCCAAGGTCGATATTCTGGAACCGCAGCGCAATTGCCTGAAGCAGGCCGAATAGCAGGCAGGCGCCCATCGCGTGCCAGGGCCGCCACTTGGCAAAGATCAGCGCGGCTAGTGCGATGAACCCGCGACCGGCGGTCATTTCTTTGACGAAGCCGGCTTGCAGGGCGGTCGCCAGATAGGCGCCCGCGATCCCGCACAGAACACCGCAAATAGCCACGGCAGCAAAGCGCAGTCCCACGACCGAGACCCCGGCCGTATCAACGGCGGCCGGGTTTTCGCCCACGGCCCGCAAACGCAGGCCAAAACGGGTGCGGTACAGAATCCACCACGTCAGCGGCACCATCAGGAAAGCGACGTAGACGAGGATCGAGTGCCCTGAAAGCAACTCGGAATAAATTGGCCCAATGACAGGCACACTGCTCAACGCGTCGGCAAAGGGGAAGTTGATCGGCTCGAACCGGCCCCCGCCGAAAAGGGACGGGGTTCGCCCGCCCTGCTGGAACCAACTTTGTGCGACCAGAACGGTCATCCCCGAGGCAAGGAAGTTGATCGCCACACCCGAGATCAGCTGATTGCCTCGGAACGTGATCGAAGCAACGCCATGCAAGGCCGACAGGATCAGTGAAGCCCCGATCCCAGCCAGAAGGCCCAGCCAGACCGAGCCGGTCACAGCGGCCACGGCGGCCGAGAAGAAGGCGGACATGAGCATCTTGCCCTCAAGCCCGATATCAAAGATGCCCGCGCGTTCCGAATAGAGCCCCGCCAGACAAGCCAGCAGCAGCGGCGTTGCCAGTCGGATGGTCGAATCGAGGACTTGGATAAGAGTTACGAAGGCCTCCATCACTGCGCTCCTTTCCGCAGGCTCAGGAACAGCTTTTCAAGCGGCATCCGTACCATGTTGTCCAACGCTCCGGTGAACAGGATCACAAGCGCCTGAATCACCACGATCAGTTCGCGCGGGATTGATGTCCACAGCGCAAGTTCTGCGCCACCCTGATAAAGGAACCCGAACAAGATCGCGGCAAGGAACACCCCGAACGGGTGCGACCGCCCCATCAGCGCCACGGCGATGCCGATGAACCCTGCGCCCTCGGTCGAGTTCAGGACCAGACGCTCTGCCTCGCCCATGACGTTGTTGATGGCCATCATTCCGGCCAATCCGCCCGAGATCAGCATGGCGACAATGGTTATGCGCACCGGGGAAATCCCGGCATAGACGGCCCCGGTTTCCGAATGGCCGTAGGCGCGGACTTCATAGCCCAGCCGCGTGCGCCAGATCAGCGCCCAGACCGCGACACAGGCCAGCAAGGCCACAAAAAACGAGATATTCGCGGGCGCGCCCCGGAACAGAGCATTCTCGGCGGTTGAGAACATGGACTGGAATGTTGGCAGATGCACCGCTTCGGGGAAGCGTGCGGTTGCCGGGTCTTGCGAGCCCTGCGGGCGCATCACGTTGACCAGCATATAGTTCAGGAAAGCTGCCGCGATGAAGTTGAACATGATCGTGGTGATTACGATGTGGCTGCCGCGCTTGGCTTGCAGGTAGGCGGGAATTGCCGCCCACATGGCACCGAACAGGGCCGATCCGACACAGGCGGCCAGCAGGGCAATGCTCCAGTGTGGCCAGTCGATATAGAGGCACACCATGGCGACGCCCAGACCGCCCAGCATGGCCTGACCTTCACCGCCGATGTTGAACAGGCGCGCGTGGAAGGCCACGGCTACGGCCAGACCGGTGAACATGAAATTGGTCGCGTAATACAGCGTATAGCCCCAGCCATAGGTCGACCCCAGCGCGCCGGTGACCATCAGGTTCACGGCCTCGATAGGGTTTTCTCCGATGGCGAGGATCACCAGCGCCGAGAGGATTGCGGCCAGTACCAGACTGATCAGCGGGATCAGAACGACATCGGCCCATTTGGGCATTTTATCCATGCTTCACGCGGCCTTTCCCGCAACACCGGCCATCAGCAGGCCCAGCTCTTTTTCATCCGTCTCATGGGGCAGGCGTTCGCCCATGATATGTCCGTCAAACATCACCGCAATCCGGTCAGACAGCGAGAAGATCTCTTCCAACTCGACCGAAACCAGCAAGATCGCCTTGCCCTGATCGCGCAGGGCGACGATCTGTTTGTGAATGAACTCGATCGCGCCAATATCCACGCCGCGTGTTGGCTGACCGACGAGCAACAGATCGGGGTTCCGCTCGATCTCGCGCGCTACGACAATTTTTTGTTGGTTCCCGCCCGAGAAGTTCTTGGCCGCAAGCCAGCCATCGGGCGGGCGGACGTCAAACTTTTCCATCTTGGCCTCGGTATCAGCGCGCAGGGCGGCGTTGTCCATGAACAGGCCCCGCTTGTAGGCCGGGTCGCGGTGATAGCCGAAGGCCACGTTCTCCCACGCGTGAAAGTCCATGATCAGGCCTTCGCGCTGGCGGTCCTCGGGTACATGCGCAATCCCTTGCGCTCGGCGTGTCTGACCATCCGAGCCCGCCCCGCTCAGCGCCAAAGGTGCGCCGTTCAGGCGGATCGTGCCTTGACCCGGACGCATCCCGCCCAAAACCTCAAGCAATTCGGACTGGCCATTTCCGGCAACCCCAGCGATCCCCACGATTTCACCCGCGCGGACGGTCAGGTCGATGCCTTTGACCCGCTCAACACCCGCACCATCGGTGACACTCAGATTTTCGATCTCAAGCACGGGTTGGCCCGTTTTTGCGGGCAGTTTATCCACCTGCAACAGCACTTTGCGCCCAACCATAAGCTCGGCCAGTTCCTGCGGGTTGGTATCGGCGGTTTTGACTGTGGCCGTCATCTCGCCACGCCGCATGACCGAGACGGTGTCAGTGTTTTCCATGATCTCGCGCAGCTTGTGGGTGATCACGATGATCGTCTTGCCCTCGGACCGCAGCCGGTCGAGGATGCGGAACAACTGATCGGCCTCGGCCGGGGTCAGAACCCCGGTCGGTTCGTCCAGAATCAGAATTTCGGCCTTGCGATACAGGGCTTTGAGGATTTCGACACGCTGCTGCATGCCCACGCCGATCTCGTCGATACGCTTGTCGGGGTCGACGAACAGCTCGTATTCTTCTTCCAGCGCTTTCAGTTCTTTACGCGCTTTGGACAGCGAGGGGGCCAGCAGCCCTCCGTCCTCGGCGCCCAGAACGATGTTTTCCAGAACGGTGAAGTTTTCCACCAGCTTGAAATGCTGGAACACCATCCCGATGCCCGCTGCAATCGCGGCTTGGCTGTCCGGGATGTCGGTCTTGGTACCGTTGATCCAGATCTCGCCCTTATCGGCCTTGTAAAAGCCGTAGAGGATGCTCATCAGCGTGGATTTGCCCGCGCCGTTTTCGCCGATGATCCCATGGATCGTACCGGGAGTGACGCTGATCGAGATATCTTTGTTGGCCTGAACCGGCCCAAAGGCTTTGGAAATGCCCTTAAGCTCAATGGCGGGGACGCTCATGTCTTGTCCTCAGATTGCCGAAAAGGCCGCATGGCGCGCGGCAGGGTAGGAGGCCGGGCGGAGGCTAAACCCCCGCCCGCGCGATATCAGAACTGCAGTGCGGGGCAGCTGTCGTTCTCGTAATAGCTGGTCACCGTGACATTGCCGTCAATGATGTCCTGACGCGCCTTGTCGACCGCGCCTTTCATCTCGTCCGAGACCAGCGACGCGTTGTTGTCGTCCATGGCAACGCCTACGCCTTCTTCGGCCAGACCCATGGCGAAGACGCCGGTTTCAAGGTTCTCACCCGCTTTCATCGCGTCATAAACGGCGACGTCCACGCGTTTCAGCATCGAAGTCAGTACCTTACCCGGATGCAGGTGGTTCTGGTTGCTGTCCACGCCGATCGACAGAATGCCTTCGTCGGCAGCGGTTTGCAGAACACCCACGCCGGTGCCGCCTGCGGCTGCGTAGATCACGTCAGCACCCTGGCTGATCTGCGCCTTGGTCAGTTCCGAGCCCTTCACCGGGTCGTTCCAGGCTGCAGGGGTGGTGCCGGTCATGTTGGCAACAACTTCAATGTCAGGGTTCACAGCTTTGGCACCTTGGGCATAGCCGCAGCCAAAGTGACGGATCAGCGGGATGTCCATGCCGCCAATGAAACCAACGGTGCCAGATTCAGACGCCATCGCTGCCATCATGCCAACCAAATACGAGCCCTCATGCTCGGCAAAGCCGATCTGACGCACGTTGGGCGCGTCCAGCCAGTTCACGTCAACTGCGACGAATTTGGTGTCGGGATAGTCGCCCGCAACAGCCGACAGCGGATCGGCCATGGCAAAGCCCATGGTGATGATCGGGTTCAGACCGGCCTCGGCAAAGCGGCGCAGAGCTTGTTCGCGCTGGGCTTCGGATTGCAGTTCGATCTCGCGATAGCTGCCACCGGTTTCATCGGCCCAACGCTGCGCGCCATTATGGGCGGCCTCGTTGAACGATTTGTCAAACTTACCACCCAGGTCGAAGATCAGGGCCGGTTCAGCCAGGGCCGCACCTGCGGTCAGTGCGACGGCTGCGGCGGCGCCCATCAAGGATTTCATCAGGGTCATTTGTTACTCCCGTTGTTATTGTCGGTCGGGGCCAAGATAGCCCCGTTCACCCACTATGAGCGAGCATATCTGTTGTGATGGCGGGAATTAAGGCCGTTTGCAACAGCCGGGGTCAACTGATTTTTGACCAACTGGTCGAAAAAAATTTGATACGTCGTTCAGGTCAAGTCACATTCCATCACAACGGCGTCAATTTTCTGATTGTTTTCGCGCACATAGTAGCCCCGTCGCAATCCGCAGGGGCGATAGCCGCAGGTTTCATACAGGGAAATTGCCGCAGCATTGTCTTGCGCCACTTCCAGAAAAGCTCGCGTCGCGCCCAAAGTTTTAGCCAAAGCGTGCCATTCTTCCATCCGCGTCCGTGCCAATCCCTGACGCTGCATTTGAGGGCGGGTCGCTATTGTCAGCAGTTCGGCCTCGTCTGCGATGACCTGAATCAGTGCGAAAGAGTGTTCGTTTCCAACCACATGGGTAAAGTGATTCTGCAAAAGGTCGTTGAATTCGGCCTCGGTCCACGGTCGCGACTGCGTGAAGGCCGCCGCGTGGATGCTGGCCAAGGCGCGGGGGGTCATTCGTCCAGCAGGACCGGAGGCAGGTCCTTGGACGGAGCGGCGTCTGCGGCCCGCACATACAGCGGGGCCGGAGGGCCGTCATTGCTCTGCCATCTCTGTCGGGTCACATGCGCGATGCCACGGACCTGCAATTCAGCGTCGTCATTGAAGACCAGCGCGCCGAGTGATTCTGCCCGATCAAGCGGGATTAGAGCGGGCGAGTGACCAGCAGGCGCAACATAGACCTGATCGCGGGGCGCGCGAATGGCGGGAACCGCGTCTTCTGCGCCATCGGCAAGCGCATCGAACCCCGAGACTCCGACCGCAGGGATGCCCAAGCCCAATGCAAGGCCACGTGCGGCGGATACCGATATGCGGATGCCAGTGAAATTGCCCGGGCCGATGCCGACGCCGATGGCCGACAGATCCTGCCATGTGCAGTCTGCCTCGGCCAGCAGTTCCTCAAGCAGGGGCATCAGACGTTCGGCCTGGCCACGTGTCATCTGTTCAACGCGGGTTGCGACGAACTGGTCCCCGCCTAACAAAGCGGCCGCGCAATGCGCGGCCGATGTGTCAAACGCCAGAATGATCGGATCAGACGGCAACAGGGCGTACCTCGGTCACTTCGGGGATGTAGTGACGCAGCAGGTTCTCGATCCCCATTTTCAGTGTCAGGGTCGAGGACGGGCAGTTCGCGCAGGCCCCCTGCATGTGCAGATAGACAACGCCGCGGTCAAATCCGTGGAAGGTGATATCACCACCATCCTGAGCCACTGCAGGGCGCACACGACTGTCCAGCAGGTCCTTGATCTGGTTGACCACCTCGGCGTCTTCGCCGGTATGTTCTGCGTGGCCCGACTCCGTCGTTGCATCCGCGGCCATGACCGGCTGGCCGGATTGGTAGTGCTCCATCACCGCGCCAAGGATAGCTGGTTTGATATGGTCCCACTGCACGTCTTCCGATTTGGTGACGGTCACGAAATCATTGCCAAAGAACACGCCAGTCACACCGCTGACGGTGAAAATCCGGTTGGCCAGAGGTGATTTCTCTGCCGCGTCTGCCGATGGAAAGTCTGCAGTTCCAGCCTCCAGCACGGTCTGGCCGGGCAGGAATTTCAGGGTGGCTGGGTTCGGCGTGGATTCGGTCTGGATGAACATGGCGCGGCTCCGTTTCAGTTGTCCCTGATATGCGGGTCCACGCGCGGGAAGTCAAGATTTGGAACGATTCTAAATTTCAGTCGCCAACTTTATCGCATCGTCCAGACGGTCATCGCCCCAGAACAACTCATCCCCAACCAGAAAGCTGGGCGCACCGAACAGCCCCTTGGCCTGCGCGGTTTTGGACTGTTCGATCAGGGCCGCCTTGATCGCCGGGTCCTGTGCTTGGTCTATGAAACCCGCAGACAACCCAACCGCGCTCAAGCAACCGGCAAGTACGTCATCGTCGGCGATATTCTGACCGTCCGCAAACTCTGCGGAATAGACCGCCCGCACAAACTTGGCCTTTGGGGCCGCATCCTTGATCGCCAGTGTCAACCGCGCTGCTTTCAAACCGTTCTGAGGAAACACGCAGGGACGCTGGAACGGCAGCCCGCGTTGCGTTGTCAGCCGTTCCATATCACGCCACATGTAGTCACCTTTGGCGGGATAGAGGTTGAAAGGCGAGTCGTTCCAACCTTGCGCAGCAAAGATCGGCCCCAGCAGAAAGGGTTGCCAATCGACCTTAACGCCATGGCGACCTGCGGCGTCTTCGATCCGCATCGCGCTGAGGTAGGAATAGGTTGAGGCGAACTCGAACCAGAACTGAATGCTGCGCGTCATGGTTGACCCTTAGGTAATCGCTTCCAGCTTTTCCTTGCTCAGGTCACCCGGAACGATAGTGATCGGAATTGGCAGGCTGCCCGAGTTCTTGGTCAGTTGCGTGACCAGCGGGCCGGGCCCTTTCTTTTCGACACCTGCACCCAGAACGAGTACGCCAATCTCGGGGTCGGATTGCACGTGTTCGATGATCTGCGGCACGGGGTCGCCTTCGCGAATGGCCAATTCGGGGTCGACGCCCTGTTTGTCACGCATCCACTTGGCAAAAACCTCGTAATGGGCGTGGATACGTTCACGGGCTTCTTCACGCATCACTTCGGCCACGCCGATCCAGTGGTTGAACTCATCGGGGGGAATGACCGACAGGATCGTCACGCCACCGCCCGTATGCGCCGCGCGCATAGCTGCAAAACGCATTGCGTTCAGACATTCGCGGCTGTCATCCAAAACCACCAGGAACTTACGCATGGGTGTCCTCATTCATTTCGGGCGATCATGCCCGACCTGATGCGCGCTGGCAACCGAAGCCTATCGCGTGCTGGCAGCCCAATCCCAATACAACTCGCGCGCACGGCGGGCGATAGGCCCGACCTGATATTGCGTATCCTGCAGCGCCGTGACCGGGGTGATTTTGCTCATGTTGCCGGTCATGAAGACCTCATCAGCTTTGTGGAAATCCTCGAAACTCAGGATCGCTTCGTGCACGGTCACACCGTCTGCACGCAGGTTTTCGATATGGCGCGCGCGGGTGATTCCGGCCAGAAAGGTGCCGTTCGGGGTGGGGGTAAGCACCTCGCCATCCCGGACCATAAAGATGTTGGCGGTCGCGGTTTCAGCCACATGTCCCAACGCATCCGCGACCAGCGCGTTTGAGAAACCGTTGGACCGAACCTCTTGCAACATTCGCGCGTTGTTGGGGTAGAGACAGCCTGCCTTGGCGTTCACAACCGCCGACTCCAGAACCGGGCGACGGAAGCGCGTATAGCCCAGTGTCACCGACGCAGATTCGGGCGCCATTGGAATCTCTTCCAGACAAATCGCGAAGCCCGTACTGTTCTCCAGCGGCACGATCGCCGTGCGGTCGCCGTCGATGCCCCAATACATCGGACGGATATAAACCGCTGCGTCCGGCGCATAACTTTCCAGCCCTTCGCGGATGATCTCGGCCATCTGCTCGGTGGTCACAAACGGCGTCAGCATCAAAGCCTCGGCTGAGCGGTTCACGCGGGCACAGTGCGCCTCAAGATCGGGGACCAGACCGTCGAAATAGCGGGCTCCATCGAAGACGGACGACCCCAGCCAAGCGCCGTGATCGGCTGCCCGCATGATGGGCGCATCCCCGTCATGCCACTGACCTTCGAAATAGGTGCGAATATTCTTGCCGACTGCCATGACGCCCTCCCAAGCTTTGCGGCAAACCTAGGAAGACGCTGCGGCAACGTCCAGAGCAATCAGCCCTGTTTTGCGCCAACCATGCCCACGATTTCGTAAGTTTGCTGTAGGATCGGGGCGGCAACAGCGCGCGCCTTTTCTGCCCCATTGGCCAGAATTCGATCAATCTCGGCCTCTTCGCCCATCAGGCGGGCCATTTCGGACGAGATCGGGCCAAGTTTCGACACGGCCAACTCTGCCAACATCGGTTTGAACTCGCCAAACTGCTTGCCGCCAACCTCGGTCAGAACCTGCTCGGCAGTCTGGTCGCTGAGCGCGGCGTATATATTCACCAGATTGCGCGCCTCGGGACGTTCGGACAGGCCATCCACTTCCGATGGCAGAGCATCGGGGTCGGTCTTGGCCTTGCGGATTTTCTTGGCAATCGTGTCGGCGTCATCGGTCATGTTGATTCGCGTCATATCCGAAGGGTCCGAGGACGACATCTTGCGCGACCCGTCCCGCAGGTTCATCACGCGTGGGGCAGGGCCGCCGATGACGGGTTCGGTGACAGGGAAGAACTCTACGCCATAGTCATGGTTGAACTTGATGGCGATGTCGCGGGTCAGTTCCAGATGCTGTTTCTGATCCTCACCCACTGGCACATGCGTCGCGTGATAGGTCAGAATATCCGCCGCCATCAGCGCCGGATAGGCAAACAGACCCAGTGAGGCATTCTGCGCATTCTTGCCGGCCTTATCCTTGAACTGCGTCATCCGCTGCATCCAACCCATCCGGGCGATACAGTTGAAAATCCAGGCCAGTTGCGTGTGCTCGGGCACTTGGCTTTGATTGAACAGGATGGATTTTTCCGGGTCCAGGCCAGCAGCGATAAAGCCTGCGCAAACCTCGCGGGTCTTTTCGCGCAGGCGGGCGGGGTCCTGCCAGACGGTGATCGCGTGCAGATCGACCATGCAATAGATGGTCTCAAAATCGTCGCCCTGCATATCCACGAACCGCTTGAGCGCACCCAGGTAGTTGCCAAGGTGCAGGTTCCCCGACGGCTGGATGCCGGAAAACACGCGCGGTGTGAACTGGGTGTCGGTCATCGAAGGGAACTCCCGTCTGGAAAAATCAGCCCCCGTCGCTTACCCATGAGGCAAAGGGACGTCAACAGCCGCGAAAGGCCAGCCCAATGAGCAGTGAGCATTATACACCCGCCGTGAACCCTTTGCCGCCCGTGGTGGTGGCGCTGGTCTTGTTCATTTTCGGGATCGAGGTGATCTTCATGCTGGGCGCGCGTGGTTTGGTCGGCGGGCCAGGAGCGATTGGTTGGCGGCTGGATGCCTTGCAGCACTACGCGTTTTCGCCGGACATTTTCGATTGGATGATGAAAAACGGGCGCTGGCCGTCTGAACACCTGATCCGCTTTGTGACTTACCCGTTTGTCTCGGCCAATTTCACGCAGGCGGTCTTTGTCTGTGTTTTTGTTCTGGCCATGGGCAAGATGGTGGCCGAGGTTTTTGGCAGTGTTGCGATGCTTGTGATCTTTGTTGTCTCGGGCATTGGCGGTGCGCTGGTCTATGCACTGCTCTTGGACCCGCGCTATCCCTTGGTGGGAGGGTTCCCTCCGGTCTACGGCCTGATCGGCGCGTTCACGTGGATCTTGTGGCGCAAGCTGTCGCTCGTCGGTGAGAACCAGTCGCGCGCGTTCAGTCTGATCGCGGTTCTGATGGGCATCCAACTTGTGTTTGGCCTGCTTTTTGGCGGAACGCTGGATTGGGTGGCGGATCTGGGCGGGTTCGCTACAGGCTTTGCTCTGTCATTTGTGGTTGGTCCCGGCGGTTGGACAAGGATCATTGGGGGTATCCGCCGCGATTGATCAGGACCGCCGCAGTGCCTTTTTGAACTCGGTGATTTCAAAGGCGCGCAGAAGGTGGCCCAGCACAAAATACAACGCTGCCGCACCGATGATGAGGGCCAACAGTGCCACATAACGCCAGCCTGGCAGGTGAAATGCCCACCCGAACAGGGAAAGCGCGGCAAAAAGGCCAACGCCCATCCCAAGCGATGCGGCCACGATCCGCCATGCCCGGCGTTTGAACCGGTCATCAAAGCGCGCCTCCTCGCCCATGCGACGAGCGCCCAGCGCCAGCAGTCCGACCATGGCCCACCCGGCGACCGAGGCCGCAATCGCAGGCGCAATCCAGCCCAGCAGCGGATAAAGCCCAAAGGCCAGCCCCGCATTCACCACCATCGCCACAACCGCATAGCGGAACGGAGATTTTGTGTCCTCGCGCGCGAAGAACAGCGGTTGCAGCAGCTTTTGCAGCATGAAAGCAGGCAGGCCGATACCATAGATCGCCACGGCCAGCGCGGTGGCGGCGGTATCCTCGGCGGTGAATTGGCCACGCTCGAACAGGACCGAGACCAGAGGGATCGGCATGATCACAAAGGCCACGGTTGATGGAAGGGTCAGCAGCAGCGTGAACTCTCCGGCGCGGGAAAAGGCGTTGCGGGCACCGTCTTTGTCACCCGCACGCAGGCGGCGGGACAGGTCAGGCAGCAACACGATTCCAACGGCGATGCCCACCACACCCAAGGGCAGTTGATACAGCCGGTCCGCGGCAAACAACCAACTGACCGCGTTTTCGGTTTTTGAGGCCACAAGCTGCCCCACCACCAGATTGACCTGCGTCACCCCCATCGCCAGCGCGGCGGGGACGGCGATGCGGACCATTCGCTTCATCTCGGGGCTGAGTTTCGGCAGGCCGGGGCGGATGCGGATACCCGCGCGCTCGGTCGCGACCCAGACCAGCGCAAGCTGCGCCACACCGGCCAAGGGGATGATGGCGATCAGCCAGCGGATGACTTCGCCGCCCGACAGGGCTCCGGCGATCATGGCGGTGCAGGCAAAGATGTTCAGCAGAACGGGCGCTGCGGCAGCGGCCGCAAAGCGGCCCGTGGCGTTCAGAACGCCCGAAAACAGTGCTGCCAGTGACATGAACAGGATGTAGGGGAAAACTACGTAACCATAATCCACGGCCAGATCGAACCGGTCGTCGCCATAGAACCCTTCGGCGGTTATCCAGACCAGTGCGGGCATGAACACCATCGCCAGCCCAACCAGCGCTAAAACGGCCACGGCCAGCAGGTTGAAGGCATCCTGTGCGAATCCTTCGGCGTTCTCGTCCCCTTCCAGCCGTTTGGAAAACATCGGCACGAAGGCCGCGTTGAACGCACCTTCGGCAAAGAAGCGGCGGAACATGTTGGGCAGGCGGAAGGCGGCCACGAAGGCGTCCATCACCGGGCCCGGCCCGATAAAAGCCGTCAGCAGGATTTCCCGCAGAAACCCCAATATCCGACTGGCCAGGGTCCAGAACCCGACCGTGAACAGGCCCGAGAACAGCCGGATCTGCTTCATGATTCCGCGCGCTCGGCGCCCTCGGTGATGGCTTTGCGCAGCTTGGCCTCAAGCCCACGCTGCTTGCTTTCGGAGTGGTATTTCAGCCCGAACATATCCTTGACATAGAACGTGTCCACCACCTGCTCGCCATAGGTCGCGATCACCGCGTTGGCGACATAGACATTCGCTGCGGCCAGCGTGCGCGCCAGATCATAGAGCAGACCGGGGCGGTCGCGGGTATCGACCTCGATAATCGTATAGATTTCAGACCCGTCATTGTCGAAGATGATATGTGTCGGCACGTTAAAGGCGCGTTCGCGTTTCTTGATTTTGTCACGAGATTTCAGCGCGTCGCGCGCCACAACTTCGCCCTTCAGCGTTTTGTGGATCATCTGCGTCAGGCGTGGCAGGCGACTGGCTTCGAACGGGCTGCCATCTGCGTCTTGGATCCAGAACGCGTCCGCCACGTAGCCATCCTTGGTCGTATAGCTTCGAGCATCGACCACGTTTGCCCCAACCAGTGCCAGAGCCCCGGCAATCCGTGCGAAAATACCCGGATGATCGCCCATGGCGAAACAGGCGCGAGTGGCATCGCGATCTTCATCCGGTTGCAGGCGGATTTCCATCGCGCCCGCGTCGCCGCTGCGGTCAAGCGCTTGCAGCATCTCGGCGAATTCCACATGGGTCGAGAGGTTCAGGCCCTGCCAATACGGGTCGTAATGCCGCCCGGTCTCGGTTTTCAGGTCAGCTTTGGACCAATCGGCCAATTCGGCGCGCAGGGTCTTTTTCGCCTCAGCCCCGCGATTGGCACGGTTGAGGTCTTCCATCCCGGTCTCCAGCGCGCGTTTGGTTTCCGCGTGCAGGGCGCGCAGCAGGGTGGCCTTCCAGTTGTTCCAGGTATCCGGGCCGACGCCGCGGATGTCACAGACCGTCAAGACAGTCAGCAGGTCTAACCGCTTGACCGTTTTCACCGCCTTGGCAAAGTCGCGCACTGTGCGCGGGTCGGAAATATCGCGCTTCTGCGCCATGTCGGACATCAGCAAGTGATAGCGCACCAGCCATTCGACCGTTTTCGCATCAGCCTTGTTCAACCCAAGCCGAGGTGCAATTTTGCGGGCCATCTGTGCGCCGAGGATCGAGTGATCTTCGGGCCGTCCCTTGGCAATATCGTGGATCAGCAGGGCGACATACAGAACCTTGCGGTTCACCCCCTCTTTCAGGATCGAAGAGGCCAGCGGCAGTGACTCGACCAGTTCACCCCTTTCGATCTGGGCGAGGTTCACGATGCACTGGATGGTGTGCTCGTCTACCGTGTAGCTGTGATACATGTTGAACTGCATCATCGCGACGATGTGCTCGAATTCCGGGATAAAGGCCGACAGGACCCCCAGCTCGTTCATCCGGCGCAAGGCCCGTTCGGGGTTGCCGTGTTTCAACATCAGATCAAGAAAGATGCGCTGGGCTTCCTTGTCCTCGCGCATGTCGTCGTCGATCAGCTTCAGATTGGCGCTGACCAGCCGCATTGCATCGGGGTGGATCAACATCCCCGTGCGCAACCCTTCTTCGAACAGGCGCAGCAGGTTCAGCTTGTCGGCCAGAAACTTGTCGGCATCCGCCACGTCCAGACGCCCATGTACCACCTTGTAGCCCGGTTTGACCCGTGGACGACGGCGGAAGATCCTTTCAAGCAGAGGGGCGCCCTTCATATGGGTGGCTTCCAGCTTGGTCAGGAAGATACGGGTCAGCTCACCCACCTTCGTTGCTTCGCGGAAATAGCGCTGCATGAATACCTCGACCGCCCGGCGACCGGCGCGATCCTCGTATCCCATGCGCTCGGCCACCTCGACCTGCATATCAAAGGTCAGTTGTTCAGTTGCGCGCCCAGTGACCAGATGCAGGTGCGAGCGCACGGCCCACAGGAAATCTTCGGCCTGCACGAATGTGTTAAACTCATCCGGTGTGAACAGGCCAAGCGGCACTAGTTCGGCCACGTCCTGCACGCCATAAATATACTTGGCGATCCAATAGAGCGATTGCAGATCACGTAGACCGCCTTTGCCCTCTTTGACATTGGGCTCGACCATATAACGCTGGCCCTGCTTCTTGTGGCGGGCGTCGCGTTCTTGCAGTTTGGCTTCGATAAAGGCCCGTTCGCTGCCTATGAACAGCTCATCCCGCAAGCGGGTGTTCAGTTCATCTGACAGTGTCGTTTCACCAGCCAAATAGCGCTGTTCCAGCATCGCCGTGCGGATGGTGAAATCCTCGGCCCCCAGCCGCAGGCAGTCCTTGATCGTGCGCGAGGAATGCCCCACCTTCAGCCGCAGATCCCACAGGATATACAGCATGGATTCGATCACACTCTCGGCCCAGGCGGTGATCTTGTAGGGGGTCAGAAACAGCAGATCGACATCCGAGGACGGGGCCATTTCACCCCGGCCATAGCCGCCCACCGCCAGAACCGCGATCCTTTCGCCCTGCGTTGGCGTCGCCAGAGGGTGCAGATCCTGGCTGGCCACCTGCATCGCCGTACAGACCAGCCCATCGGTCAGATAGGTGTAGGAATGGGTTAAAGGGCGCGCGTCGAACGGGCGCTGGGCAAACGCGTCGGCAATGGCCTGACGCCCAGCCTTTTGCGCGGCACGCAGGACGCGCACAGTCTCGGATCGCCGCGCGCTGTTATCTGCGGTGTTTTCAAAGGCCTCCGACAGATCGGCCATGACGGCGGCACTGTCGAAAATATCTTCGGCCGGGCAAATCAGCTCACCCTTGGGGGTCAGCGTCAGGGCCGGTCGATCAGAAACCGGCGCCAGAGAAGCTTTGTGGGGCAGGGTCAATCACTACTACCTGTTTATTCTGGATCGTGGCGACTGCCAGACCGCGTTCATTGGTGCCATCGGGGCGCAGGCGGAAGATGCCGCCGACACCTTGGAAACCGGCATTCTGGGTCAGGGCCGAAGCCGTCAGCGCGTCTGCTTTTCCCTGACTGACCAGAGCGCCGATCGCGGCAATACCGTCATAGGCCAACCCGCTGATCGGATGAGGCGCTTCGCCATAGGTGTTGTTATAACGTTGGCGGTAGGCTTGCGCCTTGGCAGGGTCGGGCAATGCGAACCAGCCCCCCTGCACACCCGGCAGCTCTAGTGTTTGTGCCGGGATGTCCCAGCGGGTCAGGCCAATATATTGCGTTATGGCCGGCGACACGCCTGCTTCGGGTAAAAGCTGGGACAGCAGCGGCAGAGCCCCCGCTGTGGTCGCTGTCAGGATGATCGAATCCGCGCCTGCGGCATCGACGGTTGCCTTGATCGTCGGCACCGAGTTGATCACACCCTGTTGCGACCGGTCATAGCCGACCGTGCCCGCATTGTTCACCCGGCTGGTGCTCAGCGCGCGGGCAATTGCGGATTGGCCCAACTGGCCTGCGGCATCGTTGGAATGTACGATGACCATTCCGTTCTTGCCTTGCGATCCAGCGAAATTGACCAGCCTGTTGGCCGTGTTGTCAAAAGTCGGACCCAGAACAAAGACATTGCCACCTGCGATGCTTGTATTGTTCGAGAAGGACAGGACATTGACGTTGTTGTTCAAAACCGCCAAACCGGCCGAGTTTGCGGCCTGCGCATAAACCGGTCCCAGGATGATTTTGGCCCCCTCGGCCACCGCACGTTGCGCCGCAGCCGAGGCTGTGCCCGAGTTGCCTTGCGTGTCATAGACCCTCAGATCAATTTGCACATTCTGCAAGTCCGCCATGGCCAGGCGGGCCGCGTTTTCCAGGCTACGGGCCAGCGCTGCGTCACCCGAATTCGCTGAACCTGCTGGAACCAGCAGGGCCACGGGAACAGGTTTGGACGTGTTGATCGAGGGGCCACCACCGGTTCCGCCGGGGACGCAGGCGGTCAAAAGCGCCGCGGTTGCCAATGCGATGGCGGATTTCGCCAGTTTGCGAACGGGCTTGCAAACGCTAAACATCTAAAAGAAAACTCCCTGTCCCAGCGGCTTGATGCTCCGCCATTCTGTTAGGCCGCGATAATAAACGTCACGCTGTGAGGGTCCAGCTTTGAATCACCAAAAAGTTAGATTGGGCTCGGGCCTGTATTTTGTTGCCACTCCGATCGGCACGGCGCGCGACATTACGCTCAGGGCACTGGACGTGTTGGCCTCGGCAGATGTGATCGCGGCTGAAGACACCCGCAGCCTGCGCCGGTTGATGGAGATACACGGTGTTCCGCTGGAAGGCCGTCGTATTCTGGCCTATCACGATCACAGCGGCGCTGGCGCGCGACAGAAAATTCTGCAAGCTCTGGCGGATGGCAGCTCGGTGGCCTACGCGTCCGAAGCCGGGATGCCTTTGATTGCCGATCCGGGCTATGACCTTGGCCGCCAGGCGGCCGAAGCGGGGCACACCGTCACCTGCGCCCCAGGTCCCTCGGCGGCTTTGATGGCGCTGACGCTTGCTGGCCTGCCCACGGATGCCTTCTTTTTCGCTGGATTCCTGCCCAACACGTCGAACGCGCGAAAGTCAAGGATCGAGGTGCTGCGCGATGTGCCGGGCACACTGATCTTCTACGAATCACCCAAGCGCGTTGCGGCCTGCCTGTCGGACTTGGCCGAAGTATTGGGTGACACAAGACAAGCGGCAATGTGCCGGGAACTGACCAAGAAATTCGAGGAAGTGAAACGCGGAACTCTGGCCGAGTTGGCCGCTGATTTAAGCGGACAGACTGTCAAAGGCGAAATTGTCCTGCTTGTGGATCGCGGGCATTCGGAATCTGTTAACGAATTGGACGTAGAACAGGCTTTGAAGGAAGCCTTGGAAACCCATTCGGTTCGGGATGCGGCAGATCTGGTGTCGGATATGTTCAAACTGCCACGTCGCCCGATCTATCAAAAGGCTCTGAAGTTGGGAAAGAGATGACATGTCCGCACGCGCTATTCGAAGTTCAGTTTCTTATCAGGCAGGCCAATCCGCTGAATTGCAGGTGGCTACGGACTATGAACGTCGCGGCTATTCCATCGCACATCGCCGCTGGCGCGGGGCCGGAGGGGAGATTGACCTGATCGCGCGGGATGGTGACTGCCTTGTGTTCATTGAAGTTAAGAAAAGCAGCAGTTTTGACCGAGCTGCGGCACGGATCAGCCAGCGTCAGATGAAACGGATCTGCGCCTCTGCTTCACAGTTTTTGGAAAATGAACCCGCAGGACAACTGACGAATGTGCGCTTTGACGCAGCGCTGGTGGATGCAACTGGCGCAGTCAAAATCGTTGAAAACGCCTTTGGGCAAGCCTGACCCCCATTGAACCCTCGGGCTCGCTGGGCCATGTATCTGGCGTGAAACTGAGGGACACGCCATGAAAATCGCCTTTCAGATGGACCCAATCGGGGCCGTGGATATCAATGCAGACAGCTCATTCCGACTGGCCGAAGAGGCGCAGGCACGTGGGCATTCGCTGTTTTTCTACGGACCGGATCAGTTGGCGTATCAGGAAGGGCGCATAAAAGCACGCGGCCATGACATGACGGTGCAGCGTGTGGCAGGAAACCCGGCTGAACTGGGGCCTGAGCGTGAGGTTGATCTGGCCGATTTCGATGTGGTCTGGCTGCGGCAGGATCCACCGTTCGATATGCACTACATCACCTCGACGCATTTGTTAGACCGTTTGAAGGGCAAGGCGCTGGTGGTCAATGATCCGTTCTGGGTACGCAATTACCCCGAAAAGCTGCTGGTGCTGGATTTCCCCGATCTGACGCCACCGACAACGATTGCGCGCGATCTGCAGACAATCAAAGCTTTCAAGGAAAAGCATGGCGATATCATTCTCAAGCCGCTTTATGGCAATGGTGGTGCGGGCGTGTTCCGGCTGGATGCCAACGACCGCAACCTGACTTCGTTGCATGAGTTGTTCACCGGTTTCTCGCGCGAGCCGCTGATTGTTCAGAAGTTCCTGCCCGATGTAAGCAACGGCGACAAACGTGTGATCCTTGTGGATGGTGAGCCGGTTGGCGCAATCAATCGCGTGCCAGCCAAGGGCGAGACGCGGTCGAACATGCATGTGGGCGGTCGCCCTGAAAAGATTGGCCTGTCCGACCGGGATTTGGAGATTTGCGCCGCCATTGGTCCTTTGCTGAAGGAAAAAGGCCAGATTTTCGTCGGCATCGACGTGATCGGAGATTACCTGACCGAGATCAACGTGACCTCGCCCACCGGCATTCAGGAGCTGGAACGGTTCGACGGTGTCAACATCGCTGAAAAAATCTGGCAGGCGATTGAAGCCAAGGTTTAAGACGCCGCCCGGGCGCTGATACGAAAGCTCAGCGCCTCGGCCACATGGGGGCGGCGGATATCCCGCGCGCCCTCAAGATCGGCAATGGTGCGCGCGACCCGCAGGATGCGGTGATAGGCGCGCGCCGACAGGCCGAACCGTTCCGCGGCTTTCAGTAACAGCTCTTTGCCTTCGGCGTCGGGTGCGGCGATCTCTTCCAGCAGCTTGCCCTCCATATCCGCGTTCTGGCGGGGCTCCATGCCCTCGAACCGCTCAGCCTGCACGGCGCGTGCGGCTTCGACCCGTGCGGCAACGGTGGCGGAGCTGTCCCCAGAAGGCGGCAGGTCCAAATCGGTGAACCCGACCGGAGGCACCTCGATCCGCAAGTCGAACCGATCCATCAGCGGGCCAGAGATGCGGCCCAGATAATCCTCGCCACAGACCGGCGCGCGGGAACAGGCGCGGGCAGGGTCGGTTAGGTAGCCGCATTTGCAGGGGTTGGCGGCGGCCACCAGCATGAAGCGGCAGGGGTATTTCACATGGGCATTGGCGCGGGCCACCATGACCTCGCCCGTTTCAATCGGTTGGCGCAGGGTTTCTAGAACGGTGCGTGGAAATTCAGGGAATTCGTCCATGAACAGAACCCCGTTATGAGCCAAGGAAATCTCACCGGGTTTCGCGCCTCGACCACCGCCGACAATCGCAGCCATCGAGGCGGTGTGATGCGGTTCTCGGAATGGGCGGGTGCGGCTGATCCCGCCTTCGTCAAGCAATCCGCAGAGCGACTGGATCATAGAGGTTTCCAGTGCCTCGGATGGGGTCAGAGGCGGCAGAATTCCCGGCAGACGCGCGGCCAGCATCGATTTGCCCGACCCAGGTGTGCCGATCATGATCAGGTGATGCCGCCCGGCAGCGGCGATCTCTAACGCGCGTTTGGCCCGCTCTTGCCCTTTCACATCGCGCAGGTCGCGCGCGCTGGGCGCAAGGCTGACCTCGCCGGGTTGGGCTGCCGACAAGGGTGCCTGACCCGAGAAGTGCCGCACCACATCGCCTAGTGATGTGGCCCCGATAACCTGTGTAGCATCGACCCAAGCAGCCTCGGCGCTGGAGGCCTTGGGACACAGCAGTGCGCGATCTTCGGCGGCGGCGGTCATGGCGGCGGGCAGGGCGCCGACGACGGGTACGAGCGATCCGTCCAATGACAGCTCACCCAGCGAAACCGCGTCTTCGGCAGCATCGGGAGGGATTATTTCCAATGCAGACAGCAGCGCGACGGCGATGGGCAGGTCGAAATGGCTGCCCTCTTTCGGCAGGTCGGCGGGCGAAAGGTTGATGGTGATGCGTTTCGACGGCAGCGCGATGGCCATGGAACTGAGCGCGCTGCGCACGCGGTCGCGGGCCTCGGACACGGCCTTGTCGGGCAGGCCGACGATGGAAAAAGCGGGCAGGCCCGGCGAGACGGCGCATTGCACCTCGACCGGGCGGGCCTCGACTCCTTGGAAAGCGACGGTGTGAGAGCGGGCGACCATGAACGACCTTTTTGGTTAACAGGTCGTTGCTGGCACGCAGGCGGTTTAGGAATCGTTAACGCCTGCGACCATGGCAGAGAATTTCGGCCACGCGCCCGGATCTGCGGCGGTTTTGTCACGGCAGAACGGGTTGCAGAAGCCCCAAATGCGGCCATCCAATTCAAGGAAATCCGTCACAGTGTCGCCGGAATAGGGGCAGATGGCGTTGACCGAGGGGCCTGCGTCCACAACGCGGGCTACGGGCGAGCCGACTGGCCAGGGTTGTGTTGCCAATCCCAGTGCGTAGGGGAAGGGGTCATAGGACACAGTCAATCCCATCGCGCGCCATTGGCGGACGGACAGGTCAGACAGCATTTCAAGGCAATAGGTTCGGTTTGCGTCCGAAACGGGCAGGCCATAGCCGATAATCCGCGCGGCCACGGGTGTGTAGAACACATCCGCAAGGGAATAGTCCCCAAACAGTGGGCCGCTGACCGCCCCGGATACGCTGCGAGCATGCGCCCAAAGGGTCTCGATCCGATCAAGGTCACGCAGTGTATCGGCCGATGGTTCAAACCCAGTCCAGCAATGGTGCAACTGCATCGGGCATTCGCCGCGCAAGGCGGTGAACCCGGCCACCAACTCGGCGCATAACCAGCGCGCGGTGGCGCGGGCGGCTGGATCTGCAGGCCGCAATCGGGCCTCGGGGTGGCGTTCGGCCAGCGTTTCGGCCATGGCGAGGCTTTCGCCCACCACCGTCCCGTCGGGCAGGCGTAAGGCGGGCACCAGACGGGCGGGGGCGAGTGGCTTCATATCCTCGGCCATGGTGCCGGAATAGAGGCCGATCATATGGGCTTTGTAAGGCAGGCCGAACCGTTCTAGCATCAGCCAGCCGCGCATGGACCAGCTGGAAAACAGGCGGTCCCCGATAAACAGATCATAAGTCATGTGGACAGAATGGCGCGGCATGACGCGGCGGTAAATCAGTGAATTGTGCGCAGGTGCATCACGCCAGGTGATTGATCCGCCCGACCGACCAGCGATCCCCGTGATGAGTCAGTTCCGTGACCGAGAGGTTGTCGATCTTGTGGCTGAACGCCTCTTGCGCGGTCACGTCCAGCGCGCGCTGCACCTGCGTCAAGATCACGCCGAAATGCACCACCACGACCAGATCGTGCCCTGTATGATCGGCCATCAGCCGGTCGATCACGGCATCCACCCGTGCGCGCACCTCGTTCCAGCTTTCGCCATCCGGGGGGCGCACGTCGCCGGGATTGTCCCAATAAGCAAAGGCGAGGTCGGGGTCTTCGGCCTCAATCTCTCGGAACCCACGCAGCTCCCAAGTGCCGAAATTGATCTCGCGCAGGTCGGGGTGGTGGGGCAGGCGGGTGCGTGTCCCCTGAATGGCCGAAGCCGTATCGGCGGCGCGGGACAGGTCGGACGAGATCACAACCGCATCAGACGGCAGATGGTCATGCAAGCGCTGGAGCGCCACTGTGTCGCTGAGGTCAGCGGGCAGGTCGGACCAGCCGACCATGGTTTTTGCATGGGTCGGCCCATGGCGGACAAGGTGCAGCCGGGTCATGGAAGCTGCCCTTTCAAAACCAAGGGCAGGCCCACCGTGACCTGCACCACCAGATCGGCCTGCGCCGCCAGCGCGATGTTCAGCCTTCCCTGCGCCTCGCGGAACCTGCGGGAAAGGGCGTTGTCGGGGACAATGCCCTGGCCCACCTCGTTCGAGACGACGATGACCGGGGCCCGACATCCGGCCAGAGCATCCAAAAGGTCCGCCTGCACCTGATCCAGATCGTTGTCAGCCAGTAGGTGATTGGTCAGCCACATGCTGGCGCAGTCGATCAGGCAAACTTGGCTTTTGTCCAGCGTGGCCAGCGACGGGCGCAGGTCCAGCGGGGCCTCAATGGTGGTCCAGCCATCGCCGCGCTGGGCGACATGCCGCTTCACCTTTTTGTGCATCTCGTCATCAAACACTTGTGATGTCGCCAGATAAATGCGGCTTTTTTCTGTTGAAACAGTAAGTTGTTCTGCAAATGCAGACTTGCCCGAGGCAGCTCCGCCTATCACAAAGGTTAAATCCGGATACACTATTCTTACCTTCCATGTGATCCACCCGGTTTCGTTCTGCGTATCGACCATAGGTCGGCAAGGCAAGGCCGGGGTGCGCCTGCGAAAAGGGGAGGTTTCCATGGCACTGGATAACGCAAACGATTTTTCGATGTCACGGCAGGCAATGAAGGCCGAATTGCTGGACGCGGAGACCGAATTGAAATTGGCCTATGCGTGGCGTGACCACCGCGATGAAAAGGCGCTGCATCGGTTGATCACCGCATATATGCGGCTGGCGATCTCTATGGCGGCCAAGTTCAAACGCTATGGCGCGCCGATGAATGACTTGATTCAAGAGGCCGGTTTGGGCCTGATGAAAGCCGCCGACAAATTCGACCCGGACCGGGGTGTGCGGTTCTCGACCTATGCGGTCTGGTGGATCAAAGCCAGCATTCAGGACTATGTGATGCGCAACTGGTCGATGGTGCGCACCGGGTCGACATCGTCGCAGAAGTCGCTGTTTTTCAATATGCGCCGAGTGCAGGCTCGTTTGGAACGTGAAGCCGCGACTGAAGGAATGGAATTGGACAGGCACCAGCTTCATCAGATGATCGCTACCGAAATCGGTGTTCCTCTTCGTGATGTCGAAATGATGGAAGGTCGTTTGTCTGGATCAGATTTTTCGCTGAATGCGGTGCAATCTGCGGATGAGGATGGGCGCGAGTGGATTGACGCGCTGGAGGATGAGCGCGAGCAGGCCGCCGAAACCGTCGAGAACAGCCATGACACCGCGCAGTTGCGTGAATGGCTGGTAACTGCCATGCGATCCCTGAACGATCGTGAGCAGTTCATCGTGCGCGAACGCAAATTGCGGGAACCGGCGCGGACATTGGAAAGTCTGGGTCAGGAATTGGGTCTGTCGAAAGAGCGTGTGCGTCAGCTAGAAGCCGCCGCTTTCGTCAAAATGCGCAAGAACCTTGAAGCGCAATCGCGCGAGGTGCAACACTTCATCGCATGAGACAGTTTGCGATTCTGCTGTGCGCGCTTGTAGTTACAGCCGGTGTAGGCCGGGCCGATGGACTGATTCCTGATGATGTTGCCGACGCAATGCGCGCGGCGGATGTAGTGATTTTGGGTGAAATCCACGACAACCCACAGCATCACATAGTCCAAAAAGAGGCGTTGGAGATCATCAACCCCTCGGCCGTGGTCTGGGAAATGGTCACCGAAGAGGGCGCGCAACGGCTGGCTCAGAAAGCTGCGACCAACCCCGAGGAATTGGACCGTATCCTGAAATGGGCCGAGATGGGGTGGCCGTCCCTCAGCATGTATTACCCGGTCTTTCAGGCTACCGATGCGCCGGTCTATGGGGCGATGGTTCCCCGTGCGGCGGCGCGCGCTGCAATGGAACGGGGTGCTGCCACGGCGCTGGGCGCGGATGCGGCGCGCTATGGGCTGACCGTGCCTCTTTCGGCTGCGGATCAGGCTGAACGCGAGGCAGATCAACTGGCGGCGCATTGCGATGCGCTCCCGCAAGAGGCGCTGCCTCAGATGGTGGCCATCCAACGTTTGCGCGACGCGGTTCTGACGCGTTCGATCTTGCGTGCCGATGACGAAACAGGCGGGCCGATTGCTGTGATCACCGGCAATGGGCATGCCCGCAAGGATCGCGGGATTCCGACGTTCACGTCCCGGCTGCGCCCTGGTTTGAAAGTCTTTGTGTTGGGGCAGTCCGAGGATGGCGCGATCTCAGGCGAGTTTGACGCGGTGATCGACAGCCCTTCGGTCGAACGCGAAGATCCCTGTCTGGCATTCCAGACGCAGAATTAACCGCTGGAACTGTCTGGCCTGCTTGCCTAATGTCAGGGCCGACCGGGACGGGAAGGGCTGAACATGCTGGCATCGAAACGAATTCTGCTGATCATCGGCGGAGGCATCGCAGCCTATAAATCGCTGGATCTCATCCGCCGCCTGCGCGAACGCGGCGCGGCCGTAACCCCGGTTCTGACCCGCGCGGCTGAGGAATTCGTGACCCCTTTGTCCGTGTCTGCCTTGGCCGGAGAGAAGGTCTATCGCGATCTTTTCGATCTGACCGATGAGGCCGAGATGGGCCATATCCAACTCTCCCGCTCTGCCGATCTTGTAGTGGTTGCCCCGGCCACTGCCGATCTGATGGGCAAAATGTCCAGCGGGCTGGCCAACGACATGGCCTCGACCCTGCTGATGGCGACCGACACGCCAGTTCTGTGTGCCCCTGCGATGAATGTGCGGATGTGGGATCACCCCGCGACGCAGCGCAATCTGACGCAACTGCAGGCGGATGGTGTCCGCTTTGTTGGCCCGAACGAGGGCGACATGGCCTGTGGCGAGTACGGCCCCGGTCGTATGTCCGAGCCGCTTGAAATCGTTGCTGCGGTCGAGGCGCATCTGGGCGGCGGCCCCTTGCAGGGCAAGCGTATTCTGGTCACTTCGGGCCCCACCCATGAACCTATCGATCCGGTGCGCTATATCGCCAACCGGTCCTCGGGCGCGCAAGGAACGGCGGTGGCGAGGGCGCTCGCCGCGCTGGGGGCCGAGGTGGTGTTTGTCACCGGCCCGGCGGATGTGGCTCCGCCCCAAGGCGTACAGGTGGTTGCGGTCGAGACCGCGCAACAGATGTCGGATGCGGTGGACGCCGCCTTGCCCGTGGATGCGGGCGTGTTTGCGGCGGCTGTGGCGGATTGGCGGGTGGCCAGCGCCTCGGACCGGAAGCTGAAGAAAACCCGCGACGGCCTGCCCGCGCTGGAATTTGCGGAAAACCCCGACATTCTGAAACGCGTCTCGCATCTGGAAACGGGTCGCCCCGCGCTGGTCGTGGGCTTCGCCGCCGAGACCGATAGTGTGATCGAACACGCCACCGCGAAGCGCGCGCGTAAGGGGTGCGACTGGATTGTGGCCAATGATGTCAGTCCCGCCACCGGCATCATGGGCGGGTCCGAGAATACGGTCACGTTGATTTCGGACGCAGGGGCCGAAGAATGGCCACGTATGAGCAAGGACGCTGTGGCCGAGCGGTTGGCGCGCAAGATCGCCGACGCGCTGACCGCGTGAGGGAAAGGAAACAAGATGGTTGCAATTCGCGTGATCCGCGAGGACGGCTCTGACCCCTCAGTACCGTTGCCGTCCTACGAAACCACTGGTGCGGCGGGCGCGGATGTTCGAGCCAACCTACCGGATGGAGCGTCGATAACGCTGAACCCCGGACAGCGCGCCTTGGTTCCCACCGGCCTGCGGATCGAAATCCCGAATGGCTATGAGGTGCAGGTGCGTCCAAGGTCCGGGCTGGCGTTGAAACATGGGATCACGCTACCCAACACGCCGGGTACGATCGACAGCGATTATCGCGGCCCGCTGGGTGTGATCGTGCTGAATGCCGGGCAGGAGGTGTTCGAGATCACCCACGGCGAACGTATTGCGCAGCTTGTCGTGGCCCCGGTCGTGCAGGCCACGTTCGAAACGGCCGATACGCTCAGCGACACCGAACGCGGCGCGGGTGGGTTCGGCTCGACCGGGCGCGGCTGATGCTGTTGGTTTTCATTCTGGCTGCCGGGCTGTGGGGCGTTGGCTATCTGGCTGGCGTGTCGCGCACCGCGCGGATGACATCCGTCGGGGTGTTGCTGTTGGGCGTGATCACGGCGCAGCTGGTTCTACCGGACGGGCACCCCTTGCGTCAGGCGACTGGCGGCTCTGCGGCGATGTGGCTGATCCTGGCTGGTTTCGCGGTTCTGGTTCTGGTTTATGGAAGGGTGCTGAAAGCGTTACGCAACCGCGCGACGCCCGCCACGAAGGAGTCCGCCATGCCATCCGACCAATTCTCTGAAACCGAGCTGGAACGTTATGCCCGCCATATCGTGTTGCGGGAACTGGGTGGGCCGGGTCAGAAAAAGATGAAACAGGCCCGTGTGCTGGTTATCGGTGCCGGGGGGCTGGGCGCGCCAGCGCTGCAATATCTGGCTGCCGCCGGGGTTGGGACCATCGGTGTTATCGACGATGACGAGGTCGAAAATGCCAATCTGCAACGTCAGGTCATACACCGCGACGCGGATATCGGGATGCCCAAGGTTTTCTCGGCGCAGCAGGCCATGCAGGCGCAAAACCCTAATGTGATCGTGCTGCCTTACCACCGCCGTCTGACTGATGAGATCGCGCAGGATTTGTTTGCCGATTTCGATCTGATCCTCGATGGCACTGACAATTTCGACACTCGCTATCTGGCCAACCGCACGGCGGTTGCGCTGGGCAAGCCGCTGATCTCGGGTGCTCTGTCGCAATGGGAAGGGCAGCTGAGCGTCTTTGATCCCGCCCATGATGCCCCTTGCTATCAGTGTATATTCCCAGAGGCTCCGGCCCCAGGGCTGGCGCCTTCCTGCGCCGAGGCTGGCGTGATTGGCCCTCTGCCCGGCGTTGTGGGCTCGATGATGGCGGTGGAGGCGATAAAGGTGATCACCGGGGCTGGGCAGGCTCTGCGCGGTGAGATGCTGATCTATGACGCGCTTTATGGGGAAAGCCGCAAGATCACCCTTTCACGCCGCGCCGATTGTCCGATTTGCGGTAAGTGAGCGCGCGCACTGGATCATTCCACCTCGTGTTCCTAGGTTGTGCTCAAAGGAGAGTTTCATGACCAACCCGATCCTGTCCGACTGGACCACACCGTTTGAAATCGCGCCCTTCGACACGATTGCCGACACCGATTTCGCCCCCGCATTGGACGCCGCCCTACAGGCCCACAACGCGCAGATCGACGCGATTTCAGGCGACCCCGACGCGCCGAGCTTTGCCAACACGGTCGAGGCGCTTGAGGCCGCGGGTGAGCAGTTGGACAAGGTCCTGTCCGTCTTTTTTACCGTGGCCGGGGCCGACAGCAACCCGGCGCGTGAAGAGCTGCAGCGTGACTTCTCGCCCAAGCTGGCGGCGCATTTCTCGGGCATTTCCTCTAACAAAGCGCTGTTTCAGCGGGTGGCCGACCTATGGGACCGAAAGGATGATCTGAACCTGACCGACGAACAGGCGCGGGTTCTGATGCTGACCCATCGGGGCTTTGTGCGCGCGGGCGCGGCCCTGACCGGGGATGCAGACGCGCGGATGCAGAAAATCAAGGCGCGGCTGGCCTCGCTGGGTACATCCTTCACCCAGAACCTGCTGGCGGATGAGCGCGCGTGGTTCATGCCCCTGTCCGAGGATGATCTGGACGGTCTGCCCGATTTCGTAGTCGATGCGGCCCGCGCCGCCGGGCAGGAAAAGGGCGCAGACGGCCCGGTTGTGACCTTGTCGCGGTCGATCATCGTTCCGTTCTTGCAATTCTCGCCCCGTCGCGATCTGCGCGAGGTGGCGTATAAGGCCTGGACCGCGCGTGGCGCCAACGGTGGCGAGACAGACAACCGCGAGATCGCCGCCGAAATCCTCGCCCTGCGTGAAGAACGGGCCAAGCTGCTAGGCTATGACAATTTCGCCACCTACAAGCTGGAAACCGAGATGGCCCGCACGCCGGACAAGGTGCGCGACTTGCTGATGCAAGTGTGGGAGCCCGCCAAGGCCCGCGCGGATGCGGATGCCGAGACCCTGACGCAGTTGATGCAGGCGGATGGGGTCAATGGCCCACTGGCCGCGTGGGACTGGCGCTATTATGCCGAGAAACGCCGCAAGGCCGAGCATGATCTGGATGAGGCCGCGCTGAAACCCTACTTGCAGCTGGACCGGATGATCGAGGCCGCCTTTGCCTGCGCCAGCCGCCTGTTCGGGTTGGAGTTCGCGCCGCTGGACGTACCGCTCTACCACCCCGATTGCCGCGCGTGGGAGGTCACGCGCAACGGTCAGCATATCGCGGTGTTCATCGGGGATTACTTCGCGCGGGGTTCCAAGCGATCCGGCGCGTGGTGCAGCGCGTTGCGGTCGCAGGCCAAGTTTCCTACGGTGCAAGCTCCGGTCGTGATCAATGTCTGCAACTTCGCCAAGGGCGATCCGGCACTGCTGTCTTATGATGATGCGCGGACACTGTTTCATGAATTCGGCCATGCGCTGCATCAGATGCTGTCAGATGTGACTTATGAAAGCATCTCGGGCACATCAGTGGCGCGCGATTTCGTGGAACTGCCCAGCCAGCTTTACGAACACTGGTTGGAAGTGCCCGAAGTTCTGGCCGAGTTCGCCACCCATGCCGATACTGGCGCGCCGATGCCGCAAGACATGCTGGACAAGGTGCTGAAGGCCGCCAATTTCGATCAGGGGTTTCAGACGGTCGAATATGTCGCCTCGGCGCTGGTTGATCTGGAATTCCACGACGGTGCGGCCCCCGTCGATCCGATGGCGAAACAGGCAAAGGTGCTGGAGGGTCTGGGAATGCCCCCGGCCATCGGAATGCGCCACGCCACCCCGCATTTCGCGCATGTGTTTGCCGGCGACGGCTATAGCTCGGGCTATTACAGCTATATGTGGTCCGAGGTCATGGACGCCGACGCCTTCGCCGCCTTTGAAGAGGCTGGAGGCGCATTTGACCCCGCCCGCGCCAAGGCGCTGGAGGAAAACATCCTGTCCACCGGTGGCTCCCGCGAGGCCGAAGACCTGTATCTGGCCTTCCGGGGCCGGTTGCCGGGGGTCGAGGCGTTGCTGAAAGGGCGCGGGCTAGTAGCCTAAAGCGCGGTCGACGAGGTGCAGGTAGGGTTCACCCGCCTCACCGCGTCGAATGTTTTCAACGATCACCTGCGCGGCTGTCACTGGCCGCGTTTCCGAGGCGATATGCGGCGTGACCGTCACGTTCGGATGCGCCCAATAAGGGTGGTCGATTGGCAAGGGTTCAACCCGGAACACGTCCAACGTGGCGTGGCCGATTTGTCCGGCGTTCAGCGCATCCAGCAGGGCGCTGTCGTCGATGAGAGGGCCTCGGCCCGGATTGATCAGACATGCGCCCTTAGGCAGCAGGGCGAGTGTTTCCGCGTTCAACAGGTTCTCGGTCGCCGGTGTGTCGGGCAGCAGCAGAACGACGATTTCAGCTGTGGTCAGCGCCGCGCGTAGCCCGTCTTCGCCGTGCAGGCAGGTGACACCGGGGATGTCCTTGGGCGACCGACTCCAGCCCGTGACGTTGAAACCCAATACAGCAAGTGCCCGCGCGGATGCCTCGCCCAACATGCCAAGGCCCAGTATGCAGACGGTGCGTTCAGGGGCCAGCGGTGGGGCCTCGGGTGTCCATGTGCCGTCCTGAACAGTGATATGGCGGTCCATTCCAAGATGGTATCGCAGCACGTGGCCGACCACCCATTCGGTCATGCCTTGCGTCAGGCCGAAATCCACCATTCTAGCGAGGGGAACGGTTAGGGTCGCGTTATCTGCGATGCTTTCGACCCCGGCCCACAGGCTGAGCACGGCCTTCAGCCGCGAATACGGCGTGAAGTCCAATAGCCCACCGTTTGGCGCATAGACCACGTAATCGACCTGATCCGGGTCCATCTGCGTTCCGATTGCCGCATCCACCCCCGCATTGGTCAAGCCGTCTGACAAGAGGGGTTCATACACGGGCCACAATTCGGGGCGCGCGGAAAACAGGACTTTCACGGGCATCGGGGGCCTTTCAAATCAGCGAGGACGATGGATATGCGCGCTTTGCACAATACCGAAGGCCGCCATCAGGACAAGCATGGCCGAGCCGCCATAGCTGACCATTGGCAGGGGCACACCCACGACCGGGGCCAGTCCCATCACCATCGACATGTTCACCGCGAAGAACAGGAAGAAGTTCAGCGCGATGCCCAGCGTCACCAGCGACGAAAACCGGTCCTTGGTCGACAACGCCGTCACCAGACAGAACACGATGATCAGGCCATAAAGGATCAACAGGGTAATGCCACCGACAAAGCCGAACTCCTCGGCCAATGTGGTGAAGATGAAATCGGTATGTTTTTCCGGCAGGAAGTTCAGCCGCGATTGCGTGCCCTGCATGAAGCCGCGCCCGTTCCAACCACCTGATCCCAGCGCGATTTTGGACTGAGTAATGTGATAGCCCGCGCCCAGCGGGTCGGTGGAGGGGTCTAGAAAGGTATCAATCCGGCGGAATTGGTAGTCCTTGAGCAACTGCCACTCGGTTCCGCGGCTGTTGAAAACGGTTGCGATCAGCCCGACCACGGCGGCGATGACAGCGGCGAAATAGGCCCAGTGGACCCCAGCCAGAAACATCATCCCACCCCCTGCGGCCAGCAACAGGATCGAGGTGCCCAAGTCGGGTTGTTTGAGCACGAAAAACACCGGGATCAGGATCAGGATCACCGGAAGGATCACCCATAGCGGGCGCGAGGTTTTGTGCGAGGGCAGCCAGTCGTAATAGGCGGCCAGCACCATCACAAGGGCGACCTTCATCACCTCGGACGGTTGCAGGCGCATGAAGCCAAGGTCGATCCAGCGCTGTGCGCCCATGCCAATCGTCCCAAACAGCTCGACCACGATCAGCAGGCCTATCGAGCCCAGATAGGCCACAACCGACATGTTGCGCCAGAACCAGATGGGGACAAGCGCGATGATGAACATCACCGTCAGGCCCAGCCCGAACCGCTCCATCTGCGGTTCGGCCCAAGGGGTCCATGACCCGCCTGCGACCGAGAACAGCATCAAGAACCCAGCACTGGCCACGCTGATCAGCAGCAGGGTCAGGGGCCAGTTCATATACAAGAACTTGCGGAACCCCGAGGGCGTAGATTTGACCGTATATTCAAGATAGCTCATGCGCGGTCCTTTTCGGACGGGCGCGCTTTGGGACGGCGATCGCCTTCAAGCTTCTTTTGCAGCTCCTTGATCCGGTCGCGGTCGGCCACCGGATAGGCGTCCAATGGCGGCGTCCCATTATAGAGCGCCTGTAACATGATATCCCGCGCCACAGGGGCTGCAGCTTTCGACCCGCCGCCGCCATGTTCCACCACCACGGCAATCGCGTATTTCGGCTTGTCATAGGGCGCGAAGCTGACGAAAAGAGCATGGTCTCGGCGCTCCCACGGCAGGTCTTCGTTGCGGATGACGCCGGCGGCACGTTCGGCCTTAGTGATGTTGCGCACCTGGCTGGTGCCGGTTTTGCCCGCCATTCGGAAATCATCGGCTATGATGCGGCTGCGATAAGCTGTACCGCGCCGGTCATTCGATACCGTCCACATCGCCTGCCGAACTTGTTCCAGATTACGCGGGTTGACGTCCAGCGGCTCACCTGCGCCCGAGGGTTGCTCGACCCCGTTCATCGACCGAACAAGACGCGGCGAGACAGATCGCCCGGTCGCAATCCGTGCGGTCATCACGGCCAGTTGTAGCGGCGAGGCCAGCATGAACCCTTGACCGATCGAGGCATTGGCCGTGTCACCCACCAGCCATTCCTGCCCATGCACACGCCGCTTCCAGTCTTGATTGGGCGCCAGCCCGGCGGCCACGGCGGACATCGGTATGTCATGCTTGATGCCCAGCCCAAAAGTCCGAGCCATGTCCGAGATTTTGTCGATCCCCGTGCGCAGGGCCACGTCATAGTAATAGACATCGCAACTGCGTTTGAGCGAGGTTTCCAGATCGACTGTGCCATGCCCGCCGCGTTTCCAGCAATGGAACCGGCGGCTGCCAACCTTCAGGTGGCCAGGGCAATAGACGGTGTTCGATGGTCCGATCACTCCGGCCTCCAACGCGGCCATGGCGGTGATCATCTTGAAGGTCGATCCCGGCGGGTAGGTGCCCTGCACGGTCTTGTTGGCCAGCGGACGGTAATTGTCCTGCGTCAGGGTCCGGTAATCCGCGACCGAGATGCCGCGCACGAACAGGTTGGGATCAAAACTGGGGGCTGAACTTATCGCCCGGATATCGCCGGTTTCGCAGTCGATCACGACCGCAGCGGCGCTTTCGCCCGCCAGACGTGCCTGCGCGTATTGCTGCAGATCGGCATCGACAGACAGTTGCAGATCGGCCCCGGCGGTACCTTCCTGCCGGTCAAGCTCGCGCATGACGCGGCCAGTGGCGTTGACCTCGACTCGTTTGGCCCCGGCCTTACCCCGCAGGCTGATTTCCTGTTTGGCCTCTAGCCCGACCTTGCCGATCTGGAACCGAGGTATGCGCAGCACGGGTTCGGGATCTTCGATCTGGCTGAGGTCATAGTCGCTGACCGGGCCGACATAGCCAACGACATGGGCGAAGTCCTCGTATCTGGGATATTGTCGTGTCATGCCGACCTCGGGCGTGACACCGGGCAGGGCGGGGGCGTTGACGGCGACTTTCGAGATATCTTCCCACGTGACCTGATCGGCCAGCGTGACCGGCAGGAACGGGGCCGAGCGGCGCATCTCGGTCTTGGCGCGCTCGATCTCATCATCGGTCAGCGGGATTAGGTCAGACAGTCTGGCGATAACGGCGTCTACGTCGCCCGCATCCTCGCGCACCATCACGATCCGGTAAGAGGGCGAGTTCTGTCCGATGATCTGCCCGTTGCGGTCGTAAATCCGACCGCGTGTCGGTGGGATCAGGCGGATGTTGATGCGGTTTTCTTCGGCCAGCAGGCGGTATTCATCCGCTTGATCCACCTGCATATACCGCATCCGTGCGGCAAGACCGCCAATAAACACGGCCTGCAACCCGCCAAGAACAAAGGCGCGGCGGGGCAGTCTTTTATAGGCCAATCCCTGCGATTTCTGCTTGCGTGGCTTCATGGGCGGGCTCCTACTGCGCCGGACTCCGAGCTCGAAACCCGCCGCACGCCGAATCCGCTCTGGCTGAGCAGAACAATCAGCGGATAAACCGCAATCGTCAGAACCACTTGTATCACGACCGGACCCAATGCTGCCTGTTGCACGGACAGAATAGCAAGAATGACGCGGTTGAGGGCAAAAACAGCCGTGATGACGACGGCGGCGCTGGTCCATTCGCCCATGAACCCGGCGTCACGTAAGCCGGGTGCTGCGTTGCGCAGATAGGACGCGCCCATCACAACCAGCGCGGCCAGCAGACCCGGAGGACGTTGCAGCAGCAGATCGGCCAACAACATCACCACCGCGATCAGAGGGATGGGCACAAACTCGGGACGCCGCAACACCCAGGCAAATGTCAGCGCAATGATCAGATCAGGAAAGGGCCAGCGATCTGGCCGCGCGTTCAGTGGCAGCAGATGAAAAAACAGGATCAGAAGGGCCAGAAACAGATACAAGCCGCGTTTGGCCCAAAGCTGCGTGGTCTGATTATCCATCGCCGACTTCCGAGGGGGTCAGGGCGGCTTCGGGGCGTCTTGGGCCGACGACATCGCCGGAATCTTCGATACGTGGCGCGGAATGGAAGCGCAGCACGCGCAAAAACTCCAGTCGTTCGAAATCGGCGGACAGGCGCACGCGTAAGCGCCCTCCGGGGTCAGCGGCGATCTGTCCGATCAGCAAGCCGCCAGGAAACACGCCGCCGTCGCCCGAGGTCACGACCCGATCACCCGGTCGTACAAGTTCGCGGTTTTCCAGGAATTCCACAGCGGGCGAGGGCGTGTTGTCGCCAGTGATCAGCGCGGTTTGACCCGAAGGTTGGATCGTTGCCGGAATGGCGCTGGACGCATCGGTCAGCAGAATGACCCGCGCCGTATCGGGGCCAACGCCGGATATACGACCGACGACGCCGATCCCGTCCATCGTGGCCCAGCCATCCATGATGCCGTCCCGTTCGCCCACATTCAGCAACACTGATTGCCGAAAGGGCGAGCCGCTATCGGCCATCACAACCCCGGTGATATAGGTCAGGCGAGGGTCAAGCCGCACATTGTTAAGGTCCAGCAGACGCGCGTTTTCCTGTTCAAGCTGCAGCGCAGCCTCTTTCCAGGCCCTCATCAGGCGTAATTCGCTGCGCAGCTCCTGGTTCTGTGCGCTCAGCCGCTGATAGCTTTGGAAATCGCGGACGAGGTTTACAACTGCGGTGACTGGCACCATCGCCCATTCCATCGACGGCACCACGCGGTCCGCCACCTGCGCCCGAAACCGCTCGACCCGAGGGCTGTCTATGCGCCAGACCAGAAAGATGCCCAGCAGACACAGCACCACGATCCCCAACAGCAGGCGGCGCAGAGGGGCCGTGTATTCATCGCGCTGTGATCGGTCGTTTGCCACAGGTTACCTTCCCGTGCTGCTCTTGCCCGAGTTTTCACCCCGAAAGGGTGCGCGCCTTAGCTTTCGTAGTCAATCGCGTGGCGCAGTTGTTTTTCATATTCCAGCGCTTTGCCGGTGCCCAAAGCCACACAATTCAGGCTTTCATCGGCAATCGACACAGCCAGACCAGTCTGTTCGCGCAGGGCAAGGTCCAGATCGCCCAGCAGCGCGCCGCCGCCGGTCAGCATCACGCCCCGGTCCACGATGTCGGCGGCCAGATCGGGCGGTGTGGTTTCCAATGCTGTCATTACCGCCTCGCAAATCTGTTGGACGGGTTCCGACAGAGCCTCGGCGACCTGAGCCTGGCTGATCTCAATCTCTTTGGGTACGCCGTTAAGCAGGTCACGGCCCCGGATATGCATCGACTGGCCACGACCGTCGTCAGGCATCCGGGCAGTGCCGATGGTGGTCTTAATGCGTTCAGCGGTGGATTCGCCCACGAGAAGGTTCTGCTGACGGCGCAGATACGAGATGATCGCCTCATCCATTCGGTCTCCGCCCACGCGGACCGAGCGCGCATAGACGATGTCGCCCAGCGACAGAACCGCAACCTCGGTGGTGCCGCCGCCGATATCAACGACCATGTTGCCGGTCGGGTCGGTGATCGGCATGCCTGCACCAATGGCGGCTGCAATCGGTTCGGCAATCAGGCCCGCGCGGCGCGCACCTGCCGACAGAACCGACTGACGGATCGCACGCTTTTCTACGGGGGTCGCACCGTGTGGGACGCAGACGATGATCTTGGGCTTCGAGAAGGTCGACCGCTTATGCACCTTGCGGATAAAGTGCTTGATCATTTCCTCAGCAGTGTCGAAATCAGCAATCACGCCTTCACGCATCGGACGGATCGCCTCGATCGAGCCGGGGGTTCGGCCCAGCATCAGCTTGGCGTCTTCACCGACGGCCAGCACCTTTTTGACACCGTCCTTGACGTGATAGGCGACAACCGAAGGCTCCGACAGGATCACACCGCGCCCTTTGACATAAACCAGCGTGTTCGCTGTCCCAAGGTCGATGGCCATGTCCGCTGTGAACAAGCCGCCCAGATTGCCAAAGATTCCCATGTTTTTAATGATCCCGTTCGTCAAAATTACCACTGCCCGCGACTCGACGGTTCCGGGACGGATGTCTTATAGGGTGCCATCTCGCCCGGTAAAAGGGCTGATTCCGCGTCAATCAGCACCTTTCCGCCTTATTGATAGGGACTTTAGAAGGCAACATGCTCTCATATCAACATATTTACCATGCTGGAAATCTGGCTGACGTGCAAAAGCACGCTTTGCTGGCGTGGATGCTGGATTATCTGGCGCGCAAGGACAAACCCCTGACCTATGTCGAGACTCATTCGGGGCGGGGTTTGTACAAGCTGGACGCTGCTGAAGCGGTCCGCACCGGCGAGGCCGCTGCAGGAATTGAGCGCGCGCGGCGTGACGGGTGGTTTGGTGCTGATCATCCTTTGTCGAAGGCGTTGACCAGCGTTCAGGCAACGCACGGGGCGCAGGCATATGCGGGATCGCCCCTGATTGCGGGCAATTTGCTGCGTGATCACGACAGTTTGCATCTGGCTGAACTGCATCCGCAGGAATATGAGGCGCTCTCACTGGCCGTTTCGCGGTTCGGAGCGAAGGTCTACAAGCAGGACGGCTATGCGCTGGCGCATTCATTGCTGCCGCCTACCCCTCGGCGGGGTTTGCTGCTGATCGATCCAAGCTATGAGGTGAAATCGGAATATGACCGCCTGCCGGGGTTCATTTCCAAGGTGCACCGAAAGTGGAATGTTGGGGTCATCGCGTTGTGGTATCCGATCTTGACCGATGGGCGACACAAGCCGATGATTGCGGCGCTGCGGGCGCAAACCCTGCCCAAAGCAGCATGCCACGAGGTGCGCTTTCCGGCCGCGCGCGAGGGGCATCGTATGATCGGGTCGGGAATGTTCATTGTGAACGCACCGTTTGGCATTCAGGACGAGTTTATGCGCCTATCCACCTTGTTTGAGCGGTTGTAGAAAGCCCTCCCGCCCCGATTGCCAGCATCAAAGATGCCGTCAATCGAGTTGGGCCCGGCAGCGCGCCGCAGGCGCGCTGCCGGGCCCAAAACCCAAGAAGGGTCGGCGAAGCCGGGCCGCCGCGGGTGCGGGAGCCTCTGCGCTTTCAGACGATCAGGTCAGGTCCTTATAGCTGATCTCACGTGCATCCGCGCCCGGACCGGCCTTTTCGCGTCGCATGATCAGGCGGTTCAGCGCGTGGATATAGGCTTTAGCCGAGGCAACGACGGTATCGGTGTTGGCCGATTGACCGGTTGCAATCATGCCATCCTCTTCCAGCCGCACCGAGACTGTGGCCTGGGCGTCTGTGCCTTCGGTCACCGCGTGCACTTGGTACAATTGCAGATGCGCCTTGTTGGGATAGATCGCACGGATTGCCTTGAAGGTCGCATCAACCGGCCCATCGCCGTGTTCTGTGGCGATGATGTCCTTGCCGTCCATCTCAAGTTCGACCGTCGATTCCGCCTGACCGCCTGTGCCGCAAGTCACTTTCATCGACACCAGTTGCAGATAGTCGTCATGCTCATCCATGGTCATCAGCGCGATGAGATCGTCGTCAAAGACTTCTTTCTTGCGGTCGGCCAGATCCTTGAACCGAACAAAGATGTCCTTCAGCTGATTGTCGCCAACATCAAAGCCTAAGGTTTCCAGCTTGTCACGCAAGGCCGCGCGGCCTGAGTGTTTGCCCAGGGGCAAAGACGTGCCGGACAAACCGATATCTTCAGGGCGCATGATCTCGAAGTTTTCGCGGTTCTTCAGCATCCCGTCCTGATGGATGCCGCTTTCATGCGCAAAGGCGTTCTTGCCGACAATCGCCTTGTTGAACTGCACGTTGAAGCCCGACACCGTCGCCACACGGCGCGAGATATGCATGATCTTAGTGGTGTCGATACCCGTGTGCCACGGCATGATGTCATTGCGGGTGCGCAGTGCCATGACGACCTCTTCCAGCGCGGTGTTGCCCGCGCGTTCCCCCAGACCGTTGATGGTACATTCGATCTGTCGCGCTCCGCCCGCGACGGCGGCCAGCGAGTTTGCAGTCGCCATGCCGAGGTCGTTGTGGCAGTGGGTGGCGAAGATCACCTCATCCGCGCCCGGTACGGTCTCGATCAGGCGCTTGATCAGGTCGGCGCTTTCCACCGGCGCGGTATAACCCACCGTGTCGGGGATGTTGATCGTGGTCGCGCCCGCCTTGATCGCAATCTCGATCACGCGGCACAGGTAATCCCACTCGGTCCGCGTGGCGTCCATCGGTGACCACTGCACGTTGTCGCACAGATTGCGCGCGTGGCTAACCGTTTCGTGGATTTTATCGGCCATCTCGTCCATCGTCAGGTTCGGAATGGCGCGGTGCAGCGGAGAGGTGCCGATGAAGGTGTGAATGCGGTTTTGCCGTGCGTGTTTCACGGCGTCCCAGCAGCGGTCAATGTCTGCGAAATTGGCGCGGGCCAGACCGCAGATGCGGCTGTTTTTCGACCGCTCGGCAATCTCGCTGACGGCCTTGAAATCACCTTCGGAGGCGATGGGGAAGCCTGCTTCGATGATGTCGACGCCCATTTCGTCCAGCAGCTCGGCAATTTCGAGCTTTTCGTTATGGGTCATGGTTGCGCCGGGGCTTTGTTCGCCGTCGCGCAAAGTGGTGTCAAAGATCAAGACGCGGTCTTGGTCGGTCACGTTGGTCATGGGAATCTCTTTCTTCTTCTGTCCTAAAGCCTATGGCGCGCGGGCGTCCTCCTCTGAGCGGGCGCGCCGGATGGCACGCTCAGAGGCGGATTAGGATCAGTAGGCCACGCAGCCACGTACCGCGAAGGGCGGTGTCGGCAACAAGGATATCTGCGTGGTTGATCATGGGATTGAGGTTATACAGAGCGGAACGCGAATGAAAAGACGGAATTTACAGGTCTTACACGCGCAGGGACGTTTTTTGCGATGCGTTGAAGTAAGCGCTTGGGCTGCTAGGTGATCGGCTATGAAAAAAGCACTCATCATTGGCGCGTCGGGCGGGATCGGATCGGCGCTTTGTAGGCGGTTGGAGAAACAATCGGTCGCGGTAACAGGTTTGTCCCGGTCTTCGGTTGGGTTTGACCTGACCAAGCCAGACACCGTCAGTACTGCTCTGGCAGCGCTTGGAGGACCCTATGACCTGATCTTCGTTGCGTCTGGTGCGCTTGAAATCAACGGGGCTGAGCCGGAAAAGACGATCCGCGCTTTGTCAGCCAAGGCGATGATGGATCAGTTTGCTTTGAACGCGGTGGGGCCAGCTTTGGTTTTGGCACAAGCTGCGCGGTTGTTGCCGCGGGACCGGCGGGCCGTCGTGGCGGTGCTGTCGGCGCGGGTCGGGTCGATTGGCGACAACCGTCTGGGCGGGTGGATCAGCTACCGCGCGGCCAAAGCTGCTGTGAATCAGATCGTTCACACCTCGGCGATCGAACTGGCGCGGACACACAAGCAGGCGGTATGCGTTTCGCTGCATCCCGGCACGGTGCGCACTGAGTTCACTCGAAAATACGCAGGACGCCACGCGACCGTTGAACCAGACGAAGCCGCGCAGAATTTGCTGTCAGTGATCGAGGCGCTGGCCCCGGACGATACAGGTGGTTTTTTCGATTGGGCCGGGCAGCCGGTGCCTTGGTGAACCTAGCCGTCCGAAGGCGCGTCGGATGTGGTGTTTTCGGCCGGTGCAGCCTCGGGCTCGGCGGCGGTTTTGCCCGGTAGGACACCGTTTTCCCACACGCCTGATTCTTCTTGGCCGTTGGCATAGCGCATGGTTCCGTCGCCGTGGCGTTTGTTGTCCAGAAAACCACCCTCATAGACGTCGCCTGTGGCATAGGTGGCGATACCAGTGCCGCTGATTTTGCCACCTGCCCAATCGCCGGTATAGGTAAACCCACGCGGAGTGGTGATCGTGCCGAGCCCTTCGCGGACGCCATCGACGAATTCTCCTTCGTACACGGTTCCATCCGGGAAGCTGGCGCGCCCTTTGCCGTGGCGGGCACCTTCGGCCCAATCGCCCTCGTACTTATAGCCGTTGGCAAAGGTCAGAACGCCGGTGCCGTGGCTGAGGCCGTTTTTGAACTGACCCGAATACACGACGCCGTTGGGGTAGGTTGCCTTGCCGGAGCCTTCGAAGATACCGGCGATCCAGTCGCCCTCGTAGATGATCCCGTCCGGGTAAGTGTGCAGCCCCTTGCCATGGGGCAGATCGGCGCTGAAGTCACCCACATAGGTGGAACCGTCGGGATAGGTCATCTCGCCAAAGCCTTCGATCTGCCCGTCCTGCCATTCGCCGGTATATTCAAAACCGTCGGTGCCTACGAAGCGGCCTTTGCCGTGGCGGCGGTCATCGGTGTAGTCGCCCTCATAGGTCGCGCCATTGGCGTAGGTGGCCTTGCCCTTGCCCTGACGCCGCCCGTCGACCAGATCGCCTTCGTAGACGTCACCGTTGGCCTGTACCATGCGCCCCTTGCCGGTCATGCGATCCTGCACCCAGTCCCCGGTATAGGTCATGCCGTCGGCCACTGTCAGCGTACCCTGTCCATGGCGCACACCATTGTCGATGTCGCCCTCATAAACGCTGCCCTGGGTCGAGGTGATCTTGGCCTTACCCTGTTTCGCGCCCTCAACCCAGTCGCCCTCATAGATATATCCGCTGGGGTCGGTCAGAGTTCCTTTGCCGTGGTACTGCGCCTGTTTGAACCCGCCTTCATAGCGCGCGCCATTGGCATAGGTGGCAGTGCCTTGCCCGTTGATCGTGCCATCAGACCATTCGCCTTCGTAGCTGCCGCCATCGGGATAGATGATCCGGCCGCGCCCTTCCGGCTGACCCTTTGCGAAAGCGCCGTCATAGATTGACCCGTTCGCATAGCGGGCTATGCCCTGGCCTTGAATTTCGCCTTCAGACCACTCGCCCTCATATTCGAAGCCGTCGGGCAGGCGATAAGTACCGATGCCGTGCCGCAGCCCGTTCAGGAAAGTGCCTTCGTAGACGCCGCCAACCTCATCATCCGCAATGATGACCTGCCCATCCTGCGCACTGGCGGGCAAGACCAACAGGGCCATCGCGGTAGCGGCGATTGAGGTGCGGATGACGTTCATAGGGTTTTCCTGCCTGCCGGTGGTTGTTCTACAGCGCAAAACTAAGATACCGCCGGGGGCAGGGCAACGGGTTTTGCCGCATTTGCCTTTTCCTCGCGGTGCGATCTGGTAAATGGCATAAGAACTGACGAGGGCAAGAGGGCACCATGGCCGACCGTTTCCGCATCACTCTGGCGCAACTCAACCCTGTAGTAGGGGATATCGAGGGCAACTCGGCCAAGGCCGTCGCGGCATGGAAACAGGCGCGCGACGCAGGTGCCGATATGATTGCCTTCCCCGAGATGTTCATCACTGGCTACAACACGCAGGATCTGGTGATGAAGCCCAGCTTTCACCGCGCCGCCATGGCCGCGGTCGAGGCATTGGCCGCCCAATGCGCTGACGGCCCGGCGCTGGCGATCGGCGGGCCATGGGTCGAGGATGACAACCTGTACAACGCCTATCTGATCCTCAAGGGTGGCAAGATCGGCAGCAAGGTACTGAAGCATCACTTGCCGAATGAAACGGTCTTTGACGAGGTTCGCCTGTATGATTCCGGTCCGTTGGGCGGGCCGTATTCGGTGGGCAATACGCGGATAGGCAGCCCGATCTGCGAGGATAGCTGGCACCCGGATGTCGCGGAAACTCTGGAAGAGACCGGGGCCGAGTTTCTGTTGATTCCCAATGGCTCGCCCTATTTCCGCAACAAATACGACGTGCGCCTCAATCATATGGTGGCGCGCGTGGTCGAGACCGGCCTGCCGCTGATTTACCTCAACATGGTTGGCGGTCAGGACGATCAGGTCTTTGACGGCGGCACGTTTGGCCTGAACCCCGGCGGCGCGCTGGCCTTTCGGATGCCTGTGTTTGACGAGGCCGTTACCCATATCGATCTTGAGCGGGGCGATGAGGGGTGGCGGATCGTTACGGCCAAGGTCGCGCCTCAGCCAGATGAATGGGAGCAGGACTATCGCGCGATGGTGCAGTCCTTGCGCGACTATATGGGGAAGACCGGGTTCAAAAAGGCGCTGCTTGGTCTGTCGGGCGGGGTTGATTCCGCTTTGGTCGCGGCGATTGCGGTTGATGCGATTGGGGCCGAGAATGTCCGCTGTGTAATGTTGCCGTCGGAGTATACCAGTCAGGGTTCCTTGGACGATGCAGAGGCTGTCGCCAAGGCGCTGGGCGTGCACTATGACTACGTGCCTATCTCGGACAGTCGCGCCGCCGTGACGGACACTTTGGCCCCGTTGTTTGCCGGGCGTGACCCAGACTTGACCGAGGAAAACGTCCAGTCGCGTTTGCGTGGGCTACTGTTGATGGCGATTTCGAACAAGTTTAGCGAGATGTTGCTGACCACCGGGAACAAATCCGAGGTCGCGGTGGGATATGCCACGATCTATGGCGACATGAATGGCGGGTACAATCCCATCAAGGACCTTTACAAAACCCGTGTCTTTCAGACCTGCCGCTGGCGCAATGAAAACCACCACGACTGGATGATGGGGCCGGAGGGCGAGGTCATTCGGCCCTCGGTCATCGACAAGCCCCCCAGCGCGGAATTGCGGGCGGATCAGAAAGACAGCGACAGCCTGCCGGACTATCCCGAGCTGGATGCAATCCTTGAAATTCTGGTCGACGGCGAAGGCTCGGTCGCGGATTGCGTTGAGGCCGGGTTTGATGCCGCTACCGCGCGCCGGGTTGAGCATCTGATCTATATCAGCGAATACAAGCGGTTCCAGTCAGCCCCCGGAACGCGGCTGACTAGCCGGGCTTTCTGGTTGGATCGCAGGTATCCGATCGTGAATCGCTGGCGCGACCCGTCCTGAGTCGCCTGCCGCTGCGGCGCCTGCAGATCGTATCGTATCAGTAATCAATGCCGCGTCTAGGGTGGCATTGTCTGCAATCCGTCGTGCGATGGGTTGCAAGATGATGTTTTCTCAAGGGCTTGCTTGGGCGCGCGCCATTTTTCCGACACATTTTTGCTTGATTATCGCCCCAGCTGGGGCGGTTGTGACACATCCGAGATCGGGTGTCTGTGTTAACGATTTGGTATCGCTATGTATGAGGAATATGACAAACCTCTTCATGCTCCGCCGCCGTGGAAGACAATGGCAGACAAGGGGCAGGATCTGAACGAAGCCGAGGTGGATGCCGCCATCGCCGGTATTCTGAGCGCGGCTGAGCCGCCTCTGCCCAAAGTTACGCCTACCGAGTTGCGCGAAGAACTGGTCGATGTTGACCTGTCCTTGCCCGAAGCTGCGGAGGATGAAGCCGAGACTCCGGTTGTCGGCTTTACCCAGGTTCTGCGTCAGAAATGGGCCGAACTATGCGGTGTGGCTTAGTCTGAATATCCCCGAAAATGGCGTGATTGACACAGGTCGTTTAAATCTGTGATCTGCGCCGAATGTCGTATTGCCTTGGGCCCAATCCCGCGCCTTCATTGCGTTTCATAGAATGCAGTATGAGCGGTTGATGCCCGGCCCCAAACCAACCCCCGTTGAACCTGATCTGAAACTTCCCAAAGTGGTAGACGTCGTCGTGATCGGGGGCGGAATCATCGGCGCGGCAACTGCATTGGAGCTGTCCGAACGGGGCGTCTCGGTCCTGTTGTGCGAAAAAGGCCAGATTGCAGGCGAACAGAGCTCGCGCAACTGGGGATGGGTGCGGTTGGGGCTGCGTGACCCGCGCGAAATTCCGTTGATGTGCGTGGCACAACAGATTTGGGACGGGCTGGACGCGCGGATCGGGCGGAAAACCGGGTTTACGCGGTCAGGCATCCTGTTTGGCGCCTCCGGCGCGCGGGATGCGCAAAATCTTGAACGTTGGGCGCGACATGTCGATGGGTTGCAGACTGGCGCTCGGATGGTGTCGGGTGCAGAACTGGACGGCTTGCTGCCCAGTCATCGGACCGATCTGGAGTGTGCCCTGCACATGCCCCGCGACGGCCGGGCCGAACCGCAATGGGCAGCCCCCGCCATTGCCGAGGCGGCGCGTGACAAGGGTGCAGTGTTGATGACCACTTGCGCTGTGCGCAGTGTTGACGTCCAGGGCGGGCGCATTGCGGGTGTTTTCACTGAACGCGGTCGTGTCGCCTGTGATCGCGTGGTGTTGGCCGGTGGGGCATGGTCCCGTTTGTTTGCGGGGAATGCAGGCATTGACTTGCCACAACTCAAGGTACTGAACACGGTACTGCGCACCTCTCCGGTCGAGGGGCCCGAGGCGGCGTTGTGGTCCGATGACTTCGCCCTGCGCAAGCGCGCTGACGGCGGCTATACGATCGCGTCCGGCCATGAAAACACGGTTGATATCGTGCCCGACAGCTTTCGGTTGGCATGGTGGTTCCTGCCCGCATTCCGGCAGGAGTGGCGGTCGCTGCGATTTCGGTGGTCGAAACGGTGGGCCATTGAAGCCAAGCAGGACCGGAAATGGTTGCCTACGGATGTCACTCCGTTCGAACAGTGTCGCGTTCTGGACCCTGAGCCGTCTGGCAAGGTGCTGCGGCGGGCGTGGTCGAACGCGAAAAAGGGAGTACCCGCGTTGCAGAACGCCGAGCTGGTGCAAAGCTGGGCAGGGATGATTGACGTGACGCCGGATGCAATTCCGGTAATCTCGGGCGTTGAAGAAATTCCGGGCATGTTCGTCGCAACCGGTTTTTCCGGCCACGGATTCGGCATCGGTCCCGGAGCGGGACGGTTGATGGCCGATCTGGTCACAGGGGTCGAACCCTGTGTCGATCCGGCCGCCTTCCGCCTGTCCCGTTTTACGGATGGCTCAAAAGTGCGGCCGGACCCAGGATACTAGAGCTTAGCCTGCCATCTGATAGCTGACGGGGACAAAGCGGAACCCGTCGCCGCGGGTCTCGACATAGCCAGCGGCGGGGAAGGGCATGTGGTAACCGATCATCGGAACCTTGTCGGCGGCGAGCATCCCCAGAACATTGCGGCGCGCTGCTGTCGCGGCCGCTTTGTCCATGTCAAAACGGACCTCCCACTCAGGGTGCGCGAAGGACCAGACATAGTGGTTGGCAAGGTCGGCGGTCAGTACCAAACGCTGGCCATTGCTTTCCAGGTGATAGACCGTGTGGCCCGGTGTGTGCCCATAGGCGGCGACGGCGGTGATGCCCGAGGTGACTTCTCCGCCATCGGTTAGGAAGGTCATCTTTTCGGCCTGCGGGGTCACTTTGGCGGCAACCAGATCACCGACGCGGTTGCCTGCATCCTGTGCAGCCCAGAAGTCATATTCCGGTGCGGCGGTCACGAAGCGCGCATTGGCAAAGGTTGGTGCATCGTCGGTGGTCATGCCGCCGATATGGTCGGGGTGCATGTGGGTGATCACAACAACGTCGATCTGATCGGGGGTGACGCCTGCATCTGCCAGCGCCGCCTGAATACCGCCCTGACCCAGCCCGGTGTCGAACAGAACAAGTTCGGACCCGGTATTGACCAGCGTCGGTGTAAAGAAGAACTGCGCCTTGTCTGCAGGGATGAAGTTGTCGGCGGATACTTTGGCAAATTCTTCATCCGATGCGCCACCGCCGAAGATCTCCTTGGCACCATCGCGGGGCAGGCTGCCATCCAACAGGGTCGTGACCGTGAAATCACCGAGGTGGTACGATTTGGCGATGGTCGAGTTGGCTTTGGTCTCGGTGCCAGCAGCCAAAAGCGGGGTCGCAGCTGTAGCGAAAGGTAGTGTGGCTGCGGCACCCAAGGCCGCTCTGCGCGTCAAATTGATGGTCATATCTAAGTCTCCCTGTCAGAACGCCAGCTTCAAAGCTAGGCCGGTGCGCGTCTCTTGGTAGGTTATAGACCCAAGATATGGGGTGCGTTGTTGAACAATACGTGTGAATTTTTGTTTAGGTTGTGTGTTGGCCATGTTTGAGTTCCTTGGTGGGCCTTTGCCCACGGCTGGACAAAACGCCCATCCTGTGACAAGAGCCGCGCCAACAGGAGACACCTATGACAACCACCCGTTTCGCCCCGTCGCCCACCGGTTACATCCATGTGGGCAACCTGCGTACCGCCTTGATGAACTATTTGATCGCCCGCAAGGCTGGCGGTACGTTCATCCTGCGCATCGACGACACTGATCCTGAGCGGTCGAAAGAAGAATATGTCGATGCGATCAAACAGGATCTGGAGTGGCTTGGGCTGCAATGGGACCGCGTCGAGCGTCAGTCCGACCGTCTGGATCGCTATGCCGAAGCGGCCGACAAGCTGCGCGAGATGGGTCGGTTCTATGAGGCGTTCGAGACGCCGACCGAACTGGACCTGAAGCGCAAGAAGCAGCTGAACATGGGCAAGCCCCCGGTCTATGACCGCGCTGCGCTGAACCTGTCGGAGGCCGAGAAAGAGGCGCTGCGGGCGGAACGCGGAAACGGTGTGTGGCGTTTCAAGCTGGATCACGAGCGGATCGAGTGGAATGACGGCATTCTGGGCGACATCTCGATTGATGCTTCTTCCGTGTCTGATCCGGTATTGATCCGGGGCGATGGGCAGGTTCTCTATACGATCGCATCCGTGGTGGATGATACCGAGATGGGTGTCACGGACGTGGTGCGTGGCTCGGACCATGTGACCAACACGGCGACCCAGATCCAGATCATTGAAGCGCTGGGCGGCGCTTGCCCGCGCTTTGCGCACCACTCGCTGCTGACCGGCCCGCAAGGTGAGGCGCTGTCGAAACGTTTGGGCACGCTGGCGCTGCGCGATCTGCGCGAGCAGGGGGTTCAGCCGATGGCTCTGCTAAGCCTGATGGCGCGTCTGGGCTCTTCCGATCCGGTGGAATTACGTTCGGACATGGCTGAATTGATAGACGGATTCGACATCGGGCGTTTCGGCGCAGCACCGACCAAATTCGACGTGCAGGACCTATTCCCGCTGACCGCGAAACATCTGCAGTCGCTGCCTCTGGCGGATGTTGCAGATGCGGTTGCGGATGCGGGTGTCCCAGCAGATCTGGCCGAGCCCTTCTGGGCCATGGCGCGTGAGAACATCACCACTCTGGCCGATCTGCAGGGTTGGTGGGAATTGTGCCGCGATGGGGCAGAGCCGCTGATCGACGAAGACGATCGTGACTTCATCACCGAAGCCGTGGCATTGCTGCCCGAAGGGCCGTTTGATGGCGAGACCTGGGGTGTTTGGACCAAGGCTGTCAAAGAGGCCACAGGCCGGAAGGGCAAGGGATTGTTCATGCCGCTGCGCAAGGCGCTGACAGGGATGGAGCGTGGGCCCGAGATGGCCGCGCTTTTGCCATTGCTTCAGGTGATCCGCGCGCGAGGGTGAAGGAACGCGCCTCTTGACGCAGACCGGGGTTCCACCCGTTTGGAGCTGAAACTGCCTATCGGACAGTTTCCCGGACGCCACTCACCCTGCGGCGGAGGAATTTTTGAACAGAAGAAGGGCCGGGGTTTGACCTCGGCCTTTTGCTATGAGGCATGGACGATGTTCGCAGCCAACTGTTGCAGGCGGGAGTCCACGAATTCAGTCTCGTGCGGTTTCAACTGCTGGTGTCGCGGATAGCGGGGCTCGGCGCGGTCATTCAGGATCGGAGCCTCCCAGCCGTCGGTGGTGGCAAAGAAGCGATCTGCCCCGGCCTCGCCATAGGCGCGCAGATAGCCCTGCACGACAACGTCGATATAGCTGAGTACCAAGGGGTGGTGGTTCGTGGGCCCGGTGTGGCGGCCATGTGGGACGGCATAGACGGCGATGTCGACGTCGTGGGTCAGCGTATGTGACACAGCCTGAGTTGCCGGGATGCGATCATAGGCCCATTCGCGTTCATCCAGCGCCGCCCAGTCGTTTTTCGGGACATGGGCGATCATCCCCTCAATCTCGCAATCGGGGTCGGGGATGGCTGTCAGAAAGGCCACCGGGCGCAGGTCTGTATGTCTCCAAGAGCGGCGCCAGCCTTTTAGTTTCGCAGGGCGGGGATCGGGGAAATCGTGGGTAGCAAGGTTCACCAGGCTGCCATAGCCAAAGAAATAGGGGTCTGCCATCTGTGCCGCGTCCTTTTCCGCCGATTGATGTATGTCAAACCGCTTTTTAGCCGGACATGCAATAAGGTCGCATCTTGAAATTTGGGAGGCGATCATGCGCATTACCAAACGGACGAATATCGCGGTGCGCTTGCTGATGTATTGCGCTGCACATCAGGACCGGCTTGTGACCAAATCCGAGATTGCCGAAGTGTGCAATATCTCGGAGAACCATCTGGCGCAGGTGATCAATCAACTGAGTCAGCTGGACTATCTCAGCACACAGCGAGGCCGAAATGGCGGCATGACCCTGGCGCGCCCTGCCGAGCAGATTCGCATCGGGTCGGTGTTTCGTCATGTCGAGGGCAACCTGCCGTTGGCCGAGTGCTTTGCGGATGCGGACAATACCTGCCCCTTGACCGATGCCTGCCGGTTGCGCCTTGCGCTGCAGGATGCGGCCGAGGTTTTCTATGCGTCGCTGGATGACATCACGTTGGATGCTTTGGTTTGTGACAACGACCAGTTGCTGCAAATCTTGCAGCCGGTTGCTTGCGTTCGGTAAGTTCAGTCGCTGGCCCGCAGGATGCGGGCCGGTCGAACCGCCAGCGGGCGCAGTGCAAAGAACAGGCCTGCACCGAGGGTCACGAGGAGGCCGGCGACAATAATTCCCAGCGCCGAACCCCAGATGATGCTGAAATCGGTGTCGAAGATATAGGTCGCCACTGCCCATCCGCCCAATATGCCGGTGAGCAGGGCCACCGCGCCCGCAGCGGCGCCGAGTAGGGCTGCGCGCAGGGCAAAACTCAGCAGGATGCGACCGCGGTCTGCGCCCAGTGTTTTCAGAATCGCTGCTTCACGCCTGCGGGCGGGCTCTCCTGCGGCGGCTGCGCCGATTAGGACAAGGAAGCCGGTCAGCAGCGATACACCTGCGCCATAAGATGTGGCTGCAGCCAACCCTGCCAACAGCCCCGAGATTCGGTCGATGGCGTCGCGGACGCGAATAGCAGTAATGTTGGGAAATTGCTCAGCCAGATCGCGTTGGATTGCGGCTTCGGCGGGCTCTTCGGCATAGACAGTGGCAATAAAGCTGTGCGGGGCTCCGGCAAGGGCCGATGGGTTCATGGACATGATGAACCCAATCCCCGCCGTCGAGAAATCAACCTCGCGCAGTGAGGTCAGTTCAGCGGTGATGTCGCGCCCCAGAATATTGACCGTCAGGGTGTCGCCCAGTTTCAGGCCCATCTCTTGCGCTTCTTCAGCGGCAAAGCTGACTTGCGGGGTACCGGAATAGTCATCTGCCCACCATTCTCCGGCGGTGACGCGGGTGTTTTGCGGGGGTGCTGCGGAATAGGTTACGCCACGGTCGCCGTCCAGAACCCAGTGGTCCCCGGCGACGTCACGAGCCGGTTGGCCGTTGATCTGCGTGAGGATGCCACGCAGCATCGGCGCGCTTTCGACGCGGGTGACGGCAGGGTCGGTTTCAAGACGTTCGGAAAAGCCGGACATTTGGTCCTTCTGAATGTCGACGAAGAAATACGAGGGCGAGACGTCTGGCAGATTGCCGGATATTGCATTGCGCAGGGTGCCGTCGATTTGCCCAACGGCGGCCAGAACGGACAGGCCCAGACCCAGCGACAACACAACCGAAGACGCACCCTCGCGCGGGTCGGAAATGGCGGAAAAGGCCCAGCGTAGCGCCGGGTGTCCACGCGCGGGGCGCGCGCCGTATCGGGCCAGTCTACGAATTGCCATCGCCGCGACCGAGAGAAGAATCAGCGCGCCAACCAGCCCGCCGCCCGTCCAGAGCGTCAGGCGGGCAGACCCGCTGAACCACGCCGCCGACGCGATCAGCAGCGCCAGCCCCACCCCGGTGGCAACGATGTAGCGCAGGCGAGGCAGGGCGCGGGCCGATGACAGCGCGTCCCGAAATAGGGTGGCAGCGCGGACCTCTTCGGTGCGGGCCAAGGGCCAGAGGGTAAACAGAAAGGCGGTCAGAACACCATAGAGCGCAGCCTCGGCCAGCGGTTCTGGATACAGCGAAAAGACGGCTGGGATGGGAAGCTGGGCCTCGATCAGCGGGGCGAGCGCCAGCGGTAGCAGCCCGCCCAGAGCAATGCCTAGCAGGACGCCTATACCCGAGAGAATGCCGATCTGGATCAGATAGGTCTGAAAGATCGTTGCGCGGTCTGCGCCCAGTGTGCGCAGGGTTGCGATTGTCTCGGTCTTTTGGGCGAGGAATGCAGATACCGCGGCCGATACGCCAATGCCGCCCACGGCCAGACCCGAAAGCCCGACCAGTACCAGAAAGGCACTGAGACGGGCGACGAATTCGGCGATGCCCGGCGCGCCGTTTCGCGCATCTGTCCAGCGCATTCCCGTGCCGTCGAACGTTGTGTTTGCCTGCGACGCCAGTTCTGCAAGGTCTACCGATTGCAGTAGATCCAGCCGGTATTTGGTGGAAAACAAGGTGCCCGGTGCTAGCAGGCCAGACGCTTGCAAATCCTGCGTGCGTACCAGAGTACGCGGACCCAGACCGAATCCATCCGCAGCCCCATCCGGTTCATGGATCAGCGCGGCGGTCAGCAGAAACTCTTGCGTGCCTAGAGAAAACCGATCGCCTACAGACAAACCCAACCGGTCGATCAGTGAAGGGTCCATGACGGCCCCGGGCAGATCGTCAGCCCCGTCAAGCGCAGAGGGCAGCGGTATATCGGGGTCTAGCACTGGTGTTCCGACCAGAGGATAGGCCGCGTCCACGGCCTTGACCTGCGTTAACGCACGCTCCGGGGTATGGCCTTGCCGCGCGACGGCCATTGATCGGAAATCGACGACTTCTGAGACGGCAGAGGCCACTTGGCCCATCCAGTCGCGCTCGGCTTCAGTGGCAAAGCGATAGGTAAATTCCAATTGGGCGTCGCCACCCAGCAATGCGGCGCCCTCCTGCGCTAGTCCGGTCTGGATGGCCTGGCGCACGGACCCGACAGCGGCGATGGCGGCAACACCAAGCGCGAGGCAGGCCAGAAACACGCGGAAGCCACGCAGCCCTCCGCGCAGTTCGCGCCGCGCCAGACGTCCGGCGAGGCGCAGGCTCATTCCGCGGCCTCTTGCTGGATATCTTCTGCAATACGCCCATCGCGCAACCGGACAACCCGGTCGCATCTGCGTGCAAGGCTGTGACTGTGCGTGACCAGAACCAAAGTCGCGCCGTGACGGTCGCGCAGGTCGAACAGCAGATCAACAATCGCGGCCCCGTTGGTTTCATCCAAATTCCCCGTTGGCTCGTCCGCCAGCAGGATCTGCGGGCGCGGAGCCGATGCGCGCGCAAGTGCCACGCGCTGCTGCTCACCCCCCGAAAGCTGCGCAGGATAGTGATCGCGCCGATGCGATAGGCCGACCGCATCCAGTTCACTTTCGGCCCGGTCAAACGCGTCCCGGAGCCCCGCCAATTCCAGCGGCGTGGCGACATTTTCCAGCGCAGTCATCGTGGGGATCAGGTGGAAATTCTGGAACACAACGCCCATCGCGTCACGTCGAAACCGGGCGAGGTTGTCTTCGTCCAAATCAGTCAGATCCCGCCCCAGAGCTTCGATCTTGCCGCCAGTCGCACGCTCTAACCCGCCCATCAGCATCAACAATGAGGATTTGCCGGACCCAGACGGGCCAACAAGGCCCAAAGTCTCGCCCTTTTGAACCGATAGAGTGATACCATGCAGGATTTTCACCCGTCCGGCATTGCCATCCAGCGACAAAGCCGCATCTTGGAGAGAAAGAACAGGTGTCGTCATAGGTCAATCCACACGGAGGCGTTCTTTTGGGATATGGAGCGGTTCGGATATTGCGCAAGGCTTTGTTGTCTTGCCTGTTTGCAGTTTGCGGTATTGCCGCCACAGCCGAACAGGTCGTGATTGCTGCATTGGGGGATTCGCTGACACAGGGTTACGGGCTGCCCGCACAGGACGGGTTTGTGCCTCAGCTGGAACGTTGGTTACAGGATCAGGGCGTGGATGTGCGCCTGATCAATGCCGGAGTTTCAGGGGATACCACCGCCGGCGGCGCGGCGCGGGTTCACTGGACGCTGACGCCGGATGTGGATGGCATGATCGTGGCTTTGGGCGGGAACGACTTGTTACGTGGGATCGATCCGGCTGTGTCGCGGGCCAATCTTGAGCAAATCATGCAAGCCGCGCGTGCGTCAGAGGTGGATGTGTTGTTGGTTGGGATGCAGGCACCGGGAAATTACGGGCCCGACTACAAAGCGGCCTTCGATACGATCTATCCCGAACTGGCCGCTGGGTACCAATCCGGCTATGCGCCCAGTTTTTTCGCCGGCCTGACCCGAGACGGCGATCCCGATGCAGCCCGCACCTATATGCAACCCGATGGCATCCACCCCAACGCCCAGGGCGTGGCTTTGATCGTCGCCGAAATCGGCCCCTATGTGGTGGAACTGGTCCAAGCAGCGTCGGACTAATCAGATCACAGTCACGACGGTTCCTATCGGCACCCGCGCGTACAGGTCGATGACATGGGCGTTCAACATTCGAATGCAGCCATTCGAGGCGGCGGTTCCGATGGTGCTGGGCTGCGTCGTGCCGTGAATGCGGAAATAAGTGTCTACGCCGTTTTGGAACAAATACAGCGCGCGGGCGCCCAATGGATTGTCGCCTCCGCCCGGTTGGACATAGTCGTTATCCTTGAAGCGTGCATAGGTGACGGGCTCGCGCTCGATCATCTCATTCGTGGGACGCCAGGTGGGCCACTCTTTCTTGACGTCGATCGTGGCGGTGCCGGTGAATTCCAGCCCGGCCCGACCAACGCCGCAGCCATAGCGGATGGCCTTGCGCGGCTCGGTCACGAAATACAGGTAGAATGAGCGTGGAACGACCAGCAACTGCCCCGGCAGGAATTCTTTCTTGATCCGCACATATTGCGGCGTGGGGTCGTATTCGGCTGTCTTCGTCTTGGCAGACGCCGCTTGCGGAACAAGGCTTGTCGCGGCGGCGGCCGTCAGGAACGTGCGGCGTGTGAACATATCGGGTCTCTTCAATACAACAGGAAAATCATCACCATAGTGTCGGGATGATAGCTGATCCGGTCAAGCGGAGGCGAAGAGTAACTGAAATGTGATGTTGCGCTGAAAACGCCGCGCAGCTTGGCAAAAGGGCAGGGGATACCCCTGCCCTTGGACCGGCTTACGCCAGCTCGATATTGTCGGCGCTTTCGCGACCGTCACGACCCGAGCGCAGCTCGTAGGTGACTTTCTGGTTGTCTGCCAGACCGGTCAGGCCCGAGCGTTCGACAGCCGAGATATGAACGAAGATGTCTTTGCCGCCATCTTCGGGTGCGATGAAGCCGTAGCCTTTGGTGGTGTTGAACCATTTAACGGTGCCTGCGGGCATATCCGTATTCTCCTGTTTGTTGCTGCCCACGGATTTGCGGCAGCCTGGCGTCGTAGTCTGGATCGAATGACTGAGCGCCGAAAAAGGAGACAGTAGGTCGAAATAGAAAAACGTTAGCCCTTTGGATATGGCATTGGTGTGGGGATGTGGCAAGGGTGATCGTCCTTGTGTACCGCAATTGGTACAAACCGCGACGGGAATGGTTCGAGGGCAACTTCAGGATTGCGAAAAGGTCAAAAAGCACCGTCTGGGATCGGGCGCGTTCAGGCCCAAGCGGTTGAAGCATAAGACGTTTGCGTGGAAATCTTGACTTTCAAATCCCGAAACACACCGGAAAACGTCTGCATTGCAGGCGCTGTTGTCTTATTCTCGACCCGAGACGCCAGTCTTGTCGCTATAATGGTCTAGGCTGGGATAACCTTGCATTTGCTCAGGCCGAAGCGGCGTGTGAGCTTTGCGGCCCTCAGCGCTTTGACAAGACGGTCGCTGAGGAAAAGGCTTCGGTGCAAGAGGGGATCAATCCACAAATCCGACCCGTCCAAAGCGTCACCCGACACAACGAAATCGAAATCATCCGGTTTACCTCCCAAGTTCATCCAGATTTCAGGTGTGTTCCCTAAGAGTTCGATTCCTTTCGACTGCTTCGGAACAAGTGCTGTTTTCTGCTCTCCCAATGCCAGAGTGAAATACTCCCCCTCAACTGGAGTCACACGATCGTGCTGGCATAGTTTCAATGGGTAAAGCTGCGTCTTCCCAAGGTCCGCTTCCCGAAGAACACCAGCAACCGCGCGGGACACAACCAAGCCATATGGCCCGAAGAAAATATCGGGTTGCGCTTTCAGCTTTTGGTTCGGGTACTTCCCAAAAATCGCATCTGGGAACACGTCGGGAGATTGAACAAAACCCTCTAAGTTCTTCTTGCCGACTACTCCAGCTGCCGACAATTCGTTCAATACCTGATCTGATGTGAACGGTTTAATCAACGTTGAGTCGAGCATAACCTGGCTATGCCAGACCCCTGTTTCACGCGTCACTTGCCTACCCTTCCCAACAAATACCTTTAAACCTTAGCAGGTTCTTACTCGGAACTTTCAAAAGCAAGCGAATAGGGGCGTCATCGATCGCCCGAGCTAGCGGGTTTGCGCTGGCCTTCCGCTTTGCATCTAAACCGGAAGCTTGGCGACAATATCAGCGTATTTGGGTGATGCTATAAAACACCTTGGCAGTTCTTCGACAATTTCATCAATCGAATCGTAAACTTGGCTTGCCGCCGACCTGAGTTCAGTCGGAATCTCTTTGGGCGCGCGCTGTTCACGTTTCGGAAGCTTCATTTTCAGGCCGGTAAATTCCGATATGTCGCTTTGATGATCCCATATCGCATCATAGTGAACACATAAAACGGGGACGTCCTCAAATACGGCCCATTCTTTTATCTGCTTGGCTTGTTGCAGAATATCCCGCTGAAACAGATCGCAGTATTCGCCAGTCGCATGAAGGTGATAAAAATGCTGTCGGATCCAATCTTCCCCATACCGTTCTTTTGCCGAATAGACGGAAAAGGCCGAATCTTTGGTGGAACCGAAGCAAAAAACCACTCTGGTATCGGCTGGCCACTCTAACAACGCCTGCGGAAAATCATGGGTTTTGTAGACGAACGGGGCTTTGAATTCGGCGTCCCTGAGACGAGCAACGAAGGCCGAGCGTTCTGCCGCTGAAGGGTTTCTTTTTCTAAGTGCCTTGCTGAGAGCAAGATAAGTCACGGTACTTCCGGATCGACCGTTGCTTGCGACTATGACGCAATGGTCGCGGTCCGATGTCTTTCCAAACGGTGCAATGCGTCCAATCGCCTGAAACAGCGATTGGAACACACGTTTGAAAGTTCGGGTTCTCACCGGGCGAACTTCTTATGTTTCAAGCGCTTAGGCTCCAGCGCGTCCGGTCCCAGACGGCGCTTTTTGTCCTCTTCGTAATCCTCGAAGTTGCCCTCAAACCACTCCACATGGGCGTCGCCTTCGAAGGCCAGAATATGCGTGCAGATGCGGTCGAGGAAAAAGCGGTCGTGCGAAATCACAACGGCGCAGCCGGCGAAATCGACTAGAGCGTCTTCCAGCGCGCGCAAGGTTTCGACGTCCAGATCGTTGGTCGGTTCGTCGAGCAGCAGGACGTTTCCGCCCTCTTTCAACAGTCGGGCCATGTGGACGCGGTTGCGCTCACCACCCGATAGCAGCGAGACCTTCTTCTGCTGGTCGCCGCCCTTGAAATTGAAGGACGAGCAATAGGCGCGGGAATTGACCTGCGCGTCACCCAATTGGATGATCTCGGCGCCGCCGGTGATCGCCTCCCACACGGTGTCGTTGTCTTTCAGGTCGTCGCGGGACTGGTCGACATAGGACAGCTCGACCGTATCACCCAGCGTGATGGTGCCGCTGTCGGGCTGTTCCTGACCGGTGAGCATTTTGAACAGGGTCGATTTACCGGCACCGTTGGGGCCGATGACGCCCACAATGCCGCCGGGGGGCAGAGCGAAGTCCAGCCCTTCGATCAGTTGCTTGTCGCCCATGTGCTTCGACAGGCCCTCGACCTCGATCACCTTGCCGCCAAGGCGCTGGCCGTTGGGGATGACGATCTGGGCGCGGGTCAGTTTTTCGCGCTCGGACTGCTCAGCCAACTCGTTATAAGCGTTGATCCGGGCCTTGGATTTGGCCTGACGGGCCTTTTGACCCTGACGCATCCATTCCAGCTCGCGTTGCAGGGTCTTCTGCTTGGATTTGTCCTCGCGGGCCTCCTGCTCCAGCCGTTTGGCTTTTTGTTCCAGCCATGCGGAGTAGTTGCCCTCGTAGGGAATGCCACGACCACGGTCGAGTTCGAGGATCCATCCCGTAATGTCATCCAGGAAATAGCGGTCGTGGGTGACGATCAGGATGGTGCCCTTGTAGTCGATCAGGTGCTGTTGCAGCCAGGCGATGGTCTCGGCGTCCAGGTGGTTGGTTGGTTCGTCCAGCAGCAGCATGTCGGGCGCTTCCAGCAGCAGCTTGCAGAGCGCCACGCGGCGTTTCTCACCACCCGAAAGGTTGGCGATGTTGGCATCGTCCGGCGGGCAGCGCAGCGCCTCCATCGAGACGTCGATCTGGCTGTCCAGATCCCAGAGGTTCTGGCTGTCGATTTCATCCTGAAGCTTGGCCATTTCCTCGGCAGTTTCGTCCGAGTAGTTCATGGCCAGTTCATTATAGCGGTCGAGGATCGCCTTCTTTTCCGCCACGCCCAGCATGACGTTTTCGCGCACGGTCAGGGTTTCGTCCAGCTTTGGTTCCTGCGGAAGGTAACCGACTTTGGCACCTTCGGCCGCCCAGGCCTCGCCGGTGAAATCCTTGTCGAGGCCGGCCATGATCTTCATCAGCGTCGACTTACCCGCGCCGTTGACGCCGACAACACCGATTTTCACGCCGGGCAGAAAGCTCAGGTGGATGTTTTCAAAGCACTTCTTGCCACCGGGATAGGTCTTTGAGACACCCTGCATGTGGTAGACATATTGATAGGCGGCCATGTCGCGTCCTCTGGGTCGGGGAAATTGGGTTGATCCGCTTGATATCCAAGCGGGGCGGGCGGGGCAAGCTGGTGGTTTTGTGAATTTTGCATTCGGATGTGCGGCGGTAGTTGTCCGATTGTAGCAAAGGGGGAAGCATGGCGGATTTGGCGGCACTGATTGCAGGATGGGCCAAGCCGGGTCGGCTGGAATGGATTGGTCTGCGACCTGATCGCAGGGTCGAGGTTCAACCGGTCGATGCCGTTATGATCTCCGCCGATGGTTTGGACGGAGACCGCGCCCGTGCGGGCAAGCGAGCGGTGACTTTGATCCAACAAGAACATCTGGTGGCGATTGGCTCTTATCTGGGGCAGGGGCCTGTTACCCCTGAAGTCTTACGGCGCAACGTGGTCGTGTCGGGAATCAATCTGGCTGCGCTCAAAGGACGTGAGGTGCAGGTGGGCGAGGCGATTTTGCGTTTTACCGTGATCTGTGCGCCGTGCAGCCGGATGGAGGAAGCGTTTGGTAAAGGTGGCTATTCCGCCGTGCGCGGCCATGGGGGGTGGTGCGCTGAGGTCGTCAAACCCGGATGGGTTAGGTTGGGTGATGTCGTGCAGCCGGTTGATTGACAAGCCGTCCCAGTTCTGAACATCAGCAGGGTATGGAGCGTTACGCGATACCATATGCGCGGCCCGGTCAGGTGATTGGGCTGTTCGGGGGATCATTTGATCCGCCGCATCAGGGCCATGTGCATGTCACGCGTGAGGCGATGAAGGCCTTTGGGTTGGATCGCGTGTGGTGGCTCGTATCTCCGGGAAATCCGTTGAAGGAGCGCGGGCCTGCACCCATGTCCCAGCGGGTGCAGGCGGCGCGGGATGTGATGCAGCATCCCAGGGTCGAGGTGACGGATATCGAGGCTCTGACGGGGACGCGCGCGACCGCGGATACGTTGGCGGCGCTGCGCAGGTTATACCCGAGGGTCAGGTTCGTGTGGCTCATGGGGGCTGACAATCTGGCGCAGTTTCATCGCTGGAAAGACTGGCGGTTGATCATGGACAGCATCCCGGTGGGCGTGGTCGCGCGGCCGGGAGATCGCATCTCGGCCCGGATGTCGCCGGCGGCACGGGTCTATTCCAGCTACAGGATCGACGGGCAGGCGCGGCATTTGCTGGGGCGGGCCGAGGCCCCGGCATGGTGTTTCGTCAACATGCCGATGGTTGACGTCAGTTCAACTGATCTTCGCAATCGCGGCATCTGGGCAAATGGGGTGTTGCCGGAATAACCTTCGTGCGCACATAATCCTTTTTGACTGGTTGTTTGCCTGAACCCTCTGGGATTTTATTGACCCATGGCTGATCGTTTTTCAAGACGTGGTTTTCTTGCAAGCCTTGGGGCGGTTGTGGCCCCCGGCATTGCGCTGGCGAATGCGCCCTTGGTTTCGTTGCGGCCTCAGATCCGTGGACCACAGAAAAACGGGGCCGAACGGCTGATCCAATCGGCCGGGCTGCGGGGCGAAGTGGCTTTTGCCGTGGCCGACGTCAAGACCGGTGTCGAGTTAGAGGCGGTGGGCGGAGATCTCGGGTTGCCTCCGGCCAGTGTGGCGAAAGCTCTGACCGCGCTTTATGCGCTGGACGTACTGGGGCCAGACTATCGCTTTGAAACCAAACTGATCGCGAATGGGCCGGTCGAGAATGGCATTCTGAACGGAGATCTTATTCTGGTCGGCGGCGGTGACCCGCTGCTGGATACGGATGCGCTGGCCACAATGGCGGCCAATTTGCGAGAGGCCGGAATCACCGAGGTGCGCGGCGCGTTCAAGGTTTATGACGGGGCGTTGCCCTATGTGTTCAGCATTGATGCCGGTCAGCCGGATCATCTGGGATACAGCCCGGCGCTGAGCGGGATTGCATTGAACTTCAACAGGGTTCACTTTGAATGGAAGCGCGAAGGCACGGATTATACCGTGACGATGGATGCCCGAAGCGCGCGCTACAAGCCGGCTGTAGATGTGGCAACTATGCGAGTCGAAAGCAGGAAAGCCCCGATCTACACCTATGAGCCAAGCGCGCGGCAAGACCGATGGACCGTTGCGCGCGGGGCGTTGGGCAAAGGGGGCGCCCGGTGGTTGCCAGTGCGCAAACCGGCGCTCTACGCCGGGGATGTGTTTCGGACATTGGCGCGGTCGAACGGGATTGTGCTGGACCGTGTGCAGGTGACGAACGAAAGCCCTCAGGGCAGTTTTCTGGTCACGCATTTTAGTGAAACGCTGGACAATATTTTGCGGGGAATGCTGAAATATTCGACCAATGTGACGGCGGAATTGGTGGGCATGACGGCGTCCAAGGCGCGTGGTGCCGATCTGCACACCCTGCAAGACTCGGCCGACGAAATGAATCGCTGGGCCGCCGAGGCATATGGGGTCAACGGCATTGAGATGGTTGATCATTCGGGGCTGGGGGATGCGTCTCGGGTCGCGCCGGGTGATCTGGTCAAGGCGTTGATCGCAGCGCAGAAAGCCGGAGCGCTGCGGCCTTTATTGAAGAATTTCAGGTTGTTGGACAGTCAGGGAAGACCCGTCAAAGACCACCCGATCAAGGTGGACGCCAAGACAGGGACGTTGAATTTCGTCTCGGGTTTGGGAGGATTCATCACCACGCCGGACGGGTCCGAGTTGGCCTTTGCCATCTTCACAGCAGATGTCGACCACCGGGCCACGATCCCGCGTGCGAACCGGGAACGCCCGGCGGGCGCACGCAGTTGGAATGCGCGGTCGCGCAGGTTGCAGCGCGCTTTGATCGCACGCTGGGGCACGCTGAGCGGCAGCTAGGATCAGGTGGTGTGACGTGCCCGTGCGCCGCGTTCAATTGCAGCGGCGTGCAGGCGGTCGACGTTCAACTCGTAACGGATTTCTTCCAGCAGGCGCAGTTCGGTCTCGGCCAGGGATCCGTCCGCCGCGGCCACGTCGCAAGCCAGGGCATAGGCGGTTTCGTTCAGCCGCTCGGGCAGGTTTTCCCGGATCAGACCAAACAACGCATCCAGCCCGTCTTCTTGTTCGAACAGGTCGAACACGATCTGCGAGACGCGGCGGGTGCGGTCGATGTCATACTCGGCAAAGACCGGCAGCATGTTCACAGCCGCTTCGATTTTGACCAGTTCAGCCGTGCGAATGGTTTCGTCCGATGCTGAGATCGCCACCATGATCGCAACAAGGCAATCCTGCGGAGACATCGGGTGAGGCACTTGATCGGTCATGGCGTGGTCCTGATAGAGCTGTTCTGAACGCGCACGATAGGAGGGACCGGGATCGGGTTCAACGGATTTCGGCGGCCAAAGCGTCACAGGATGGGCAACGGCCCACGCGTTTTGGTCTGGCGCAGTACGAAATTGCTGCGTGTGTCGCGGACAAGGCCGGATTTCAACAGGCGTTGCATGATGAAATGTTCAAGGTCCTCGGGGGTGCGCGCGTAGACCTTCAAGATGAAATCGTGATCCCCGGTGATCGAGGCGCATTCGACGATCTGGGCTTCGGTCTCAACCAGGCGCAGGAAGGACGCGATGCTGTCCTCTTGGTGGTCTTTCAACGCGATGTGAACGTAGGCGATCGCATTCAGCCCCACCGATTTTGCGGGCACGCGCGCGGCATAGCCTGCGAGGATGCCCGATGCCTCAAGATCTCGCACGCGCCGCCAGCATTGCGAGGCCGAAAGCCCGGTCCGGTCGGCAAGCTCCTGCATGGACAGGCGTCCGTCTGACTGAAGCTCTTGCAGGATAGCGATGTCAGCGGGTTGAAGGATTTGGGTCATGATTGGCGCATTATTGAAATGTTTGGGTCAAAACTCCAGCAATTCCTCACGCCATTAAGTCAAATTTACCACGAGTAAGGGCTAAAATTCTATCAAGGAGGACGTTCCATGCCCAAATCCACCAAATACGTGGCCAAGCAGGCCGACGCGCGCGGCCATATTGTCTATACCGCCGAAGAGGATGCGGTTTGGGCGGACCTTTATGCGGCGCAGCAGGAAAATGTGCAGCGCTACATGGCGCGGGAATATCTGGACGGGTTGAAGCGGTTGGAGATGCCCAAGACCCACGTGCCGTCCTGCGCGGATATATCCGAGCGTCTTCTGGACCTGACCGGGTGGCGCGTTCAGCCGGTTCCGGCGCTGATCGGGTTCAAGACCTTTTTTGGCATGCTCGCGGACCGGGTTTTTCCTGCTGCATCGTTCATCCGGTCGCGCGAGGATTTTGACTATATTGAAGAACCCGACATCTTTCACGAAATCTTCGGTCACACGCCCCTGCTGAGCGACCCGCGTTTTGCGGCTTTCAGCCATGCGATCGGCAAGGCCGGGGTTGAGGCAAGGGATAAAGATTATGCCTGGCTGATCCGGTTGTATTGGTTTTCGATTGAATTCGGATTGCGCCGTCAGGATGGGCAGATCAAGGCGCTGGGCTCGGGGCTGGCGTCTTCACCTACAGAGCTGGTTTATGCCGTGGAAAGTGACATACCCGACCGGGACCCGTTCGACGTGATGACGATCTTGCGTACGCCGTATCGGATCGACATGCATCAGATGGGATATTTCGTGCTGGACGATCCCGAAGAGCTGTTTGCCGCTGCCGATCGGGATCTGCTGGCCGATGTGCATCAGGCGCAGCGAATGGGTTTGCTGCCGAACAAGTTCCCGCCGAAAGTGACGGCAGCCGAATAAACCGCAACCGGGGTTTCCGCTCAGAAAAACAGCGCGCTTTATTGACTCATGCTGCACCGGCACAATAGGAGGGGTCGGTCGGGTCGCAAAGGGCGTCCGGCGCTGTATTTCCCGATGGAGCACCTGAGAACATGTCTGAACTGCGTGAAACCGCGATGTCGTCCAAGGCCTGGCCTTTCGAAGAGGCGCGCCGGGTCCTCAAACGCTACAGACAAGGTGCGCCGGAAAAGGGATATGTTCTGTTCCAGACCGGCTATGGCCCGTCGGGCCTGCCGCATATCGGCACCTTTGGCGAGGTCGCCCGGACCTCGATGGTACGGCATGCGTTTGAACAGATCAGCGATATTCCGACCAAGCTGATCTGCTTTTCGGATGATATGGACGGCTTTCGCAAGGTTCCGACCAATGTGCCGATGCAGGACGAGCTGAAAGAAGACCTGCATCTGCCGCTCACCAAAGTCCGCGATCCATTTGGCACGCATGAAGGGTTCGCGCAGCACAACAACGCGATGCTGTGCGATTTTCTGGACAGTTTCGGGTTCGAGTATGAATTCGCCTCGGCCACAGACTACTACACCAGCGGCAAGTTTGATGAGACGCTGCTGATCGCGCTGGAGCGCTTCGACAAGATACAAGAAATCATGCTGCCGACCCTCGGGCCCGAGCGGCGCGAGACTTATTCCTGCTTCCTGCCGATCAGCCCGAAAACCGGTCATGTGCTGCAGGTGCCGACGCTTGAACGCAACGTGGCTAAGGGCACGATTGTTTATCAGGAGCCTGATGGCGAAAGGGTCGAAATCCCGGTTACGGGCGGCAACGTCAAGATGCAGTGGAAGCCCGACTGGGCCATGCGTTGGGCCGCGCTGGGCGTGGATTATGAGATGTCCGGCAAAGACCTGATCGACTCCGTCACGCAATCGTCGAAAATCTGCCGGGCGCTGGGCAAGCAGCCGCCCGAAGCGCTCAGCTATGAGTTGTTCAATGATGAGCAGGGGCAGAAGATCTCGAAGTCCAAGGGCAATGGTTTGTCGATGGAAGAGTGGCTGACCTATGCCGCGCCGGAAAGCCTGTCGTATTTCATGTACCAAAAGCCCAAAACAGCCAAGCGTCTGTACTTTGACGTCATTCCCAAGGCGGTGGATGAGTATCACCAGCAATTGCGTGCCTATCCGGGGCAGGAATTGAAGGCGCAGTTGAACAACCCGGTCTGGCATATCCATGGCGGTGACGTGCCTGCATCCACGCTTATGGTGCCGTTTGCGATGCTACTGAACCTTGCATCAGTGTCTGGTGCCGAGGACAAAGAAGCGCTGTGGGGTTTCATCCGCCGCTATGCGCCCGAGGCGACCGCAGAAACGCATCCCGATCTGGATCAGGCGGCGGGCTTTGCGGTGCGCTACTTCAACGATTTCGTCAAACCCACCCGACAGCACCGCGCGCCGACTGATCAGGAACGTGAGGCACTGGAAGCGTTGAAGGCCGCGTTGCAAGCCTATGATGGTCCGCTTGAGGACGAGGCGCTGCAATCAGTGGTTTACTCCATCGGGCGCGAGCGATTCGACCCGATGCGCGGATGGTTCACAGCGCTCTACGAGGTGCTGCTGGGGGCCTCGCAAGGGCCGCGCTTTGGTGGGTTTATTGCCCTTTACGGTGTGCCCGAAACGATTGCGCTGATCGACAAGGCTTTGACCGGAGAGCTGGCCTGATTTGACCTGACATGATGTGGGGCTACCCTTGCCAAAGGAGGTAGCCCCATGCGTCGTATCTTGCTTGCCCTTTCGTTGAGTGCCGGTTTGGCCACGGGTGCATTTGCCCAAAGCACCGAGATCGAAGCCAATATCGCGGCGCAGATACAGGCGTTCAAAGCGGATGATTTCGCCACCGCCTTTACCTTTGCAAGCCCCAACATCCAGAGCATTTTCCGCACGCCCGAGAATTTCGGGAACATGGTGCGCAACGGCTATCCTATGGTCTGGCGACCCGCTGATATTCGGTTTCTGGAACTGCGCGAGATCGCGGGCGCGCTGTGGCAAAAGGTACTGATCGTTGATGGTGCCGGACAAACTCATATTCTGGATTATCAGATGATTCAGTTAGAAAATGGCTGGAAGATCAATGGCGTGCAGTTGCTGGGCAACTCGGACCCCGCGGCGTGACGCAACACCACCGTCACGGTGACATGAGTAGCGATTAACACCCTTTCTGTACTCAGGCTTTTGCGCTCGGGGTGGCCCCGAGCCCTGGGTTAATGCGCGCTGATGGGTGCGATTGGGAAAGGGATTTCTATGAATAAGGCAATCACCGACGGCATCGTGTTCATGCCGCCTGCTTTTGCAAACGGCCTGAACGTCTGGTCCAGCGGCGACGGAACGCCCGGCTCGCCGACCTATGAAGGCTCGGGCACCGGCGCTTTTGTTCCGGCGGATGCGGATTTCGGCGGCTGCCTTGAAATCCTCAAAGTCAGCGCCACGCAAAAGCTGCGTTATATGGGGCAGACCCCGTTGCAGCCGGGGTGCTATCTTCAGATCAAGGCGCGGGTGAAGGCAATCAGCGGGCCTTTGCCCGAGGTTCGGATCGCGGCCTGGGCTGGTGGCGCGGGTGAGACACATTTGGATGGGGTGATCGAGCAAGGCCCCGCAACCCAACTGTCGGGCTATGGCGCCGTCCATGAAATCACCGCGATTGTCGGGGCGGGGCAGCGCACCGGCGTGGATATGCCCTGGGGCGTGACCGCGATTTATGGCCATTTCGGACTTGATCTGATCGGAGCGAATGGCTCGATCGTGCGGGTGGATGATATCGAGATCACGGATGTGACCGGTGTTTTTCTGCGCGACATGATTAGCCTTGTGGATGTACGCGATTTTGGCGCGGTCGGTGATGGGGTTGCAGATGACACGTCCGCCTTTGTCGCGGCGGACCAGGCTGCGGGTGGACGCCGGGTTTTTGTGTCTGAAGGCACTTACCTGCTGACTGAAAATACCACCATCGCGTCCGAGATCGAGTTTGAGGGCACCGTCACGATGCCTGACGATAAGATGCTGCTGTTGACCAAGAATTTCGACCTGCCAGCTTATATCACCGCGTTCGGGGATGAGGAGTTGGCATTTAAAAAGGCATTTCAGGCGCTGTTGAACAATGCGGACCATGAATCCCTGGACATGGGTGGACGCAAGATATCGGTAAACGGCCCGATTGACATGGCCGCAGCCGTTCCGAACCGGCAGAGTGGTTTCTCCACCCGTCGCGTCATTCGCAATGGCCAGTTCGATGTCAAAGACAATGCAGCCTGGGATACCGAGACCTTCACTTCGGTCGCAACCTACAACCCATCCGATCCGACTCGGCTGACCAATGTCGCCAATGTTGCGAATATTCCGGTTGGGTCCTTGGTAGGGGGCAATGGTGTCGGGCGCGAGATTTACGTGCGGTCCAAGAATGTTGGTGCGGGCGAAATCACTCTGAACGCCCCGATTTATGATGCGGCGGGCACGCAGTCGTTCTCGTTTTTTTCGTTCAAGTACCTGCTGGACTTCATGGGTTTCAGCACCCTGCGCAAATTTGGCATGGAAGAGATCGAGTTTCAGTGCAACGGGCGATGCAGCGGCATCCGTCTGGCACCGTCTGGCAGTACATTTGCGATTACCAACTGCTTTGTCAGCCGTCCGAAGGATCGCGGGATTACTTCAATCGGTACCGGCTGTCAGGGGATGTTGATCGACAATTGCCAGTTCCTGTCGGCTGAGGAGTCTTTCAACGTCTCGGATCGCAGATCCATCGCCCTGAACGCGACAGCGAATGATATCAAACTGCGCCACAATCGTGCTGTCAGGTTCCTGCATTTTGCCGTTCTGGGTGGGACGAACAACCTGGTGCTGGGCAACCACTTCTTCCAGGGCGACAGCATTGCTCAGGGCGTGCGCAGCGCCGGGTTGGTTATGATCGGGACCTATAACAGCTCGACCATTTCCGAGAACTATGTCGATAATTGCTTTTTGCAGTGGACTAATGAGCGGGACGCCAATCCGGCGTACACGGCGGGATTTTCGTTCAGCGCGATGACCATAACCGACAATATATTCTATTGTAACGAGGTCGCACCCTGGTTCAGCAATATTGTCATTCGGCCGCACGGGCCTGGCCATTTCCTGAATGGTGTCGTTGTTGCTGGGAACAAATTTCGCTCCATCAACGGCGCGATCGACCGAGCCGAGCGGGTGGATACGACTTTCGCGGATTTCAACCATTTCGCGCATCTGAACGTGAGTTTCAGGGACAACACGTTTCATGGCATCTCGGCCAAGGTTGAAAACCCGCTGCGTCTGGTTCACGCGCAAAGCTCGAATTCGTCGGTCTGGAGTATTGGGTCGCAAGCGCGTCTTCCATTTGGCGGAAAAGCCCGCGGGTGTGACGCGGTTACGGTGTTGGGTCCATTGAAGAACTCTTTTGGCGGGACTATCCACGACACACCTTATGTGGAGCTGGAACAGGGCAGCGGGAAGGACGTTATAAACCTGCGCTGGGCGCAATCCTTGCGCGGATCAGTCTCGACCATCATCCGAATGGAGCGCTGAGCGGCGGCGTCAGAACTCGGACCAGATTGCCAGTTTGATGCCCGTGTCATTGCGGGCATCTTTCCGCTCCAGCCCCAGAACCCAGGTTGTCGGGCTGTCCTGCCACCGGATCATGGCCGACGGCCGGACCCGCCAGAACAGAGAGCTTCCGCTGCGATAAGCGGTCTCGACCTGAAGCAAAGGGTTGATCAGCCGCGCTGAATTCAGGCCCGTTGTCAGGTCCAGTTTGCGATAGAGCGCGTCGTGGGTGCGGTATTCCAATGATGCATCCAGGGCCACCCAGCCATTGCCCCATCCGGTCGAGTACCCCTTTCCATAGGACAGGGTTGCCTTGTACAGCGCCCATGCTCCACGATAGCGGTGATGCACACCAACCCCGAACTCTGCGGCAAACCGCCCCTTTTGCTGCAAATCGGCAACCGGGATGCGGGCAAAGACAGTCGCATGACCGTAGAGGTCTCGGTTCTCTTCAAAATCGAACCCAATTGTCAGATTGTCCTGAGCACCCCATTCGGCATAAAGCGCGGATGCATAGTCATACCCCTGGTCGGGTTCCTTGAACACCGTCACCGATGCCGCCGAAAAAGCGGAATCCTTGCCGCGCAGCCATGCGCCCGACCACGCAGGCGAGGCCAACAGCATGATGAACAAAAGGTAAAGAACCCGGTACATAGGCGCAGCATCGGTCAGCATGGTTAACGGATCGTTAGTGAAATGACGAATTCCCGCTGCCGTGGCAAAGTGCTGAATTCGCCAACAAAGGCGGGACCTTTGGAAATCCTATGCTAGGCTGGGCTCAATAACAGGAGATTCCAGATGCCGAACATTGCCAAGAACACCAGCGTCCAAACCGTGATCACGACCTTCGAGATGACGCCCGGTACCTGTCAAGACCTGCTTGAGGCGCTGACTGACGCCTATGCCGATTTCATCTCGAAGCAGCCCGGCTTTGTGGCGGCGGGGCTGCATGTCAATGACGCTCAGACGCGGATCGCCAATTACTCGCAATGGGAACGGCGCGAGGATTTTCTGGCGATGCTGCGCACCCCGGAAATGCGCGACCGGAATCGCAAGATCAACGAGCTGTGCAAAAGCTTTGAACCGGTGATGTATGATGTTGCCGAAACTTTTAGCGGATCGTGACCTAAATCAAAGCCGTGCCTTGCGAATTGGCGCATCCTGACCGCGAAATGAACGGAGGTGCGCATCATGTATCACAATATTCTGGTCCCGATTTCCTTTGATGCCGAGCGGGATATTTCCGGCCCGCTGAAACTGGCCAAGGTGTTGGCAACCCCGGATGCACAGGTCACGCTGCTGCATGTGGTCGAGCATATCCCGAACTACGCGATTTCCTATATGCCGCCCGAATATCTGCGCGAAGCCCGCAAGGCTCTGCAAACCGAATTGGACAGCTTGGCCGCCAAACTTCCCAATGCCAAAGGTGTGGTTGTCGAAGGGCATTCCGGGCGCACCATTCTGGATTGGTCCGAAGAACATAAGCCCGACCTGATCATCATGGCGTCGCATCGTCCGGGGATGCAGGACCTTCTGTTGGGATCGACGGCCAACCATGTGGTCCGGCACGCGTCCTGCGCGGTTCATGTCGTCCGTTAGCGGCGCGGATTTCTGCTCCCATCACTCTGGCCACCATCTTTTGGGCCTCGGTTTTGACATAAACCGGCGTTAGTCTTTGGCCATGTCGACAAACGAATCCGAGCCGCGCTCGCTTTTTACCGATCCCAAGGCTCCGGCACGTGTTCGACGCGCCGAGGCACTGCGCAAACGGGCTTTGTCGCCCGTTCGCATCCTGTTGATGGTCCTCATGCTGCCAGTAACGACTGCGGGGATCGCGCTGGGCGTCTACCTGCGCACCTCGGAGTTTGAGCAGGAAGAGGCTATGCTACACCTGATCGCGATGGCTGGATGCGCGACGGCAGTCAAAGTGATCCCCGGCCCGTACTACGCTGGTGAGCCGGGTTATCACCTGCGAAACGACCCTGACGGGGATGGCGTGGCGTGCGGTTCGGCCCCGCGTCTTACCACCCCGGCCGTGACCGAAACCCCGCAAGTGGCTCAACCGGCCGAGCGCTCCGTCGGCAGTGCCAAATTTCTGCGACCCTAGTTTTCCAGGCAATGGCGATGACCCGAGACGAATTCAACGCGTTCTGCGCCAATCTCAAAGCCACAACCCATGTGGTGCAATGGGGCAATGCGGATGTGTGGAAAGTGGGCGGCAAGGTGTTTGCGATCTGCGGCTGGCACGAGGGGCGCGACGCCGTTACCTTCAAGGCCACCGATCTGGCGTTTGAGGTCCTGAGCGACGTCCCCGGCATCCGCCCCGCGCCCTATCTGGCCTCACGCGGGATGAAGTGGTTGCAGGTCTATGAGGAACGCGGGATGAGCGACGCCTCGCTGCGCGAGCATATCGTGACGTCCTATGATCTGGTGGTGGCGAAGCTGACCAAGAAGGTACGGGCGGAGTTGGGCGTTTAACCTACGCGCCAGCCCCGCAACATCTCAGTTCTATGCGCTGGGTTGCAACTTTGGAGTGTCAGTCAGCATGCTCGGATAAGGCGCGTGGTTGAAAATGTGCTGAATTCGTAAGTATCAATACGAGATTTTTGCCTGCCATGCTACCTTCTGCGCGGCGAGAGTTCTTTGATCGCGCCCTGCGGCAATTTCGCCAGACGAGGGAGGAAAGTCATGTTTGCACGTATTACTCAATTCAAAATGAAGCCAGGCACGCGCGAGGCCGCGACGGCGAAAATGAACGCGTTGAAGTCAGAAATCATGGGCATGCCCGGCATGCATAGCTTTACAAATGTGATGAACGAAGACGGCTCGGGCTATGTAATCTCGGTGGTCGAGAGCGAGGCGACCTCGAACGCGAATGCCCCGAAAGTGGCCGAGCTATGGGGCCATTTCGCCGAATTCATGGAAGGCCCGCCGACGCCGGTTGGGTATGATGTGATTGCCCATTGGGATAAGGGGTGAACGCTGACCTGAGCGAGAAAAACTCGCTCGGGTTCAAACCGATTGAGATTTGCTCACTTAGTCCACATTGCCGTGAAAACGCGATGAAATCTATGTCAGGGATGGTTGCGTTCCGGATGACTTAGGATAGTTGTGCTCCCGCACATTCGCGAAAAACCCGCACTGGGTCAGCAGCGCCGTCCAGCGAGAATGTGGCCACATGATCCTGCGTGAATGCGTAGGCTATTTGGTTGTACTCCAACCCATCAAGCACGTTTCCGAAGCCCGTATTCGTGACGGTCAAAGACGCTGCGCCATTGGAAAGAACATGGCGCGATGTAGAAATCTCGATCGGTGACGAGCCTTCAAAACGCATTGCAAACCACGGGGCTTGTTTCCAAACAGAGTTCGTTTGGGTCACGGTGATTGAATAAAGCGGTTTAGACGGGTCGTAGGTGAGAAATATTTTCGCTGCGTCAGTCTCGTGCGAAAGCGTGCAAATTTGACCAACGGTTGCATCCCACGCAAAGGCAGGCGTGCTAAGGATCAGTGATATCAGAACGGCTCGCATACTTTGAACCTAGCCACGGAATGCGGTTAGGCAAGGCGGCTGAAGCAAACAACGCCATGTGCTGCAACTTTGTATTGCGTCGCCAACAGTCTAACGCTTCCGTCGCTTCACATTCCCACCGCGTTGCCCCGGACGTCCAGCCGTTGACCGACCACGCGATTTCACCGCATCCTCGGACGCTTTCTCGACCGCCCATTGGCGCGCCATGGGGTCGTCGGCGACGGCCAGATCGACCGCCTCCAGACGTTTGATCTCATCCCGAATATTGGCGGCCTCTTCGAATTCAAGGTTCTCGGCGGCTTTGCGCATCTGTTCGCGCAACCCGTCCAGATGGGCCTCAAGGTTGGCGCCGTGCATCGGTTTGTCGATGGTGGCGGTGACGCGGTTCATGTCGACGTCGCCCTCATAGAGACCGGCCAGAACGTCCTCGACATTCTTCTTCACGGTCTCGGGCGTGATGCCGTGTTCCTCGTTATAGGCGATCTGCTTGGCGCGGCGGCGGTTGGTCTCATTCAACGCGCGTTCCATGGAACCGGTGATCTTGTCGGCATACATGATAACCCGGCCCTCGGCATTCCGCGCGGCGCGGCCGATGGTCTGGACCAGAGAGGTCTCGGACCGAAGGAACCCTTCTTTATCGGCGTCCAGAATGGCGACCAGCCCGCATTCGGGGATGTCGAGCCCCTCGCGCAGCAGGTTGATGCCGACCAGCACGTCGAAGGCTCCCAGCCGCAGGTCACGCAGGATTTCGATCCGTTCGATCGTGTCGATATCCGAGTGCATGTAGCGCACCTTGATGCCCTGTTCGTGCAGGTATTCGGTCAGGTCTTCGGCCATGCGTTTGGTCAGGGTCGTGACCAACGTGCGGAAGCCATCGGCGGCCACCTTGCGCACCTCATCCAGCAGGTCGTCCACTTGCATCGAAACGGGGCGGATTTCGACCTCGGGGTCCAGCAGGCCGGTAGGGCGGATGACCTGTTCGGTGAAAACGCCACCCGATTGGTCCAGCTCCCACGCCGCTGGGGTGGCTGAAACAAAGACGGATTGTGGGCGCATGGCGTCCCATTCTTCGAACTTCAGGGGGCGGTTGTCCATGCAGGACGGCAGGCGGAACCCGTGTTCGGCCAGTGTGAATTTACGACGATAGTCGCCCCGGTACATGCCGCCGATCTGCGGGACAGACACGTGAGATTCGTCGGCAAACACGATAGCGTTGTCGGGGATGAATTCGAACAGGGTCGGGGGCGGTTCGCCCGGCGCACGGCCGGTTAGATAGCGCGAGTAGTTCTCGATCCCGTTGCAAACGCCGGTCGCCTCAAGCATTTCCAGATCGAAATTGGTACGCTGTTCCAGTCGCTGGGCTTCCAGCAATTTGCCTTCGCCGACCAGTTGGTCCAGCCGGATGCGCAACTCTTTTTTGATGCCGATGATCGCCTGCTGCATCGTGGGCTTCGGCGTCACGTAGTGCGAGTTTGCGTAGACCCGGATCTGCTCCATCGTATCAGTTTTCTCACCGGTCAGAGGATCAAACTCGGTGATTTGTTCCAATTCTTCACCGAAGAATGACAGCTTCCACGCACGGTCCTCAAGGTGGGCAGGCCAGATCTCCAAGCTGTCCCCACGAACCCGAAAGGACCCACGCTGAAACGCCTGGTCGTTGCGGCGGTATTGTTGAGCCACCAGATCTGCCATCACCTGCCGCTGATCATATTCGCTACCGACTTTCAGGTCTTGCGTCATCGCCCCGTAGGTTTCGACTGAGCCGATGCCGTAGATACAAGACACCGATGCCACGATGATCACATCATCACGCTCCAACAACGCGCGGGTGGCCGAGTGGCGCATCCGGTCGATCTGTTCGTTGATCTGGGATTCTTTTTCTATGTATATGTCGCTGCGCGGAACATAGGCCTCGGGCTGGTAGTAGTCATAGTAGCTGACGAAGTACTCGACCGAGTTTTCGGGGAAGAACCCCTTGAACTCACCATAGAGCTGCGCGGCCAGCGTCTTGTTGGGCGCAAGGATGATGGCGGGACGCTGGGTTTCTTCGATCACCTTGGCCATGGTGAAGGTCTTGCCCGTGCCGGTCGCGCCTAGTAGAACCTGATCCCGCTCGCCATCCTGAACGCCGCCTGCCAGTTCCTTGATGGCCGTTGGCTGATCCCCTGCGGGGGAAAAATCGGTATGCATGACAAATGCCTTGCCGCCTTCCAGTTTCAGGCGGGCGCGGACGTCTTCGGCAGTCAGCTGGGTCTTGTCGGAATGTGCATAGGCCATAAGGGGAGATTCCTTTCGAGCCTGATTTTGATCTGTTTTTGTTCTTGTTCAAGAGGCCATTTCAATCACACCAAGTTGCGACATTTACGGACTTGTCCACGCAGCAGCTCTGACGCATAAACATGCCCAGCCAAGTGAGTACGGAGAGGCGACATGCGCGCACGGATTTACCAGCCTTCGCGAAATGCGATGACCTCGGGGATGGCCAAAACCCGCAAGTGGGTTCTGGAGTATGCCCCTGCTTCGTCGCGTGAGGTTGATCCGTTGATGGGCTGGACGTCCTCCAGCGACACGCAAACTCAGGTGCGCCTGAAATTCGACACCAAGGAAGAGGCGTTGGATTACGCCAAGGACCACGGAATTGATGCGCAGGTGACCGAGCCGCACAAGCGCAAACCCAACGTTCGAGCAGGTGGATATGGTGAGAATTTCGCCACCAACCGGCGCGCACCCTGGACGCACTGAATTGATCGACATCCGCGAAGCTGACCCAACATCGGACGCGCTGCGCCCGGTGATTGAGGCGCATTTTGCCCATAGTGAAACCGCTGGACCGGCGGAAAGCAATCATACGATGGATGCCAGCGGCCTTGCGGGGCCTGGTATCCGGTTCTGGGCGATGTTTGACGCCGAACAGGCCATCGGCTGTGGTGCGCTCAAGGCATTGCCGGATGGCACGGCCGAAGTTAAATCCGTGCATGTCGTCGTAGCGGCGCGCGGCCGGGGTCTGGCGCGCGCCATGATGGCCCATCTGTCGGATGTCGCGCGGTCTGAAGGGATGCAGGCACTGGTTCTGGAAACCGGGGCAGCCCATTTGCCCGACTATGACGCGGCGCGTAAGCTGTACGAGGCGCTGGGCTATTCCTATTGCGGCCCAATCTTTGGTTACTCCGAAGACCCAAACAGTGCCTTCATGCGCTTGGCCCTTGAACCCCGCGCTTAAAAACCGCAAGAAGGGCGCAGCGGTCCCTTAGCTCAACTGGATAGAGCAGCTGACTTCTAATCAGCAGGTTGAGGGTTCGAGTCCTTCAGGGATCGCCATTTCTCACCGGTTTGGCCCGACGGGCCCGAGCATCGCGCGATCACCGCGCCAGAACATACCGCGCGACCAGAAAGATGCCGACAAGTGCGGCGATCATGATCTCGGGGTTCTGTTCGAAATATCCGACCCAGTACGAGATATTCGACCCTCCGCCACCACCTCCGCCGCGGTAGCCACCGCCACCGCCGACAGAACCGCCAACCGTACCCGTGGCAATTCCATATTCAACCATTGCAACACCCCCCGGAACTCGCAAACAGGGCTGCATCTTATCATGAAACCCAAGAAAAATCCTCTGTCGGTCGAACCGGGTGCTGACACTGGAATACGCAACAGCAAAAAAATTCTTGCAACCGGTTGCAAAAACCAACACTGTGGCGTGGAATAAAGATTCGAGGAACCCTCATGCTGAACGTCGGATTGATTGGCGCGGGACGGATTGGCCGTGTTCATGCTGAGGCTATAGCCGGGCATGCGCAATCCAAGTTGAGCGCCGTGTCTGACGCTGTGGCCGAGGCCGCCGAAACTCTGGCAAGCGCATATGGGGCTCAGGCATGCACCTCCGAGGCGGTGATCAATGACCCGGCGATTGATGCGGTGCTGATCGCGTCACCGACGGACACCCATTCGGACCTGATCGAAGCGGCGACCCGTGCCGGAAAGGCGGTTTTGTGCGAGAAACCGGTTGATCTGGACCTGAAACGGGCAATTTCCTGCCAACAGGTCGCGGCCGCAACGGGTCAGCCCGTGATGGTCGGGTTCAATCGCCGCTTCGATCCCAGTTTCGCGTCTTTGAAGCAGGCTTACACCAGCGGAGATATCGGCAAGGCCGAGTTATTATCGATCACCTCTTTCGATCCAGCTCCGCCGCCCGTCAGCTATGTCAAAACCTCTGGCGGGTTGTTTCGGGACATGATGATCCATGATTTCGATATGGCGAATTACCTGATGGGGCAGGCGCCGATCACGATTTCTGCGGTTGGATCCTCGGTTGTGGATCCCGAAATCGGGGCTGTTGGAGACGTGGATACCGCTGTAACCACAATGACTTACGCCAATGGTGCCATCGCGGTGATCAAGAATTCGCGGCGTGCAGCCTATGGTTATGATCAGCGGGTTGAATTGCTTGGGGCCGCTGGGTTGCTTCAGGCCCATAACGTTCTGGAAAACACGGTCGTCAAATCCACGGTCGATGGCGTGGTTGGAGCAAAGCCAACGTATTTTTTCCTGGAGCGCTACATGCCAGCCTACCGGGCCGAATGGGATGCGTTTGTCGGCGCGGTGCAAACCGGCATGGCGATGCCCGTCACGTTGGAGGATGGCGTGACCGCCTTGGCAATGGCCGAGGCTGCGACCCGCTCGGCAAAAACCGGGCAACCGGTCGCTTTGGAGGATGTGTTTTGAAACCGGTTGCAAAATTGCCGGATATCCTCAAACTGAGGAAAGCCCGGTGCCGAACCGGGGCAGAGGAGATTCGGTTTAACCGAATGGCCGGGCAAACCCGGCACACTGATTGACTGTTCTATTGGGAGGAATGGAAATGAAGAAGTTTGTAAAAGGCGTGCTGATGGCCAGCGCCGTTGCGTTCGCGGGCGTCACTGGCGCTGCGGCCGAGGGCGAGAAGTACATTCTGGTCAGCCACGCTCCGGACAGTGACAGCTGGTGGAACACCATCAAGAACGGTATCGCTCTGGCGGGCGAGCAGATGGGTGTCGAGGTTGAATATCGCAATCCGCCTACCGGTGACTTGGCCGACATGGCGCGGATCATTGATCAGGCCGCTGCTTCGGGTCCGAACGGGATTATCACGACGCTGGCGGACCCCGACATTCTGGAAGGCCCGATCAAAGCTGCCGTGGATTCGGGCATCGACGTTATCATCATGAACACCGGCACGCCGGAAAAGGCGCGCGAAGTGGGTGCGTTGATGTATGTCGGCCAGCCGGAATATGACGCAGGCTACGCCGCCGGTCTGCGCGCCAAGGGCGACGGTATCGGCTCGTTCCTATGTGTGAACCATTATATCGTACAGCCCTCCAGCCAGGAGCGGTGTCAGGGTTTTGCCGACGGTCTGGGGATCGAACTGGGTGAGCAGATGATCGACGCTGGTCAGGACCCGGCCGAGATCAAGAACCGCGTTCTGGCTTATCTTTCGGCTAATCCCGATACGGATGCCGTGCTGACGCTGGGGCCGACCTCGGCTGATCCGACCATTCTGGCGCTGGAAGAGAACGGCATGGCCGGTGACATCTATTTCGGCACCTTCGATCTGGGTGGTGAGATCGTCAAAGGCATCAAAAGCGGTGTGATCCAGTGGGGTATCGACCAGCAGCCTTTCCTTCAGGCCTATCTGCCGGTTGTCGTGATGGCCAACTACCACCGCTATGGCGTTCTGCCGGGCAACAACATCAACTCGGGCCCCGGTTTCGTGACCGCAGACGGGCTTGAAAAAATCGAAGAGTTTGCGGGCGAATACCGCTGATCTTCTGATCGGTGCGGACGCTCACGCTGCGTCCGCACCCCACCTATTCTAAACATTCTAAAGCGCGCGAGGGGAGGCACCTATGGCTGAATCAGCGCAATCCGCAGCGGGCGGCGACGAACGGGTCAAAGAGATCTCGCCGTTGCGTCAGGCCCTGATCCGTCCGGAGTTGGGCGGAATGGTCGGCACCGTTGCCGTCTTCACATTCTTCCTGCTATTTGCCTTTGACAGCGGCATGTTCAACGCGCAGGGCGTAATGAACTGGTCGATTGTCTCGGCCCAATTCATGATCATCGCCGTGGGCGCCTGCCTACTCATGATCGCAGGTGAGTTTGACCTGTCCGTAGGCTCGATGATCGGGTTCGCGGGGATGATGATCGCAATCTTCTCGGTCACGCTCAGTTGGCCGGTCTGGATGGCGATCATTGTGACCTTCGCGCTGTGTATCTTTATCGGTGCGGTTAACGGCTACATCGTTGTGCGCACGGGATTGCCCAGCTTTATCGTAACGCTAGCCTTTCTGTTCATTCTGCGTGGCTTCACCATCTACTTGCCCCAAACCATTGAGCGTAAAACCATCATAGGTGGCATTCGCGACGTGGCCGAGGGCGATTGGCTGGCTGCAGTCTTTGGTGGCAAGGTCGGGCAGGGTCTGTTCGTCTGGTTGGGTGATGCGGGCATTATCGAGACCTTCGAGCGCGGTACGCGTGCCGGTCAGCCTGTGGTCGACGGCATTCCGATGCTGATCATTTGGGCGCTTGCCATCATCCTCTTTGGTCACATCCTTCTGACCAAGACCAAGTTCGGCAATTGGATTTTTGCTGCGGGCGGCGATGCCGAGGCGGCGCGGAATTCTGGTGTACCCGTGAACCGAGTCAAGATTCTGATGTTCATGTTCACCGCCTTCTGCGCCACCGTTTTCGCCACCTGTCAGGTGATGGAGTTCGGATCAGCCGGGGCGGATCGCGGGCTGCTGAAAGAGTTTGAGGCGATCATCGCTGTGGTCATCGGCGGTGCGCTGCTGACTGGCGGTTATGGTTCGGTTTTGGGTGCGGCACTGGGCGCGCTGATCTTTGGCGTGGTGCAGCAGGGGCTGTTCTTTGCGGGAGTCGAAAGCTCACTCTTCCGGGTGTTCTTGGGTGTGATCTTGCTGGGCGCGGTGATCCTGAACACCTATATCCGCCGCATCATCACAGGAGAACGCTGAGATGACCGAAGATACCAAGTTCCATCACGGCGATGCGCAGGCGCAGGCTCCAATCATTCGGATGGTCGATATCCAGAAACACTTTGGCTCGGTGATCGCTCTGGCCGGGGTCAGCTTTGATCTTAAACCGGGCGAGTGTCATTGCCTGCTGGGCGACAACGGTGCAGGCAAATCGACCTTCATCAAGACCATGTCAGGGGTGCATAAACCAACGGCGGGTGAGATCTTTTTCGAAGACAGGCCGATGCATTTCGAAGACCCGCGCGATGCGATTGCGGCGGGGATTGCGACGGTGCACCAGCATCTGGCCATGATCCCTTTGATGAGCGTCAGCCGAAACTTCTTCATGGGCAATGAACCGACGAAGAAAGTCGCAGGCATCAACTTCTTCGACAAAAAACTGGCCGATGAGATCACTATGGAGGAGATGCGTAAGATGGGCATTAACCTGCGTGGGCCTGATCAGGCGGTCGGCACCTTGTCAGGGGGGGAACGCCAGACGGTTGCCATCGCCCGTGCGGTGCATTTCGGCGCGAAGATTCTGATTTTGGACGAACCGACCTCAGCCCTTGGGGTGCGTCAGACCTCGAACGTTCTGGCCACAATCGACAAGGTGCGTAGTCAAGGGGTCGGCGTGGTCTTTATCAGCCACAACGTGCGCCACGCCTTAGCGGTTGGCGACAGGTTCACCGTGCTAAACAGGGGACAGACGCTCGGTACTGCTGAACGCGGTGAAATCTCGCCCGAAGAGTTGCAGGACCTCATGGCCGGTGGACAGGAACTGGCTGAACTGGAAGGGTCGCTGGGCGGGACCGTCTGACACGGCCCCGTCACGCATATTGGCAAAACTGAAGTTCAACGGATCGCCCATAAGGGCCTTGTGTTGAAAGGAAACACGAATGAGCAAGACAATCCGACTGACCGCGGCGCAGGCTCTGGTCCGCTATCTTGGCGCGCAGATGAACGAGGCCGGCGAACCCTTTGTCGCCGGTGTCTGGGCCATCTTCGGCCACGGCAATGTCGCCGGGTTGGGCGAGGCGCTGCACGCTGTCAAAGACAGCCTGCCCACCTATCGTGGCCATAACGAGCAGACCATGGCCCATTGCGCGATTGCCTATGCCAAGCAAAAGCGGCGGAGGCAGACGATGGCGGTGACGTCCTCGATCGGGCCGGGAGCCACGAATATGGTGACGGCGGCGGCGCTGGCCTATGTGAACCGGCTGCCGGTCTTGCTGTTGCCGGGTGATGTGTTTGCGACGCGCGGGCCCGATCCGGTTCTGCAACAGCCCGAGAATTTCAGCGACGGTACGGTCAGTGCCAATGACTGCTTCCGCCCGGTCAGCCGTTACTTCGACCGGATCACTCGGCCTGAACACCTGCTGACCGCTCTGCCGCGGGCGTTCCGCACCATGACGGACCCCGCCGATTGCGGGCCGGTCACGTTGTCCTTCTGTCAGGACGTGCAGGCCGAAGCTTATGACTATCCCGAAAGCTTCTTTGAGCCCCGCGTCTGGTATCAGCGCCGCATCCGCCCGGATGAAGGTGAGCTGGCCCGCGCGGCGGCGGCGCTCAAGGCGGCCAAACGGCCGGTGATCATTGCCGGGGGCGGCGTGCACTATTCGGATGCCACAGAAGCGTTGCAAAGCTTTGCTGAAATGCACAACATTCCCGTCACCGAAACGCAGGCGGGCAAGTCCGCGTTGGCCTGGGACCATCCGTTGAACCTGGGCCCCGTTGGCGTGACCGGGGGCGAACCGGCCAATGAGGTCTGCGCTGAAGCTGATCTGGTTTTGGCAGTAGGGACGCGGTTGCAGGATTTCACCACCGGATCATGGGGCCTGTTCTCGAACCCGGATCGCGAGATGGTGTGCCTGAACACCAACGCCTATGACGCTGAAAAACACGGCGCGATCCCGTTGCAATCTGACGCCCGCGTGGGGTTGGAGGAGTTGGGCACTGCCCTGCAAGGCTATCGCGCCGATCCGGTCTCGGACAGGCTCAAGGCCGATTGGTACGGCAAGGTCGATAAGCTCACGGACGCGCCTGGCGACGGGAACGCGCTGCCGACGGATATGCAGGTTGTGGGCGCGGTCCAGCGCGCCTCGCATAACGATACGGTGGTGATGTGCGCGGCTGGCACCATGCCGGGCGAGTTGCACAAGCTTTGGAAAGCCCCGCGTCCCGGTGCCTACCACATGGAATACGGCTTTAGCTGCATGGGGTATGAGATCGCGGGCGCCATGGGCATCAAGATGGCCGAGCCCGAGCGCGACGTGATCTGCTTTACCGGCGACGGCACCTATATGATGGCCAATTCCGAGATGGCCTCGGCCGCGATGATGGGCGTGTCCTTCACCGTGGTGATCACCGACAACCGGGGCTTTGGCTGCATCAACCGCCTGCAGATGGGCACCGGTGGGGCCGAATTTAACAACCTGCTGGACCATGCTGTGCATGAGAACCCGTCCAATATCGACTTTGCCGCCCATGCGGCGGCGATGGGTGCGACCTCGGTCAAGGTCGGCTCGATTGCCGAGCTCGAGGACGCGCTTGCCAAACGCGCCGATATCAAGGGGCCTTATGTGGTTGTCATCGACACCGATCCCTACCCCTCGACCGAATATGGTGGCACCTGGTGGGAAGTGGCGGTGCCCGAGGTCAGCATCCGCCCTGAAGTGAACGAAAAACGCGCGGCTTACGAGTTGGCGATCAAGGAAAGAAACACCAAATGAGCGTGAAAATCGGAATCTCTCCGATCGCGTGGCAGAATGATGATCTGCCGGATCTGACGGCTGCCTATACCATGGAGCAGGCGCTGAAGGAGTCGCGTGAGATTGGCTATACCGGCGTCGAACGCGGCCAGCGGATGCCCGGCGATACCGAAGGTCTGCGCGCCTATCTTGAGGCGAATGACATTGCGCTTTGCGGTGGCTGGTGCTCGGGCGCGTCGCTGGTGAATGACTTTGGCACCGAACGTGAGGCCGTACGCGAACAGGTCGAACAATTCGTGGCGCTGAACAGCCCCTGTATCGTATACGCCGAATGCTCGAACACCGTTCAGGGTCAGATCGGAACGCCGGTGAACGGCCGCCCGAAATTGTCGAAGGATGAAGTTCTGGCCTACGCCGCCAAGATCACCGAATTGGCCAAGTGGATGGCGGATCAGGGGATGCCCATGGCCTATCACCATCACATGGGCACGATCATCGAAAGCGAAGATGACGTGAACTGGCTGATGGAGGGGTCGGGCCCCGAGGTGAAGCTGTGCTTTGATACCGGCCATTTGTTGTTTGGGGGCGGCGATGTGATGGCCACTCTGAACCGCTGGGGCGACCGGGTGCACCATGTCCATTTCAAGGATATCCGCCCGCAGGTCGTGCAGGATACGCGCGAGAACAATCGCAGCTTTCTGGATGCCGTCATTGCTGGGTCCTTCACCGTGCCCGGCGACGGCTGCATCGACTTTCAAGCCGTCGCAAACGCGCTGAAGACGATGGATTACAGCGGCTGGATCGTGGTCGAGGCCGAACAGGACCCCGCTAAAGCGCCACCTTACGAATATTCGAAGAAGGGTTACGAGCACATTGTCGACGTCTGTGGGGAGGCTGGGCTGACGATCACTGCATAACTCACCGCCCGATGGGCAACACCGAAGCCATGAGAAAGGAGAAAATCATGGTAAGCCAAGAGCTTGGATATGTCGGATATTTTGACCGGGAATCCTGTGATCTGGATGAATTCAAGGTGTTGACCTCTCAGGCCCTACAGGCGTCAGCGGTGCCGCATGCGGCGGGCATTAAAAAGAACGTACCCGTTTATGACATGAGTGCCCTGCGGCCTGCGCTAGAGGATGGCGCGCGGCGTCAAGTTCTGCTTGCGGAATGGGGGCAGGTGTTGAACAGCTCGGCCGGGGTGATCGCGCTGAAAGGTGCTTATGCGGATACCACCGTGATAGACAGGGCGACGGAGGTGTTTCAACAGATCATCGACGAAGAGCGCGAAGGTGGGGCAGGCGAAGGCGATCACTTTGCGGCCTCGGGTGCCAATGACCGGGTGTGGAATGCGCTGCAAAAGCAATGCATGAAGGATCCCGAAGGTTTTGCGCTTTACTTCGGCAACACCTCGATTGCGGCCGCGTGTGAGGCCTGGCTGGGTCCGAATTATCAGATGACTGCGCAAGTCAATCAGGTCCGCCCCGGTGGCAAGGCACAGCAAGCGCATCGGGACTACCATCTGGGGTTTCAAAGCGCCGAAAGCGCCGCGCGGTATCCGGGGCATGCGCATTTGGTGACAGCGACTCTGACCTTGCAGGGCGCGGTGGCTCATTGCGATATGCCGGTCGAAAGTGGCCCGACCAAGCTGTTGCCGTTTTCGCAGCTTTATGCACCGGGCTATCTCGCGTTTCACGATGAGGCGCATCGCGACCATTTCGAAGCCAACTATATCCAGTTGCCATTGGACAAAGGTGACGCTGTTTTCTTCAACCCGGCGCTGTTTCATGCGGCGGGCGAGAACTGCAGCGCGGATATCAACAGGATGGCAAACCTGCTCCAGGTCTCTTCAGCCTTTGGGCGCGCGATGGAGGCCATAGATCGACGTGCCATGTCGCTGAGGGCGTTCCCGGCGCTGGTGTCGCTGAAGCAGCGTGGCGATCTGTCGAGGCTAGAGCTGGACGCGGCCATCGCGGCCACTGCCGAGGGGTATCCGTTTCCAACCAATCTGGATACGGACCCACCGGTTGGCGGGAACGCCCCGGCCAGCCAAGCTGATATCCTGCGCGGCGCGGTATCCGAAGGGTGGACAGAAGAACAGCTGGCACAAGCGCTTGCAGCGCTGGAAACCCGTCAGGCAGCATAAGGCAATATCGGGTGGGCGAACGTGCCCGTCCAACACGGAGAACACGAGATGGCGGACCTTTTGAAAAAACCCTTCGGCACGCGCGGAAAGGTGCATGACATCACCCCGGCCAATGCCGGATGGCGCTATGTCGGGTTTGGCCTCTACCATCTGCGCGCGGGCGACACAGCTTCCGAGGTGACCGGTGATCGCGAGGTCATCCTGGTCATGGTCGAAGGTAAGGCGCAGATCACCGGGGCGGGGCAGGATTGGGGCGTGCTGGGCGACCGGATGGATGTGTTTGAAAAGACCCCTCCGCATTGCCTTTATTTGCCCAACGGGACCGATTGGCAGGCGGTTGCGGAAACTGATTGCGTTCTGGCCGTGTGTTCCGCCCCCGGTCAAGGCGGACATCAAGCGCGTCGTATCGGGCCGGACGGCATTACTTTGACTGAACGGGGCAAGGGCACCAACACGCGCCATATTAACAACATCGCGATGGAGGCGGAAGACTACGCCGACAGCCTGCTTGTGACCGAGGTTTTTACGCCAAACGGCAACTGGTCATCCTATCCAAGCCATCGCCATGACGAGGATGACTATCCCCGCATCACCTATCTGGAAGAAACCTATTATCACCGCCTGAACCCCGCCAACGGGTTTGGCATTCAGCGAGTCTACACGGATGACGGCCAATTGGATGAAACCATGGCCGTTTCAGATGGCGACGTGGTCTGTGTCCCGCGCGGCCACCACCCCTGTGGCGCGCCCTATGGGTTCGAGATGTATTACCTGAACGTCATGGCCGGGCCCTTGCGCAAATGGCGATTTGTCCCGGCCCCTGAGGTCGAATGGATCATGGAACGCGACGCCTGAGCTTAGCGCTGAGGCGGCGCGCCAAAAGCGCGGATAACGGTGCGGGCGGCGGCCTCGACCGGGTCATGGGTCTCTTTTAGGATGGTCACGCGGTCGAACCGCTCAGGGTCGCGGTTCACTGCTTCTCGCATGGCGGTGCCAAAGGCCATGCGCAGCTCGGTTCCGATGTTGAACTTGCAGATCGACGTCTCGCGGGCCAGGCGCGCGCGTTGCTCGACCGGCACGCCCGAACCACCATGGATCACCAGCGGCACCTCGGTCAACGCGTCAATTTCGGCGATACGGGCCTCATCCAGCCCGCCCTCTTTGTCTTGTTGCAGATGCACATTGCCGACCGAGATTGCCATCGCGTCGACACCGCTTTGCACGGCGAATTGCGCGGCCTCGGCAGGGTCGGTTCCGTTTGACCCCTCACCCCCGGAATAGCCGACAAAGCCAATCTCACCCTCGCAGGAAATCCCTGCGGCATGGGCCATTTCGGCGATGGCAGCGGTCTCGTCGATATTCTGCTGCAAGGGCTTGCGCGAGCCGTCAAACATCAGCGAGGTAAAGCCGCTATCCAGTGCGATTTTGCAGTCCTCATAGGTATAACCGTGATCAAGATGCGCAACGACCGGGACTGAGGCATTTTCCGCCAGATGCCGGAACATCTTGCCCAGAACGGGCAAGGGGGTGTGCTCACGACAGCTTGGGCCCGCCTGCAGAATAACCGGGGCGTTTTCCACCTCGGCCGCGGCCACATAGGCGCGCATGTCCTCCCATCCCAGCGTCACAAGCCCGGCGACGGCATAACCCCGCGTGTAGGCCGGTTGCAGGACGTCTTTAAGCGTAACGAGGGTCATTTGAACTTGGCGATCATGTCTTTGATGCCCGGAATCGTCTCGATCTGATAGGCATGGGTGGGCTGGAAATACTGCACCAGAGACCGCTGGGTCAGACCGCCAAGGATGGTGAAATAATACATCTCATAGCCCGGCAGGACGCAGCAGGGGTGATACCCTGTATCAATGCAAACGGTCGAGCCATCGACGATGTGATAAGCATCCCCCGGTTCGTTATCCTCGCGCTGCAACATCTGCAGGCCCGAGCCCCAGTTGGGTTTGAAACGGAAATTATAGGTCTCATCATGCCGCGTCTCATCGGGCAGGCGGTTGGTGTCGTGCTTGTGGCTGGGGAACCCGGACCAGCCGCCCTGACCGACGGTGAACAGCTCGCTCACCAACAGACGGCCCACTTTGTCGTGCTGCTTTTGACCCAGAATGTGCTTGATCTTGCGATGGGTTTTGGTGTCGTCACTGCCATATTGCACAAGGTCATGTTCGCGCACATCGAACGGGTCCAGCACCTTGTCATATTTGGCACCGGCCACGAAGACCTCAGCACTGTCCGACACGCAGACCATCTGTGCCTTGGCACCTACGGGGATATAGGCCCCTTGGGGTTCGCCGTCCCAGACATCCTCGCCCCGGTTCCCCAGCGCGGGGAATTGCACGCCCTCGACCTCGATATCGACACTACCGGTAGCAGGCACGATGCAGGTCTCATAGCCGGGCACCTGGTATTCGAACGCCTCGCCCTTTTTCAGTTTGACGATGTTCAAATAGTTCAGCGGCACCGTCGGATCGTCGACATCCACGATGGGTTTGTTCTGGTTATCGAATGGAGCGATATGCATGGGACCTCCTAGGTCGTTGGACCGGGGTGGGACGCAAGAAAGGCGTCCAGTTGAGCCGTGGTGGGCATGGCGGGCGCACAGCCGGGTTGCGAGACCACGACCGATGCGCAGGCTGAGCCCCGCATCACCGCATCGCGCAACGAATGGCCCGCCGCGATCGATGCCAGTAAACCGGCCATGAAACTGTCGCCTGCGCCCACGGGTTTGATGGCGTCAACAGCATAGATGCCGGTTTTGTATTCCTGCCCATCCGCCAGCGTGATCGCACCCTTTTCACCCATTTTATAGATGACGACGCGCCCCGGCTTGCGGGCCAATTCCTGAGCTTTAGCAAAGCCTTTCTCGATACCGCCGGCCATGAATCCGAACTCTTCGTCATTGCCCACGATCAGATCGCTGGCTTCGCCCGCGCGGGACAGCACGTCAGCGGCCACTTCGGGCGAGGGCCAACTATAAGGTCGGTAGTCAATGTCAAAGATGATCGGCAGCCCGGCGGCGCGCGCATTGTCGAACGCGCGGAACGTCGCGCTGCGCGAGGGTTCGGCGGCAAAGACTGTTCCGGCTGAAATCGCGGCGGTAAATCGGCCATAGTCCACCCGGTCCATATCCTCTTCGGTAACTTGGAAATCGACCGCGCCGTTGCGGTAGATGACGTTCTGGAAATTCTCAACACAGCTTTCATAGACCGCCAGCGAAATCCGATATTCACCGCCAATCACGCGAATGAACGAGGTATCCACCCCATAGTGCGCAAGCCGGTTCAGGCAGAACCGCCCCACCGCGTCATCCGAGACCGAAGTGATCAGCGACGCCTGGCTTCCAAGCTTGACCAACCCGGCGCAGATATTGGCGGATGAGCCGCCCAGATCGGCGCGAAAGGTTTCGGCATGTTCGCTTTTGGTGCCGATGGGGTCGGCAAACATATCCATGCCTGCGCGTCCGAAAACGGCAAATCGGTTTCCTTTGATCCCATCCATCAAAGCGCTCACGTCTTGTCCTCCGGCGAAAAGGGGCGTGCAGGGATCGTTGGTCCTTGCGTTAAGTCGATTCTCACGATACTGATTTTGCAACCGGTTGCAAATATATTGTTCGGAGCCGTTGCAAATGCCTGAAATCGGAATTGGAATCGTCGGTGGCGGCTATATGGGCAAGGCCCATTCAGTTGCGATGGCCGCTGTTGGCGCCGTGTTCAACACAGCCTTACGCCCGCGTCTCGAGGTGATCTGCGCCTCGACCCCTGCCAGTGCGGAACGCTATCGCGCAGCCTATGGGTTCGCGCGTGCGACGGATGACTGGCAGGTGCTGGTCAACGACCCAAAGGTCGAGGCGGTCGTGATCGCCTCGCCCCAGTCCACGCATCGCCAGATCGCCGAGGCGGCCTTTGCGCTGGGCAAGCCGGTGCTGTGCGAAAAACCCTTGGGTGCGTCTTTGGAGGACAGCCACGCAATGGTGGCGGCCGCCGAAGCAGCGGGTGCGATCAACATGGTTGGCTTCAACTATATCCGAACACCTGCCAGCCAATATGCACGGCAGTTGATCGCGGATGGAGAGATCGGCGACGTCACCTGGTTTCGGGGGGAACATACCGAGGATTTCTACGCCGACCCTCAGGCCCCGGCGACCTGGCGCACGACGGGCATGGCAAACGGCACGATCGGTGATCTGGCCCCGCATATGGTTAACGGTGCGATGGCGCTGATCGGGCCGATCACGCAGGTGATGGCCGATGTGGAAACCGTCCACCGGCACAGGCCGGGCGGAGAGGTCACGAATGACGACCATGCCCAGATGATGTGCCGGTTCGAAAACGGCGTCATGGGGAACCTCTATTTCAGCCGCGTCGCGACGGGACGAAAGATGGGTTATGCTTATGAGATCACGGGAACCAAAGGCGCGATCCGCTTTGATCAAGAGGATCAGAATGCCCTGTGGCTGTATCGCCGGGAAGGCCCCGAGGCGTCGCGGGGTTTCACCAAGATCCTGACCGGACCCGCGCACCCGGATTATGAACCCTTCTGTCAGGGACCGGGCCATGGAACTGGCTATCAGGACCAGATCATTATCGAGGCGAAGGATTTTCTGCACGCCATCGACACGGGTGAAAATATCTGGCCGACCTTCCGCGACGGGCATGAGGTGAACCGTGTTCTGGCGGCGGTGCTTGCGTCTTCGGACCAGCGGAAATGGCAGGACGTCAGTCAATTCTGACCGAACAAACGACAAGATAACAGAGAGACTAAGATCATGGCAAAGCTGAAATGGGGCATGATTGGTGGCGGCGAGGGCAGTCAGATCGGGCCCGCCCATCGGTTGGGTGCGCTGGCCGACGGGATGTTTGAATTCGCCGCAGGCGCGTTGGACCATCGCCCAGAAGTCGGGCGAGAATATGCGCAGCGTCTGGGCGTGGCGCAGGACCGTGCCTATGGCGATTGGCAAGAGATGCTGGCTGGTGAAAAAGACCGCCCCGACCGAATTGATCTGGTGACGATTGCCACCCCGAACGCGACCCATTTCGAGATCGCCAAAGCCTTTCTCGAGGCCGGTTTCCACGTTTTATGCGAGAAGCCGATGACAATGACCGTGGAAGAGGGCGAGGAGATCGTGCGTGTGGCCAAAGCCTCGGGCAAAATCTGCGCGGTGAACTATTGCTATTCCGCCTATCCGATGGTGCGGCAGGCGCGTGCGATGGTGCGGGCGGGCGATATTGGCAAGGTGCGTCTGGTAGTGACAAATTTCAGCCATGGCCACCACGGTGACGCGACCGACGCGGATAACCCTCGTGTGCGCTGGCGCTATGATCCAGCGATGGCGGGCGTATCCGGGCAGTTCGCCGATTGCGGCATCCACGCGCTGCACATGGCAAGCTTCATCAGCGACGATGAGGTAAAAACCCTGTCTGCCGACATGGCCTCGACCATCGTCAGCCGTGAGCTGGAGGATGACGCCATGATCAACTTCCGCACCGAGGGCGGCGCGGTTGGTCGGCTGTGGACGTCATCTGTGGCTATCGGGCGACAGCACGGGTTCGATATTCAGGTCTTTGGTGAAACCGGAGGTCTGCGCTGGGCGTCCGAGCAGCCCAATCAGTTGGTCTATACCCCGGTCGGAGGGCGCACGCAGATCATCGAAAAAGGCGAAGGCGGGTTGCATGACGACGCGCAGCGCCTGTCGCGCGTAGCGATTGCTCACCCCGAAGGATTCCCGCTGGCGGTGGCCAATATATACTGCGATCTGGCCGATGCCATTCAGGGAGAGGTCCGAGACGGGCTGCCAACCCCCGCCGACGGCGTGCGGTCGATTGCCGCCGTTCACGCGGCGGTCGCGTCGTCCAAGAATCATGGTGCCTGGACCGACGCGCGCCCGCCAATGTTTCGCTGATTAGGGGCGGGGGCGCAATGTGCCCCGCTCAATCACCCGGCAGGGAAAGATACGGGCCTCGGGGTAACGCTCGGGGTCTTTCAGCATCTCTTCGACCAGATCGACAGACGCGGTAATGATCTGCTTGATCGGCTGGTGAATCGTCGTCAGATCGACGCTTTCCCAGCGCGACATCTCCATATCATTCAGACCAATGATACCAATATCTTTGCCGGGTTGCAGGCTGTGGTCGGACAGGGCCGACAGCGCACCGATCGACAGGATGTCGTCGCCGCAGAAATACCCTTGGGCCGGGGTGCCGGCCAGCAGGCGCAGCATTTCGGCGCGGCCAGCCTCGAACGAATATCCTGTCGCGAAAGAATGTGAGACTTTCAGGTTTGGGTGTTTTTCAACCTCTTCCATGAAACCGTGATAGCGATCCATCGCCGATGTCGCATCCTTGGGGCCGCCCAGATAGCCGATGTGCCGATATCCCCGCGCCAGCAATTCCCGCGCCGCCATTCGCCCACATTCGACATTGTCGATCCCGACTACATGAACCTCGGGCGAGGTGGCCGACCGTCCGAATGTGTGCACCACCGGAACGCCCGCATCATGAAACGCCTTTGCGAAGCTGGGCGGCAAGGTAGATGAGGCCACAATGACGGCATCCACCGAATATTGCCGCAGCATTCTGACCGAGTTTGCGGGCTCGGTCTCATCCGTCAGGTTCACGATCAACGGGCGCAAGCCGCGTTCTTGCAGGGCGCGGGTAAATTGATCAAATACCTCCAGGAAGATCGGGTTGTGGAAGTTGTTCGAGATCAGCCCGATCAGTTTGGTCCTCCCGGTGGTCAGGCTGGAGGCCAGCGCGTTCGGGCTATAGCCCAGCTCGGCTGCAGCCTTTTCGACTTTGCTGCGGGTTTTGGCAGAAACCGACGCGCCTTCGGTAAAGGTGCGCGACACGGCGGACCGCGAAACCCCAGCAAGTGCGGCAACGTCTTTAAGCGTGACACTCATGAACGGGGCCAGTGAGCAAGCAAGGTGGTATTCGACATTTTCATGGGCAAATACTATGCCCCGTTGCACCCATTTTGCAATCGGTTGCAACAAGGTCGCATCGCCGCAGGCATGGATTGAGGGGATGGTGGGTGATAAAAGACACGGCCTTCCGGCAAACTCGGAGCCAACGAAGCGTTTTGACTCAAACCGCACGTGCAATAAGGTGCTGTTTTCCTCTGCCGCGACCAGTGCTATCTTGGAGAGATGCCTTGCGTTGTCAGTGGCTTGGAGGTCGCACCGTTTTCCCAACGGTTCAATAGCGCATGACAACTTGCTTCAATCAGATTTGCTGCCGATCGAACTTAGTCAGAGGTTTGCTGAAGCGGAGGCGTAGCACTGTAAAAGCTGCCATAGGGGCTATGGGGAAATTGTCCCACTGCGATCCTAAGATAGGGGCTTCAAAAAATGTGTTGCGAATACTTGTTGGTCCCCACTTGCAAAGTAGTGGAAAAGCAGTCCAGCAATTATGCACCAAGGCGGAACTTGGTCGGTGTCATTCCGGTTTGACCTCGAAAAAAGCGAGTGAAATGGGACTTGTCAGAATAGCCGAGCATCAGACCGATCTCTGCAATTGTCATCTGGTCTTCTTTTAGGCGCTCCTTTGCCACATCGACACGAAGCCGCTTGATTTCGCGGGGTAGCGTTGTGCCTTGTTGCTGAAGGGCCTTCAGAAACCGTTCCGGCTGTATCCCCAGCAACCCAGCCACTACATTTGGTCCCAAATCGGTTTCATCTAGCTTGTCACGTAAAACAGATCGCAAAGCTGCCACCACGGTTACTTCTTCATCTTGTCGCGGTGAGGCTACGGGTTTGCCAGTACACTCAGAGACATGGTGCAAAAACAACCATTCCACAGGAAAGCTAATTTGCATTCCGGGATAGGTTCCCAAGCCAACCTCGATCCCTTTATAGTCGATAGGTAGACCATTGATGTATCTGCTTTCCCATCGCACGCGCGAAGAATCCCAGGAATCGCCGACGACGGTCTGCAATAGGCGTACATAGATTGCGGCTCCAAAGCCGGTCACCTGAACGGGTGGAACAGTCGGTTCTTGCTGCCTTTCGATACGATAGGTCGCTTTGTCCGCTTCAATGACAAGGCTGTGCCGCACGGAATTGGATTCCTGCGGCACAAGCCGGACAAATCGGGTAAAAAACTCGAATAATGTCTTTGTCGATTGCAAGGCCTGGGCGAAAGGTGGCCATGCTTGCAGGTCAAACGTCTCCCCAACATTCAGTCCAAGATACCGATCCCTTGAAACTTCTGAGAAGGTATTAACCAACCCGTAGACCAACTCTGAATGAACGAACACGGATGGGTCAGACAACAGTTCGGCCTTCAACCCGACCTGATCCAAAGCTGGTTGCGGATCGATCTCGCGGTCGATGAGATACTGCAAAAACGGGGCAGCCAAAGAGAGGCGAATAAAGCCCTCGCTATGCTCTTGAGAGGTGGTGTTGAAAGGCAATCTCGTCACCTTTTTCTAGGATTGAATGCGCTGTTCAGTGGCCATTTTTACTATCACATTCGAACATTATAATTCGAAACTGGCAACCGCGGTAAAGTTTTCCGGACTACAGTTGGTAAAACAAGAATATGAAGGGAGTACCTATGTCCGGTCTACGAATGTCGCTTTACTTGGCGGTAATCGCCGCTGCCGGTCTTTCTTTTTCAGCGTCCGCCCAGGCTCAGGATCAGGAAGAACCCCAAACGCTGTTTACTAACGTGCATGTCTTCGATGGCGTGAATGAACAGCGTATCGAAAATGCGAGCGTTCTGGTCGAGGGCAACTTGATCAAAGCCGTCTCAACCGATGCGATTGATGCCCCCAATGCCGCAGTCATTGACGGAGAGGGACGGACACTGACCCCCGGGTTTATCGAACTGCACGCGCACCTGATGCTGATGGGGCCAACCTTGCCCGCGATGGAGGCCAACACAACGTGGGAAGACTTTGCTATACACGGTGCGCGGATGGCCGAGATGTATTTGATGCAGGGCTTCACCACAGTCAGGGACGCGGGTGGGGCCAATGGCGGGTTACGCCGCGCAATTGACGCAGGCCAAATTGACGGACCGCGTTACTTTCCGTCCGGTGCATTTATCGGAACGCGCGGCGGTCATGCTGACTTTGCGAATTTCACCGCTCCTCCGGGTTCAGAGACAAACATGAGCCGTCTGAACTTGGCGCAGGAGGTGAGCGGAGTGGACGACGTTTACAGGTTCGCGCGCAACAACTTCCGCATGGGTGCGACTCAGTTGAAGTTCATGCAATCCGGGGGTGTCGTTTCGGCCTTCGACCCATGGCAATTGCTGGCTGGATCGCCCGAGGAGATCAGGGCCGCCGTGCAAGTGGCCAATGAATACGGCAGCTATGTCATGGCGCATTCCTATCGCAAGGAAGCGATCCTGAGTGCGCTGGACGCAGGTGTCATGTCCATCGAACATGGCTTTTCGTTTGACTGTGAAATTGCCCAAATCATGAACGAAAAAGGGGCGTATATCACCACCAACCTGACGGCCTTCGATCCCGGACTGCTCGATATTCCAGCGGTAGCAAACGTCCCGTCGAGCCTTGCCAAAGCCAAGTCCGCTTCGGCCACGTTTGCAGGCTACATCGACAATATGAAGGAATGTCCGGTGAAGCGAGGGTTCCAGACCGACTGTGTTGGTTCGGTCGAGGCCTGCAATATCCAGATTGCCTATGAAAAACACCTGAACAACGAGTTTTTCGGGCCCTACACATCTATGGTCACGCTGACATCGACAGGTGGCGAGGTGGTCGCTTTGTCGGGTGACTTCATGAACCCGTATACCGCCGGGAAACTGGGTGTGATCGAAGAAGGTGCCTATGCGGATATCCTGCTTATCGACGGTAACCCGCTCGAAGATTTCTCGGTCGTTGGTACGGGCGATCAGTGGTTCGGTGCCGACCCGAGGCCCGAAAGCCCCGAGACGATCCGCCTGATCATGAAGGACGGCGTCATCTACAAAAACACACTGGATTGACACCTCTAAAGAGCCGGAGAGCATCTATGCACTATGTGTTTCGCACCGTAGTATTGGCAGGGTTGGTTTGGTGTGGACAGTCTGCCATGGCGACGCCCGATACCGCGTTGGACTGGGCAGACCTGCCGGACCCATCCTCGCAGATCTTTGAAGACCCCTACCGTGATCTCAGTCCCGAACAATTCGACGATGTCCTCTACGTCGTGCGATTGCGTGGCAGGCTGCAGCAGAATGATGGCAGTGAAGACGAGCGGCAAAAGTGGCAAATGCTTTTGACCGAGACTGAGGATGCCTTGGCGTCTGATGGAATTGATGTCGACTGGCTACTCGATCAGCGAGAGGTGGTAACGGAACGTCGAAGAAAGGCTGGCACGAACGGAAATCCGGAATTAGACGGCCAAACAATCACACTGGCGGGCTTTGCCATTCCTGCTCCGAATGATCCGGACGGGCGGCCTGTCGCGTATTTAGTGCCGGAACGAGGGATGTGCAGTCATATGCCTCCACCTCCGCCGAACCAGATGATCCGCGTGCGGTTGAACGGGGACTGGACGCCCAGCTATGTCCACGAACCCGTTCGGCTGACCGGTAAGCTGACTATCGATCCTTACGTTCAAAATATGATGGTTGTGGATGGTCTCATGCCGATGAATGCGACCTTCCAGCTAGAGACGGAACGTGTCGAAACTCTGGAAACTGAAGCAGATAGGCTGGAATGGAAGCAGCGAGCCGCTGATCGCATCCGGGCGGCGGGAAATCGCAAGACCGGCGGAGCAAGGGCGCCTGAATGATAAGACTTTTGTTTGCCGCATTGAGCATTGCCTTTGCTGACGCAGCGTCGGCTCAGGGACTATCCGGCCCATCTTCGGTCGAAGCTGATCTAGAGCCCGGAGACGGCCTGACCGACCCACGATACCGTTCCGATTTTCCGCGCAACATCGCGCCGGGTTGGTTTGAGTGGAAAGACCGACTGGCTGAGGGCGGGTTTCGGTTCAACATTGATTACTTGGCGCTGGGTCAAACCACGAACGCTGATCTGGGAGCCAGTGAAGCGGCAAGTGGAATTGCACGCCTCTACGGCAGTTGGCAGGCAACTGAACGGGGCTCTCTAACATTCAAGATCGAAGACCGGCACAGTTACACTGACGTTGCTCCGCAGTTTCTTGGGCTGGATGGCGGAGCGCTTTCGATCACGGGAACAGCCTTCAACGACAATGGTCTGCTATTGACTAACCTTTTCTGGACCCAGAGGGCCGAGAATGGGTCGTGGACGCTGCAAGTCGGGCAGATTGATGTAACGGACTTTGTGGATATCTACGGGTTGGTAAGCCCCTATAGCGGTTTTCAAAACCTGTCTTTCAATACCAACCCGACAATTAACACGCCCAACCAAGGCCTTGGTATTGCCGGTGGGGTAAAGCTGAGCGAGAACCTCTACGCCGTTGCCAGCGTATCAGACGCAAACGCCGACCCGTCCGATCCAAACTTTGATGTGTTTAGCGACGGCAATCTCTTCAAGTCACTCGAGCTTGGTTACACTTCCGGCTTTGATCGCATCTACTTCGACAATATCCATCTGACCCTCTGGCATGCGGATGCGGCTGACGATGGCAGTCGAGCGGAAGATTACGGCGCTGCGTTCTCTGCTGCATGGTTTGTTGACAATAGGTGGATGCCATTCTTTCGGGCAGGGGCCTCAAGACGGACCGCCGCTCTTTATGACCGGTCGGTTTCTGCCGGTTTGGGTTACTATGGCCGCAATACCGATCTGGCCGGTCTGGGCCTGAATTGGGCCGAGGCAAGAGGCATAGACGGTGACCAGTTCACGCTCGAAGCTTTCTACCGGTTTTCAATCTCGCCCGGGCTGCAGATCACACCGTCCCTGCAATACGTTTCCAACCCTCTGCTGAATCCCATGCAGGACAGCATTACACTGTTCAGCCTCAGAACCCGGGTCGTTTTCTGATGTGTCGCGAAAGCAGACGCCAAGAATTTACGAAACATCCTGAATTGCTGACCAAAGAAAGGACTTAACCATGCGTACCCTGTTTCTGGCTGGGACATTGTCTGTGTGTTCGACCTTATGTGTCGCGCAGACGTACGACGTGGTCATTCTCAATGGTCGGGTAATGGATCCGGAAACCGGTTTCGACCAGATCGCTAATGTTGGAATAAGCAACGGCTGGATCACTGCGATTACCGACGAAGACATCGGCGGCAGCGAAGCCATCGATGCGACAGGGCACGTTGTGGCGCCCGGGTTTATCGACCTTGAACAACACGGGCTGGATCCTTGGGGTATCAAGGTCAACCTTCGTGACGGTGTTACGACGCAAATGGATTTTGAGGTCGGGGCCGCGAATATCGACGACTGGTACGCAGCGCGCCAAGGCGTGACGCAGGCAAACTATGGCACGGTCGTTGGACAAGAATTCGCGCGGATGCGGGTGCATGACGGCCTTGTGCTGGAAGGTGGGGACATAGACTTCCGGAACTTTTTCGCACTGCGGGCACAATCTGTGGAAGACGGCGTCGAAGGGTGGTCGTCGGTTCCAAGCAACCGCGAGCAGATGAACGAAATCACTGCCCAACTGGATGAAGGACTACGTCTTGGAGCACTCGGCGTGGGATCGACCATCGGCTACGCCCGCGAAGGCATCACAACCTACGAGATGTTCGAAGCACAGCGGGCTGCGGCGCGTTACGGGCGTTTAACTTCGGTGCATCACCGGTTTCATCCCAGTGCCTCGACACCCACTGAGACACAGACCGGCGTCAACGAAATCCTAGTCAATGCGATGGTGCTCGACGCGCCGCTGCACATTCATCACGACAACGATTATGGGTGGTGGGAAAATCAGGAAAAACTCCAGATGGCCCGCGACCAAGGCTATAACGTCTGGTCCAGTTACTATCCCTGGACCGCCGGATCGGGAAACTACGGAGCCTCCATCATCGCCCCCGAAAATTGGGAAGGCTCGATGGGGTACAAATACGAAGACACTATCTTTGATCCCCAACTCGATCGCTTTGTGACCAAAGACGAGTTCTTGAGCTTTGCCGAGAATGAACCGGGACGGACAGCCATTGTTTTTAGCCCTCCGAGAGAGCAATGGCTCAATGATTGGATCACTATCGCAGGCTATGGCATCTCGGGCGACGGTATGGCCGGGTTGGATATTGAGGGCAATCTGATGAGTTGGGATGCACCCTACGAAGACTATGCCGGGCATCCTCGGTCAGCAGGCAGCCACGCGCTTGTCCTCAGATTGGCCCGCGAAGCGAATGTGCCGCTGATGCTTACGCTCACACAGCTAAGCTACATACACGCGAAGCGATTGGGCGACACAGGTTTGCGTGCAATGCAGGTGCGTGGGCGTATGCAGGAAGGCATGGTCGCAGACATCACGATCTTTGATCCGGAGACTGTGACCGAAAAAGCGAACTATACTCTGGGTCAGCAAGGCCTTCCGTCAGAAGGCATTCCGTATGTGCTTGTTCACGGCACGATTGTTGTCAGGAATAGCGAAGTCCAACGAGATGTTTATGCTGGGCAGCCAATCCGGTTTCCAGTTGAAGAAAGCGGGCGCTTTGTTCCGGCTGGTCGCGAGCAGATCATGGGTATTCTTACGCCGGATACTGGCACTGCCCGACCAACACTGCTTGATGACATTTCAAACAGTGAAGCCAGTGTCGCACCTGCGACTTCGCCAACCAATCAGACTGCATCGGTAAAGCCGAGCGATCCCTTTGATTGGTTCACACCTCGCAACGGACGAGATGACAGTACCCTATTCTTTTGCGTCGTACATGCTCGCTTCGAGGACCCTGCGCAGGCAAAACGCGACTACGCGAAGGCCATGACGTCCAAAACAGGCGGATCCAAACCCAGTCAGTCAGAACAACGAAGAGCAAACTAATTCGCGGAGCCTCGGAGTAGCGAAAAAACCAAAGTCTGCTTTAGAATGGAGAACGATCATCAGCAACCAATCAGCTTTGGGTAGCTTTGTCCGCATGGCAGCTGCCCGTCAGATCAGAATGACCACTCTGAGCCCAATGTGCCGAATGCTGCGACGCGGCTGAATGATCGCTTTGTTTGTCTCCGTGAACGACCCTCCTTGGCGCGCACCTCAATCTCTCACGTCCACTTCGCCGGATCAGCACGCTTTTGAAAGGTCTTGGATCGGGATTGCCGTCGTTCCGGACCGTCGCCTGCCACTTTTCGGTAGGCCGTTTTATGATTGTTGCCATGGCCTATCTCTCCTGTGTTGGAGACAGCTTTTTTGTCTAAGCGCAGCGGAAACAGTTTTTCGCGCAGCACAACAATAGGCACTAGTCGCGCAAGACCTTGATACATTGTGGGGAAGGATGGTGGGTGATGAGAGACTCGAACTCCCGACATCTTCGGTGTAAACGAAGCGCTCTACCAACTGAGCTAATCACCCGTGACGGTGCATGTAGCCAAGCCTGCGCGCGGGCGCAAGAGGGTTGGACAGAAATTCTTTGATCAGTCCGTCATCTCTTTGAGTGCGGCCAGCAGTTGGGCCACTTCCAGCTCGGTATTATAGTGGCAGAGTGATATACGGATGCAGTCGTTCAAGCCCAGCGGGGTCAGAACGTTGCCGCTGTAGTGATCGGCTTTGCGGATATGGGTGCGGATTCCCTGATCGTTCAGGCGGGTCACGACCTCGGCCGAGGGTTTCCCGTGCACCACGATAGACACCAACCCTTCGCGCGCGGGATTATCTGCGCCGCCCAGGACCAAGATATGCTCCATATCTCGCAGGCCGGGCAGGTTGCCGGTGCCTTTGATCATGGTGTTTGTCAGATGGGTTTCGTAGGCGTGGATGGCGCGGCCCGCGGCCTCGATCCTTGCTCGGCGGTCCGTGGCGTTCGAGACCTGCGCGCCCAGCCAGTCGAAATAGGCCACGACATCGGACATGGTGGCGTAAGAGCCGGTGTCGCGGGTTCCGAACTCCCACCCGTCTGAGGGGGCGTCGATCAACTGGTCATGGGGTAGGGCGGTCAACCGGTCCGAGGTCCAGGCAATGCCATAGCCGTGACGCGAGAACACTTTGTAGGGTGAAATCGCATAGCCGTCGACGTTGTAGCTGTCGATATCCAACTGCCCATGGGCTGCGTGCTGGATACCGTCGACAATGATGAAACAGTCAGGCGAGACGTCGCGGATGGCCTGCGCGATGGCGGCAACGTTCATACCCATACCGGTCACGGGCGACGCGTGAACGATCGTGGCCACACGGACGTCGGGGGTCATTGCGGCGCGGTAGGCGTCGGCGGTGACCAGCCCCGTTTCGTCATCGTGCTGGACGTTGACATAATCCAGCCCAGCAATATCGGCCCAGCGTCGGGCGGCGCTGCGGCTAGCGGGATGCTCAATCGAGCTGCCGATCACTTTGCTGCCTTTGGGCGCGTTCACGCAGGCGGTGCGGATCATCCGAAACAGCAGTTCGGTCCCGCTTTCGCCCACAAAGAACTGACCCGAAGACGCATTCATGAACACCGACAAATCGGCCTTGGCTGTATTGATGATATCGACCAGCGCATGGCTAGCCACGTTGTCGCGGCCCTGATTGTCGGGGATCGCGGCGAATTTGGCCGAGGTCTGTACCACCGAATTGAGCGTCAGCGCGCCGCCTGCGTTTTCAAAGAAGATGCGGGGCCCTTGAAACGGGCAGGTTTCAACATGGGCAAAGCGCGCGCGGATCGCGTCAATCAGACCGGGAGTAGTGTGCAGCATGACGGTGGTCCTGTTCTGTGGCTCAGAGCAGCATCCTTCCAGCGGTCGGGCAGATCAATCCTCTTTGCGACACGGCACCGCCTTTTTTGTGCGTAATTTCGGGCGTCTGGACGGGGTCGAAGTGCATCGGTACTTGCGTGCGCCCTGTTGCCTCAGATATCCCCGAGGGGATGTTGATCTAACGGGCGGGCTGGGAATGATCCTGTCACATCTGCGCCGGGCGCTGGTCACGGTTTTCACTTTCTGCGTCCTGATGCTGACCCCGATGCGTGCGGGGGCCGACGGCGTTCTGGTCTTTGCTGCCGCCAGCCTGAAAAACGCGTTGGACGAAATCGCCATCCAGTACGAGGACGCGACCGGGCAAGAGGTCACGGTGTCCTACGCGGCCTCTTCGGTTCTAGCGCGCCAGATTCAGCAGGGCGCTCCGGCAGACCTGTTCATCTCGGCGAATGCCGAGTGGATGGATGTGTTGCAGGAGGGCAGCCTGATTGCGCCCGGATCACGGGTTGATCTGCTGGGCAATAGGTTGGTTCTGATTGGTGGCCCAACGGTCCCAGGGCTGAACGGGTTCGCGGTCGAGACTGATCTGCTGGCGGCATTAGAAGACGGGCATCTGGCCATGGCGCTGGTCGATGCGGTGCCCGCCGGGATTTACGGCAAAGCGGCTCTGACCAATTTGGGCCTGTGGGACGATGTGCAGGGCAAGGTGGCGCAGACTGATAATGTGCGCGCGGCGCTGGCCCTTGTCGCGGCAGGTGCGGTGCCTTTGGGTGTCGTCTATCGGTCGGATGCTACGGTCGAGGACCGGGCCCGCGTCATGGCGACTTTTCCGGACGACTTGCATCCTCCTATCATCTATCCAGCCGCGTTGACCGCAATAGCGGGATCAAAGGCCAAAGCTTTTCTGGATCACTTGCAATCCCCGACCGCGCAGGCGGTGTTCGAGAGGCAGGGATTTTCCCTGCCGGGCCAGTAACGCATGGGTTGGCTGGGACCAGATGAGCTTGAGGCGTTGCGACTGTCGCTGCGCGTTTCATTCTGGGCGACGCTAGTGACGCTGCCGTTTGGGATATTCGTGGCCTATGCGCTGGCACGTTGGCGGTTTCCGGGGCGGCAGGTATTGAACGGGCTGGTGCATCTACCCTTGATCTTGCCTCCGGTTGTCACCGGGTATTTGCTGTTGCTGACCTTTGGGCTGCAGGGACCCCTAGGGCGCGTGATGGCGGAGGTCGGCATCGTTTTCGCATTCCGTTGGACCGGCGCTGCGCTGGCCGCCGGCATCATGGCCTTTCCGCTGATGGTGCGCGCGATCCGTCTGTCGATCGAAGCGGTTGACCCAAAGCTGGAACAGGCCGGCGCAACGCTGGGCGCCTCGCGTCTGATGGTTTTCGCAACCGTCACTCTGCCTATGATCCTGCCGGGCGTGATAGCGGGCGCTATTCTGGCTTTTGCCAAGGCGATGGGCGAATTTGGTGCCACGATCACTTTCGTCTCGAACATCCCCGGACAAACCCAGACGTTGCCATCGGCGGTCTATGCCTTCCTTCAGGTGCCGGGCGGTGAGGCGGCGGCGACCCGACTGGTCGTGATCTCGATCATCATCGCCATGGGCGCGCTTTTGCTGTCGGAATTCATCGGTCGTCGCGTTGCGGCAAGGGTGGCCGGGTCATGAGCTTATCCGTTCGATTGCAGCACGATCTGCCTCATATCAAGCTGGATCTCAGCTTTGATGCGCCTTCGGGTGTGACGGTTCTGTTCGGGAGGTCTGGTTCGGGTAAGACCACGGTTGTCAATGCCGTGGCGGGGTTGCTGAAGCCCGCCTCGGGCCGCGTGTCCGTGGACGGGTGGGAGTTGTTTGACACCGAACAGGGCTTGTGGCTGCCACCGCATAAACGCCGCCTGGGCTATGTGTTTCAGGAAGGGCGCTTGTTCCCCCACCTGACCGTGCGCCAGAACCTGTCCTACGGGCGTTGGTTCGCACCCAAGGGCGCGCGGCGTGAAAACCCGGACAAAGTGATCGAGATGCTGGGTATCGGCCATCTGCTGGACCGCCGCCCTGCGGGTCTGTCGGGGGGTGAGAAACAGCGCGTGGCGATTGGCCGGGCCTTGCTGGCCAGCCCGCGCCTTATTCTGGCCGACGAGCCTCTGGCCGCTCTGGATGATGCGCGCAAGGGTGAGATTCTGCCCTATTTCGAACGGCTCAGGGATGAGGTCTCGGTCCCAATCCTCTACGTCACCCACTCTGCGGCTGAGGTCGCGCGGCTGGCAACGTCGGTCGTTGCTTTGCAGGACGGCAAGGCGGTGCGCCACGGACCAGCCTCCGAGGTTCTGGCCGACCCGTCGGTTGCGCCTGCGGGTATCCGGGCGGTTGGCGCGGTGTTGCAGGTTCGGGTGTCGAAGCACCATGTGGATGGCCTCACGGAATTGGATGCGGGTGGGGCCAGCCTGTTTCTGCCGCGTATTCCGCATCAAATTGGCGAGACCCTGCGTATCCGCATCCCAGCACAAGAGGTCATCCTGTCGAACAAACCGCCCGAGGGGCTTTCGGCCCTGAACGTGCTGTCTGGCACGGTCGACACGATCCGCGCAGGCGACGGGCCGGGCGCTATCGTGTCGCTGCAAACCACTGCCGGTCCGGTTCTGGCCCGCATCACGCGCCGTTCGGTCGATGCGCTGGGTCTGCAAACCGGGATGCAATGTTATGCGGTCATCAAGACAGTTGCGCTTGCCCCGCATGACGTGGGCGGACGGGTGAATCAAAGCTAACCTCTGGCTTTTGTTATCAATCGGGTAACGCAATCGTGGTCAAGCGTGCGCTTGTAACTAAATATTTCAATTCGTCTTATGGACCTAAGCCCAGTGGCATCAGGCCTTTAGGACGGAGGTATTTTCGTGAAAGCTATTCTGGCCGCGATTTTTCTGGTCGTCGTCGCAGGGTCCGCGACCGCGCAGTCAAACAGACCGGGGGTGGGGATTTTCCCCACGTTCCAAGTGATTGTCACGCCTGAGGAGGGTGGCGTCTACAGGGTGGAACCTGTCGGCATTTCGTCGGCCCCGGTCTATTGGTGTGGTATTGGGGACTACGCGGTTCAGACCTTGGGCAAGGCAAGAACTCAGCGTATCTACATCGCCGAAGCCTATGTGCCGGGTGCGCGCACCGTCAAATTCTCGTTCGATCCTCCGGCGGACATCGACACGACCCCTGGCTATTCGCTCACTGTTAACCGCGTGGGGGAAAACTTATCTGCGTCGCGGGCCGAAAACCTGTGCTATGATAGCGTTATTGATTTCCGAAGGAAGAAATAGCGCGGCCAATTCGGCCCGATTAAGGACGCAGATGACATCATGGAAAGCGGCGATTGTGGCAATCGCTATTGTAGTGCCGGGCCTGGCACAGGCTGTTGGGGTGGGGTTCAGGTTGAACCCGGCCATTCGGATCAATGTGGCAGACAAGGGCAATGGCGTTTACGAAGTCTCGACGCGGGGAACGTCGGCGCCGGTGGCCTATTGGTGTGGTATTGGCGATTATGCTATTCGGACGCTCAGAACCAAGGCGACCCAGCGCATCTATATCTACCGCGCCTACGAAAAACAGACCCGCACCGTGCAGTTCTCCCTAACGCCGCCGGAGGGCGCGGATACCAGCACGAGTTATTCCGTCACCGTCAAACGTGTGGGCGAAAATCTGTCGGCAGCCTCGGCGCAGGGGTATTGCTTTGACAATTTCCTGGAGTTTGGGTTCTGACCTCAAACCCACTTTGCCAAAGGTGGCAGGCTCATCAGCACAGCATCGGGATCGTGGCCGGTTTCCAGCCCGAACTTGGTGCCCCGATCATAGACTAGGTTGTATTCCGCATAGAGTCCGCGATGCACCAACTGGGTGTTTTTGTCTGCGTCATCAAACCCCTGCACCCGGCGCTTTTCAACAAGCGGTAGGAAGGCAGGCAAAAACGCGCGGCCGATATCCTGAGTCAACGCAAAGTCCGCCGTCCAGTCGCCGGTGCAATAGTCATCCATGAATATCCCGCCCACACCGCGTGCGCGTTTGCGGTGGGGGATATAGAAATACTCATCCGCCCACTCTTTGAGGCGCGGGTAATGTCCCGGCCCATGCGGGTCCAGATGCGCCTTTTGGACGGAGTGGAAATGGGCGGTGTCGTCTTCATATTCGATACACGGGTTCAGGTCCGACCCGCCGCCGAACCACCAGGCATGCGGGGTCCAGAACATTCGGGTATTCATGTGAACCGCCGGGACATGTGGGTTTTGCATATGCGCCACCAGCGAAATGCCCGAAGCCCAGAACCGCGGGTCCTCGGTCATGCCCGGAATGCCCTTGCGCGCTGCCATAGCGTGCTGCGCTCGCTCGCCCAGCGTGCCGTAAACGGTCGAGACGTTGACGCCCACTTTCTCGAACACACGACCGCCGCGCATGACCGACATCAATCCTCCGCCCGCGTCTGACCCATCATCCGAATGGCGCTTGGTTTCCTTGACCTCGAACCGGCCGGGTTGAGCTGCGGCAAAGGGGCCGGTGTCGTGGCTGTCTTCCAGCGCTTCAAACGCGACTACAATGTCGTCGCGCAGTTGGCGGAACCAGGCAGAGGCGGTGGATTTTTCGATCTCGAACATAAGCTTAGTGGGCCGGGGCTGCGACGGGGTCTAGCAGGGTGCGACCGCCGTCAATGGTAAGGATTTGTCCGGTGATGAACCCTGCCGCGTCCGAGGCCAGGAACTGCGCCGTCTCGGTCAATTCGGTCGGGGCGGCAATGCGTGCCAGCGGCGTGTGTTTCTCGATATCATCGCGGAAATCGCGGTTTTCCTTGAGCGTGGACTGCAACGAGGCGCTCATCACAGACCCCAACGCGATCGAGTTTACGCGGATGCGATGCGGGGCGAAGGCCACGGCCAACGATCGCGTCATCTGATCCAACGCGGCGGTCGAGACCGAATAGGCCATCAGGTCCGGGTGCGTACGGCGTGCGGCAATCGAGGAAAGGTTGATGATCGATCCGGCGGGCGCGTCGCCGTCACCGGCCTGTTTGATCATGCGCTTGGCCACAACCTGGCTGAGACGCAGAGCAGGCATCAGGTTCTGATTCAGCAAGGTTTTGACCGAGTCATCATCGGTATCCAGCGGGTCCGACGGGATCACCTGCCGTGAGCCATTGATCAGGATATCCACTTGGTCGAAGGCGTCTATCGTGGCCGAAAGTAGGTTTGCAATGGTCAGTTTTTCACGCAGATCGCCCGCGAAGAAGCGGATGTTGCTGTCATCGGCCTGTTCGCCCAGTTCCTCGGCCAGGCGCTTCTCGTCCATGTCAGCGAACATCACATTGGCGCCTGCATCCGCAAAATGCCGACCGATTGCCAGGCCAACGCCATTGGCGCCGCCGGTCACGATGGCGGTCTTGCCTGTTATGGAAAAGGACATGCGGAACCTCCCTGAGTTGCGCGCAGGTTAACCGGGATCATCGCCGAGGGCGAGAGGCGTGGAACACCTTGAACCGATTGTCTCCGGTCACTTCTTCGACACGCGCGAATGTGTCGTTCAGAGTTGTTTCGTAAGGCAGGTGGCGATTGGCCACCATCCACAGCTCTCCGTGCTTCGCCAGATTGCGCGCAGCGGATTGAATAAAGCCCTGACCCAGCGCGGGGTCTGCGCTGCGCGAAGTGTGAAAGGGCGGGTTCATAACAACCGCGTCCAGCCCCTCGGGCGCACGCCACGTCACGGCGTCCGCCCAATGGAACGATACCGTTTCGTCGGTGACGTTTGTCTTGGCGCAGGTCAGGGCGATGTGGTCTGCCTCAACCAGATACAGACTGCGCAGCCCTTGTTTTTGCAGCAGGTTTGCGGACAGGAAGCCCCAGCCCGCGCCCAGATCAGCCACCCGCGCGCCTAGTTTAGCGGGCAATGCGTCCAGCAACAGCGCAGAGGCCGGGTCAACTCCGTCCGCCGAGAACACACCAGGGGCAGTTTTAAACCCGTCCACCACTTGCGACTTGGGCGCAGCCCAATCGGCGAACGCCGCTGGATCGGAGGTGAACCAGAATATCTTGCCATGCGCCTTGGAAATCGGCCCTTCGACTGGAACGCGTTTGCGAATGTCCTTCAGCAGGCTGTCCACCCCGTCGGTTTTGGCTCCGTCCACAACGATTAAGCCCTCGGCGCGTAAACAGGCTTGTTGCACAAGACTGCGGGCCAGTGACTTGGCGCGGGGCAGAAAGATTACCGCGTCTTGACACGCATGTCTGGCCTCGGGTGTGACGTCAAACCCCTGCGCTTCAAAATGGTCGTGGAATGGTTTGAACGACTGCACCACCTGCGCGTCGCGCGGCATCGCGGACAGGTCGTGGGTAGGTGTCGGACCGATCACAGTCAGCGGCTGTGACAGCGCAAGGCCGCTGTTCAAGGCAAGATCAAGACGAGGGGACATCAGCGATTTACGGGAAGAGTAGGGTTACTCTTCGCGTTCCATGGTGCATTGCAGGGGGTGCTGGTGCCTGCGGGCGAAATCCATCACCTGACCCACCTTGGTTTCGGCAATCTCATGGCTGAAGACGCCAACGACGGCGACGCCTTTCTTATGCACGGTCAGCATGATCTCGAACGCCTGCGCGTGGGTCATGCCGAAGAAACGTTCAAGCACATGAACCACGAACTCCATCGGGGTGTAGTCATCATTCAGCAGAAGGACTTTGTACAGCGGTGGGCGTTTGGTCTTTGGGCGCGTCTCGACCAGGACAGACGAGCCACCCTCGTCATCCGATTTGTCAGACATTGTCCATTGATTTTCAAACATTGCGCGCACCTATACCGATTCAGGCTTCGGTTTATCTGAGCGGTTATATAACGTCCAAGGGGCCAGAGAAAAGAGCCAGCAGGACGCAAATGCAATGGAAAACAAGCTGACCATCGTCGGGTTCGATGCTGATGACACGTTGTGGCACAATGAGCGTTTCTTTCAACTGACACAGGCGCATTTCGCCGACCTTCTGGTAGATCACGCCGAGCGGGATCATCTGATGGACCGCCTTCTGGCCGCTGAAAAGCGTAATATCCGCCATTATGGTTATGGAATCAAAGGCTTCACCTTGTCGATGATCGAGACAGCCATTGAGGTGACGGAAGACCGAGTGCCTGCCTCGGTCATTCGCCAATTGATCGAAGCCGGGCAAGAGATGTTGGCCCACCCTATCGAATTGCTGCCCCATGCCCGCGAAGCGATCGAGGCTGTCGCGACGACTCACAAGGTTGTTTTGATCACCAAAGGTGATCTGATCGACCAAGAGCGAAAGCTGGCCCAATCAGGTTTGGGCGAACTGTTTGATGAGGTCGAGATCGTTTCGGAAAAGACCGCGGGGACATACACCGAAATTTTCGCGCGTCACGGGGATGGGCCGGAACATGCGATGATGGTTGGCAATTCGATGCGGTCCGATGTGGTCGCCCCGATTCAGGCTGGGTGTTGGGGCGTCTATGTGCCCCACGGGCTGATATGGGAGATCGAAGAAGCCGAGGTCCCATCCACCTCACAGCGCTACAAAGAACTGCGGGATCTTGGGGAGCTGTCGGGGTTCATCAACACGTTTTCCTGATGTTGCCGAATGGCCCCAGTTACAAAAAATTGATGCCAAGGGGCGTGGAGGCGCTGCGTCAGGCGCTGATCTAGTGGGTGCGCGGTGGTTCTGTTCTACATATTGTGGTGCGACACGCCTTGAAACAAACGACGATTTAGCCAGCTTTCGGTTTCTTTCGCGCGACCTCTGTGTTACGCTGGTGGGCAATAAAATAAATGATTTGCTGACCGGGAAAACCCGGCGGCCCGAGGTAGACAGAGGCAAAGATCGTGCAGGTTCGGCGGACAGTTCCGGCCCGAATGGGCTTATTTCTTATAGCATTCGTATGGCTGCTTTCCTTGGTGCCGGTGCAATCTGTCGCCGCGCCTTATGCAGCGATGGTGATTGACGCACGCACCGGCGAGGTGCTGCATTCGCGCAATGCCGACACCCGGCTGCACCCTGCGTCACTGACCAAGATGATGACGCTCTATATCGCGTTCGAGGCCGTTCGGAATGGCGAGATTGAGCTGGACACGCAGGTTCGCATAACCAAAGCGGCGGCTGCAGAGCCTCCGTCCAAGTTGGGTTTGCGCTCGGGACAGCGAATTGCTTTCCGGTATCTGATCCGCGCGGCGGCGGTGAAATCCGCAAATGACGCGGCGACGGCCATCGGGATCGCCATCAGCGGCTCCGAAGCGGCATTTGCCCGCCGCATGACCCGGACCGCCAAAGCGATGGGTATGAGCCGCACGACCTTCAAGAACGCCCATGGCCTGACCGAGTCGGGCCACCTGTCCACGGCGCGCGACATGACCACGCTGGGGCGGCATCTGCTGTATGATTATCCGCAATATTACAACCTGTTCTCACGTCGTTCGACCGATGCCGGGATCAAGACGGTGCCCAATACGAACCGCCGCCTTTTGGCCGCCTATAAAGGCGCGGACGGGATCAAGACCGGCTACACGCGGGCTGCGGGTTTCAACCTTGTGGCCTCGGCCAAGCGCAAGGATGAACGGATCATCGCTACCGTCTTTGGCGGCAAATCGGGTGCATCGCGCAATGCCAAAGTGGCAGAATTGCTGGATATGGGCTTCCGCCGCGCCCCGTCGCGCGCGCCCATTCGCAAGCCTTCGCGTCCGGCTTATGCGGGCAATGCGGGCCTGAATGTGCAGGTTGCCCGTCTGGTCGGTGCCCCGACCACCAGCCTGCGTCCGGTTGTACGCCCAAGCGCGGCGACTGTGCAGTTGGCCGGGGCCGTCGCCGCCACGGCTGCGCAGCATGATGCACGCATCCAGAATGGGATCGCCGCAGCCATCGCGCAGGCGGATGTGCAGGCTCCAACGGGGGACACACCGCGCCCCGCAGCGCGCCCGGATAGCCTGGTTCTGGCCTCGACCGACCCGAATGTTCAGCCAGAACCCGAGCCCGAAATCGTCACCCGTCTGTCTACCTCGGGTGGACATTTGTGGGGTGTGAATGTGGGCCGCTATACCACGCGATACGAGGCCGAGAAGGTGCTGTTGAAAACCGCTCTGGCGGAAATGACCACTCTGGAAGGCACGTTGCGCAAAGTGAACCAAAGCGCGCGCGGCTTCGATGCGACGTTTCAGGGCATGACCCGCGAACAGGCCGATCTGGCGTGCCGCAGGCTGCAGGCCCGCAACGTCACCTGTTTCATGATCGGGCCGTCATAAGACCCGACATTCTCTCTCCTGGTTGGATTTGGCTGCGAGGAAACTCGCAGCCTTTTTTTGGCGCTTTATACAAGACATCAGCGCTTCAGTCGAACACATGGCCGTGCTGATATTGCTCATCCTGCCCGGCCGCGGCGGTCAGCGCGGCGACATTATCCTTGGTGAAAAAGCCATCATATTTGTGGCAACGTTCGATATATTCGGTGATCAGCAGCGTGTTTTTCGAGTGTTTCGAGAAGATCTGCTTAAGGTTCGGATCATCCTTACATTCACCCACCACATGGGCCAGAAATGGCACGCCCTTATCCTTGAGCGTATTCACCACGAAATCCACGTTCTTTTCACCCGCGCCGTGATCGCCATCCTGAACTTCGACCGCCATGTGATGCAGGCGACGGCCGAAATTGCGGACAAAATCCTCGGTCGGCATCGGCAGCTTGGCGAAGGAATTCACGAAGGACGGCGTGTTGTTGGCGGTGAACACTTTGGCAGGCGATTTCTTGTCGTCATCTACGTTTGGGTTTCGGTTCACATTGGTGGACGAATTCATCTCAGAGATGTTGTACGCCCCCCAGAAATAGTAGGGCACCATGGTCAGAAATTCGAGGATCGCGTCCTCACGCTCGCCGGCCAGAACCCGCGTGGCGAGGTGGTCAATGCCCAGCATCAGCGGTGCAATCTTGCTGTCCGCACCAAATGCGGCGGCCTGATCCAGACGGGCTTTTTCGTCGTCGCTCAGCAAAATCCGGTCGCCTAGGCCCAGGCTGTCGGTGTCGTTGAAATCCAGCGTCGAATAGCCCACCCGGTTGCAGGTGAAATCCGACGGGGTTGTGAAGCGCAGGCCATCCAGCGTGTAGAACGGGTTTTCGGTGTCCCCAGAATATTCGAATCGAATATTCTGATCCTGTAGCGTTTGGGTCAGCGCAGTCAGGTCGGAAGCGGCAAAAACCTCTCCGACATAGCGGGTCTGCGGGGTCTTCCGCGCCAGCGGATACATACGGTTGATGCGGGGGATAAAGTCTTCGAACGATGGATTGAGTGGCGCCATCACAACCAGCGCCGGATAGTCGGGATGCGAGTGCAGGACAGAGAATTTATGTGTGTGCCCCAGATAGCTGGCCGTGTGGCGATAGGGTGTCATCACGTAGAGCTCGACCAGAGTGTCAAACAGCGCATCAGTTTCCACCTGTATCACGATTGCCTTCATCGCCCCGACCAGATCGGCAACGCCCGAGCTGGTGCGGCGTTCGTAGATTTTGGGCAGATATTCGGTGAAAAAATCCGAGTTTTTCTTGTCGCCGCGCGGTTGGTAAGACATCAGGTCGAAAGACATTAAGCTATCTCCTTGCTCCTGCGCCTCAAAGGCGGCGCAGGGTGTTGCCGGGATTGTGGTATTCAGAACATGGACTTGTGGTCATGCTAGGGGCTGAAACTGACCCCGGCAACACTAAGGGTGTAGCCGCTTCGTCTTAAGCCAATCTGATCAGCGGATGAACTTCGTCACCTCGACCCCGCCTGCAATCAGGTTTTCGCGCGCCGAGGCTGCGATTTGCACTGCCGTTGGGCCATCTCCGTGCAGGCAGATGGTGTCGATCGAAGTTTCTAGCCGTTTGCCGGATTCTGTGATGATGGCCCCTTCGCGCACCATGTTCAGGATGCGTGGGCCAGCTAGGTCGGGGTCATGGATGACAGCGCCGGGCAAGCTTCGATCCACCAGCGTTCCGTCGTCATTATAGGCGCGGTCGGCAAAAATCTCTCCGACCCATTTGCAGCCAAGGTCGCGCACGGCCTCTTCTTGCTTGGTGACGGCCAGCACCATGATGATGATATCGGGGTCCACGTCCAACGCACCCTGATAGCAGGCGCGCGCCATATCCACATCAACCGAGCACATATTGGCCAACGCGCCGTGCAATTTCAGATGCCGGACTTTGGTACCAACCGCCTGCGCCATACCCAACGCGGCCCCCAGTTGATAGCGCACCAGATTGCGCAAGGACGCATGTGGTATTTTCATGTTGCGGCGACCAAAGCCCTGTAGATCGGGAAAGCCGGGATGCGCACCGATCCCAACGCCGTTTTCTGCGGCCAGCGTCATCGTCTGCGCCATCACATCCCAGTCGCCTGCATGAAAGCCACATGCGATATTGGCCGAGGTGATGATCTTCAGCAGGCTGTCATCATCGCCCATCTTCCAGGGGCCAAAGCTTTCCCCCATATCCGCATTCAGATCGACGCTGGGCATCGGCAATTCTCCTTTATTCGGTGGCTGAGATCACTCCGCCGATTAACTGGTAAGACAGAAGGTCCGGGATGTCGTGCGGATCGCGAACCATCGGCTCAACACGGCCGGGCAGCTGCGCCAGATCGGCCAAATAGGCGGCGTGCAGGGTGATGGCCTCTTCCAGAGACACAAACTCAAACCGTATCTCACCCCCAGCCGGGGTTTGCGCCGCGCGGGGAATGTCGCAAGGCAGTACGGTCGCGATACGGGGATAACCGCCCGTTGTCTGACATTCGGGGAGCAGGATGAAAGGATTGCCCGTGCCGGTCATCTGAATGTCTCCGGGAGTAATAACCTCGGACAGGATATTGAGCTGCCCATTGGCGGCAAAGCCCTCGCCCGCGCTTTCAAGCTGCATCCCCATCCGGTTCGCTCGCGCGCCCCGCTGGAAACTGGTCAGCGCGAACCGATCCAGCGTGTCCTGATCGAACAGAGAAGTCTGGAAGCTGGCCAAAACGCGAAGACGCCCCCCGGAAAACCTATCATCGGGCCGCAGCTTCATACCCGCTCGTCCAGCCCCGCCTTTGGCAGGCAACTGATCACCGGCCTGAACGGCCCGTCCGACCTTGGCGGTCAGATGGGCCGCGCGAGACCCCAGAAACAGAGGCGTATCAATCCCGCCGCTCAGGTGGAGGTAGCCATACGTGCCTTGCGTGGCCGCCCCAATGGACAGACGTTGACCTGGCTCCAACCTGTGCGAGGCGTTCCACATGGCCGGACTGCCATCAATGCTGGCCTGCATCGGTGCACCGGTCAGGGCGATATCAGTGCCTAGAGTGGCTTCGAAGTCTCCGCCCATTCCGGCCATTTCCAACGCGGCCAAATCCGTGCTTTGCGCCAACAGCGCCGCGGCTTCGTGAAGGGCCGTTATGTCCGCGGCACCCGAACGCGACAGGCCCTGATCCAGATATCCAGTGCGGCCTTGATCCTGTATGGTGCAGGCGGGACCGATGCGCAGAACTGACAGGCTCATCCTTCGATCTCCTGACACGTCGCGCCGCCCATCCCGTCTCCATTGACTGCGCGGATGGCGTTCAACTCATCGGCAGATATGGGAACGAATTGCATCTCGTCACCGGGTCTTAGGGCAAAGCTGTCGGGCGCATCTGGACGGAAGCATCGGAACGCCGTTTGCCCCACATGCCGCCAGCCCGTGGGTGTAGCCCCCGAAAACAGAACGAATTGCGATATGGCCAGAACCAGCGCACCTTCAGGCACCATAGGGGTCAGATCCTTGAGGCGCGGAATGTTGAATTCCGGTCCAAGCGGCCCGAGGTAAGGTTGCCCAGGGGCAAAACCAATGGTCAGTACCCGCACCCGCGTGGCACTGAGGCGCTGCACAGCCTCGGCCGGTTCCAGACCAGCGGCCTGGGCGGCGTCATCCAATTGCGGCGCAAGCTCACCACCATAAACAGTAGGGACGGTCCAAAGCCTGCGACCCGCAGGCATCGCCGCTTTGTACCAGTCCTTTTGTGCTAACAGGTGTGTCAACCAGTCCTTGATGTCAGAATGCGGCAGCACGGCCGGATCAAACCGAACATAGGCCGACGCCAATGAGGCCGATGTCTCAAGAACGCCGGCCCAGTTTAACGCATCGATTGCCCCCCGAAATGCCAATGCCGCCCTGTTGGAAGGTTCAGCCATGGTATCTGCAAATGAGATCAGCAGCCCGTCGAAGCCAACGGTGCGAATACAGGGAAAAGTGTCAGCGTATTTCGAGGTCATTTCATGATGCGCGCTTATCCTGACTGCGACCTGACCCCATTAGGTCAGATTGCGCAAGGTTAAGCTGGGGCTGTTCTGTTGAAATTGGTTTTTTTGGCGCGGTCCACTTGGTTTTGGGTGGGCGGATTCCGAGTCGAATCCACCCTTCGACTCGGGGGTTATTGTGGCCAAACAGGTATCATCCACTATATATAGACTGGATTGGAGGTTCGCCGTTTGCGTACTTAGGTGATTGCGATGGGTGGACGCAGGTTTCCGTCATCGAAGTGCAGCCTAAGTGCTTGTGAAATATAAAAGAAAAAGAGTTTCGCAAAAAAAATTCGCTTTTTGTCATTTTGCTGTTGCAGAGGCCATCGGTAAACCTTAGAACCCCCTTCACCGGCGCTGCTGAGGCGGTGCTGGGGCGCTGGAGACGGTGCTGACGGACTGGAAAGACGGTTGAGACGCTCAGGATAGACTGGGGGCATCTGAGGTTGAGGTTTAGGCGGGCGCGCTGAGGGATTGGCGCAACGGTCTGGTTTTTGGCTCTGG